>JALYLV010000007.1 GCA_030774035.1 Actinomycetota bacterium
GCGTCCAGGCGAGCAGGACGATCGCCAGCGCAGAAGGCGCGTTCGACATCTGAAGGACCTGCCAGGCGATGGCGACCACATAGATGCCGTCGCCCGTGAGCGAGACGGAGAGGCCGATCCACAACAGCTTGAAGTCCCTGATCCGCAGCGGCCTGAGGATGCCGATCCGCCCGCCATCGCTCATCGGTCGAGCATACGGGCGACGCGGACGATGGGGCTCAGACTACGGTGAGGTCCGGTGCAGCCTCCGGTGCTTCGTGGAGCATGACGACGGCTTCGCGCTCCTGAACAACCTCGTGGATGACGTTCCATGGGATCACGTGGAGGCGCTCTTTGCCGTCGGCCGACTCGTCCTTGTAATGGACCCCCGTCTCGTTCATCACGAACGATTCGTCAGATACCACCCGCTCACCGCCGCCGTTGAACCTGATGATCGTCGACATCGCTCACGTCCTCTCGTTGCGTGGGCAGAACGATAAATCGCGCGCCGGGAGGGAGTCGAACCCCCAACCTTCTGATCCGTAGTCAGATGCTCTATCCATTGAGCTACCGGCGCTCGGCGACCATCGTACCGAACCCCACCAGCGTCACGACCTGGAAGGTTCGGTACGCTCAACGCACGTAGCGGACCAGGAGGAACGTGCATGAAGGCGCTCGTAACCGGTGCGGCCGGATTCATCGGATCACGCATCGCCGCGCGCCTTGCTGCCGAGGGAAATGAGGTCCTCGGTCTGGACGATCTCTCCGAAGGTTCGCCCGACAACCTTCGGGACGCCCCTGCGGTCGCCTTCATCGAAGCGGATCTCCGCGATGAAGCGGCCGTCGCGCAGGCGGCAGAAGGGTGCAACGTGATATTCCACCAGGGAGCGAAGCGCTCGGTGCCTCGTTCCTTGGTAGAACCCGTCCTCACGACGGAGGTCAACGTCGGCGGGACGCTGAACGTCCTGCTCGCCGCGAAGGCCGCCGGCGCACGCGTGGTATGGGCGTCCTCGTCGTCGGTCTACGGCGATCAGGATTCGTTCCCCCAACACGAAGAGATGGTTCCGCGTCCGAAGTCGCCGTACGCCGCCAGCAAGCTCGCCGGCGAGGCGTACGCTCACGCCTACTGGTCGTCGCTCGGCGTGCCCACCGTGTCGCTTCGCTACTTCAACGTCTACGGACCCAGGCAGGATCCCGCGAGCGAGTACGCCGCCGTGGTGCCACGGTTCATCACTGCATGCCTCACCGGCGGGCGCCCGACGATCTACGGCGACGGTGAGCAGGCACGCGACTTCACGTTCATCGACGACGTCGTCCAGGCGAACCTGCGCGCGGCGGAGGCGCCTGAGGCCGCGTTCGGCCGTGCATTCAACATCGGCGGCGGCGCGACACCGACCTCGATCAACGAGCTGCTCGCGACGATCGGTGAGTTCACCGGTGTAGCTCCCGATCCGATCCGCGAGCCGGCTCGCGACGGAGACGTGCGGTACACGTCGGCCGACATGACGCAGACGGCGGAGGTGCTCGGTCACCGCCCCGAGGTCGACATGCGTGAAGGACTGCGCCGCACCGTCGAATGGTTCCGAGATCTGACGGTGGCATCGACGTGAGGGTTGCGATCGTCGGAACCGGTCACGTCGGACTCGTCACCGGTGTCGCGCTCGCGAGCCTCGGTCACGACGTCATCGGCACCGACGCGAACCCCGAGCGTGTCGATTCCCTGCGTGAGGGCCGCTTGCCGTTCAGCGAGCCCGGCCTCGAAGACCTCTTCCACGAGGGTGTCGAGGCGGGGCGCCTGCGGTTCACCGACTCGATCGCCGAGGCGGTGGAGCAAGCCGAAGCGGTGATGGTCTGCGTCGGCCGCCCGCCGGTGGGCTCCGGGGACAAGAGCCTCGTCGCCGTCGAGAGCGCCGTTCGCGACATCGCGCGGCACGCGACGCCCGGCGTGGTCGTGGTCGTTAAGTCCACCGTTCCGCCTGGCACGACCGCGCGCATCGAGCAGACGATCAAGCTGGAGCGTCCCGATCTCGACTTCGCGATCGTTTCGAGCCCGGAGTTCCTGCGAGAAGGCCACGCGATCGAAGACACCCTGGAGCCCGAACGCCTGGTCGCGGGATCGGACTCCGAACACGGCCTCGCCGCGATCCGCCAGCTCTATGCGCCGCTGCTCGCGGAAGGCCGCCGACTGATCGAGACCGATCCGCGTTCCGCCGAGCTCTCGAAGCTCGCCTCGAACTCGTTCCTGGCGCTCAAGATCTCGTTCGCGAATGCCCTTGCTCGCGTGTCGGAGCGCTCCGGCGCCGACGTCACCGAGGTTATGACGATCGTCGGGGCCGATTCGCGGATCGGGCCGGCATTCCTCGGCGCAGGGCTCGGGTTCGGCGGCTACTGCCTGCCGAAGGACATCGTGACGCTCGAGCGTGTCGCCGATCGCCTCGGCTACGACTTCCGCCTGCTGAAGGAGGCGACGCGCATCAACGAGGAGGCGCTCGAGGCCGTAGCGCGCAAGGTCGAGGAAGCGGTCTGGCACCTGGAGGACAAGCGCGTCGCGCTCTTGGGGGTGGCCTTCAAGGCCGGGATCGACGACGTCCGGGGGGCCCCGGCACTTGCCCTCGCGCGCCGCCTCATCGCCGAGGGCGCAGAAGTGGTGGCGTGGGATCCGATGGCCGCCGAGGCGGCGAGGCGGGAGGTGCCCGAGCTGAGCATCGCGACTGACCCGGCGGACGCTGCGACTGGCGCGCATTGCCTCGTGATCTGCACCGAGTGGCCGGAGCTGCAGGAGCTGGACCTGGAGCAGCTCCGCATGGTGATGGCTTATCCGGTAATCGTGGACGGTCGCAACGCGCTGGACGGCGCGCGTGCTCGCGGTGCCGGTCTCACTTACATGTCGGTCGGTCGCGGGGCGGAGGCGCAGCCCGCCCACTGACCACAGATCGAGCCTAACGGGGTCATACTCGAAACCTGGCCTCGCACCGGGCCATAGAGGAGCATGTCATGCGTAAGGACGTGCCCGAGGACGCCGACGAAGCTCACCTCGCCTATCGGCGGCTGGTCGAACAGATCCCTCGTCGCTCGCGGCGTTCGTGACGAGCAGGTGGCGACCGTCACTCGTGAGGGTGACCGACCCCTGCGATGGGAGGTGCGGCGCGTTGCTGCTCCGATCCGCCAGTCGCGTAGTCGCCGAACATCGACAACGTTCCGTCCGGCGCGCGACGGAACACGATCACGCGATTCTCCGGCTCGTTGGTCTGGACGTAGACCGCTCCTGGCATCTGACCGGCCATCTGAGCTTCCATGCCGTCTTGCATGACATCCCCCTCCTCGAGGTTCTTCGACGATGGGAGTCTGTCCCGGCGCGGACGCGAACGTTACACGCGGAGAAAACTCGCGCATGTTGAACCCTTCCCCCAGCACGAATGCCTGATATATGGTTCTTTGCCCCGCTCCCGTTCAAGGAAGGAACCCCCCGATGCGACGACTGATCCCTGCTGGCCTCGCCGTCGTGATGGCTCTGGCGCTCTCGACGCCGGCCGGCGCCATCACTAACGGCGTGCCGGATGCGAACGCCCATCCGTTCGTCGGCGCGCTTCTCGCGCCGTTCCCTTACTCGGACGGCACGTGGGAAACGTGCACGGGCACACTCATCTCTCCGACCGTCTTCTTGACCGCGGCGCACTGCGATCAAGGGATCAGCCGCGTGGCGGTAACGTTCGATCAGTCGTATGACGCGCAGACCGGTACTTCCTATTGGGGCACCTGGCATGCGGATCCGAACTACACCTGGAAGCAGAACAACCCGCAAGACGTGGCCGTCGTCGTTCTCGACGAGCCGGTCATCGGGATCACCCCCGCGAGACTCCCGACCGCGGGGTCGCTGAACGGGTTGCGGGGCATGCGGTTCACCTCCGTAGGGTACGGAGCGCAGTCGGTCACCATCGACAAGGGTCCGGTCTTCCACTACGCGGACGTTCGCTACGTCGCGACCGGCGGGCTGCATGCCGTGAACAAGAGCTGGCTACGCATCTCGATGAACCCAGCACTCGGAGACGGTGGTACCTGCTACGGCGACTCCGGTGGACCGAACTTCCTCGGTGCGGGCTCCGGTGAGACGAACATCGTCGCTGCAACCACGATCACGGGTGACGCGATGTGCCGTGCGACCAACGTCGACTACCGGATGGACACACCCTCGGCAAGGGCGTTCCTCGGGCAGTACGTCACGCTCCCCTGAGATAGCAGGACCGCCGCCCCATCACTTAGGCTCGCGTGATGGCGGTGTGTCCTTCCTGCGGTTTCGAGTACGAGGGAAGCTTCAAGTTCTGCCCTGAGTGCGCGACACCCCTGGGCGCGTCGGCCCGCGCAACTCCCGAGGAACGCAAGGTCATCACGTGCCTCTTCTGCGACCTCATCGGATTCACTGCCACCTCAGAGTCGGCCGATCCCGAGGACGTCGATCGGATGCTCTCTGCCTACGCCTCGATGGCCAAGGCACTGATCGAGGCTCACGGCGGCGTCGTGGAGAAGTTCATCGGTGACGCAGTGGTCGGCATCTTTGGGGTGCCCGCCGCTCACGAGGACGACCCCGAGCGTGCCGTTCGCGCAGGCATCCGCATCGCCGAGGGTGCCGATGAGCTCGAGGCGGTCGGCGGGGCGCCGCTGCGACTGCGTGTGGGGATCAACACGGGCGAGGCGCTCGTGCGTCTCGGGATCACCGCGGGCTCGGGGGAGCGGATGCTCGCCGGAGATGCGATCAACACCGCCTCGCGTCTGCAGTCCGTTGCTCCGGAGATGGGGGTCGCGGTCGGGCTCGCGACCTACGAGGCCACCTCGGTCATCTTCGACTACGAAGAGCTCGAACCCGCGACCCTCAAAGGCAAGGCCGATCCCGTGCGGGTCTTCCACGCGAAGTCACCTCGGTCCCGCTTCGGCACCGACCTCACCCGCACGCACGACACCCCGTTCATCGGTCGAGAGATCGACCTCGCGCTCCTCAAAGGGATCTTCGAGAAGACCGTTGCCGCCACCTCTCCGCAGCTCGTCACGGTGGTCGGCGAGCCAGGTCTTGGTAAGAGCAGGATCGTCGCCGAGCTCTTCGGCTACGTCGATTCGAGACCCGAGATCGTCAGATGGCGCCAGGGTCGATGTCTGGCGTACGGAGAGGGCATCACGTTCTGGGCGCTCGGGGAGATCCTGAAAGCCCATGCCGGGATCCTGGAGTCCGATCCTCCCGATGTCGCGACCGCCAAGCTCGACACCGTGCTGCCGGAAGGCGACGAGCAAGCCTGGTTCCGCCAGCGCCTGCTCCCGCTGCTGGGGATCGAGGCGAACTCCAAAGCCGAGCGCGAGGAGCTGTTCACGGCGTGGCGCCGGTTCCTCGAACACATCGCCGAGGAGCACCCGACGGTCCTCGTCTTCGAGGACCTGCACTGGGCAGACGCCGCGATGCTGGAATTCATGGAGCATCTGGCGGATCGCGCGGAAGGCGTGCCATTGCTCGTGGTCGGCACGGCCCGGCCGGAGTTGTTCGAACGCCACGCCGACTACGCGGCGGGGCTGCGGAACGCCACGCCCATCAACCTCGCACCCCTCACCGAAGAGGAGACCGCGCGCCTCGTCTCCGCGCTCCTGGACACGACCGTGCTCCCCGCCGAGCTGCAGCAACCGATCCTCGATCGCGCCGGCGGCAACCCCCTCTATGCCGAGGAGTTCGTGCGCCTATTGATGGACAAGGATCTGCTCGAGCAGAAGGGCTCGAGCTGGGTACTGAAAGAAGGTGCGGAAGTCCCCTTCCCTGACTCCGTCCAGGCATTGATCGCAGCCCGATTGGACACGCTCGGTCCGGAGCCGAAGTCGATGCTTGCCGACGCGGCAGTCATCGGCAAGGTCTTCTGGGCCGGCGCGGTCGCTGCGATGGGAGAGCGGGACCTCACCGAGGTGACCGACGCGCTTCGCGAGCTCTCGCGGAAGGAGCTCGTTCGACCCGCTCGGCGTTCTTCGATCGAGGGCGAGGCCGAATACGCGTTCTGGCACATCTTGGCCCGCGATGTCGCGTACTCCCAGCTTCCCAGAGCCGCTCGGGCTTCTCGCCACGTCGCCGCGGCTACCTGGGTCGAGTCCAAAGCTCCCGAACGCGTGGAAGACCTCGCCGATGTGCTCGCCTACCACTACTCGACCGCCCTCGAGCTCGCCCGCGCGGGGGGACAGACCGAGCAAGCGACCGAGCTGGAGACGCCGGCCCTTCGGTTCCTGTCCCTCGCGGGGGAGCGCGCGCTCGGTCTCGACAACTCGGCGGCGCTGTCGAACCTCGAGCGGGCGCTCGCGCTCGCCCCACAAGGGCACTCCGAACGTCCCGAAGCGCTCGTCCGCTTCGGGGAGGCGGCCTTCCAAGCCGGACGCCTCGCCGAGGCCGCCGAGGTCCTGGAAGAGGCCGCCACCTCGCTCCAAGAACGGGGCGACCTGCCAGCGACCACCCGCGCGATGGGCATCCTCGGCGTCGTGCTCAACCGTCTCGGTGATGCGCGAGCTTGGACCCTCCCGGCGGAGGCGCTGGCGCTCCTGGAGCCGCTCGGGCCCTCTCCCTCGCTCGTCGGAGCGCTCACGGGTGTGGCCAGGGTCGATGCCCTTCAGGGAAGGTCCGAGGACGCGATCCGTGTCGCCGATCAGGCGCTCGCGCTGGCGGAGGAGCTGGGTCTTCCTCGTCCCGCCCGCGCCCTCGGTTATCGCGCCGCAGCCCGCGCCACCCTGGGGGATCCAGGATGTCTACTGGACTACCGCGAGGCGATCGAGCTCGCGACCGAGGCGGGGCAAGGGCGCGAGGTGGGCATCCTCCACAACAACCTGGGAGTGGATCTCTGGGTCTTCGAAGGGCCCGGAGCCTCTCTTGAGTTGGCGCGTGAAGGGATCGCCTACGCACGCGCTCGGGGGCTCACCGAGGTCACCGACACCCTCGTGCAGAGCACGCTCGATGTGCTCGGCGACACGGGCGCGCTCGAGGAGGCGCTCGAGATCGCCGCCGAGACGGTGCCACGCCTGGAGGCGAGCGGGGACGTGTTCGACCTCGTCGCGGTCCGCGCCTCGCAGGCTCGGATCTTCGCCCTGCGGGGCCAGGGCTCGCAAGCGGCCGATGCGCTCGATTGGCTCGAGCCTGCTGCCCGTGGGACCGAGGATCCGCAGCTCGTCGTCACCGGACTTGGCTCGGCAGCCCTCACGCGCGCAAGCCTTGGACAGGACCAGGCTTCAGCCACGCTCCTCACCGAGCTGGAGGCCTACCCCGGCGCCCGCGACAACGCGAACTACCTCGTCTTGCTCCCCGCCATGGTGCGCACTGCCCTGGGGATCGGGGAGACCGAGCTCGCCGAGCGGCTCGTGAGGGGTGTCGAAGCGAGCCGTCCTTACGCCGAGCACGCTTTGGTCGCGGCGAACGCCGCCCTCACCGAGGCGCGCGGCGACTTGCCGACCGCTGTCGACTGGTACGCCGATGCTGCCGATCGCTGGGAGCGGTTCGGGGTCGTTCCCGAGCAGGCGTTCGCGTTGCTCGGACAGGGCCGCTGTCTGGTCGGACTCACCCGACCGAACGAAGCCGCGCCCCTCCTGCAGCAGGCCCGCGCGATCTTCGAGCGGCTCGGCGCGGCGCCGGCCCTCGCGGAGACGGACGCCCTCTTGCAACAGGCGACCGCGCTCAGCTCGTGATGGGATCCTCGTCGTCGGGGAAAAAGGTTCTCGTGCGAAGATTTCGCTACTGCTTGGTCGCCTTGCTCAGCGCGTGTTCCCTCTCAACAGGATCATCCGTGACCAACGGTCCCAGTCTCGGAACCGTCCCCCCTAGTGGGAGTCAGGGGGTCCCATCGGAAGTTGGTACTCCACCCGCTGCGGTGCTTCAGCTTCAGTCCGATGGGTTGTCAAGAATCTCAACAGGGCTCGCCGTGGCGAGCGACAACAACGAGGGAATCGTGTTGCTTTTCGCCGACATCCTCGAAAGATGCCGTGGACAAGCGAGGCTCTCGATGTATGCGATCAATCAGGCTGAAACGGCCGAGGTCTTGGCCGTGTATCCAAGCGCTGTGTTCGACGCTGAAGGATCGCTCCTGAGGTATTCAGGGGCAACTCTTCTCTCATCACGTCCGAGAGCAATCAATAAGCACCTTAAGCTCGGTTGGAATAGCTGGGACGTGTCGGGGTACTGCGAGTACTCTCCTCAGCCCGATTTCGTGTCGCACATGACATTCCAGCGGGGGCGCCGCTATCCATCGAGGTTAGACCGCCCACATTCCGATCGCCGCGTTATCCGGTAACGGGGTCCGCCTGGTATTTCGACGTAGGTTCTCCGGACCTCTCTCCTCGGCTCAGCGTCGAGTCTTGCGGCACATGACCCACGATTGGCAGTCAGTCTGTTTGAAGTTGCGCTATCGCAAGACTGACATTACGGCTCGCTTCAACGCGCTTGATGCAATCAATTTCAGTGACTGCGGCAGCGGTCCAACATTCCTGGCACTGGCAGTTTCCATCCAAAGGAGATCGGTCACCAAACGGATCGGGACGTGATCCTTGCGAAGCTCCCGTAGGCACCTGCATTTGCGAGCTGCAGTTGTCGCTGCGGCATGCGTTCTGGTTGCTTGCTCGCACCCGAACCCCGTCGAATCGCAGAAGTTCCACGCGCTCTTAGCGGACCGCGTGTTTCAGCTATCGATACCGTGCTTGGTGGCACAGGGTCCGCCTTTGGGCAGTGCAGGTGGTACAGCTGAAGGACCGGGTGCGTCCGCCGCGAACGTGTTCAGAACGTGGACAGTGCAAGGAGACTCGGGCACCCTCTTTGCTCAGGCCTTGGTCGATGCTCAGAAGGAGGGAGTTACCCTGACAAGCCTCTTCTGCGGCGGTAAGACCCAGCCCACGCTCATCGCAGGTGGGTGGACAGAATCTGGCGGATGGACCGCGGATGTGAACCTCTCGCTGAAGGGCTCTACATATGCCATCTATCTCCAGATCCCAGCCGGCGTGACACCTCCTCCTTCGACTCCCCCTCATTACCGCTTCCTCTATGACGATGCGTGCTCCGCTGGGATCGAGCGTGCAGCTGGACTAAAGCCGTAAGAAGGTTGTCGGGGACCTCAAGAGCTCCGACGTCCCCGCGTTGGGCTGGGCGTTGCCCCACGGGTTGCGGCGTTCCTTGGCCTGAAGAGCGGAGACGACAGGATTCGAACCTGTGAGGGAGTTTTACCCCCCTAACCGCTTAGCAGGCGGCTGCTTTCGGCCACTCAGCCACGTCTCCGCCGGAGATTGTAGGCGCCAGGTTAGAATCCTCCGCACCTGCCCATGGCCATCCTCACCCTCGGGATCTCATTCCGTCGCGCGCCGATCGAGCTGCTGGAACGGCTCTCGTTCACCGACGACGACCTGGCGAAGGCGTATCGGCATGCCCAGGACCTCGACGGCATCGAGGAAGCGGTGATCCTTTCCACCTGCAACCGCGTCGAGGTCTGCGGAAAGGTGCCGAACTACCACGCGGGATTCCTGGGGCTGAAGCGGTTGCTCATCGAGACCCGCGGCGTTAGCGCGGACGAGCTGTCGGAGCCGCTCTACTCGCATTGGGAGAAGGACGCGGCCGAGCATCTGTTCGGCGTCGCCGCCGGTTTGGACTCGATGGTGCTCGGCGAGACGCAGATCCTGGCGCAGGTGCGCGCGGCGCTCCGTCACGCCGAGGCTGAAGGGACGGCGGGACCGACGTTGACGGGACTGTTCCACGCGGCCTCGCGTGCCGGACGCCGGGTCCGGCAGGAAACCTCGCTCGGCGCGGCACCAGATGCGTTCGTCGCGCTGGGTGCCGCGATCGCAGCAGAAGAGCTCGGCGGACTCGAAGGACGCGATGTGCTCGTCGTCGGCGCGGGACAGATCGCCGCACTCGCGGTGAAGCACCTTCGGCAGCTCGGCGTCGGGCCGGTTCGTATCCTGAACCGGTCGCTCGAGCACGCGCGCGCGCTCGCACAACGTACGAAAGCCGAACACGGAGACCTCGACACGCTCGGTGATGCGCTGCGTCACGTCGACCTGGTGGTGAGCGCGACCGGGGCGACGGGTGCCGTGATCGACGAAGAGATGGTGCGAGGCGCGATGGCGTCGCGCGGTGAGCGGCCGCTCGTGCTACTCGACCTCGCTGTTCCCCGAGACGTGGAGCCCGCCGTCGGGGCGATCGATGGCGTTCGGCTCGTCGACGTCGCGGCGCTGCGCGACCGTCTCGCGGAGCGCGACGGTGAGACTGCCGCCGACATCGCGCACGCGTACGAGATCGTCGGCGAGGAGGTCCGTCGGTTCGTGGTTCGCCGGCGGAGCGACACGCTCGCGCCGTTGATCACCGCGATCCGCCGGCGCGGGGAGGACGTGCTCCAGGCCGAGCTGGGCCGGCACGCGTCGCGGCTCGCGGAGCTCACGCCCGACGAGCGGGAAGCGGTGGAGGCGCTCGCGCGAGGCATCGTCGCGAAGCTCTTGCACGATCCGATCGTCGAGCTGAAGGAACGCTCGGAGCCCGGCACCGACGGTCTCCACGCGAAGGTGCTGGCCGAGCTACTCGGTCTCGACGCCCTCGAACCCGACGGATCGTGAAGCCACTCCGGATCGGCACCCGCCGGTCCTCACTCGCACTCGCCCAGGTCGAAGAGGTTCGGCGTCTCCTCGCGCCCCGCGGCGTCGAGATCGACGTCGTGCCGATGTCGACGTCGGGCGACGAAGGTGTTGCGGCGGCGGGCTCGCCCCAGGGTCTGAAGGGACTGTGGATCGACACGATCCTCGACGCGCTCGAGAACGGTGAGATCGACCTGGCCGTGCACTCGGCGAAGGACCTGCCGGCCGCGGAGGACGACGACTTCGTCATCGCGGCTGTTCCCGAGCGAGCGGATCCGTTCGACGTGCTCGTGACACGCGAAGCGACGCTGCCGGCAGGGGCGAGGATCGGAACGTCGAGCATCCGCCGGCGCGCCCAGCTGCTCGCCTCCGATCCCACGCTGACGATCGTGGAACTGCGGGGAAACGTGGACACGAGGATGCGCAAGCTCGCCGAGGGCGAGGTGGATGCCGCCGTGCTCGCCGCGGCCGGGCTCGCGCGTCTCGGGATCGAAGCCGACCACCGGCGCGTGCTTGGACTCGAAGAGATGGTTCCGGCGCCGGGTCAGGGATGCCTCGCCCTTCAGACGCGGAGCGATGACGAAGCGACGATCGCCGCTCTCGTTCCGCTCGATCACCGAGCGAGTCACGTCGCGCTCGACGCCGAACGTTCCGTGGCGTGGCGTCTGGGCGGCGGCTGCGATCTTCCGTTGGGCGTCTTCGCCACGATCGAGGCCGATGGTCGCGTTGCGATGATTGCGATCGTCGCATCGCCCGACGGCGCGCGAGTCGTGCGGGTCGCCGTCGACGGCGAGGACGCGGAAGCGACAGCGTCACGCGCGGCGAAGGAGCTGATCGCCGACGGGGCTCAGGAGATCCTCGCCGAGCTGGAGGACGCGTGACCCGTCGCGGGTCAACTTCTCTCGCCGGGAAGGTCATCCTCGTCACGCGCCCCGCTGATCAGTCGGCCGAGCTCGTGTCGATGGTCCGCTCCCGTGGAGCGACCGCGATCCTCGCGCCGGCGATCGAGATCGTCCCGGCTCGTAGCGCGGCGCTGACGGAGGCGCTGAAGGAGCTCGCCGCGGGACGCTTCGACTGGATCACGCTCACGAGCCGCGCGACCGTCGAGATGCTCGCCCAGCGGCTCGAGTCGGCCCTCGACGTGCGTGCGAACGTCGCCGTGATCGGTGACGGCACCGCGGAGGCGTTCCGTCGATGGGCACGCCGCGACGCCGACGTGCAACCGGCAACCTTCACGACGGCTGCGCTCGCGCGCGCGTTCCCGCGCGGCAAGGGACGTGTGCTCTGCGCGCGCGCCGACATCGCGCCCCCTGGTTTGGAGGAGGCGCTCGCATCGAAAGGGTGGACACCGGTACGAGTCGACGCGTACCGAACCCGGATGCCGAAGACCCTTCCACCGGAGGCACGCGAGGCGCTCGCCTCCGGCGGCGTCGATGCCGTCACGTTCACAAGTTCCTCGACCGTTCGCGGCTTCGTCGGTGCGCTCGGCGTCGTCCGCGGCAACCCGAAGGTCGTGTGCATCGGATCCGTGACTGCCAAAGAAGCGCGAGCCCACGGTTTGCGGGTGAGCGGCGTCGCGCGACCGCACACGATCGAGGGCCTGGTCGCCGCCCTCGAACGGGTCCTCAACGCTGCTCGCTGAGACTCACCTGCTCTTCACCGTTCCTTCACCATCACTCACCCATACTCGACCCACACGAACGGCAGAGCCTTGAGTTAGGAGGAACCATGAACGTCAGAAGGATCGTGGTGGCAACGGCGATCGCAGCACTCTCCGCCGGATGTTCGAACAACGGAACGGATAACGCGTCGTCCTCGGGGCCAACGTCGACGCCGAGCGCCACATCATCGTCGCCAAGCCCGAGTGGCGCCTATCAGGTGTCGATCGACCCCGCGAACTTCACCGCGAGCGTGACCAACCCGTGGTTCCCTCTGGTACCCGGCACGACGTTCATCTACGAGGGCGTGAAAGAGGGCAAGCCGCTGCGCGACGTCTTCGAGGTCACCAACCGCACGACCACGATCGAAGGCGTGCCCTGCGTGGTGGTCAAGGATCAAGGGTTCCTGGACGGCGTGCTTTCCGAGCGAACGTCCGACTACTACACACAGGACCTGCAAGGCAACGTCTGGTACTTCGGCGAGGACACGGCCGAGCTTTCTCCTAGCGGAGCGGTGAAGAACACCGAGGGCACGTGGCACGCCGGCGTCGACGGCGCGCAGCCTGGCATCTATATCGACGCGGATCCCACGGTCGGCGGTACCCACCGGCAGGAGTACTACGCGGGGCAGGCCGAGGACCAGTACCTGGTGCTGAGCCTTTCGGCCTCGATCAAGGTTCCGTACGGCTCGTTCCACGACGTCGTGCAGACCAAGGAGTGGACCGAGCTCGAGCCGCACGTGATCGATCACAAGTACTACGTGAAGGGCGTCGGCGAGGTCGCCGAAGAGAGCGCCGCCGGTCCGACTGAGCGCGCGCTGTTGGTCTCGGTCACCCACGCGTGACGTCGCTCGAACTCCTATCCAAGAACGCGACGAACTAGACTCGACGCGGGGCCTGACCATGCGCATCCTCGTTGCCGAAGACTCGCTGAAGATGTCTGCGCTGCTGCGCAAAGGACTCGAGCGCGAGGGCTATGCGGTGGACGCGGTGCGCGATGGAACCGAGGCGATCTGGATGGCGACCGAGAACACCTATGACGCGCTCGTGCTCGACGTCGTTCTCGAGGGTGATGGAGCGCCTGTTGACGGGTTCGAGGTCTGCCGCACGCTGCGGGATGCCGGCCGATGGATGCCGGTGCTCATGGTCACCGCGCGCGACGGGGTCGCCGATCGCGTGCGAGGCCTCGACGTCGGCGCGGACGACTACCTTCCCAAACCGTTCTCGTTCGAGGAACTGCTCGCCCGGTTGCGGGCGCTGATCCGTCGCGGCGCGCCCGAACGCCCGAACGTCCTGGCCGTCGGAGATCTTGTCCTCGATCCAGCAGCCCATGACGTGCGGCGTGGTGATCGACGGATCGAGCTCACGCGAACCGAGTTCGCGCTCCTCGAATACCTGATGCGCAACGAGGGACGCGCGCTCTCGCGGACCGAGCTCATCGAGCACGTCTGGGACTTCGCCTACGACGGCGACCCGCGGATCGTGAACGTCTACGTCCGGTCGCTGCGGGACAAGATCGACCGTCCGTTCGGGCGCTCCTCGCTGGAGACGGTTCGAGGAGTCGGCTACAGGATCCAGGATGCCGCGCCCGCGTAGCTGGCCGATCAGGCTTCGGCTGACCCTTGCCTTCGTGGCGGGTGTCGCGCTCGTGCTGACGAGTCTGAGCTGGTTCGTCTACGTACGAACGAGCAACAATCTGCTGGAGGCGATCGACGCGGGCCTGCGGTCTCGCGCGGAGGTGCTCGTCGCCGACGTCCGCCGCAACGGCCCGGCGCTGCCGAACATCCAGCCCACCCTGCTGGAAAGCGACGAGGCGTTCGCGCAGATCACCGACGATTCGGGAAGGTTGCTCGCGTCGAGCCGGATCGTCGCGGCGAACCCGCTCGTCGACCGCACCACGCTGTCCTCGCTGAGCCGTCCCGCGATGATCGACGAACGTGTGTCGGGGATCGACAACGTGACGCGCGTGCTGGCCACGCCCGTCGATGTGGCGGGCAAGCGGTACGTCGTGCTGGTGGGCGCCTCGCTACAGGATCGGCGCGACGAGGTCCTGCAGCTGGGAGCCACGCTCGCGATCGCCGGTGTCGTTCTCCTCGTGGTCCTCGGGCTCGGTGGCTGGCGGCTCGTCGGCGCAGCATTGCTGCCCGTCGAGCGCATGCGCAGGCAGACCGCTGCGATCTCCGCGGCCGATCCTTCGGCGCGGTTGAGCGTGTCGGAAGGTGGCGACGAGATCGCGATGCTCGGGCGAACCCTGAACGAGATGCTCGACCGGATCGCGGACGCCGTCGCGCGCGAGCGCCAGCTCATCGACCGAGCGAGCCACGAGCTTCGGACCCCGCTCGCCGTCCAGCGGATGGGCCTCGATATCGCCGCCACCGGCCCGCAGACGGTGGAAGAGCTCGCCGCTGCGGTGCGTGACGCCTCCGAGGAAAACCTGCACCTGTCGAGGCTGGCCGAGGATCTGCTCGTGCTCTCACGATCCCGCGGCGGAACGCTCCTCGTTCATCCTCAGCAAGTCTCGTTGGCCGACGTGTTGAGCGAGGCCGTGCACCGCAACGAGCCTCGGGTTGCGGCCGCGGGAGTGCAACTCGAGTCCGTGTGCGCCGCGGATGCCATCGCCCGCCTTGACGCGACATGGCTCCGCCAGGCGCTCGACGACCTGATCGACAACGCGATGCGGGCAACGCCGGCGGGTGGTCGCATCGACGTCCGCGGAGAGATCGAAGCGGGCGAGATCCGGATCGCCGTCGAGGATTCCGGGTCCGGGTTCGCAGAAGGGTTCCTGCCCCGCGCCTTCGAGCCGTTCACGAGAAGTGCGATCGAAAGGGATGAACCCCAGGGTGCGGGGCTGGGCCTAGCGATCGTCCGAGCGATCGCCGAGGCCCACGGAGGCACCGCCATTGCCACCAACACCGGCAGCGGCGCCAGGGTCACGATCGGTCTCCCGGACGTCGGCCGGAGCGATGCTGCGCATGATGCCACGTTCGAGGAGCCCAGAACCCCCGAAGAGGCGGTCGATGGTCTAGGGTTCCTGATCACGAGGCAAAGCGAGCAGGGAGGTGCCTCGATGCCTGAGCACGCAGAACACCAGGTCGAAGAACCTGAAGGTGTGGGGCAAGAGCGGCCGATGCCGCGTGAGAGGCTCGACGCGCCGGAGATGAAGGCCAAGATCGCTGAGGCCAAGGAGCGTGCAACAGCGGTCGAGGGCGGCTCTGGAAAGACCGCTGATGACCTGCTAAAGCTTGCGCGTGAGCGGCGGCGAATGGACTCTCGAACCTAACGCCGAACGCGAGATCCTCCTTCGCTGGCGCGAACAGCAAACCGATCACGAAGTTGAAGCTCGTGTCCTGGAGTATCTGGCGTGTCTACTGAAGCAGCCGATTCGCCTGCCTCTTGAGGACGGAGACAGCGGTGTCTACTCGTGGACTCTGTTCCCGGCACAGGTATTGGTCTCGGCTGGACTCTGAACCTCGATACCCGAAAGGTCGTGCTGTTCTACGTTGGGTAACCGAGCAGCCCCGGCGCGGATCGGACCCTTCGAGCCGAAACACTGGTCGTTACCGCGTCGCGCCTAGAATGTGCGGACCATGCCATTTCCCCAGCAACGACCGCGCCGGATGCGGCGGACGCCTGCGCTGCGCGCCCTGATCCGCGAGACCGAACTCGCGCCGCGCCAGCTCATCGCGCCTTTGTTCGTGAAGGAAGGCATCACCGAGCCATTGCCGGTCGCTTCGATGCCCGGTCATTTCCAGCACACGGTGGAGTCGCTCCGCAAGGAGGCCGTCGACATCGCCGGCCGCGGGGTCGGCGCGTTCATGCTCTTCGGGGTGCCGGCGCGCAAGGACGCCGAGGGTTCCGAAGCGTGGAACCCCGACGGGATCGCCGCACAGGGGCTGCGCGCGCTTCGGACTGAGTTCGGTGACGACCAGGTCTTACTGAGCGATCTCTGTCTGGACTCCTACACGGATCACGGGCACTGCGGTGTGCTCGATGCCGACGGCTCCGTCGACAACGACGCGACGCTCGAGCGGTACCGGCGCATCTCCGTCGCCCAGGCCGACGCGGGAGCCCACATAGTGGGACCGAGCGGCATGATGGACGGACAGGTCGCAGCGATCCGCGATGCGCTCGATACCTCGGGCAACGCGAGCGTCGGCATCATCGCCTACGCAGCGAAGTTCGCGAGCGCGTTCTACGGCCCGTTCCGCGAGGCGGCCGAGGGCGCACCCAGCTTCGGTGATCGAACCGGATATCAGCAAGACCCCGCGAACGCCGACGAAGCGATGCGAGAGATCCGCGCCGACATCGACGAGGGCGCGGACATCGTCATGGTGAAGCCCGCGCTCCTATACCTCGACGTCATCCGCCGCGCGAAGGATGCGACCGCGTTCCCGATGGCCGCCTACAGCGTCAGCGGCGAGTACGCGATGCTGAAGGCCGCCGCGCAGAACGGCTGGCTCGACGAACGGCGCGCGGTGCTCGAGATGCTCACCTCGATCCGGCGCGCCGGAGCGGACCTGGTCCTTACGTACCACGCGAAGGACGCCGCCTCCTGGCTCGGAGGCGACTAGCGTGGCAACGCCGATCCAGGTTGTCTTCGACTGCGCCGATCCG
This sequence comes from Actinomycetota bacterium, assembly GCA_030774035.1. Taxonomy (GTDB): domain Bacteria; phylum Actinomycetota; class UBA4738; order UBA4738; family HRBIN12; genus JALYLM01. Next base: position 16,862 of record JALYLV010000007.1, read on the forward strand.
AGCGCGCTCGCCCCGTTCTGGGCCGCGGCCCTCGGCTACATCGAACAGCCCCCGCCCGACGGGTTCGACTCGTGGGAAGACTGGGCGCGCGAGACCGGCATCCCCGAAGAGAATTGGAACGACGCCGGCGCGGTCGTCGATCCCGACGGCGTGGGACCCCGGATCTACTTCCAGCGCGTCCCCGAGGGCAAGGTTCTGAAGAACCGGGTTCACCTGGACGTCAACGTCGGCAAAGGCCTGGAAGGAGACGAGCGACGTGCCAAGGTCGAGCAGGAAGCGAAGCGGCTCGAAGGGCTCGACGCCTCGACGTTCCGCCGGTTCGATGAGCGCGGAGAGTTCTGGATCGTGATGCAGGATCCCGAGGGCAACGAGTTCTGCTTGCAATAGCCCGCTCGACGGAGGGACCGTGACCAGGTCAGAGGAGCTGTTCGAGCGCGCTCGCACCCTGATACCCGGCGGTGTCGACTCGCCGGTCCGCGCGTTCGGCGGCGTCGGCGGCACGCCCGTGTTCTTCGAGCGAGGCGAGGGCGCCGAGCTGATCGACGTCGACGGGAAGCGCTACGTCGACCTCGTGCAGTCGTGGGGAGCGCTGCTGTTCGGACACGCTCGGCCCGAGATCGTGGGTGCGGCCGTGCGCGCCGCCGGCAACGGGACATCGTTCGGAACGCCGACGCGCGGCGAGGTCGAGCTCGCCCAGCGGCTCGTCGACGCGCTGCCGAGCATGGACATGGTGCGACTCGTCAGCAGCGGAACCGAAGCGGCGATGAGCGCGGTCCGCCTGGCGCGCGGCTTCACCGGTCGCGACATCGTCGTGAAGTTCGCCGGCTGCTACCACGGGCATTCGGATGCGCTGCTCGCGAAGGGGACGGGAAGCGGCCTCGCGACGCTCGGCATCCCATCGTCTCCCGGCGTCACCGACGGTGCTGCTCGCGACACGCTGACGGCGCCGTTCAACGACCTGGATGCGGTGCGCGCCATCTTCGCCGAACGCGGCGCCGACGTTGCGGCCGTCATCGTGGAGCCGGTCGCAGCGAACATGGGTGTCGTCGCACCCGTCGACGGGTTCCTTCAAGGGTTGCGCGAGCTGTGCGACGGGAACGGCGCGTTGCTGATCTTCGACGAAGTCATCACGGGGTTCCGGATCGCCTACGGTGGGGCGCAGTCAGTGTTCGACGTGCGGCCGGATCTCACCGTGCTGGGCAAGGTGATGGGCGGCGGCTTCCCGTGCGCTGCGTTCGGCGGGCGCCGCGACGTGATGGAGCGGCTCGCACCAGTGGGACCCGTCTACCAGGCCGGCACGTTGAGCGGGAACCCAGTTGCGGTCGCGGCCGGCATCGCGACGCTCGACCTGGCGCGGCAGCTCGACCCATATCCCGGCCTCGTGAAGATCGCGGAAGAGTTGACGGCGGGTCTCACCGAAGCGCTGACCTCGCGGGCGATACCGATCGTCGTGAACCGCGCGGAGTCGCTGTTCAGCGTGTTCTTCACCGAGCGAGCGGTCCATGACTTCAGCGACTCGTCGCGATGCGACCACGAGCGGTACGCGAGGTTCTTCCACCATATGCTCGCGCACGGCGTGTACCTGCCACCGAGCGGCTACGAGCTGTGGACCCTGTCGGCAGCGCACTGCCCTTCATCGATAGCGCGCGTGCTCGACGCCGCGGCACGGTTCGAAGGCTGACGGCGCGCGTCATGCGACGTGTGCGAGCAAGGGCTCCCGCTCGCTGAGGTCGACGTTCCAACTGACTGCCAGGCAGTACGTGCCGATCACGTCGCCGTTCGCGTCCTTCGTCGGCGCGACCCGGCAGCACACCGTGCCCTGCTCCACGTCGAGACAGCACATCGACGTGCGACCGTTCAGCGCAGCCACGTGCGCCTCGAGCACCTCGCCCGCCCCATCGCCCCCGACCAGTTCGGCGAGATGATGCCCCTCGCACTCCTTGGGGGAACGGCCGAGGTGCTCGGCGGCCGCTTCTGTGACCGTCAGGAGGTGCAACCCGGCATCCGTCGTCCAGAAGAACACGGAGCTGTCGACCACCGTCTGCACCATCGTGTCGAACCCGGCTGCGCGTGGCGGTGTCCATGCCGGCATCGTGTCCGTGATCCCGATCAGTTCCCACTGGCGCATGTTGCCCTCCTCTGTTGCGGTCCCTACCTTGTTTCGGGTAACGGGGCCCTGCGGGCGTACCGGTCGAGCGGCCATTCTCACGGCGGCGCGGTGGAAGACGAACGACCGAGACCGGTCCGCAATCGACCTATGCACCACCGCGCGACCTGCGGTTTTGCAGAAGAGCGGGCTTACCGCTTGGAGAGCGCTTTGTCCTTCAGGATCTCGCGGACGCAGTGGTGCCCGGGCATCCCGGTCACTCCGCCGCCGGCGTGGGTCGCGCTTGAGGCTTGGTAGAGCCCCCGGATCGGCGTGCGGTAGTCAGCGTAGCCGACCGCCGGGCGCATGTGGAACAGCTGGTCCACGGTCAGCTCGCCGTGGAAGATGTTCCCGCCGATCAGCCCCCAGTCGTCCTGCATCTCCTTCGGCCCGATGACCTGGCGGTACATGATCGAGCTCTTGAAGCCGGGGGCGACGTCGTCGACCCGGTTGATCAGCCGGTCCGCGTAGGCGCCGAGCTCTTCCGGGTGATCTTCGACGGCCCACTCCTGCGGCACCCACTGGGTGAACATCGAGACGATGTGCACGCCCTCGGGGGCGAGGGTCGGGTCGAAGACGGTTGGGATCGCCGTGTCGCTGAAGGGGAGCGTGGCGGCCTTGCCGAACCGCGCCTCCTGGAACGCGCGCTCCAGGTAGTCGACGTCGTCGAGGATCTGGATCGCCCCGCCGTGGATCTGCGGATCGAACCCGGGATCGGCGGTGAAGTCGGGGAGCCGATCGATCGCCAGGTTGATCTTCACGGTGCCGCTTCGGGACTTCCAGCCCTCGATGTCGTTAACGAAGTCCGTCGGCAGCTCGTCACGCTCGAGGTGCTCGAGGAAGGCGATCTTCGGGTGCACGGCGGTGACGACCGTGGAGGCGGTGAGCTCGGTGTCGCCGTCGAGCAGAACGCCCGTGACCCTACCGTTCTTGGTCAGGACCTTCTGGACCCGGGCGTTGAGGCGGATCTCGGTGCCGAGGAACTTCGCCGCGTCCTCGCACGCCTTGCTGACGGCGCCCATCCCGCCCTCGGGATAGCCCCAGCTGGCGATCTGCCCGTCACCGATGTCCCCGACCGAGTGGTGCATCAGCACGTACGCGGTGCCCGGTGCGTTTGGCCCGGCCCAGGTGCCGATGATCCCGTTCACCGCCATGAAGCCCTTCACCACGTCGGATTCGAACCAGCGATCCAGCAGGTCGCTCGCGCTCATCGTGAACAACCGGGTGATGTCGGCCACGGTCTTCTCGTCGACCTGCTTGCGCAGGCGCCATCCGAGCTGCAGCACATCTTTGATGTCTTTGAACTTCCTGGAGCCGATGTGCATCGGGGTCTGCATCAGCATCGGCCCCATGATGTTGGCGATGCGACCGATCCGCGCCTCGAACTCGAAGTAGGCGTCGGCGTCGCGCTTGGAGAACTGGGCGATCGAGGCGCGGGTCTTCGCCTCATCCTCGTGCTGGACGATCGAACGCCCGTCGGGGTGCGGGAGGTATCCCATCCCCTGGGGATGCACCTTGTAGCCGAACCGTTCGAGCTGGAGGTCGCGCTGGATGGTCGGCGGCATCAGGGACATGACGTAGGAGAGGGTCGTGACCTTGATGTCGGGAGCTTCGGGCCAGGGTGCCATCGTGTCGGCGGCGCCGCCGGTCTTGTGGCGTGACTCGAGCACGACCGTCCGGGCGCCGTTCTTCGACAGGTAGGCACCGGCGATCAGGCCGTTGTGGCCTCCGCCGATCACGATCGCGTCGTAGCTGTTGGCAGGCTGGGACATCGTTTGAATCTCCGTTCAAAGTCGGCGTCGGCGCCTACCATCCGGGCTCGAAAGGCGTGGAATCGCGCCACGGCTGCAACGTTGCGCCTCTGATGACGCACCATATGGAGGAACGCAGAAGAGCAAGCCAGAGAGAGGAGACGGACCGCGGTGCAAACTGAACAGATGATCTTCGGAGCAGGCTGCTTCTGGGGTGTGGAATGGGTGTTCCGACAGGTGCCCGGGGTGGCCGAGGCTGTCTCCGGCTACAGCGGGGGGACCACAGAGAACCCCACCTATCGCGAGGTCTGCTCCCACAGGACCGGCCACGCTGAGGTGGTGCAGGTGACGTTCGATCCCCAGACCGTGGGCGCAGAGCAGCTGTTGGAGGTGTTCTGGGCGATGCACGACCCGACCCAGGGCGATCGCCAGGGTCCAGACGTCGGCGATCAGTACCGCAGTGCGATCTTCACGTCGTCGGACGAGCAGCAGGAGGCCGCTGAGGCTTCACGAGAGCGAGCACAAGCTCGGTTCAAGCGACCGATCACGACCGAGATCCGGCGTGCCGGCGAGTTCTTCCCTGCTGAGGACTATCACCAGCGGTACTACGACAAGTCCGGGCACGAGCCATACTGCCATGTGCTCCCAGTTGCCGTGCTGCGCGAGCAGGGCTTGGTCCCGAGCGCGAGCTGATCGGACACTGGAAGCCGGTCTTCGGGCCGGCTTCCAGATCAGCCCCGGAACCCGACGTCCTTGTGGGAACCGTCGCAGAACGGCTTGTTCTTCGAGTGGCCGCAGCGGCAGAGCGTGTCTCGGTTGCGAACCTCGTAACGGTCGCCGTCCGAGGCGATCACGGCGACGCCGCCGCGCACCCAGATCGGGCCGTCTTGGATGATCGCGACGCCCGGCTCGTAGGGCGGCTCGACCGCATCGGCATCGTCGTCTGGCGCCCACGCGATCCTGCCGGAGGGGCAGAGCGAGATCATGTGTTGCACGCGTTCGCGGATCTCGGGGTCCGACGTCTCGGGCATCATCATCCACACGGTCCGGAACCGGTCCCCGCAGTAGCCGGCCTGCGTGCAGAGCGACCGGTCGTCGGTGAGCACCATGTCGGTTCCCGGGAAGTGGATCGCGCGATCCGATCGGGGACCGCGGTCGGCGACCTCGGTACCGTCGAAGTCACCTTCGCAGGTATCGTCGCAGAACGGACGGTTATCGGTGCGGCCGCAACGACAGAGTTGGTAGTTGTCCGGCGTCTCGAGGTCGATCGGCTCGAGCGGCGCCCAATCGACGGGCTCGCCGTACACGGTCTCGACCTGCGCCGTTCGCGCCAACGGCACACCCCCGCGCACCACGTACGGCCCGTTCGTCAGGATGCGGATCTTCTGCTCGTCGCTCACGGCGCACATTCTGCACGACGTTCGCCGTTCGTATGTTGGGCGGGTCTATACTGCTCGAACGCATGTTCGAGGACACGCTCAACGAGGCCCAGCGCGCGGCAGCGACACACGGGGACGGACCACTGCTCGTGGTCGCGGGAGCCGGCACGGGCAAAACGACCACGCTCGCTGCTCGTGTCGCGTTCCTGATCGAACGCGGTGTCCGGCCCGAGCGCATCTTGTTGTTGACGTTCTCTCGTCGTGCGGCCCGGGAGATGCTCTCGCGCGCCGAACGCATGAGTGCGGCGGGCGACGCTGCGCGCGTGTGGGGCGGGACGTTTCATGCAGTGGCGAACCGGCTGCTCCGTCTTGGCGGCCGTCCGCTCGGACTGCGACCCGACTTCACGGTGCTCGATCAATCCGACGGCGCCGACGTGTTGAACCTGATCCGCCAGGAGCTCGGCTATAGCGAGCGCGAGCGGCGGTTCCCGCGCAAGGAGACGCTGGGCGCGATCTACTCGCGCACGGTGAACGCCGGCGAGAAGCTCGGCGAGGTGCTCGAGCGGCACTACCCCTGGTGCCGGGACGAAGCCGACGGCATCCGCGAGATCTTCTCGGCGTACACAGTGCGCAAGCGGCAGCAGAACGTCTTGGACTACGACGACATCCTGCTGTTCTGGAAGGCGCTCGCGTGGGCGGAGGGACCGCGCAGGCAGCTCGTCGCGATGTTCGACCACATCCTGGTCGACGAGTATCAGGATACGAACGCGCTGCAGGCCGACATCCTGGAGGGCATGCGGCCGACCGACGGTGACGTCGCGCCGAACCTCACGGTCGTCGGCGACGACGCGCAGTCGATCTACGCGTTCCGCGCTGCGACGGTCCGCAACATCTTGGAGTTCCCGACGCGCTTCCCCGGCACGACGATCGTTACGCTCGAACAGAACTACCGCTCGACGCCGCCGATCCTGGCCGCGTCGAATGCCGCGATCGCGCTGAGCCCGCAGCGGCATGAGAAGACGCTGTGGAGCGAGCGCGACGGGCAGCGTGTTCCGACGCTCCGTACCTGCCTGGACGAGGCCGAGCAGAGCGACATGGTGTGCCGCGCCGTTCTGCAGCACCGGGAAGAAGGTGTGTCGCTGAAGGCGCAGGCGGTGCTCTTCCGCGCGGTGCACCACAGCGACCTGCTCGAGGTCGAGCTGGCCAGGCGCAACATCCCGTTCATCAAGTACGGCGGGCTGAAGTTCATGGAAGCGGCGCACGTGAAGGACGCGCTCGCGTTGCTGCGCGTGCTCGAGAACCCGCGCGACGAGGTGGCATGGTTCCGTGTCCTGCAGCTACCGGACGGTATCGGGCCCGCGACAGCGAGACGACTCATGGAGGAGCTTGGCGTTCGCGGCGCCGACGAGGGGGAAGGCGAGGGCGACGCCACTGTGCTCATGCCGCTCGCGCGGTTCCTGGAGGAGCCGATCGACGTGCCGCGCGGCGCCGTCGAGGGCCTCGGCGAGCTCCGCGCCGCCCTCGCGGACTGCCTGAACGAGGAGGCGCTCCCCCCGGGCGGTCAGCTCGACCGGCTCCGCGCCTTCCTCGAACCCGTCTTCGCTCGCAAGTACGACGCGCCGGGGTCGAGGACCCGCGACCTGGAACAGCTCGAGCTGATCGCCGGCGGCTACGAGAGTCGCGGGCGCTTCCTCGCCGAGCTGACGCTCGATCCGCCGTCGTCGACAGGTGACCTCGCCGGTCCCCCGCTGCTGGACGAGGACTACCTGGTGCTCTCGACGATCCACTCGGCGAAAGGGCTCGAGTGGGACGCCGTACACGTGATCCACGCGGCCGACGGCATGATCCCGAGCGACATGGCGACCGGCCACGACGACGAGATCGAGGAAGAGCGCCGCTTGCTCTACGTGGCCACGACCCGCGCCCGCGACGCGTTACACGTCTACTTCCCGATGCGGTACTACCGGCGCCCGCGAGGCCTGGAGGATCCGCACACCTACGCGCAGCTCAGCCGGTTCCTCGAGCCGGAGAGCGTCCGCCGACACTTCGAGCAGCTGGCGTCCGAGGTGCTCGGCGGCCAGGACACGGTCCTCGACGTCACCGGCACCGCGAGTGTCGACGCGTTTCTCGCCGGCCTGTGGGCCGAGTAGCGCGCCGAGTAGCCTGAAGGGCGATGACGTACGAAGCGGTGCTGCTCGACCTCTACGACACGCTCGTGTGGAGCGGATGGGCGAAGTGGGAACGAACGCTCGCCGCTCAGCTGCGCGTCAGCGAGGCCGAGCTCGCGCGCGTCTTCGACGAGACGCGGCCGGCCCGAAGCGTCGGGGCACACGCCGACCACGACGGTGACGTCGCCGCCGTGATCGAGGGCCTGGGGATGGAGCCGACGCGCGAGCTCATCGACGAGGTCCGCGGCCTCGAGGAGCGCGAGATCATGCAGGACATCCACCTGTTCGAGGACTCGCTACCCGTGGTGCGCGAGCTGCGCGCCAGCGGCGTCCGGACGGCGCTCGTCAGCAACTGCTCGCACAACACGCGCCCTGTCGTGGAACGCCTCGGCCTCGAAACGGAGTTCGACGCGTTGATCCTGTCCTTCGAGGTCGCTTCCCGGAAGCCGCAGCCCGAGATCTACCGGATCGCGCTCGAGCGCGTCGGGGTCACCGATCCGTCGCGGTCCGTGTTCGTCGATGACCAGGTCGAGTACTGCGACGGCGCGGCCGCGGTCGGCCTCGAGACGAGGTTGATCCTTCGCCCCGACGACCTTGCTGAAGGGTTCGCACCGTCGACGAACGGCCACCGCGTCATCAAAGACCTGCGCGCCCTGCTATGAGTCAGCGACAAGCAGACCAAGCGGCCATCAGGCTCGAAGGAGCAGCACGACACGCAGGACCACGATGAAGTGACACGCTGCCGCGAGCACGGTCATCACGTGCCAGACCTCGTGATAGCCGAACGTCCGCGGCCACGAGCTGGGCCAGTGAGTGGCCAGCACCAGCGCGCCGACCGTGTAGAGCACACCACCGGTCACCAGCAGCACGACGTTCCACGGGTCGAGCGCGCGGACGAGCGAGGGGAACGTCACCGCGGCGACCCAGCCCAGCCCGATGTACATGAACCCCGACAGCACATGAAGGTCGACCCGGTAGAGCTTCGTGCCGATGCCGGCGAGAGCGCCGGCCAGACAACGGCGAGGACGACCGTCCCCGTCGTGCCGTGAAGGACCAACAAGCAGAACGGCGTGTACGAGCCCGCGATCAGCATGAAGATCATCGAGTGATCGAGCCGGCGCATGCGGTCTTCCTGCGCCTGGCTCCATCTCCCGACGTGGTACATCGCGCTCACGCCGAACTGCGCGACCATCGCGAGCGCGAACGCGAGCGTCCCGATCCGCGCGCGCGAGCTCGGGGCGAGCCACACGAGCACAACGCCCGCCGGGATGGCGGTGAAGAACGCGACCTGGTGGATCCGCCCTCGCAGGAGCGGCTTCAGTTCGGTGGTCGGTCCGTCAGGCGAGGTCGGCGAGCGCATCGGCGATCGGCTTGCGGATGCCGGTGATGAAGGGGATCTCTTCCTTGGTGTACCGGCGCGCCTTCGCATCGCGCAGGCGCCGGATGCAGTCGACGAGCGTGTCGGCGCGATCTGCCTCGAATGCCAGGATCCACTCCCAGTCGCCCAGGCCGAACGCGTTCGTGGTGTTGGCCAGCACCTCCGGGAACTCGCGCCCCATCAGACCGTGCTCGCGGAGCAGCTCGGCGCGCTCGTCCTTGGGAAGCAGGTACCACTCAGGGGTGCGCACGAACGGGTAGACGCATAGGAACGTCTTCGGGGGCTCGCCCTTCGCGAACGCGGGCGCGTGGTCGGCGGTGAACTCGGCGGGTTTCACGACCCCCATGAACGTCCATGTCATGTCGAGCAGACGCCCCGCCTCGGTGCGACGGAACTCAACGAGGGCGCGCTGCACGTCCTGGGGCGTCGGACCGACGAGCCAGAGCATGAGGTCGGCGTCGGCGCGGAACCCCACGGTCGAGTATGTGCCGCGGACCTCGACGGTTCCCTCCCACGACTTGAAGAGGTTAGAGATCTCCTGAGCGGCCCGGGCGCGATCCTCTTCATAGGAGAACGCCTCATGGAAGTCCTCGCTCCCCATGAATACGGGGTACAGGGCGTAGATCGTGTCGCTCATCGGGTTGGCTCCTTCTATATATGCGCTACCGCTTCGCTACTTGAGCGCGTTCTCGTTACGTGTCCTTCCGGTGGGGCTCTTGAGGTGGGTAAGTACGGCCTGCGCGGTTTCGCCGGCGGCTCGGACACAGTCGGGGATGCCGACCCCGTCGTAGGCCTGACCGGTTACGAAGATACCGCCGGGGAGGGAGTCGCGGATGCGGGCGACGCGGTCGAGGTGCCCGACCTCGTACTGCGGCATGGCCTTGGGCCAGCGAACCACGGCGGCGTGCTCGGGCTCGGGCGGGAGCGGCACGATCGCGGCGACGTGTCGCGCGCACCCCTCGATCAGGTCGGCGTCGTCGGCGTCGAGGATGTCCTCCGCACCGACGCCCCCCACGTAGCACCGCACCACTGCGCGCGTACCGAACGCCTCGTCGGGCCACTTGCTCGAGAGCCAGGTGCTCGCCGTCATCGGCGCCTTCCCGCGCGGAACGACGAACCCGGTCCCCTGGGGAAGATCGGGCTGCGTGTTCTCCGGATAGACCATGAGCACGACGCCGGTCGAGGCGTACGGGATGCCGGCGAGCTCTTCTGACGCCGTGGGGGCGGTGTCGCCGAGCAGCGCTGCGGCAACGGAAGCCGGTGCGGCGATCACGACGCCGTCGAAGATCATGTGGTCTGCGGAAACGTCGAACGACAGCGCGTAGCCGTCGCCCTCGCGTGCGACGCCCGTCACGCGTTGCCCGGCACGAACCCGGGGACCGAGTCGATCCGCCAAGGCGTCGGTGATCCGCTGCACTCCCCCACTCGGCTTCAGGAACATCGGAGCGGGGGCGGCGCCGCGGGCGTTCCGCATCGCCGCCTGGGATCCCCGGATCAGGCTCCCCTGCGAACGCTCCCAAAACACGAGCTCGGGGAAGGTCGCCCGCACGGACAATCGGTCGGCGTCACCGGCGAACAATCCTTCCAGCAACGGCACCACGGCTCGCTCGGTTGCCTCATCGCCCAGCCGTCTGCGGAGGAGCGAGCCGAGCGACTCGTCGTCGTCGGACTTCCGCGCTCGGATCAGCAGGTCCTTCGCAGCCCGGGCACGCCCGGAGCGCGAGACCCCGGGCCACCGGAACACGTTCGCGACATCCCCCGGGATCCCGAACGGTGCGTCGCGCAGGAAGGGCTCGAGCCCACCCTCGGTCCACAGGAATGCGCTGCTCGTCGCGGGAGCGACCAGCTCGCCGCCCAGGCCGATCTCCTTGCACAGCTCGAGCGCCCAGGGCTTGCGAGCGAGGAAGGAATCCGCACCCGCCGGCAGCGTGAGGCCGCCGACGTCGATCGAACGGAGCTTCCCGCCGGGCAGTGCATCGGCTTCGAAGAGGGTCACGTCGACGCCGGCCTCGGCCAGGCGGTAGGCGGTCGTGAGCCCGCTGATCCCTCCGCCGACGACGGCGACCCTGCGTTCGCCGCTCATCACGGTGCGCGCGCTTCCTCGGGGACGGTGGCGAGATGATCGCGGACCACGGCGGCGAGAACATCGAGGAACTCGGGATCCGCGTTCGGCATCCGGGTCCGCACGAACGTCACGCCCGCTTCCGCGGCGACCTGCTTCGCTTCGATATCGAGGTCGAAGAGCGTCTCCAGGTGATCGGCGACGAACCCGGCGCTGCACACGACGACGGCCGTGCGCCCCTCGGCGGCGAGCTCGCGGATCACGTCCTCCACCGTCGGGCCCCACCACGGGTCGGCGGTCCGCCCCGCGCTCTGCCAGCCGATCGTGTGGTCACCGAGTTCGATCTGTTCCGCCACCAGGTCGGCGGTCTCTTGCAGGCCGTCGCGGTACCGGCACGAGTCCTCGCACACGTCGCACGACTTGCATCGCGAGGACCCGTCCTCGACGGTGCGGAGGGGGAGGGAGTGCGCCGAAAAGATCACGCCGGCGCCGGCGCGCGCGCCCGGGTCGAGCGTCGCGAGCGCATCCTTCACGCGGGCGCTCAGGAGCTCAACGAACGCGGGGTGCGAGGAGTACGACCGCACGAACGTTATCTCCGGCGCGCCGCCACGGCCAGCGATCGCATCCCGCGCGCGCTCGATGTAGGACTCGACCGACATCGAAGACCAGTGCGGCGCCATGACGATGCCGATCGCTCGCTCGACGCCGTCCGAACGCATCTGCTCGACACCGTCGGCGATGAACGGCGGCGAGTGCTTCATGCCGAGATACGCCCGGAAGATCGACGCCTCGACGGCTGCCGGATCGTGCGTCGACGGCACATTCAGCCGCTCGACGAGGCCATGCGCTTGGGCTCGCGTCGTCTCCAGGAGCGGGAAGACGTTCCCGATCGCGGCGTAGCGGTTCTCCAGCTCCTTGAGGTACTCGGGGCTCGGCGTGCGGCCGCCACGGATGTCGGTGTAGTAGCGCTCGATGTCGTCGGGGCCGCTCGCCGTGCCGTAGGCCATCACGAGAACGCCGATCGGAGGATGTTGGGTCATCGCTCCCCCGCTCGGGCGGGCTCGGTTGCCGCGACGGGCATCGTCGCGCGTTCCGTCGAGGCATGGACGAGGTCCACCACCCGTCGGAGTGCGTCCGGGTCGGTGTCCGGCAGCACCCCGTGCCCCAGGTTGAAGATGTGCCCGTCGCGGCCTGCTGTGCGCGCGAGCACGTCACGCGTCTTGCGCTCGAGGGTTTCCCACGGCGCGAGGAGCGCCGCGGGGTCAAGGTTCCCTTGGACCGCGGTCGTTTCGGGACCTCCGAGGCGTGTCCACGCCGTGTCGAGAGGGGTCCTCCAGTCGACGCCGATCACGGTGCCGCCCGCGCGGCGCAGGAGCGGCAGCAGCTCGCCGGTTCCCACGCCGAAATGGATCGTCGGAACGCCGAGGTCGGCCAGACCGTCGAACACCGAGCGCGAATACGGCAACACCGAACGCTCGTAGTCGTCGGGGTCGAGCGAACCAACCCAGGAGTCGAACACCTGCAGCGCTTGTGCGCCCGCCGCGACCTGAGCGCGAAGGTACGGGACGACGATCGCCGTCAGCGCCCTCATCAGCGAACCCCACGTGTGCGGATCACCAAGCATCAGCGCCTTCGTGCGGGCGTGGTTCCGCGACGGTCCTCCTTCCACCAGGTAGCTCGCCAGCGTGAACGGGGCACCGGAGAACCCGATCAGCGGCCGGTCGAGGTCCTTGCGAAGCAGGGCGATCGCCTCGAGCACGTAGGGGACGTCGGTGTCCGGCTCGAGTGGACGCAGCCGCGCGACGTCCGCCGCCGACCGGATCGGCGGGTCGACGACCGGTCCGATGCCGGGATCGATCCGAACGGGGACGCCGATCGCCGCCAGGGGAACCATGATGTCGCCGAACATGATCGCGGCGTCGACATCCATGCGCCGCAGCGGCTGGAGCGTGATCTCGACGACCTGGGCTGAGTCCTTGCAGGTCTCGAGGATGTCCCGGTCACCTCGCAACGCTCGGTACTCGGGCAGGTACCTGCCCGCCTGGCGCATGAACCAGATGGGTGTGCGATCGACCGGCTCGCGGCGGCAGGCGCGAAGGAACCGATCGTGGAGAGAGGCCGGACTCACCCTGAGAGGATACGGACCGACCGGAGGGAAGCCTTCGGCCTCCGGTTACGGATGGTGAGGGTGAGCCGTACGACTACGAGCCGGTTCCGAGGCCGTCGAACCCGATCCCTTCGACGAGACCGGAACGCCACGCCGCGGGTGCGGGCGCGTCCTGCGTCTCGTGCTCGGCGTGCATGCCGGTCACTTCGAGGACAGAAGCGACCAGCTCGTCGAGGTCGAACGGCTTCGACAGGAAGTCTGCCGCGCCCAGCCGCATCGCTCGCGTCACATCGTGCTCGCTGCGCCGGGCCGAACACACGACGACCGGCGGCGCGCCCTCGCGAGAGGTGAGCTCGGCCAGCACCTCCCAGCCGTCGACGATCGGAAGCATCAGGTCCAGCAGGACGGCGTCGGGCTTGTCGGCGTCGATCCGGCGAAGCGCCGTGTCGCCGTCGGCGGCCAAGGTCGTGTCACAGCCGGCGCCCTCCAGATTCAGGCGCAGGATCAGCAGGACGTCGGGGTCGTCCTCGACGATCAGGACGAGCGGCCGGGCGCGCAGGGACCTCATACGGCCTCCTGCACCGACTGGGCCGCAACCAACGACACACGGAACGCGGCGCCGCCGCCCGGGGTTTCCTCGATCCAGACGTCGCCGCCCAGCGCGCGGACGAGTCCCCGCACGATCGGGAGTCCGAGGCCGAGCCCCGGTTGACTCGCATTGCGCCCGAGTCGCTGGAACCGTTCGAAGACCTCTTCGCGCTCGGTGTCGGGGATCCCGGGACCGTGATCGAGCACCGATACGACGACGATCTTCTTGCCGGCTTCCACCTCGATCCGAACCGGCGGCTGGCCGTACTTCCATGCGTTGTCGACCAGGTTGTCGAAGATCCGGCGGACCCACTCGGGATCGCCGAGAACCATGGCAGTGGCCGGCGCGTCGAGCTCGACCTCGAGCCCTGAGACGGCCAGATCCGAGGCAACGATCCTCGCGAGGGAGGCCACGTCGATGGCTTCCGTGCGTGGTGGCGAGTCGCTCCGTTCGAGTCGAGCCGCGGCGAGCAGCTCCTCGACCATGCCGTCGAGGCGCTTCGCCTGGCGTTCGACGATGTCGTCCATCACTTCGCGCTCCTCTGCGGTCTCGAGTCGCTGAGCGGTCTTGATCGCACCGAGGATCGACGTGATCGGGGTGCGCAACTCATGGGTGACAAGGGCGACGAACTCGCTCTTCAAGCGGTCGACGCGGATGAGCTCCAGGACGTGTTGGCGTTCGGCTTCGTACATGCGTGCGTTCGAGATCGCCGCGGCAGCTTGCTCCGCGAACACCGACATGGCTCGCAGGTCGTACTCGGTGAACGTGCGTTCGGGGCTTGCGTTCACGTTCAGGACGCCCACCACCTCGTCGCGACTCACCAACGGTGTGCTCACCGCGCTGTCGACCTTGGATTCGCGTCTCGTCCAGCCCGGGAAACGGGCGGAATCGACCTTCCCTTCGACCAGCAGCGGCTCGCGTGATTGCGCCACACGCCCGGCGATACCTTCGCCGATGCGCACACGCGAGTTGCGCGCGGTCTCATCGCCCTGGAAACACTCGGTGACCAGTTCGTCGCCTTCGACCAACATGATCGAGCCACTGGCTCCGCCGAGCAGTTCGGTCGCGCTTCGCAGGATCGTGTCGAGAACGGCCGGCAGATCAAGCACGGAGTTGATCGCTTTCCCGGCTTCCAAGAGAAGCGACACCTCGTGCAAACGATTCGTCAACGCCGTGCTCAGCACACGCTCGTCGGTCAGGAGCCTCGACAGGCGATGGAGATGCATCTCCTTCTCGATCGCGTACGTGCAGAACGCCAAGGCCATCAGGACGATCGAAACGTGCAAGACGGGTGCCGGCAACAGCCATGACTGCTCCGCCGACGGCCAGACCGAGAGCGCAACGACGGCGAGGGAAACGGACAGCAAGAGGAACGTCGTGAGGACCCACAGCTGGAGGCGACGCCGCTCGACCATCTCCAGGGAGGGCGTGCTGAATCCCCGCAGGCCGACGACTCGCAGCTCCCTGCGGATACCTTCCGCGATCCCCTCGGAATCAAGCGTGGACATCTCCCGTGAGTAATCGGCCATTCGCTGGGGGCCTTGAGCCGTAGGCCAACAAGCCCGGGGGTGTGGTTGGGATGCCAAGGAGCCGTGCTCGAGGGAGGCTATCGGCAGTGGTGTAGGGCGATGTGGCGACAGATATCCCGCATCCGACATCCCCCGCCCGCCGGGCGAATATCGCCCGATGAACCGGTGTGCGCCGCCACCGCCATCTCTCAGAATGGTGGACTCCTGGGAGGTGGCGAGATGGTGACGAGATACGACGTGACGGTGAGTCAGGTAGCACCGCAACAGGTGGCGGCCGTGCGCCGGCACACGTCGATGCTGACGATCAGCGAGGACATCGAAGACGGGCTCGATCAGCTCGGGGGTGCCCTGGAGACGGTCGGCGTTCGAATGGTGGGACGGCCGTTCATCGTCTTCCATGGCAGGATCGACGACGAGACCGGAGGTGACATCGAGATCTGCGGGCCCGTCGCCGAGCCGTTCGGAGGGGTATTGGAGGTCTACGGAACGGAGATCCCTGGTGGAAGGGTCGCCTCGACGATCCACCGGGGCTCCTACGACGACATGGCTTCCTCGTACGCGGCCGTCATCACGTGGATGGACGAACGCCGCCTCGAGCCATCCGGCGCGCCGCGCGAGTACTACCTGAACGATCTCGCGACCACGAAGCCCGACGACCTGCTGACCGAGATCGCGTTCCCGATCCGCTAGCCCTTTTCGCCGGTCGCGGCAGGCTCCACCGCGAGGGTGACGCCTCGCCGTGAACCGAACGCGATGACGGGCAGGATGTGCCACCACACTTGCTCAGCGGTCGCGCGCCGAACGACGCCTCGGGAACTGGTCTGCGCCCAACCATCCGCGTCCTTACGGAGGGTCTGCGTGCTGCCGCGCCTCGTTGTCATGTGGTCGCCTCGTTGTCATGTGAATGACGCACTCATTGTTTCTCATGGGCGTTCCCATCCGCCTCCTTGATGAACGCCCACGCCATGCCCAACAACCGCGGTTCAGCGCGGGAGGACCGGGATTCGAACCCGGGAGCGAGTTGCCCCGCTAACGGTTTTCAAGACCGTCGCCTTCGTCCGCTCGGCCACCCTCCCGCAGGGAGTCTAGCTGCGGAAACGCCGGTGGCCGGTGAGTCCGACGGCAGACCGCCGCTGGCTCGCTGACCCGCTTCACCCGTTTGGGGGCATGACAAGTCGGGCGCGCTGCGGCACGATTTGACGTGTCGCAAGAGACACGGTTTGGTCCCAACCTTTTGCGCCGGGCGCCCCGACCCTGTCGGCGAAAGCGCTCCGGGGCGGAGACGTACGGCTCACCTGGACCGTCCCTCCCGACGGCGGCTCCGCCATCACGAAATAACAAGGTGTATCGGGGGACGAAGGCGGGCGGCGAGGTCTTCTTGGTCGATGTCGTCGGTCTCCACGGGCTACAGGGACACCTCCACCGCTCGGCGCACGCCGTACTGGTACTACGTCAAGGCCGTGAACGTGATGGGCCAGGGGCCGCCGTCGAACGAGGTCAAGGTCCGTACCCGGTAAAGACCTCGCCGATGGGTATGGAGGCTCGCGAAGGGCGCCGCAGAGCGTGCCTAACGAGCTGTCGTGGCGATCTCTTCGTGCTGATGGATGCGGACGATATCGGCGGCAGCCTTCGTCCGCGGTCCCAATCCGCCGTTGCGGCCTGGGAGGGTTCGGCGGATCTGTTCCAATTCCTTTCGAGTGAACTCGCACCGCGTCGTGATCGGTTCCACGTCGTAGAGCCGCGCGCCGTTGAGCCCCAAGATCTTGGCCTTCACCTCTTTCGTAAGCTCGGGGTAGCCGTAGCGTTCTTGAAACTCGGTGGAGATTTGAAACGCACGCATCGCCTGGATCAATGGCTGTGGCGAGCCGTAGAAGAGGCAGTCGGTCCCCCACAACACGTTCTCCTCGCCCACATACTTCAGAAGCTTCCCCAGCACGTGGGCCGCCTGCGTGGGATAGCGGAACGTATACCACCAGGTAGAGCCGATCTCGGCGAACACGTTCTGATTCGGCCCAACCCCGGCTTGTCGCATAGATGTAATCAGCCTGTTGACACCTAGGTTGGCCGTCGCTCCTGTATATGGCCCTTCCGTCACCGACGTCTCGAAGCCGGAGTGGTACACGACGAAGTTCGCATCGGGGTTGCGCTTGGCGGCCGGGCCGATGTCGCGGGGCGACGCGTACTCGCTGCCGTTGCTGAACCCCTTGTGCACGCAGATATTCGGCTTCCCCAGCGAGACGCATTTCCGGATGAAACTCTCTCCGACCTGTGACAGCGCCGGGTCGTGATCGTCCAACCACCAGCCGTTGCCGCTGTGATCGAGCACATCGGGGAAGTGCGTAAAGGTCTTCCACGCCACCACCGGGTACCTCTCGGCCGTATCGTGCATCGCAGCCAATGACGACTGGATCACGTCCAGGTTGGGCAACGCCTGCGCATGCAGCAACACGCGTTCGTCCTGGCACAGACCCATCGCTATCCGGCGAGTCGTCTCCATCACATTGGGCGACAGCGGACTTCCGGCCGGGTAGATCGGCAGAGCCGACAGCACCAGCATCGAGGTGTCGGCGCGAAGGAACATGAGCTCCATGAAGTGCTCGATGGAGTAACAGGCTCGGGGGTCGTCCTCGCCGCAATCCTGCTGAGGGAAGTTCTGCCAGAAATCGCCTCCGTTCAGCACGGGCAGCAGGTCGTACTCCAGCAGGTGGCCCTGGACATCGAAGATGAACTCCTCACCGCCCAGGGCATGACTCGCCGGACTGGGATCCACCGTGGCGTCGGGCGGGATGCTGCCGTAAGTACCGCCGGGCGAGCTGGAGGCTGCGCTGTGATCGGCCTTGTGGGCCTCGCGAGTGCAGGCGTCCAGGATCAGGAACGTGGTGGCGGCACCACAGACGGACACGAGGAACTCACGGCGGCTAACGCCCGTGCGTCGCGCGTTCTCGTCGCATGCGACGCGCGCACGACCGATCGTCTCGCTGAGAACCGCCGGCAACACGGGCTCGGGATCGAACTCACCGTTGGAGCAAGGCCCGAGTTCGACCGGAAGACCTGGATCCTCGTCCCTCCAGCTCACGGCACGGCCATCCTCCCACTTGGCAGCCTACCGGGGATCGAGCTGGGACGGGCCGCGTTCATGGCCGTTTGATGTCGCGCGCTTCGTCGGGAGCACAGGTCACGAAGACCGCTCGGTCCCAGAACGTTGATCCGTGTCGGTGTTGGTCCGCATGACCGAAAGGTTCCACCCCGTCCTGCATGATGTGCCGGTGAACGAGGGACCAACGGCGTCGGCGACCCGCCGGTTCCACCGCGAGCGCCTCGTGGAGCTCGCGCGATCGCTAGGTCCAGCAGCGGCGGGGCCGGCTCTGATCGTCGTCTGCATCCTCGTCGTGATGCGCGGGTTCGTCTTCGGCGGGATGATGTCGAACCAGCACGTCGATCTGCTTCCTCAGTGGTTGTCGACCTTCAGCTTCCTCGGCCGCTCACTCGCATCCGGGCACATCCCCGAATGGGATCCCTTCTCTATGGGAGGCGTCCCGTTCGCAGCCGATCCGCAGTCGGGGTGGACCTACCTGCCCGCGATGGTGCTCTTCACGGTGTTCCCGAGCGACGTTGCGATCCGGCTGTTCATCGTGGTGCAGCCGGTCCTGGCAGGCCTCGGCGTCTACTGGTTCCTTCGCGGGGAACGAGTTGGGCTCGCTGCCAGCACTGTCGGCGGACTCTGTCTCGGACTCGTGATGGGGCACTCGGTGATCGCGCTCGGCCTTCCCTTCGCAGGCACGCTGGCGTGGTCCGCCCTGCTCCTCGCCTCCGCAGCGAGAGTGGTGCACGCGCGCGGTTGGCCCGGCCGATTCGTCTGGGTCGCGATCACCGCGATCTGTTGGGGACAGCTCGCCAACGCCCACCTCTCGAACGGGTTGGTGATGGGGAGCGCCGCGTTGGGGCTCTATCTCGCTGCCGCGCTCGTTCGTTCCGTCAGGCGCCACGTGATGCCGCTTCGCGAGGGCGTTCAGCTCGCCGCAGTGACGATCGTCTCGATCCCGCTCGTCAATCTCGCGGTCTTGCTTCCTCGCCTCCTCTACCTGCCGACGACGAGCATCGGCGCCGGCTACGACCGACTCGACGCGTGGGGAACATCGCTGACACACGTGTCGACCCGCGGTGGCGCTATCGGGTTCACGGCATGGGCGTTATGGCCCTCGGAGCTCGCCCGGGTGCCGGGCCCTTACCTCGGCGCTCTCGCGATCGCGCTCTCGCTCGCGTGGTGGAAGAGCGCTCGATACCGATGGATCGGCGTTCCCATGGCTGTCTACGGGTTCGTGTTCTACCTGTTGTCGCTGGGAGGGGTCGCGCGGGTGCTGGCCCCTTTGGTGAGGGGGACGTTCTTGGGGCAGTTCTACCTGCACGAGCCGTATCGGTTCGTCTACGCATCGATCTTCGCCGTCTGTGTCCTGGCTGGGCTCGGCGCTGACGCGTTGCTCCGGTCGCACAGCGTCCGGGATGGTCTCGTGTTGCTGGCGCCCGGCGCCGGACTGTGGCTGCTCCTCTTCGGCCTCGCGGCGTCCGCTCAACACGAGGCGGGCTTCCTCGCGCTCGCGATCGTGAGTGGCGCGGCCGCGGTTACGTTCTGCAGGCGAACGCCGTCGTTCTCGTGGCTGCTTCCCGCGGTGATCGCGATCGAGCTGACGGTCTCCGGTCTGATCGGCCAAGGGTCCACGTACCGATCCGACTATCAAGCCCTGCACTCACCCGGATTGGACATCGCCTCGTACGTCGCCCCAGGTGCGATCGCCACGTACCTGCGCGAACAGATGCCGGCGGGCGGGAGGTACGTCACGACGGTGCCTCGTCTCGGCCAGTACGGATTCCAGGGACTCCAGGGCACGGCGTACTGGGCAGGACTCGCGAACCAACGCTCGATGATCTTCGAGGTCGCCGACGCGGGCGGGTACAACCCGACCCAGCTCGTGCGCTACTGGACCTTCGTGCGAGCAATCGATCCCAAACCGATGCACTACAACGCAGCGTTCCTCTCGAACCCACCGCCGGTGATGCTCAACCTGCTCGGGGTGCGCTGGCTGATCGCGGCCGGGGCACTTCCCGCATGGGCGACCGGTGTGGCGCCGCCGGCGCCGATCCGCGTCGATGGCAGTTGGAAGCTGTACCCGCTCAGCGGTGCAGCTCCCATCGCAAGCGTCGTCGGCCGGTGGACATCGGTGGATTCCCCGGCGGCGGCGCTGCGCACGGTCCGAGACCCGGGATTCGATGTCGCCAGCGACGTCGTCGTCGAGAACGGCTCCGTCCCGGCGGCGGCCCAAGTTCCAGTTGAGGGGTCGGCGACCTTCGCGATGGTCGATGCGAACGCAGCGAGCGTCCGCGCGACCACATCGGGACCGGCGATGCTGCTCGTTCGGATCCCGTACGAGCGGAACTGGCACGCATCGGTCGATGGGAAGCCCGTTGGGATCCTCCCCGCCGACTATCTCGACATGGGCATCCCGATCCCCGCGGGCGAGCACACGGTGCAGCTGGGCTACAGCGATCCCTCGATCGGATACGGGCTCCTCGGAACCGCGCTCTCGCTGCTGGCATTGCTCGGCGCCGCGCTCTACTTCCGCTGGCGTATCGTTCATCGGTGAACGCCGAGGAGGTCGCCATGACGCGTAGGTGACTCACGGACCGGTTCGCGCCCGGTCGGGCGCATCCACCGCGCGTCCCGCTCCTCCTTGGGAGGTCGGCACACTAGCGACCATCCCGTTCGACAGCGGGGACGCTCCGGAAGTGATCGGAGTGCACATGTCATCGATCGAAGAAACTCTCGCCCGCGTCCTCGACGCCGCCGGCCGCGCTGCCGGCGACGTCGATCGGAAGGCTCGGTTCCCCGACGAAGCTCTCAGCGAGTTGCGTGGGTCCGGCTTGCTCGGCTTGACCCTGCCCGAAGACGTCGGCGGGATCGGCGCCGGCCCTGTCGAGTTCCTGGACGTGATCCGTCGCATCGCCACCCGCTGCCCGTCGACCGCCATGGTGTACCTGATGCACGTGTGCGCGACTCAGGTCGTGCTGGCCGCGCCCCCATCCGGCTTGCCGGAGGCGGCACACAAACTCGCGACCGGGATGGAGCTTTCGACCCTCGCCTTCTCCGAACGCGGGTCGCGGAGCCACTTCTGGGCACCCGTGAGCCGGCTCGCATCTTCCAACGGCGACCTGCGGCTGGTCGCCAGCAAATCGTTCGTCACGAGCGCCGGACACGCGGACAGCTACGTCGTCTCGGTCGGGCCGGAGCATCCGGAGTCCCCGATGGACTCGACGCTTTACCTCGTGCCATCAAACGCTGATGGCATCGACATCGGGGACCCGTGGGAGGGCCTCGGACTCCGGGGGAACGCGAGCGCTCCGATCGGTCTCGACCTCGTCGTCGGCGACGGGATCCGGCTCGGCGAAGACGGCAAGGGGCTCGACCTGATGCTCGGCGTGGTGCTGCCCTGGTTCCAGCTCGGCTCGGGCGCTGTCTCCCTGGGGATCGCGCAAGGAGCGCTCGAGGCGACGGTGGCTCACGTGACCGGCGCTCGTTTGGAGCACCTCGGGCAGAGCCTCGCCGACCTTCCCACCGTACGAGCACGGCTCGGGCGAGCGCAGGTCGAGGTCGACACGGTCGCCGGCTTCCTGCGAGACGTCGCTCGGGCGATGGCCGCCGCGGACCCGGCCGCTCCGATCCTTGCGGCGAAGGCGGCCGCGAACGAGATGGCGATACGCGTCACCTCGGATTCGATGCAGGCCTGCGGCGGAGCTGCGATGAGCTCGTCGCTGCCGATCGAGCGCTTCTTCCGTGACGCGCGGGCGGGGGCCGTCATGGCGCCGACGACCGACGTCTTGTACGAGCTCACGGGCCGCGCGCTCGTGGGCATGTCGTTGTTCTAGGAGGCACGATGCCGGAGCTGATGATCGGGGCGGTCGCGTACGACCCGAAGGTCGTACCGATCTGGGAAGGGATCCGCGAATACTTCGCCGCGTCGGAGACGAGCATGGACTTCGTCCTGTTCTCCAACTACGAGGCGCAGGTTGATGCACTGCTGAAAGAGCGGATCGACGTCGCCTGGAACACGAACCTCGCGTACGTGCGCGTGCGTCGGGCGACAGGCGGCGGATGTGTCGTGCTCGCGATGCGTGACACCGACGTGGAGTTCCATACGTTGCTCGTCGGCCGAACCGGTGAGATGACGAAGACAGCGGATCTCCGAGGAAGGACGCTCGCCCTCGGGAGCGCCGACTCGGCGCAGGCAGCGATCATGCCGATCCATCACCTGTCACGCGAGGGATTCCGCATGGGCGAAGACATCCGGTTGCTTCGGTTCGACTCCGACGTCGGCAAGCACGGAGACACGGGTCGAAGCGAACGCGATGCACTCGCAGCGGTCCTGGACGGGCGGGCCGATGCCGCTGCGGTTGGGGCTTCCTCGTGGGAAACCCTCGTTCGTGCAGGTGAGGTGCCACCGGGCAAACTGTCGGCGTTCTGGACGTCGCCCTCGTACTCGCACTGCAACTTCACGGCGCTTCCGACACTGCCGACCGAGCTCGCCGAGGCATGGTCCGCGCACCTGCGCGCCATGGACTGGGCGAACCCGGGGCACCGCCGGATCCTGGAGATGGAGGGTCTCAAGCGATGGGTCGAGCCGCAGCTCGACGGCTATCGCTATCTGATCGAAGCCGTCGAGGAGCAGGGGATCGGCGCGCGATGGTGAATCCTGAAGAGGAGCCTGCGGCCCGATTCGACGGCGAGGACCTGGATCTCGCGTCAGGACTGATCTTCGTCCTCGATGTCTGCCTGTCCGATATCCCCTCCGGCGCCTTGCTCGAGCTCTCGAGCACGAACCCGGCGCTCGCACATGAGTTGCCGGAGTGGTGCAGGACGACGGGGAACCCGCTCGAGACGGCTGAGCCAGACGGCGATTCGATGTTGTACCGGATCCGCCGCGGCCCCAACGCGGCGCTTATGTTCGCCGACCATCCCGATTGGGGACTTCAGGCTCCCCGTCGTCACAACGGGTTCGACACCCGGGACTGGCTCATCGGCAAAGCGGGCGAGATCCCCGAGCGCGCCGACGTGACGACGGGCTTCTCCCCGCGGGGAGCCGTCATCGAGCGCGGATCTCCTGCGTTCCCATACACGCTGACCGAGCGTGACCTGGTCTGGGCCGACAGCATCGCCGGCCTCTACGAACAGGCGACCGCGAGCCAATGGGACGCGTCGCGGGACATCCGCTGGGCGGATCTGCGACCGCTGCCGACGCACGTGGAGCGCGCCGTGTGCCAGATCATGACCCATCTCGCCGAGAACGAGTACGCGGCTTTGTACGTCCCTGCGAAGTTCATCCCTCGGATCCATCCGCACTTCACGGAGGTGGTGATGTTCCTGTCGACGCAAGTGGTCGACGAAGCCCGCCACATCGAGGCGTTCACCAAACGCGCGCTGGCCAACGGTGGAGGGCTTCAGTACTCCTCAGCCCACACGCAGGCTTCGCTCCGTTCCCTCTTGGAACAGGAGGACTTCTCGCAAGCGTCGTTCTTGCTGTCGGTCCTGGGGGAAGGGGCGTTCCTGGAATACCTCTCGTTCGTGGAGCGGCACGCGCCGGACCCGGTCACGGCCGACATCGTGCGCCGGGCTCGGTTCGACGAAGCTCGGCACGTCGCCTTCGGCGTCGAACATGCGAGGCACTACCTGAGCGCGGATCCCGACCGTGCGGCGATCCTTCGAGATGCCGTCCGTAAGCGAGCCGAATACCTGTCGGTGACGTCGGGCGCAACGCCACAGGTCGAGGAGGCGCTCGTGATCCTAGCGGCC
The DNA here is from genome assembly GCA_030774035.1 of Actinomycetota bacterium. Classification (GTDB taxonomy): domain Bacteria; phylum Actinomycetota; class UBA4738; order UBA4738; family HRBIN12; genus JALYLM01. Next base: position 40,810 of record JALYLV010000007.1, read on the forward strand.
GGGGGAACCTCACCGAGCCGGGTGCGAGACGCAACGATCGCCGTCCGCAAGCTCCACGAAACCATGCACGTTCGCCGGGTCGGACGCTTGCGCCAGCTCGGATTCAGCGACGCCGACGCCGACGAGATCTCATCGCTCCACACGCCGAACTATATGTAGGGGTCGATCAGGATCGCAGCGACGGCCTCAGTCGGGATCTAGCAGGAGACCTTGGTGTCGGTGCCACCGCCTGCGGTGCAGGCATCGTCACCGGGACCTCCGTTCAGGTAGTCGTCGCCCGATCCGCCGTTGAGCGTGTCCGCGCCGCTGCCGCCGAGCAAGCGGTCCGCACCTCCTGCGCCGAACAGCGTGTCGCTGCCGCCGCTGCCCTCAAGCATGTCAGCACCGCCGCCACCGAAGAGAACGTCCTTGCCTCGGCCCCCGCAGAGCGTCTGGGCACGGTCGCTCACGAGCCGATCGTCGCCGGAGGTCCCGATCTGTTGGCACGTCGACGAGGACCGCGCGAGCTTGACGTCCCAATCGAGCGTGCGCCATTCGAGGTCGTTCTTGGTGTTCCCCCGGGCGTTCCACTCGTTCGAGAACCACACGACGCCGTGAGCGGCGGTCGTGGCGGCGGCGGGGTCGGGGCTGGCGCTCGCGAAGTCGCCCCAACGGCACGGCGAACAGGTGAAGTCCACGGCGGGCGCGCTCGACTGCTTGATCAGCACCCACGGGGATACGGGACCGTCCCGCACCTTGGAGACCGACCACACGGTTGCGTCGGTCAGCGAGGACGACGTCGTGAACGTCATCGCCATCGAGTCGCCGAACGCAGTCGTCATGCCGTTCACGACGCGATCGGGAGAGATCGCCGCGTTGTAGGCGAAGAGCCGACGGTTCGCGATCTTCCCGGCTCGAACGGGTGACGATGGTGTCGAGGGGTCGATCTCGTACCAACGAACGACGGTGGACGCCCCACGCACGGACACGGTGTGCTGCGTCCAGATCCCGACGTGGCCTGCGTTCGACGGATCCACGGCTGAAACGGCTTGTGTGAGCCTCCCGTCAGCGGTGTCGATCGTTTTCTTCGTCCTTCGCTGCTTGGCAGGTGCCGGCGATCCGTACGGCGCCACGTCGATCCGCGTCGTGCTTGCGCTGATCGTGGGCGCATCGAGGCCGTCGGTCACCGTGATGAGCCCGAGCTGATCCGCGGCGCTCCCCGACGTGGGGACCACGAGCGACACGAGGTACCCGGTCGGATCCGTATCGGTCTGGTTGACCCCGACGGGCGTGTACACCGCGGTCGTGCCCGGTGTCGACGACACGATGTCGCTCTGCACACCATCGTTCAGGGAATCCGTCGCCGGGCATGTCGTGACGTCGCCAGCCGGAGGCTTCTGGACCCAATCGACGTCTGGCCTGAAGAAGCCACCGTGCTGCTCATCGACCACGTTCACGCCCCAGAAGACGAAGGCGGAACTGTCACCCAGATGCGGCTGGTCGCCGAACTTCGTGCTGCTGCTGGCGACGTCGTACCCCACGGAGATCGGATACACGCACCAGTCGATCGCCGCGGACGGCGAGTCCGTCTTGCTGAACCCGTACCAGAAGTCGACCCCGTTGCTCGTACCGAAGGGCGGCACGTTCAGATCCGTGATCACGAGATAGAAGCGCTCCGTCGCTGGATCCCAGATGACCTGCGGATCGGTGACGCCGGCCGTTCCTAAGGAGTGCCACGAGGCCGACGTCGCCCCACCGGATCGGTCGCGCATCTGGAGTCGTTCGTTCGTCGCGGACACCACCGTGGTGGGACCGGCGGCGTTGATCGGATCCGGTGGCGTAACGGAGCCGTTCGGCGTCGCACCAGGCAGGACGGAGATCGGTTTCGGCCGCCGCTTCGCGGCTGCGGCCTGCGCGTAGGCCGAGGTCGCGGTCTCGCCTCGGTGGGCGGGCCCTCGCTCGCTCGGCCTCGCGATCGACCTCTGAGCGGATCGTGCGGCCGCACGGTATGCCTCTGCCGTAGACGCGCCGTCTCCGGACCTCGGCGCTCCGGCGACCGCCGGGACCGTGAACGATGCTGCCGTGAGGAAGAGAACCGCTGCGGCAGCGCCGACCCGAACGGAACGGACCCATCTCGAAGCCGAAGAGCGACCGGACGACACGGCGCAGATGGTACGTCGCGGCCCATCTGTTGGGCGTGGGGCCCGCCTGCCGTCGACAGGCGGGCCGAACGCTTCCCGCAAGCTATCCGCGGAGAAGGAGGGCGAACAAGGGGCGTTCGGGCGTCACCTGTCGGCTGCAACGACGTGGGCCGGTCGAGGGACCGCGCTTCGGACGGGGTGACCCGGAGTGGCTCCTCAGCCCTTCGGCCGGAGCACCTGCGCGTGCTCGGGCAGGTAGGGATGCAGCTTCGCCGGCATCGTCACGGAACCGTCAGCGTGCTGGTGGTTTTCCAACAGCGCGATCAGCGTCCGGCCGATCGCCGTTGCCGTGCCGTTCAGCGTATGCAGGACGTTGACGTCGCCGTCCTCGCCCCGCATCCGCGTCCTCGCCCGCCGAGCCCCGTAGTCCGTGTAGTTGGAACACGACGTGAGCTCGCGGTAGCGCTGCTGCCCGGGGAGCCATGCCTCGATGTCGTACTTCTTCGCAGCGGCGCTGCCGAGGTCGCCTGCCGCGATGTTCACAACGCGATACGGAAGCTCGAGGTAGCCGATGATCTCCTCCTCGATGCTCACCATGAACTCGTGCTCCTCCCAGCTGTTGTCGGGGTGGCAGAACGAGAACATCTCGACCTTGTCGAACTGGTGGACGCGAAACATCCCACCCGTGTCCTTGCCGTACGTGCCGGCCTCACGCCGGAAGCACGTGGAGTAGCCGGCGTAACGGACAGGCAACTGCGAGACGTCGAGGATCTCATCGAAATGCAGCGCCGCGAGCGGAACCTCGGACGTGCCGACGAGGTAGAGCTGGTCTTCGTCCGTCCGATAGATGTTCACCTCATCGGTCGGCAGGAAACCGGACGCGTACATCGCCTCCTCGCGGACGAGCACGGGCGGGATGACCGGCGTGAATCCGTGCGTCGCGAGGACATCCATCGCGTGACGCATCAACGCGAACTGGACGAACACGATGTCGCCCAGCAGGTAGACGAACCGGGAGCCGCTCGTGCGAGCACCTCGGTCGACGTCGAGCACACCGAGGATCTCGCCGAGCTCGGCATGATCGCGTACGTCGAAGCCGAACTCTGCCGGCGAGCCGCGCCTGCGAATCTCAACCGCGTCTTCGTCCGTGAAGCCGTCGGGAGCGCTCGGGTGAGGGACGTTCGGCGTCGCGGCGAGCAGAACGTTCAGCGCGCGCTCCGCCTCCTCGAGCTGGGGTTCGAGCTCCTTCAGCTCGGCGCTCACCTTCGCGACCTCGGCGATCAGGGCTTGCTTCTCATCGCCCTGGGAGCCACCGATGGCTTTCGAGGCCTTGTTCTGCTCGGCGCGAAGCTCTTCAACCCGGACGGTCAGCGCTCGCCGGCGCTCGTCGGCTCCGAGTAGCGCGTCCACGGCATCGGCGAGGTTCCGCCGGGCAAGACCGTCTCGGTACGGCTGGGGATCGTCCCTGATCGCTCTGACATCGAGCATCTAGGGAACCTTCACCTGCTCCGTCTTCTCCCGGTCCCCGCCCGAGCCCGCCACGGAATGCTGGGACGAGCCGGCCTGAGTCGCCTGAGCGGACGTGGCGCCGGCGTCCATGATGCTCTGTCCGTGGAACACCCCGCCTTCCTCGATGACGAGGGTCTTCGAGGTGATGTTCCCGTCGACACGGCCTCCTCGCGCGAGGTGCGCTTTGCCTTTGACGATGATGTTTCCCTTCAACCTCCCGGCGATGCTCACGTTCTGAGCACGGATGTCGGCCTCGACCTGACTCTGGGCTGCGAGGGTCACCTCACCCTCAGCGTTGATCTGACCCTTCACCTGGCCGTCGATCCGCAGCGATCCCGCTGAGACCATGTTGCCCTCGAGGCGCGCTCCCGCGCCGACGATCGTGACCTCGCCGTTCTCGTCCATCCTCGTCTCCTTCGGTCGCTCGGGTGCCGTGGGGATCGGTTCGTGCGCCGTTTCCGCTTCTTCACGTCTCCAGATCATCGCGCCTCCATCTTCTGCCCTGGCTTCTGCCCTGGCTTCTGCCCAGGCTTCTGCCCTGGCTTCTGCCCAGGCTGTGGCTTCCGCTCCGGCTTGTCCGGCTCCGGCTCGACCCTGTGCTCGACCTTACTCTCGGCCTGTTCCCGCGGGGCAAGGGCCTGTCGGATCGCTTCCTCTTCTTCTAGAGACAGGTTGTACGAACTCCGGCCGTCGGTGATCGGCTTCGCGTAGACACGTGTTTCTTGACGGCCGTTGATCGACGTGAGAACGACCCCCGTGCCATGGTCGTCGAGCATCGCGCACGAGAAGGACAGTCGGCCTCCCACGTCCTCGAACGCGTCGTAACGGAAGAGGGCGACGCGGCGGACCGCTCCTTCGATCAGTTGCTGCTGGCGCTTGTCCGTGGCGTTCATTGCACGGGCCATCTGTTCGAGGCGCTCGATCTGCTCGGCCTGTTGCTCGAGCACCTCGCGCAGCGTTTCGTCGAGCGCGATCGGCTGGCCGACGTCGATCACGCGGCGTCGTCGGGATCCCGTTCCCGCGATCGCGTACCCGGTCGCGAGCACAGACAGCCCGAGGGCGATCATCGCCATCAGCGAGAGCGTGCTCAACGAGAAGGTCATCGCACCGCCTCGGGTCGGGAAAGGGCCATCTACCTGCGGTTGTCGCGCGGGAGCCGAAGTATACGATGGGGCTCCGGTGGACGAACGGCGCATGGCTCGCTTGCTCGATGACGTTGCCGTTGGCGCCGTTCCCGTCGCCGACGCGATCGAGGCCCTGCGCGGTCTCCCGTACGAACAGCTGAGCGATGCGAAGGTCGACCATCATCGCGAGCTTCGCACCGGACACCCCGAGGCGATCTACGGCCCGGGGAAGAGCCCCGAGCAGGTCCGCGACATCTCGCGAGCACTCGCCGCCCGCGCAACCGGCGCCGTCTTGATCACCCGAGCTACAGCCGAGCAGGCCGCGGCGGCCGTCGATGCCGTGCCCGCCGCGCGATACCACGAGCGCGCAAGGCTCGTCGTCGTGAAGCCCGCCGACGAGAGCCTCGACGCCGTCGTCGCGGTCGTTGCTGCGGGGACATCAGACCTGCCGATCTCCGAGGAAGCGGCCCTGTCGCTCGAGGCCGCCGGCGTCGAGGTTCGGCGCTTCACCGATGTCGGCGTCGCCGGCGTGCATCGCGTGTTGGAGCATCGCGAGGCGCTCGAGGCGGTCGACTGCGTGATCGTGGTCGCCGGCATGGAGGGCGCGTTGCCCTCGGTCGTCGCCGGTCTGACCTCGAAACCGATCGTCGCCGTTCCGACCAGCGTCGGTTACGGCGCGTCGTTCGAGGGGCTCGCCGCATTGCTGGCGATGCTGTCCTCCTGTGCCCCGGGGGTATCGGTCGTCAATATCGACGGCGGATTCGGTGCCGCGCAAGCCGCATTCCGGATCGTTCGGTCGCGCTCGACGCGGGCAACGACCGGCACCATCGACCCGGAAGTCGCGTCGTGAAGGTCCTGTACTTCGACTGCATCTCGGGGATCTCGGGCGATATGGCCCTCGGCGCGCTCGTCGCCGCGGGGGCCGACCCCGATCAGCTCCGCGAACAGCTCGACCTCCTTGGGGTCGAACCGTTCGCCGTCGACATCGACGAGGTCGAGACGCACGGCATCCACGCGACGAAGGTGACGGTCCGCGCGGCGGCCACCGGAGTCATCCGAACCTACGCGAACATCCGCTCGTTGCTGGAGGATGCGAAGCTACCGCCCACGGCGCTCTCGCTCGCCCAGCGCATCTTCCGGAGGCTGGCCGAGGCCGAGGCGACCGTGCACCGGCGTGACATCGAGCAGGTCACCTTCCACGAGGTCGGCGCCGTCGATTCGATCGTGGACATCACCGGCGTCGCGCTGGCATTCACGATGCTCGGCATCGAGCGTGTGTTCTCCTCGGCGGTGCCGACGGGAACGGGTCTCGTGAAGACCGAGCACGGTGTGATGCCGATCCCGGCGCCGGCCGTGGTCGAGCTGCTGCGGGGGGTCCCCGTATACTCGCGCGGCGTGCCGATGGAGCTCGTGACGCCGACCGGAGCGGCGATCCTCGCCGCGACCGTCGAAGGGTTCGGCGAGCTTCCTCCGATCCGGCTCGAGTCGGCCGGTTACGGAGCGGGCACGCTCCGCCCGGACTTCCCGAACGTCCTTCGGGTGCTGATCGGCGACGAGGATCCGAAGGGACGCGGCGACCGACGCACACCGAGCGCTGCGGGCGAGCTGATCATGGAAACGAACGTCGACGACCTGAACCCGGAGCTCTACGGCTACGTGATCGAGCGGCTGTTCGAGGCCGGAGCGCAGGACGCATGGCTGACCCCGATCGTGATGAAGAAGGGCCGCCCGGCGGTGACCATCTCGGTGTTGTGTTCGCCGTCACGACAGGACGCGATCCGCCAGGTGCTGTTCCGCGAGACGGGGACGCTCGGCGTTCGTTCGTCGTCGGTCGACAAGCAGGCGCTCGAGCGTGAGTGGATCCAGGTCTCGACGCGCAACGGCGGCGTTCGGGTGAAGGTGGGACTGCTCGACGGTCGCCCCGTCACGGTCGCACCCGAGTACGAGGACTGTGCCCGAGTGGCGCGCGAGGCGGGCGTGCCGGCACGAGACGTCTACGAAGAGGCAACGCGGCTGGCTCGGGACGCTCTGGGTTCGGCCGACGATCGGGGCTAGATGCGCGAACGCCGCCCGAGGGCGGCGTCCACCCTTGAAGGGTCACGATCGAAAGAGAGCGTTCAGTTGTTCTTCCACGCGGCGCCGGCAGCGCCCAGGAATGCAGCAACCGCGCCGAGGGAGAGCACGAGTCGACGGAGTCGGTTCATCACTCTCCTCCTTCCCTAGTTGCTTGGCCCCTAGCTTCTTGTCCCTTGCCTTTGTCCTCGACATCGAGGGGTAGGGTCTTGAGGGGCCATCGAGGACGATCGAGGGAGGGTGCGTGCGGCTGATCCTGCTGAGCCTTGCGCTCGCGATCATCGTCGGGCTGCTCGCTGGGGGCACGCTGCGCGAGTTCCCGACGATCGCGATCAGATGGGGATGGCTGGCGCTCGCCGGTGTTCTGCTGCAGTTCTCACCTGCGCACGGAACCGGAGGCGCGCTGCTCCTTCTCCTGTCGTTCGCGCTCCTGTTCGTCTTCGCTGTCGCCAACCTGCGGACGCCAGGCTTCATCTTGATCCTTGCCGGGCTGTGCCTGAACCTCCTTGTGATCGCCGTGAACCAAGGCATGCCGGTCACACGCGAAGCGTTAGTGCGCTCTGGTCAGGCCGGCACGCTCACCGACCTCGTGCAGCACGGCGGCTCGAAGCACCACCTGGCCGACGACGATTCCGTGTTGCTCCCGCTGGGCGACGTGATCGCGATCGGCTGGCCGGTCGATCAGGTCGTAAGCGTTGGCGACATATGCGTGCACCTGGGGGTCGGATGGTTCATCGTTGTCGCGATGCTGCCCCGCCGCCGTCCATCCACCGTTCCCGAAACACCCGCACGAACGAGGATCGCGTGACACCACAACACCAGACGGAGGCCTTGCGGCAGCCACTCGACATCGAGCGGACCCGCAAAGTCGTCAACGGACTCGAGCTCATCGTCACGATCCCCTTGATGGCTGCGCTCGTGTGGGGAGTCGCGCGCGCGCCCGATAGCGCGTTCCGTCTCCCGACGCTCTTCTTCCTCGGCTGCGTCATCGCGGTCGAGCTGATCCCGATCCCGGCATGGCAGACCGTCAGCCTGTCGCTCAGCTTCCCGATCACCATCGCCATCGCGATGCTGTACAACCCTCTCCTCGCTGGTGCCATCGTGTGGCTCGGATCGTTCGACATGCGCGACCTGCGGCGCGAGATCACCGTGAGGCGTGGTCTGTGGAACCGCTCCCAGATCGCCGTGTCGATCGTCGCCGGAAGCTGGGTCTTCCACCAGCTCGCACTGCCGCTCGACGTGTGGTGGCGCCTCGCCGAGGGCGCCATCGCTGCGACGGTCACCGCGTACGCCATCAACACCGTGCTCGTTGCGCTGCATGCCGCCCTCGAACACGACCTGAGCCTCGTGTCGGTGATCGTCAAGATGCACGGCGCGCGACCCGCGGAGTTCCTCGCCTGGTACCTGGGCCTCGCGATGCTGGGGGCGGCGATCGCGCGCTTCTACCTGACCGATGGAGCCTGGTCGGTCGTGATGTTCCTGCTGCCGGTGGTGCTCGCACGGCAGATGTATTTCAAGAACCGGTTCCTCGCCGACCGCTTGGTCGAGCAGAATGCGCAGCTCGCCGAGCAGGCCGAGCGCCTGGAGGCGCTGCTCCGCAAGGAACACCAGACCGTCAACGAGCTCCGGGAGCTCAATCGGATGAAGGGTGATTTCGTCGCGGTCGTCTCTCACGAGCTGCGGACCCCGGTGACGGCACTGGTCGGCTACTCGAAGACGCTCCGTCAGCCGGAGTTCTCGGATGACCCTGCGATGCGCGAGGAGTTCCTCGAACGCATGGAACGCCAGGGCGACCGCCTGCTCAACCTCGTCGAGAACCTGCTGACGACGGCCAAGCTCGAGAGCGATGAGATCAGCGTCTCGTTCGGCCGGATGCGGTTCGCCGATCTCGCACGCGAGGTGATCGAAGGGTTCGGCGACAACGCATCCCGGATCCGTGTCGACATCCCCAGCGACCTCCCGCTCCTGCACACCGATCGGGAACTACTGGGGCGCGTCCTGACCAACCTGCTCGACAACGCGCTCAAATACTCGCCGGACGGATCGCCGTGCGAGCTTCGGGCGCGCGCGGACGGGAACGACGTCGTGCTCCGCGTGAGGGACCTCGGCATCGGCATCGCGCCCGAGCAGCTCGATCGGATCTTCGACCGCTTCCACCAGGTGGACTCGTCCAGCACGCGACGGTTCCCCGGAGCGGGGCTCGGACTATCGATGGTGAGCGACCTGCTCGCTCACCTCGGAGGAACGATCACGGTCGAGAGCAAGTTGCGGGGCGGGAGCACGTTCACGGTGCGGCTCCCCGCGTGGGTCCCGGCGAACGCCTGAGGAACCCGCGGCGGACCGCCGGATCAATTGACGTCGCGCGCGCGGAACAGGAGGAGCGCGATCACTACGAGACCCGCGGCGTAGGCGCATGCGATGAGGAGCCCGTGGGTCGGGCCGATGAAGATCGACTTCTGGAAGTCGGATAACTGGATCTCGGTCGGACGGCCCTGGAGATACGTCGCAACGTTCACACCGAGCAACCACGACGAGATCGACGGCCGCAATCCGTGCAGGAGACTCTCGAACAGCGCCAGGTACACGAACGTCACTCCGAGGGCTGCTACGGTCCGGCGCCCGATCGTGGCGAGCGCGAGTCCGATCCCCGATGCCACGACGGCGATCACGATGATTCGAAGGGTCGCGGCCCAGACATCGTGGAACCACGCGGTTCCCAGCCCTCCCGTGCCTGCTGTCGATCCCCTGGTCGCGGCCACGAGCGACAGCACCGAGCCGAGGATCGCCTCGAGGAAGAACGCGATGAGCGCGACGGTGATGGCCACGACCAGCAGCCGCATCAGGAGCACGCGGGCACGCCGCGGTTCCCACGCCAGCAACGTCGTGACCGTGCCCGCCTCCCACTCAGCGCCGATCGACGAGGCGCCGATGACGAGAGCCATGACGATCACGAGGAACGACGTGCCGAGCAACTGATCGGGCAAGCCGACCAGCGCGTATCGGTCCCCCTGTATGTAGTCCGCCAAGTTGACGTTCTGCTCGCAGAACTCCTGGATCGTCACATCCGACCCCTGGCGAGGCCCCCCGAAGTCGCCGCGGAGGCACGCCTTCATTCCCTTGCCGAATTGGGCCTGTCCCTCTGCGATCTGAGCGGCTGTCGGTTTGTGCGACTTCACGAAGAGGATGACCGTGGCGACGGTGATCCCGATGATCGCCCCGATCAGGAGCACCCGGATCAGACGGCGTGAGCTCATCCGCAAGGCCTCGGACCGGAAGAGTGAGATCACGACCCCAGCCCCTCGTCCTTCGTGAGCTCGAGGAACACGGTCTCAAGGTCCTTCTCGTCGGGTCGGAGGTCGGTCACGAACAGCCCGCTCTCGGCGAGCGTACGCGACACCCGCTCGGCCTCGGCGGGCACGACCGCGACGCGAAGCGCGTTGCCGACGGGCACGGCGCTCATCCCCGCTGCAGCAAGAGCCGCCGCCCCGGCGTCGAGGTCACGCAGTTTGACCAGGACCGCCTCGCCGCCTCCGCTCGCAAGCACCTCGTCGACCGGTCCTGAGGTGATGAGCCGGCCCCGGGCCAAGATCGCAACGCTGTCGGCGAAGTGCTGGATCTCGGACAGGATGTGGCTCGAAACGAAGACGGTCCTGCCTTCGGCGCCGAGGGACCTGATCAGCTCACGAACCTCCACGATCCCGGCAGGGTCCAGACCGTTGGCCGGCTCATCGAGGATCAGCACCTCTGGGTCCTTCAACAGCGCGGCCGCGATGCCGAGGCGCTGCTTCATGCCGAGGGAGTAGGTCTTCACGAGGTCGTTGGCGCGCTCCGTCAGAGCGACCCGCGCCAGAGCCGCGTCCACCGTCGCGGTGCCGATGCCGTCGATGGCGCCGAGGATCCGCAGGTTCTGCCGGCCGGTGAAGCGCGGGAACAGCGACGGGGTCTCGACGATCGCCCCGACCTTGCGGATCACCCGTGGGAGGTGCTTGGGCACGTCCTCTCCGAGCAACCGGAGCTTTCCCGCGCTCGGCGCGACCAGTCCCAACAGACAGCGGATCGTCGTCGTCTTGCCCGCACCATTGGGTCCGAGGAATCCGAACACGCCACCCGTTGGGACCTCGAGATCCAGGCCGGCGACGGCGAGCGTGGCGCCACCTCGTAGCCGCCGATACTCCTTTCGGAGCCCCTCGATCTCGATCACACCGCTCAAGGCGAGCACCATACCCCCTGGCCGCTCGACGTTCCCGGTCAAGCGCCCTACAGAAGTCGGCCGTACCGGGGCGCGAAACGCACTGCCGACTGATTGACCATCCTGCCGATGCGGTTACTGTGATGTTGAGGCGATCAGCACGGTAGAACCTCGAAAAGAGATCCCGTATCCGTCGTTCCCGCCCGACCCGAACCGGGGGGCCTTCGAACGGCTCGTCGTCGACAACTTCCACGACCTCGTCACCCTGATCGACGACCAAACCCTGATCGTGTACGCCTCGCCGTCGTGGGAAACCCTGCTCGGGTATCGGCCGGAGGAGATGCTCGGAACGGTCGGTCTCGACATCGTTCATCCCGACGACCTCGCGTCGACGGTGGCGCAGCTCACAGAGAGCCTCACCGCCGGGAGCGCGTCCTTCTCGCACGCGCGACTCCGCCACAAGGATGGGCGGTGGCTCGACTTCGAGGGTTCGGGTTCGTCGTTCCTTGGTGATGACGGCAGGATTGGAGCGGTACCGAACCACGGGGGAGGCCGAGGTCCTGGGGCAGCGGCTCGAGATGACGGCGCTCCGACGAGACGGCAGCGAGTTCCCGATCGAGCTAACGGTCACGCGAACCATCGGCGAATCGCTGTTCGTCGGGACGCTTCGTGACATCACGGACCGCATGCAGACAGAGGCCTCAGCTCGCGTATCTCGCCTACCACGATCAGCTCACGGGCCTGTCCAATCGCGCGATGTTCCAGGAGCAGCTCGAGGCCACGATCGCCCGAGCGCGGCGACACGACTTCTCGGTGGCAGTCCTGTACGTGGATCTCGACAACTTCAAGCTCGTGAACGACGAGTACGGACACCACGCAGGGGATCAGCTGCTTCGGGAGGTGGCCAACCGCCTGAAGACCGCCGCCCGCGAGACCGACCTCGTCGCACGTCTGGGGGGCGACGAATTCTTGCTGTTGCTCGGTGATCTGGAACGAGAGCCGGAATCCGGCGCGCCAGGGCCCGTAGAGGTGAGCCGATCGGTTGCGGACAGGATCCACGAGCTGCTCCGAGCGCCGTTCGAGGTCGAGGACACCGAGATCTACGTGACGACCAGCGTTTGCCTGAGCGTCTTCCCCACGCACGCCGCCGACGCTCGGGGATTGCTTTCCAACGCCGACTCGGCGATGTACCGGGGCAAGAGGACCGGGCCCGGCTCCACTACAGGGCTCCCCGATCACGCCTCGGACCCGAAGGGCCGGCTATCGATGGCGGGCCGTTTGCGCCGAGCGGTCGAGGACAAACGGCTGATGCTCCGATATCAACCGATCGTCGATCTCACGGACGGTCATACCGTCGGAGCCGAAGCGCTGATCCGCTGGCCCTCCGGAGGGACCGAGGTCCCGCCGAGCGAGTTCCTGCCGCTCGCGGAAGAGATCGGGTTGATGGACGTCATCGGCGAATGGGTCGTGCACCAGGCATGTCGCCAAACGCGCGCGTGGCAAGAAGAGGAGAAGCCCCTGTTGATGACGGTGAACCTCTCGCCGCAGGAGCTCCGGCGACCCGATATCTTGAAGGTCATCGTCGATGAGATCGAGTCGGCGGATCTCCAGCCGTCGGATCTCGTGATCGAGATCACCGAGTCGGCCGCGGTCGGCGACGAGGAAGCCACCGGCGCGCTTCTCCAGAGCTTCCATGAATACGGCCTTCAGATGGCGATCGATGATTTCGGTACGGGGTATTCCTCCCTCTCGCGCCTCAAGAGCCTGCGGGCGCACTATCTGAAGCTCGATCGTTCCTTCCTACGCGGTGTACCCGGTGACGTGTTCGCATCGAGCGTCGTCGTGGCCGTCATCGAGCTGGCGCGAACGCTCGGCATGACCACGATCGCGGAAGGGGTCGAAACCGAAGCCCAGTGGCGGTTCCTGCTCGAGCGCGGCTGCGCGCTGGGCCAGGGATGGCTCTTCGGCGTGGCGGCGGCGCCCGACCTCGTGGAACGCGATATCGCGCCCGCTGCACACGTGCACGGCTCCCCCGCCTGAGCTCAAGACCTCGACAGAGGAACTCGTCCTGGCGCTCGGAGTGGGCGAGGGGGGAGTTGAACCCCCACGTCCTTGCGGACACAGGAACCTGAATCCTGCGCGTCTGCCAATTCCGCCACTCGCCCTGCGGAGAGGGATGCTAGCAGCGACATCGAACCGGGAGTGCACCAACCTTCGGGAGCGTGCCCCGAACGGGCCACCTGGCGGTCACCCTCGGGTCGGACCGAAACGCGCCATAGGGCGTATTACCCGAAACCGGGTACGTGCCGATACCCGACCCATGATGAACGTCCACGCACGCGCGCACACCCGCGTCGATCTCGACAGCGTGTTGCGGGACCTTACGGTGGTCGGGTTCATCGGACTCGTAGCCTGGACGATGGTAGGGGCGTTCGGGACCTTGATGGGACTCCTCCTGGTGCAGCCGGAAGCGACTCTGCGCTTCCTGCTCGCGGTTTCGGTCCTCGTCTTCGCCCGCCACGTGTACTGGGACCTGCTCGAATGGCGCCGGCACAAGCTGCCGCCCGAAGAGCGATACGGATTCTCGAACCCCGTGCGGGAGCGGCCTCGCGCCGAGGAGCTCCCGCACGAGGTCGAGGTCGAGATCACCCCAAGTTCGTCGCAAGCCGAGCGGTAGAATCCGCCCGGGAGCGCGGGTCCAGCCTCGCGCGCGACGCGACCGGTGCCGAACCTCCGCGATTTCGAACGCCGCCTGGGACAACTCGTCGAGGGCCTGTTCTCCAAGACGTTCCGAAGCGGCGTCCAACCGATAGAGATCGCCAAGCTCGTCCTGAAGGAGATGGACGCCGGACGCACGGTCGGCGTCAGCGAAGTCTGGGCTCCCAACCATTTCGAGATCACCACCTCGGAAGACGACGGCAAACGCTTCGACCAGGCCCGGTCGGCGATGATCGCCGAGCTGCGGCGATTGATCCGTGAGAACGCCGACGAGCGCGGCTGGGGGCTGCTCGGCCCGCCCGAGGTCGAGCTATCCGTCGACCCCTCGATGAAGAAGGGCGACCTCGTCTGCGTCGCCACCCTCGTCGAGGGAGAAGAGAGGATCGAACCGGCGGCACCCAGCGCGGCAGCGATGCTCGACGTCCACGAAGACGGCCAGGACCGCACCGTCTCGCTCAAGGGCGACGTGGTGACGATCGGACGCAATCCCGATTGCGACGTCGTGCTGAAGGACAAGGCGGCGTCGCGTCATCATGCGCAGATCAAGGCGACGGACGGACACTTCACGTTGACCGACCTCGGCTCGACGAACGGCACGAGGCTGAACGGGCAGACGATCCAGTCTCGGGTCCTCGAGGACGGGGACCGGATCACGATCGGCGCAACGACCCTGGACTTCCGGAGGAGCTGAGCGTGCTCGCTTCGGGCGTCACGCCGTTCGCCCTCTCGGCCTTGAAATACGGGCTCTTCGCGCTCGTGTTCCTGTTCATCTGGCGCTCGATGCGATGGGTCGTTCGCGGTCTGAGCGTCGAGCAGGCAGGCCGCGCCCCTCGCAGGGGAGCCAAGGCCAAGTCGCCGGCATCGGGCGCGGCCCCGTTGCCCCCGGGGCTTCGATCGATCGTCGTTCGCGCCGCCGACGGAGCGAAGCCGCACACCGTTCAGGTCGCGGCGAGCATGGTCGTCGGCCGCGCGCCCGAGTGCGAGCTCCGGATCGAGGACGTGTATGCGTCGCAGCAGCACGCGCGGCTGTTCGGCAAGAACGGCGCGTGGTACGTGGAAGACCTCGGCTCGACGAACGGCACGTTCGTGAACGAACAGAAGCTCGCGGCCCCCGCGCTGGTGCAGCCGGGCGACAAGATCCGCGTCGGCACCACCGTACTGGAGCTGCGGCGATGAGGGTGGAGGCCGGGTACGCCACCGACATCGGGAAAGTGCGCCAGGGGAACGAGGACTCCTACCTCGTGGACCCGCCTCTGTTCGCCGTGGCCGACGGAATGGGCGGACATCGAGGTGGCGACGTGGCATCGCAGCTCGCCCTCGAGACCGTCGAGCAGCTTTTCCACAAGGGCAGGACCACGCTCGCTGAGCAGATCCGCGAGGCGAACAAGGCGGTGTTCGAGCGCTCTCAGCACGACAAGAAGGTCACGGGGATGGGAACGACGCTCACCGCCGCACTCGTCGACGACGACGCCGTGCGCCTCGCCCACGTCGGGGACTCCCGGGCGTAT
The DNA here is from genome assembly GCA_030774035.1 of Actinomycetota bacterium. GTDB lineage: Bacteria > Actinomycetota > UBA4738 > UBA4738 > HRBIN12 > JALYLM01. The sequence continues at coordinate 56,051 of JALYLV010000007.1, forward strand.
CTCTGGCGCGCCGGCGCGCTCCGTCTGTTGACCGACGACCACACGCTCGTTGCGCGCATGGTCAAGGCCGGCGAGATCACCGAGGCCGAGGCCGAGACCCACCCCCACCGCAACGTGCTGACCCGCGCCCTCGGGACCGAGCCAACCGTGCGCGTCGACGAGGATCAGATCTCCCTGCTCGATGGCGACCGGCTGCTGCTCTGCTCCGACGGCCTCACCGGGATGGCAACCGAGGACCAGATCCAAGCGATCCTGGGGTCGACATCCTCGCCGCAGGACGCCGCCGACAGGCTCGTTCGCGCGGCGAACCGAGCGGGCGGCATCGACAACATCACCGTCGTCGTGCTCGAGTTCCATGACGACGACGCCCCACCAGGCAGCAGCGCGGCGGGCAGATCGGCCGCCGACGGTGGGTTGCGCTCGCGGATGCGGATCTTGGGGCGATCGCGCTCCTTCCGGCCCTCGGCACCGTCCGTCCGCCGGTGGCTGTTCGCCCTGGGTGCGGCGGTCGTCGTGCTCGCCGCCCTGACGTTCGGCGGTCGCGCCTACCTCGATCGACAGTGGTACGTCGGAGAGGCCGACGGCCACGTCACCGTCTTCCGGGGGATCCCGGCGACCCCGCTCGGCGTGCATCTCAACTCCGTCGTCTTCGAATCGGACGTGTCCGCAGCGGCCGCCGATGCCCTCCCTCTTTACTGTTCGAAGCTCTCGCACGGCCTGCCGGTAGACAACCGGGACCAGGCGTTCGCGCTCGTCGGCCAGATCCGCACGGACATCGTCGCCGCGCATGCGGGAGGGACCGCTGAGTCGTGCACGGCCACGCTCGGCCCGAGTGATGCGGGAGCGACGCCGTGAGCCGCGCCGTCGCCCTTCGGGGCAGGGATGCGGCCCCGCCGATCCCACGCGTGACGACCGGTCTCGGGCTGCTCGCCTTGGCACTCATCGTTTCCGTGACCGCGTACGCCGCGGTTGGGCTGGCACAACGGGGCGTCGTCCCGTCAAACCTAGCCGCCTACTCGGCCCTCCTCGCGGCCGCGTTCCTCGCGGGCTGGCTCGCCATCCGACGCACCGCGACCGGTGCCGACCCCGTGCTCTACCCGACCGCCGCGATGCTCAGCGGACTGGGCCTCGCGATGCTCTACCGCCTGCGGCCAGAGGTTGCGAACCAGCAGACCGTGTGGCTGTTCATCGGGATCGTGGTGTTCGTCGCCGTGCTGCTGTTCATCCGAGACGATCGCCAGCTCGATGCGTTCACCTACACGATCGGCCTCGCGGGTCTCGGCCTCCTGCTGCTGCCGATCGTCCCGGGGATCGGGTACGAGATCAACGGAGCGCGTCTGTGGGCCAAGATCGGTCCGCTGTCGTTCCAACCCGCCGAGCTGGGGAAGATCCTGATCGTCGTCTTCCTCGCCTCGTACCTGTCGGGCAAGCGAGAGCTGCTCGCTGCCGGGGTCGGGAAGTTCGGGCTGCCGCGCGCGAAGGACCTCGGCCCGCTGCTGCTCGCGTGGAGCACGTCGCTCGCGGTGCTGTTCCTCGAGAAGGACCTGGGCGCATCGCTCCTGTTCTTCGCCGTGTTCGTGCTGATGTTGTGGGTCGCCACCGGGCGTGCCGGCTACCTCGTGATCGGGCTCCTGCTCATGCTGGTTGGAGCGGTGCTCGGGTACCTGGTCTTCACGCACGTCCAGCTGCGTGTCGACTACTGGCTGCACGCCCTCGAACCGGCGACCATCCACGACGTCGGCTACGGCCAGCTCGCGCAGGGATGGTTCGGGATGGCGAGCGGAGGACTGGTGGGAACCGGGCTCGCACAGGGGTCGCCGACCCTTATCCCGTACGTGGGATCCGACTTCATCTTCGCGGCGTTCGGCGAGGAGCTCGGCATGATCGGCGCGTCGGCCCTACTCCTTCTCTATCTGGTGCTGATCGGCCGCGGCTTGCGGATCGCGCTGGACCGGACCGACGGGTTCGGCAAGCTCCTCGCCACGGGACTGACCACGATCGTCGCGCTGCAGACGTTCGTGATCGTCGCCGGCGTCACGAGATTGATCCCGCTCACCGGCGTGCCGCTCCCGCTCGTCTCCTACGGCGGGTCGAGCAAGGTGGCGACGTTCATCATCCTCGCCCTGCTCGTTCGGCTGTCGGCCGGTCCATGGGAGCGATCGCATGGATAGGCAGATCCGGCGCGTCGGGATCGCGATCGTGGGCTTGTTCGCGATGCTGTTCGCGCAACTCGCGTACGTGCAGGTGTTCGCGGCCGATCGGATCGAGAACAACGTGGCGAACACCGCGCGACAGATCATCGCCGAATACCGGACGCAGCGCGGCGCCATCCTGTCCGCCGACGGCCGAGTGCTCGCCGAGAGCCGCCCGCTGGCGGGAGCCCTCTACCGCTACCAGCGCCGCTACCCCCAGGGTCCCCTGTTCGCTGCGCTGACCGGCTACTACTCCAGGCAATACGGACGATCGGGCTTGGAGCAGTCGATGAACGCGTACCTGTCGGGTACCGCGCCGGAGCTAGCCGCGTCGACGTTCACCGACCTGCTCCTCGGGCGTCCGAAACAAGGGGGCTCCGTCGTGACGACCATGCTTCCCTCGTTGCAGGAAGCCGCGCAACAGGCGCTGGGCTCGCTGCCGGGTGCCGTGGTCGCGATGGATCCGGCGACGGGCGACATCCTCGCGATGGTCGCGAACCCGACCTATGACCCGAACAGGCTGTCCCGAGGAACGGCCGAGCAGATAACGAAGTATTGGAGCCAGCTGAACGCCGATCCCGAGAAGCCGCTCATCTCTCGAGCGAAGGACGAGCTCTACCTGCCCGGTTCGACGTTCAAGCTGATCACGGCGTCGGCAGCCCTGGAGAACGGTTACGGTGCGCTCAGCACCTGGCCGAACCCGCATCAGCTACCGCTGCCGCTCACGAGCAACAGCATCGAGAACTTCGGCAACGAGCTGTGCCTGGGAGGCGTCAGCCAGGTGACGATGGCCGACGCCTTCCGCGAGTCGTGCAACGTGACGTTCGCCGAGATCGGGCTGAAGCTCGAAGCCGAGAAGCTCGCGGCCCAGGCGCGCGCCTACGGATTCTGCCCCACCGACCCGCTGACGCAGAGCACCTGCATCTCGGAGACGATCCCGTTCGTCATGCCGTTCCAGACCGGGCGCTTCCCCATCCCCGACTATTTCCAGAAGAACACGCCGCTGCTCGCCTACTCGGCGATCGGATTGGAGAACGACCTGACGAACCCGTTGCAGATGGCCCTGGTGACGGCGGCCATCGCGAACGGCGGCCATGAGATGCAGCCGCGGCTCGTTAAGGAGATCCGCGACCCGGAAGGGCGCGTCGTGAAGTCGTTCCCCGCTGTGCCCTTCGGCACGCCGATCTCGGCCAAGACCGCCGCCGCGATGCGCCAGATGATGATCGGTGTCGTGAACAACGGAACCGGCTACTCGGCACAGATCCCCGGGATCCAGGTAGCCGGGAAGACGGGGACCGCGACGAACGGCCCAGGTCGGGCGCCCAACGCCTGGTTCGACGCGTTCGCACCCGCGGGCCCCGGAGCTGCGCCGCGTATCGCCGTGGCGGTTATCGTGCTGGACGGTGGCTCCCTGGGCGACGAGGCCACGGGGGGCAGGGTCGCCGCGCCGATCGCGAAGCTCGTGATCGAGGCGTACTGCCAGATAACGAAAGGCTGCTCATGAACCGGTCGGAGTTGGGCGACCGCTACCGCATCGAGGCGCGCATCGGCGCCGGCGGCATGGCGGAGGTCTTCCGCGGCTTCGATCCCGTGCTCAACCGCACCGTCGCGATCAAGGTCCTGAACGAGCAGTATGCGCGAGACGCGAGCTTCGTGGATCGGTTCCGGCGCGAGGCTCAGGCCGCGGCCCGGCTCAACCATCCGAACATCGTCGGCATCTACGACCACGGCTCCGACGACGGGACGCAGTTCATCGTGATGGAGTTCATCGAAGGCCGGACGCTCGCGGAGGCGCTGAGCGCCGGCCGTCGGCCGACGCCGGTGCAGTCCGCGGAGGTCGCCGGGCACATCTCTGACGCGCTCGCTGCCGCGCACGCGCAGGGCGTGATCCATCGCGACATCAAGCCCGCGAACGTCATGGTGACCCGCGACGGAACCGTGAAGGTCATGGACTTCGGCATCGCGCGGCTCGTCTCCGGTCCCGAGACCGCGCCGCAGACCTCGGCCGTTCTCGGTACGGCGGCCTACCTGTCGCCCGAGCAAGCACAGGGCCATCCCGTGGATGCACGCACCGACATCTATTCGCTCGGCACGGTCCTGTACGAGATGCTCACGGGGCGGCCACCGTTCACCGGAGAATCGCCTGTCGCGATCGCCTACAAGCAGGTCAACGAGCCTCCGGTCCCGCCGTCGATCCTGAACGGGGAAGTCTCGCCCGCCATGGACGCCGTCGTCATGCGCGCGCTCTCGAAGAACCCCGCGAACCGATATCAGACGGCGAAGGAGTTCGGGGAGGACCTCGATCGCGTCAGCAAGGGTCAGGACGTGCAGGCGACGCCGCTCATGCCGGCAGGATCCGAAGCGACGCAGGTGATCTCCCGTCACTCATCCACACAGGTGCTGCCGCCGGTCGAAGCACCGCCGGGAAGCGGTAGGAAGGTTTGGCTCGGGATCTTGATCGGGGTCCTGTTGGTCGGGATCCTGATCGGCGGCGGTTACTTCTTGATCACGAGCTTGACGGGCAACGGCTCGCCGACCACGACCACCGTCTTGGTCGAAAACGTTGTCGGGAAGTCGTTCGATGATGCGAAGAGGATCCTCGAGGCACAGGGGTTGATCGTCACGGATCCCCCTCCCCAACGGGTCGACGCCACCAAGGCACCCGGCACCGTTCTCGCCCAAGACCCGCTGGCACGCAAAGGTGTGGAGCGGGGCACCACGGTGACGCTCACCGTCGCCAAGGCTCCGACCAAGGTGCCGGTTCCCAACCTCAGCGACATGACCCTCGAACAAGCGCAGGCCGCGTTGCATGCGGTCGGCCTGCGTCTCGGTTCAACCACGCAGGAGCCGAGCGACACGGTCGCGAAGGATCACGTCGTCAGTCAGGACCCCGGCCCCGGCAGCAAGGTCACGAAGGGTTCATTGGTCGACGTTGTGCTGTCGACCGGACCCGCATCGTTCGCGCTTCCCGACGTCACGTGCTTGTCCTATCCCTCTGCCAAGAACAAGCTCGACCAGCTCGGACTGATCGTGGTGGACGGCGGACACGTTCTGGCCGATCCGCTCTGCCCACAGTCGAACAAGGTCGCGGCAACGAACCCGGAGCCGGGCGCGATGGTGCACGCCGGCGATACCGTGACGCTCTACACCGGAGAGCTCGTCTCGCCCACTTCCCCCACACCGACACCATGACCTCTCGGTTCGCGGCCGAGGCGTTCACCGCCGAGGAACGCCGGATCCTGGAGCCACATTTCACGAACCTCGACGGGCCGGTGTTCGCGTTGACGAACCTGCCCGAGGTCGTGAAGGGCGCTCTGTTCGCGCGGTATTCGCGCACGACGAAGTCGCTCCGCCGGTTGTTCCTCGACGAGTTCGCCGGCGATGTCTCAAGCGACGGAACGCTCACCCACGCAGGCGAGGCGCGGGCCGAGAAGCTCTACGACCGGGTGTTCGTGGAGTACGGCGACGACTCGGTGGCGCAACTCGGGGGCGTGCATCTCGCGTGCGAGCAGGCATCGCAGCTGCTCTGCAAGGCATTGGAATGGGGACGCCTGGCCGCGTACCTCGAGCAGTCGACGCGGTACATGCGCTACGACGACAAGCCGGAGGGACGCTGGCGCGCGAGCGTCCCGCCCGAGATCGTCGGCACCGACCTCGAGCCTCGGTTCGAAGCGTTCCTCGACACGGCCTTCGGGACCTACGGCCGGATGTACGACCCGATGGAGGACTTCTACCGCGCGAAGTTCCCCCAGCACGAGGGCGACTCCGACGTGGTGTATCGGCAGACGATCATGGCGAAGACGTGCGACACGCTCCGCGTGCTGCTGCCCGCAGCCACACGATCGAACCTCGGGATCTACGCGACCGGACAATCGTACGAACAGCTACTGATGCGCCTGCGCGCACATCCGCTCGCCGAGATGCGCGAGTACGGCGACCTCATGCTCACCGAGTTGCGCAAGGTGATCCCCGCGTTCCTGAAACGCGTCGACGTCGAGGATCGGGGCCTCGCCTGGACGGCGTACTGGCAGGACACGCGCGAGCGCGTGGAAGAGGCGACCCAGAAGACCCTGCTCGGCGTCGGGCCAGCGGAGCGCCCCGAGGTCACGCTCGTCGACTGGGACCCCGACGGTGAGACGAAGCTCGCGGCCGCAGTTGTGTACGCGGCGAGCGGGCTTCCCGACGACCAGTTGCTGGATCTCGCGCGCCAGATGACGCCGCAGGAACGCGCAGCGCTGCTCCAGGCATCGGTGGGCAACCGCGGGAACCGACGCCACAAGCCCGGGCGCGCGTGGGAACGGATCCAGTACCGCTTCGACGTGCTCTGCGATTACGGCGCCTTCCGCGACCTGCAGCGGCACCGCCCCCTCACGATCGAGTGGCAGCGACTGACCACTGAGCACGGCCCCGAGATGCCGCCCGAGATCGAGGAATCGGGTCAACGAGCCGCCTGGGACGGTGTCATGGACGCGAGCAGGGAGATGGAACACGAGATGCTCGATAGCGGCCAGGAGGAAGCCGCGCAATACGCGGTGGCCATGGCCTATCGCATCCGGTTCGTGATGCAGATGAGCGCTCGCGAGGCGATGCACCTGACCGAGCTCCGCTCCCAACCCCAGGGACACCCGACCTATCGTCGGGTCGCGCAGACGATGCATCGGTTGATCGACGAGGTCGCGGGCCATCACGCGATCGCCGGTGCCTTCGAGTACATCGACAACAGCGACGTCGACCTCGCACGACTGGAAGCCGAGCGCACGCTGGAAGCGAAACGGCGAACGCAACACACCGATTGACACGCGGGTTTGCCCGTTCGTCGTTTCGGTACCCTTGGACCCTTCCATGGACCGACAGACGACGCTCCTGTTGGCACTCGGCATGCTCATCGCCGCTGCTCTCGTCGTGGGCGCGAGCGGCTGGATCCTGTTAGCGCGCGATTGGCGCGTTGCGAGATCCGTGCATGCCGATGGATCCCATCACGAGGCGACCGAGGGGCTCTGACATGCTCGAGCTCCTCGACCTGCGAGAGCGGGGAGAGCCTCTCGAGCCGAGCCGACTCGAGATCGACCCCACCGTTTCCGAAACCGTGCGCTCGATCCTTCAACGCGTCTTCGTCGAAGGAGACGACGTCCTGCTCGAGCTCTGCCTGCGCTTCGACGGGCCCGACCTGGGCAAGACGGGGATCCTCGTAACCGACGATGAGTTCGTGGTCGCGGAACGGGAGACACCGGCCCACCTTCGCAACGCGCTCGACGATCTGATCGAGCGGCTCCGCGACTTCCACTCGCGGCAGATGCCTCGCGAATGGTGGGATACGCGCGACGGCGTTCGGTTCGGCGAGATCGTCAGACCTCTGCAGAGCGTCGGGTGCTACGTGCCCGGCGGCAGAGCGGTGTATCCCTCCTCGGTCTGTATGACGGTCGTCCCCGCGGTCGTCGCCGGTGTCGACGAGATCGTTCTGTGCACGCCTCCGCAGGCCGACGGCGCGATCCACCCCGCCGTCCTGTATGCGGCGCGGCGCGCCGGCGCGACCCACGTCGCGAAGACCGGTGGAGCACAGGCGATCGGGGCGATGGCCTACGGCACCGAATCGATCCCGTGCGTCGACCGCATCGTCGGGCCGGGCAACGCGTACGTCACCGAAGCCAAGCGCCAGGTCGCGGGGTTCGTCGGGATCGACGGACTCGCGGGACCAAGCGAGCTGGCGATCGTCGCCGAAGGTGCCGTCGATCCCCACATGACGGCGCTCGATCTCATCGCGCAAGCCGAGCACGACCCCGAGGCTCGCACGTTCCTGGTCAGCCCCGATCCGCTGCTGATCCAGGCAGTGGGCACTGCACTCGATGCCGCGCTCGGTTCCGCCGGTCGGCGCCCGATCGTCGACGCCGCACTGAAGCTCACGAGGTTCGTCCTCGTGCGCGACCTCGACCAAGCCGCCGCCGTCATCAACGATCTCGCCCCTGAGCACCTGATGCTCCTGCTCGCCGATGCCGACGCGTTCCTTCCGAAGGTCCGCAACGCCGGCGCGATCTTCCTCGGGCCGTGGTCGGCGGTTCCGTTCGGGGACTACGGTGTCGCCTCGAACCACGTCCTGCCGACCGCCGGGACCGCACGCTTCTCGAGCGGCTTGCGCGCAACCGACTACGTGACCGTCAGCTCGGTGGTCGAGCTCGACGAAGCGTCGGCTGCACGCTTCGCCCCGGGAACATCGGGGATCGCGACCGCGGAGGGACTCGTCGGGCACGCGCGCTCGATGGACGCGCGTCGAGGACGAGAGACCCGGCCATGAACGCGGAGCCGCGACCGGGTCTGCGCGACGTCGCGCCCTACGTTTCCCCCCAGCTCGAGGTTGCCGCGCGCCTCAACACCAACGAGTGCCCGCTCCCGCTTCCGCAGGGGTTCGTCGAACAGCTGTCGCGGGTCGTCCGCGACCTCTCGTTGCACCGTTACCCCGACGGCCAGATGTCGCGACTGCGCGAGGATCTCGCGTCGCACACCGGCCACCCGGTCGAAGGCATCTGGGTCGCGAACGGCTCGAACGAGATCATCGCCGAACTGCTCCAGGCGTACGGAGGGCCGGACCGGCGCGCGCTGACGTTCGATCCCACGTACCTCCTGCACGCACGCTTGTCGTGGCTGACGCACACGGAGCTCGTTCGGCACGAGCTGGATGCTCCGTTCATGCTCGACGATGCGGCGATCGCCGCAGCCGTCGGAGTCGATCCGGACATCGTCTTCGTCTGCTCGCCCAACAACCCGACGGGCAACGCGCAGCCGGTCGACGCGGTGGCATCGCTCGCCGCCTCGCTGCCCACGAAGCTCGTGATCGTCGACGAGGCCTACATCGAGTTCGGTGGTGAGAGCTCGCTGAAGCTCGTCGCCGACGCGCCCAACATCGCCGTCGTCCGCACGTTTTCGAAGGCGTTCGCTCTGGCCGGTGCACGGATCGGCTACACGCTCACCTCGCCCGAGATCGTCGCCGACCTCCAGCGTGTTCGCCTGCCATACCACGTGTCTGCTCTCACGCAGGCCACCGCGATCACCGCGTTGAAGTTCGAGCGCGAGGCGATGGGCATCCTCGACGCGATCAGGATCGAGCGCGATCGCATCGTCGCCACCCTTCAGCAGATGTCCGGCGTCGTCGTCTACCCGTCCGACGCGAACTTCGTGTTGTTCGTGCCGCCGAAGCCGGCCGCCGAGGTGTGGCAGGCGTTGCTCGATCGAAGCGTGCTCGTGCGAGATCTTTCGGCCGTCGTGCCGAACGCGCTGCGCGTGAGCGCCGGGGCGACCCACGAGGTCGATCTGTTCCTCGACAGCCTCAAGGAGGTGCTCGCCGCGTGAGCGCCGCGATGCGAACCGCGAGCGTCGCTCGAACGACGAAGGAAACCGACGTCCGGGTCGAGCTGAACCTGGACGGCCAGGGCAACGCCTCGGCCGACACGGGACTCGCCTTCTTCGACCACATGCTCCAGCAACTGGGCAAGCACGCCGGATGGGACCTCGACGTGACGTGCAAGGGCGATCTGGAGATCGACGGTCACCACACCGTGGAGGACTGCGGGATCGCGATCGGGCAAGCGCTCTCCGAGGCGCTCGGGGACAAGGCGGGTGTGCGCCGATTCGCCTCGATCACCGTGCCGCTCGACGAGGCCGCGGTCGAAGTCGCCCTCGATCTGGCGGGACGCAACTTCGTCACGCACGAGGTCGACATCCCCGCCGAGACGATCGGCACGTTCGACACCGGGCTGGTGGAGGACTTCGTGCGTGCGCTCGCACAGAGCGCGAGCCTGACGATCCACGTTCGCCTGAAGGCCGGCCGGTCCCCGCACCACGTCGTCGAGGCAGAGTTCAAAGCGATGGCGAAGACGCTCGGTGATGCGTGCTCCCTAACGGGGCGCGCCGGTACGCCCTCCACCAAGGGAACCCTCTGATGCCGGCGACGATCGCCGTGCTCGACTACGGCTCGGGCAACCTGCATTCTGTCTCCCGTGCGATCGCGAAGGCCGGCGGGCACGCCCTCGTGACGGGCGATCCCGAACAGGTCGCGAAGGCCGACGCCCTCGTGATCCCGGGCGTCGGACACTTCGGTGCCTGCATGCGCGCGATCGCTCAACACGGCCTCGACCAGGTCATCCGTTCGTACACGAACAGCGGTCGCCCGGTGTTCGGCGTGTGCGTGGGCATGCAGGTGCTGTTCGAAGGCAGCGAAGAGGACGGGGAGGCTGGCCTCGCGATCCTTCCTGGCGCTTCGCGCACGCTTCCCGACACCGTGAAGGTTCCTCACATGGGCTGGAACACGGTCACGTGGACCGGCTCACACCCGTATCTCGTCGGGATCCCCAACGACACGCGCTTCTACTTCGTGCACTCGTACGCGCCCGATCCTGGCGACGCCACGATCGGGGTGACGGAGCACGGCCGCACGTTCTCGAGCGCGGTCGCGAAGGACAACGTGTTCGCGACGCAGTTCCACCCCGAGAAGTCGGGGGAAGCGGGGCTGCGGCTGTACGACAACTTCGTGCGGACGCTCACGTGATCGTGATCCCGGCGATCGACCTGCGCGGGGGCCGCGCGGTGCGTCTGCTGCGCGGCGATCCCGCCGCCGAGACCATCTACAGCGACGACCCCGTCGAGGTGGCGGTCCGCTTTCAGGACGAGGGCGCGCGGCGCCTGCACGTCGTCGACCTCGACGCCGCACTGGGCCAGGGCAACAACCGGGACGTGATCTCCGAGATCGTTCACGCGGTCGCGGTCCCCGTCCAGGTGGGCGGCGGGATCCGGACGATCGCGGACATCGCCGGCTTGGTGAAAGCCGGCGCCGCTCGCACGATCTTGGGCACCGCCGCCGCCGCGGAGCCCGATCTCGTCTCACGCGCCGTCGAAGAGTTCGCCGAGCGCGTGGTTGTAGCGATCGACGTCCGAAGCGGTCACGTCATGGTGAAGGGCTGGAAGGAAGAGGGTCCCGAGCTCGAGGCCGCCTTGCTGGCGCTGAATGATGCGGGCACGCCCCGGTACCTCGTGACGTCGATCGCGCGCGACGGCACGCTCGATGGTCCCGACCTGCGTCTGCTCTCCCGCGTGATGAAGGTCACCGACCGCCCGGTGATCGCGAGCGGCGGCGTCCGTGACGCCGCCGACATCTGGGCGTTGCGCGATCTCGGCTGCGAGGCCGCGGTCGCCGGCAAGTCCCTCTACGAGAAGACGTTGAAGCTCGCGCAGGTCACTCGAGGATAAGCACGATGCCGCTCGCGAAGCGACTGATCCCCTGCCTCGACGTCGACGCCGGCCGCGTCGTTAAGGGAACGAAATTCGTCGACCTGGTCGACGCCGGCGACCCGCTCGAACTGTCGGCACGCTACGACCGCGAAGGCGCTGACGAGCTGGTGTTCCTCGACATCACCGCCACGGTTGAGGGCCGCGCCGCGACCCTGGACGTGGTCTCTCGTACAGCCGAGCAAGTGTTCATCCCGCTCACCGTCGGCGGCGGGGTCCGCGACGAGAGCGGCGTCGACGCCCTGCTGCGAGCGGGTGCGGACAAGGTCTCGCTGAACAGCGCGGCGGTCCGTGAGCCGGCGTTGTTGCTGCGTTGCGCCGACCGGTTCGGGGTGCAATGCATGGTCGTGGCGATCGACGCGAGGCGCCGCGCCGACGGCGTCGGGTGGGAGGTCGTCGTCGACGCCGGCCGCACGCTCACCGACCGAGACGTCGTCGAGTGGGCGGTCGAAGCGACCTCGCGATGGGGCGCCGGCGAGGTGCTGCTGACCTCGATGGACCGCGACGGCACCGGCCAGGGCTACGACCTCGACCTGCTCGACATGGTGTGCAAGGAGGTCCCCGTGCCCGTGATCGCCAGCGGTGGCGCCGGCACCGTCGAGCACTTCGCCGAAGCCCTGGAACCAGGCCGTGCCGATGCGGTGCTCGCGGCGAGTCGGTTCCATTTCGATGAGCTCTCGATCGATCAGGTCAAGGCCTACCTCGAGGAACAAGGGATCGAGGTGCGGCGATGAGCGAGGTAGACCGCACGCCCGTGGACCTCAACGCGCTCGCGTTCGACGACCGCGGACTGATCCCAGTGATCGCCCAGGACGCCGAGAACGGCGACGTGCTGATGCTCGCGTGGGCCAACCGCGAAGCGCTCGAGCGCACCCTCGCTGAAGGCCGGATGGTCTACTGGAGCCGCTCTCGCAGCGAGCTGTGGCGCAAAGGGGACACGAGCGGCCACACCCAGCACTGGGAATCCCTCGCCGTCGACTGCGACGCCGACGTCGTCCTCGCCCGCGTCCACCAGGAGGGGCCCGCCTGTCACACAGGCGAACGCTCCTGCTTCTTCCGTACCCTGGAGCCCTGATGCTGAAGCTGGTGATCCCGAAGGGCTCCCTCGAGGAGCAGACGCTGCGCCTGTTGGAGGCGGCCGACCTCGGTGTGCGCCGGGGGTCCAGCCGTGACTACCACGGCACGATCGAGGACGACCGCATCGAGCGCGTCAGCCTGCTGCGCCCGCAGGAGATCCCGACGTACGTCCAGGACGGGCTCTTCGATATCGGGATTACCGGGCAGGACTGGATCGCCGAGACCGGAGCCGAGGTCGAGGTGCTCGCGTCCCTCTCCTACGCGAAGTCGGGAACCGGCCACGGCACTCAGATCGTGTTGGCGGTCCCGAACGCTCACCCCGCGAACGGCGCGCGCGAGATGCCAGCGGGCTCGCGCATCTCGACCGAGTTCCTGCACCTGACCGAGAAGTTCTTCGCCGACCTCGGCATCGACGTGAAGGTCGTCTGGTCCTACGGGGCCACCGAGGCCAAGGTGCCCGAGATCGTCGACGCGATCGTCGACATCACCGAGACCGGCAGCACCCTGCGCGCCCACGGCATGAAAATCATCGAAACGCTGCTCCGTTCCGAGCCGCTCCTCGTCGCGAACAAGGCCGCGGCCGCGGATGCCACGAAGCGCGCAGCGATGGACGACATCACTACGCTGTTGCTCGGCGCGCTCCGCGCCGAAGGCCGCGTCCTGATCAAGCTGAACGTCACCCAGGAAGCGTTGCCCATCGTGCTCGCGGTCGTCCCTTCCATGAAGGCGCCGACAGTTTCCCCGTTGTCAGAAGGCGGCTACGCGATCGAAACAGTCGTAGAGAAACGCCAAATCAACCGCTTGATCCCAGAGCTGAAGTCCGCCGGCGCGACCGACATCCTCGAGATCCCGATCTCCAAGATCGTCCCGTAAGGCTCGGTTCGTGGCCGACCGCGAGCGTGAAACCTATACGCCCGGGCACGAGGATTACGTGCTCGAGTTCATGGAACGTCGGTCCGCAGAGTCGCATGCGGCGTGGTTCCTGCCACTCCTCGAGCCTGGACTCGATCTCCTCGATTGCGCGTGCGGTCCGGGTTCGATCACGGTCGGCCTCGCCGAATCGGTCGTGCCGGGACAGGTGACGGGGATCGATCTGCATGCCGACCAGCTGGAGCGAGCCCGTGAGATTGCCCGTGCGCACGGCATCGACAACCTCGAGTTTCAGGAAGCAGACATCTACAACCTGCCGTTCGCGGATGGATCGTTCGACCGAATCTTCTCCAACGCGCTGCTCGAGCATCTGTCCGAGCCGATCGCGGCACTTCGCGAGATGAAGAGAGTGCTTCGTCCCAGAGGCGTAGTCGGCGTCGCCGCTCCCGATTGGGACGGGTTCATCTTCGCGCCCAGTGGACGAGGAGCCGAGGAAGCGGTCACCCTCTATCAACTCGTCCAGCGCAAGAACGGCGGCAACCCTCTAGTCGGTCGGGAACTCGGAACCCTTTTGGAAGCGGGGGGCTTCCGAGACGTCACGCTCGGCGCGCGCTACGAGGTCTACGAAGAGACGCCGTACATCGCGAACTACGTCGCAACCCGGCTGGAATTGTCGGCCGAGACAGACGCGGACGCGGGAGATCCGGCACTCACCCCAGAACGCTTCAGGAAGGTAGCCTCCGACCTCCGCTCCTGGGGCGATATCCCACATGCGATGTGGGCTCAGACGTGGATCCACGCGATAGCCCGCGTGTAAACGTCCGCTTGACGGGGAAAGCTCTTATCTGGCACCATGGTTGGAATGATTGAATCGGCGTTCAACTTCGGAGCGAAGCACCAGGTCAGCGTAGCCAGCGCTTAGGCGCGCCGGCCGAGTTCTCGGCCCACCGCGCCGTCCGCCCTCTCGCGCTGGCGAGGGGGTTCTTCATTTCCTCGAGGGAGCTTGCGATGACGGACCAACGGATCGAAGACCGGATCCTCCAAGAAGCCGACGCGCTCGAACATCAGTGGGAGACCAGTCCCCGATGGAAGGGCGTCGAGCGTCACTATTCGGCTGAAGAGGTCATACGTCTTCGCGGGTCCTTCAAGGTGGAGCATTCGATCGCGCGACGCGGCGCCGAGCAATTGTGGAGCCGCATGACCGACGAGGACTTCGTCGCCGCCCTCGGCGCACTCTCGGGTGGCCAGGCCGTCGAGATGGTGAAGGCAGGGCTCAATGCGATCTACCTCTCCGGGTGGCAGGTGGCTGCCGACGCGAACCTCGCCGGCCACACGTACCCCGACCAGTCGCTCTACCCCGCGAACTCCGTGCCGGCCGTGGTGAAACGCATCAACAACGCGTTGCAACGCGCCGACCAGATCGCGTGGGCAGAGGGGAAGCCGGCCGAGTACATGGCCCCGATCCTCGCCGACGCCGAGGCAGGCTTCGGCGGGTCGCTGAACGCCTTCGAGCTGATGAAGTCGATGATCGAAGCCGGCGCCGCGGGCGTGCATTACGAGGACCAGCTCGCGAGCGAGAAGAAGTGCGGCCACCTCGGCGGGAAAGTGCTCGTTCCCACCGACCAGTTCATCCGAACGCTGACCGCAGCACGCCTCGCCGCCGACGTTCTCGACGTGCCGACGGTCTTGGTTGCACGCACCGACGCGCTCGGCGCGACGCTCCTCACCAGCGACATCGATCCTCGCGACCGCCGATTCACCGAAGGCGAGCGAACGCACGAGGGCTTCTACCGCGTTCGGAACGGGAACGAATCCGCGATCGCCCGCGCCCAGGCATACGCGCCGTACGCGGACATGCTCTGGTGCGAGACCGGGGAGCCCGACCTCGAGCAGGCGCGCACGTTCGCCGAGGGCATCCACTCGCTGTACCCCGGCAAGCTGCTCGCCTACAACTGCTCCCCCTCGTTCAACTGGAAGAAGCACCTGGACGACGCGACGATCGCTCGGTTCCAGAAGGAGCTCGCCACGATGGGCTACAAGTTCCAGTTCATCACGCTGGCCGGGTTCCACGCCTTGAACGCATCGATGTTCGAGCTGGCCAAGGGTTATGCGGACGAGGGCATGACCGCGTACGTGCGCCTGCAGGAGCGCGAGTTCGAGATGGAAGGGGACGGTTACACGGCGACGCGCCACCAGGCCGAAGTGGGTACCGGCTACTTCGACCGCGTCTCGGAGGTCATCACGGGCGGCTCGTCCTCCACCCTCGCGCTGAAGGGCTCAACCGAAGAGGCCCAGTTCGAGGAGTAAGGGTTCGATAGCTCCTCGCTTGACGCATCGGGGCACCCCCGATACCGTTGCACCTGCAATTCCTATCTCTGGAGTGTAAATTCGTGGTCTGCACACGTACAGCTGGTCTGGTGGGAGCGATGATCCCGTCGCGCCTATGCTGTATGACCTGCGTCGATGGCGCCCCGGCGACCATGGGCGCCGACCTCGTGCGGCCCTAGCACCCTCCCCAACGTTCCTCCGGAGGCCGCCGCGAGCGGCCTTCTTCCGTTTCCGGGCTTCCCAAATGAGACACCGAGCAGCGAGGACGTATCCGTGAGCGACACCACCGGCACCCGAACCCCCCGCAAGCGCGGCGAGGGTCAGTGGGCGCTGAGCTACCACGAGCCGCTCAACACCGCCGAGCAGATCAAGAAAGAGGACGACGGGCTGAACGTCCGCGAGCGCGTCGACCGGATCTTCGCGCCCGGCGGGTTCCGCACGGTTGGCAAGCAGGACCTCCGGTCGCGCCTCCGCTGGTGGGGCTTGTACACGCAACGTAAGCCGGGCGTGCCGGGAGATCGCACCGGCTCCGCGGAGCCCGAAGAGCTCGAGGACGAGTTCTTCATGATGCGGATCCGCGTGGACGGTGGACGCATGACCTCCGAGCAGGCGCGCGCAATCGCCTGGGCGAGCGAGACGTACGGGCGCGATGTCGCCGACGTAACCGACCGCCAGAACGTTCAGCTGCACTGGATTCGGATCGAGGACGTCCCTGCCATCTGGGAACGCCTCGAGTCGACCGGGCTCACGACGCAGGAAGCCTGCGGCGACACGCCGCGTGTGGTTCTCGGGTGCCCGCTCGCCGGTGTCGCAGCCGACGAGGTGCTCGACGCGACACCCGATCTCCGCGCCACGGCGGCGCGGTTCCTGGGCGATCCTTCGTAAGGAGTGCGGCATCCACTGCAGCGTCGAGCTCGCGGGTTCCAAGTCCGACCGCGAGAAGGCTGGGGCTTCGCCCGAGGTGTCCGAGCTCGCGGCCGGGGAGGCATGAGCGTGACGTTCGGTTTTCCGGTGTCGCTGGAACTTTCCGGCCGTCGCGTCGTCGTGATCGGATCGCTGCCCGTGCGCGAAGGGAAGGTTGAGGCGCTCGTTGCCGGGGGTGCGATCGACGTCGTGGTGATCGCAACGGCGCCGACGGGGCGGCTGGACGAGCTCGGGTCAATCGATGGCGTGCGTGTGGAACGACGCGAGTGGACTCCCGAGGATCTCGACGGCGCGTTCGTCTGTATCGGTTGGGCGGCAGATCAGACCTCGCGGGATGCGATCGCGCGCTCTGCGCGCGATCGCGGCGTGTTGGTCAATATCGTTGACGACATCCCGAACTGCGACTGGGCGATGCCCTCGATCGTTCGACGTGGAGACCTCGTCCTCGCCATCAGCAGCGGTGGCGCGTCGCCTGCATTGACCAAACGGCTGCGTGTCCGATTGGAGCAGGAGTTCGGCGAGGAGTGGGCCGAGGTGCTGGCGGTGATCCGCTCTGTGCGTGAGGAAACGATGCCGTTGCTGCCCGATCTGGGCGAGCGCGCCCGACGCTGGGCCGCCGCGTTAGAGCCCGAGGAAGCAGCGTCGATGGTTCGAGCCGAGCGCGCGGACGAGCTGCGAGCGGTTCTCCGCGAACGCTTACTCGAAGGCGTGTCCGCATGACGACGATGCCTGGAACCGTGTTCCTCGTCGGCGCCGGCCCGGGTGACCCGAAGCTCATCACGGTGCGCGGTGCGGAAGCGCTCGCCGTCGCCGATGTCGTGGTCTACGACCGACTCGCTCCCCCCGCGCTGCTGGATCTCGCGCCTGTGCACGCCGAGCGCCTCTACGTGGGCAAGGAACCCGGCCGACCGGCGATGCCCCAGGAAGAGATCGATTCGTTGCTGGTCGACCGCGCGCAACTAGGCCAGACCGTGGTTCGTCTGAAAGGCGGCGACCCATTCGTGTTCGGGCGCGGCGGTGAGGAGGCTCTCGCGTGCGTCCGCGCGGGCGTGCCGGTCGAGGTCGTGCCCGGCATCACGAGCGCCGTTGCGGCACCCGGGGCTGCCGGGATCCCGCTGACACACCGGGGCCTGGCGCACAGCTTCACCGTCGTCACCGGTAGTGCAGCGCACGGCGACGATGTAGACCTCGAGAAGGTGGCCATGGCGACCGACACACTCGTCGTGCTGATGGCCGCCGGAAAGCTCGCGGAAACTTGCGTCACGTTGATCGCGGCAGGCAGGTCGCCCGACGAGCCTGCCGCGATCGTGCAGTGGGCCACAACCGAAGACCAGCGCTCGGTCGTGGCTACGTTGAAGGACCTACCCGCGCTCGCGGCCGCTGTTCCCATCGGACCACCGGCCACCCTCGTTGTCGGGCCGGTCGCGGCGCTCGCCCACGAGCTTGCAGCTCCGCAAATCATCCCCGTAGTCGAGCACGGCAACCCCAGGCTCCACAAGAACTGAAGGGCTATATCGCACTCGAAGGCCGACCACGCTTCCGCCTCTACGGCTTGCAGTAGACAATCGGGTCGGGAGGTGACCCGGTTAGCGAACGCGCGACCATCTGGTCTGCTTGGGCGGTGTGGGTCGTCACGGCGATCTTTGTGGTCGCGGACCTCGTCCTGACGTTTGTCGCCCGACACGACCTTCGCGACAGCGACCTCGTTTTCAGCCTGCTCGGTGGGCTCTCGGCGCTGGTCTACGCCTCGATCGGGTCGCTCATCGCCCGACGGGGTAGCAACGTGATCGGCTGGATCCTGATAGGGGCGGGGCTTGCTGGCGCTGTCGTCGCCGTCGGCGGCGTGTACCCGGAGGTCGGGCTAATCAGCCATCCCGGCTCGCTCCCTGCTCCGCGCATGGTCGCCGCACTCACTAATACGATGTGGATCCCGTCCCTCGCGCCCGTCGCCTTCATGCTCATGGTCTTCCCCACCGGGACCCTCCCCTCGCCTCGATGGCGTCCGTTTCTGGGCTTGGGAATCGCGGGGGCGGTCGTCGGTTTCGTCGTCCTAGCTGTGAACCCGAAGCCGCTCTCGCCCGAGGTCGGGCTCTCGTTCCCGAACCCGATCGGCATCGAGAGCCTCTCCAACGTCATCTCGACGATCCTGACCGCAGCCGCATGGATCAGTGTGGTCGGATTGGTCGCATCCCTCCTGGCGCTGATCATCCGGTTCCGCCGAGGGGATCGCGAGCTGCGTCAGCAGATCAAGTGGTTGGCATTCGCCGCCGGCACCGAAGGACTCCTGCTACTCGCCGTCGTGACCCAGTTGGTTTCGTGCAACTGCGACAACCCACCCCTCGGCAACTTCACCTTTTTCCTCTTCTTCCTCGTGTTCGCGCTCGGGATCCCGGGTGCGATCGGCGCCGCCGTCCTCAAGTACCGCCTCTACGACATCGACGTGATCATCAGCAAGACCGTGTTGTACAGCGCCCTCGCGGCGTTCCTCACCGGCGTGTACGTCGCGATCGTGGTAGGCGTCGGCACCGCGGTAGGCCAGCGAGGGAACTCGTCTCTCACGATCGTCGCCGCGGTCGTGATCGCTGTGGTCTTTCAGCCGGTGCGACAGCGGGCCCAGCGTCTGGCTAACCGGATCGTGTACGGGAAGCGGGCGACGCCGTACGAGGTGCTGTCTGAGTTCTCCGATCGGATGGCGAGCGCCTACGCTTCGGAGGACGTCTTGCCCCGGATGGCGCAGATCCTGGCCACGGGGACCGGGGCGGTCGCGGCGCACGTGTGGTTGCGATCGGGGAACGAGATCAGGGAGGCAGCGTCGTGGCCGACGGACGGAACCTTGCCCCCTGTGGCGATCCGTGACGATCGGCCCGGGGTCTTTCCAAACGGCGAGCATGGCGTCGAGGTGCGGCACCAGGGCGAGCTCCTGGGCGCCCTTTCCGTGGCGGCGCTGCCGAGCGACCCGATGAACCCATCCAAGGAGAAGCTCGTGCGGGATCTCGCGGCTCAGGCAGGACTCGTACTCCGCAACGTCCGACTGATCGAGGAGCTGAGGGCGTCCCGTCGACGGATCGTCACGGCCCAGGACGAGCGAGCCAAGGCTTTGGAGAGGAACCTCCACGACGGGGCCCAGCAGCAGCTTGTAGCGCTCGGCGTTCAGCTTGGCTTGGCCCGCAACCTGGCGTCCAAGGAGGCGCCGGGGGTTGCTGAGCTACTGGACGGCTTGCGGGCTCAGGCCATCGATGCCCTCGATAACCTCCGGGACCTTGCCAGAGGGATCTACCCGCCGCTCCTTGCCGACCAAGGTCTCGCGGCAGCCCTGGACTCCCAGGCCCGCAAGGCTGCAGTGCCCACCGCTGTCGATGCTCCCGGGATCGGCCGCTACCCGCCGGAGGTCGAGGCGGCCGTGTATTTCTGCAGCCTCGAGGCACTCCAGAATGTCGCGAAGTACGCGCACGCGTCGCAGGCGTCCATCAAGCTGACCCAGATCAACGGCAGCTTGACGTTCGAGGTGACCGACGACGGCGATGGGTTCGACCAAGCCTCGATCGGCTACGGGACCGGCTTGCAGGGGATGGCTGATCGCCTCGACGCCCTAGGCGGCACACTCGAGATCCGAAGCGCCCCAGGTGAAGGAACTGCCGTCACCGGTCGGGTTCCGTCCACGTAGCCGTGGTCATCGTCGGTTTGGGTGCGTGGTGCGACTTCGTGACCGAGGACGAGTACCGCAAGCGGCTCGCCAGGGACGGATGCCAGCCGACGACAAAAACCAGGAAGAACATCCTCGGGAGTGGCTCGCCGGGCTCCTGCACGTCCACGGCGTCGAGGCAACAGCCGAGGAACTTAGGCCTCTTCCCCATGACGTCGTGTTCAGTGAGCGTCTCCGAGCGCGAGTAGTGGCGGACGCGTAGGGGAACTTCACAGTCTCGAGTCGCATCAGGCGGTCCGCTGGGCTCCTTTCCTCAGATGAGCGGCATCGACGAGCCTACGGACCGCCCCTTCCCCGGCATGCCTCGAGCGCGCAAGATGACGGCAGACTCACGCAAGAGAGGTGAGGATGCAGCAGCGAACTACCTCGATCACGGCATGGGGCGCCGCGTCTCTCTCCCTCGCCCTGCTCGGCGGCGCGTTCTGGATCTCCAAGCTCGACAACAGCTCGCTCGCCGGTTTCGGGCTGTTCGGGATCCTCATCGTGATCTCCTTCTCCGTGCTCGGAGCCCTCATCGCCGCCCACCGGCCCGGCAACCCGATCGGGTGGCTGTTCTGCGGGATCGGAGTGTCGTTCGGTCTTGCGGCTCTCAGCACCGAGTGGGCCACGAGCGCCTTCGTGGAACGCCCCGGGATGTTGCCGTTCGGAGGCTTCATGTCGTGGCTCGGCACGTTCACGTGGAGTCCCGGCATCGTAGTGCTGTTCACTTTCCTGATCCTCCTGTTCCCCGACGGTCACCTGCCTTCCCGTCGATGGCGGCCCATCGCCTGGCTGTCGGGCGTCGCGCTCTTCCTTGTAGTCGTGCCGATCGCAGTCACCGGGTGGTCGGTGCGAGGCCCGCTGCTCGTGAACCTGGGGGAGAACGCGCCGTCTTCGGCGCCGACCAGCTTCAAGCTCGGGTACAACCTCCAGGTCGACGGCATCCTGCTGACGTTCGTGCTCGGCCTAGCCGCGGCCGCCTCTGTGGTGGTCCGACTCCGGCGAGCGCGAGGCGACGAACGCCAACAGCTCAGGTGGATCGCGTTCGCCGCCGCGATCGGGATCGGCTGCGTGATCCTTACATCGCCGCTCTTCCATCTGCCGTCGGCGCTAGGACCGGTCGGGATCCCGCTGATCCCCGCCGCGGCGGCCATCGCGGTCCTGAAATACCGCCTGTACGACATCGACGTCGTGATCCGCAAGACCATCGTGCTGGGGACGATCGCGGTGTTCATTACCGCCGTGTATATGGCGTTGGTCGTCGGCCCGATCCTGCTGATCGGCTCGAGCGGGGGAAGCCGGGAAAGCGTCTTGCTCTCGGCGGTCGCGGCGGCGGTCGTTGCCGTCGCCTTCCAGCCTGTTCGTCAGCGTGCGCATCGGTTCGCCGACCGGCTCGTGTACGGCAAGCGTGCCACGCCCTACGAGGTGCTTTCGGAGTTCTCCGGCCGAGTCGGTGAGGCCTACGCCGCGGACGACGTGCTCCCGCGCATGGCGCAGGTGCTCGCCGCCGGGACCGGTGCGGAGGCAGCCGCCGTGTGGTTGCGGGTGGGAGGCGAGCTCCGACCCGCCGCGGTCTGGCCAGCGGAGGCCTCGGTCCCAACCGAGCTCCCCCCAGACGCGGTCGACGTGCTCCACCAAGGGGACCTGCTTGGGGCGCTCTCGGTGGCGATGCCGCCTTCAGACCCTATGGAGCCCGTCAGGCGCAAGCTCGTCGAGGACCTTGCCTCACAGGCCGGGCTCGTGCTGCGGAACGTGCGGCTGATCGAGGAGCTTCGCGCGTCGCGTCAGCGCCTCGTCGCCGCACAGGACGAGGAGCGCCGCAAGATCGAGCGCAACATCCACGACGGGGCTCAGCAACAGCTCGTCGCACTAGCCGTGAAGCTTCGGCTTGCGGAGACCCTCGCGACGGGAGAAGGCGCGGAGAAGACCGCGGCGACCCTTGAGCAGCTCCAGTCGGATGCAGGAACCGCCCTCGAGGACTTACGCGACCTCGCCCGCGGGATTTTCCCGCCGTTGCTCGCGGACAAAGGGCTCCCTGACGCGATCGCATCGCAGGCGCGAAAGTCACCGGTGCCGGTCGACATCGATGCGGACAACGTCGGTCGGTACCGGCAGGAGGTCGAGGCGGCAGTGTATTTCTGCAGCCTCGAGGCACTCCAGAATGTCGCGAAGTACGCGCACGCCTCTCGGGCGTCCGTCAGGCTGACCCAGATCAACGGCAGCTTGACGTTCGAGGTCACCGACGACGGCGATGGGTTCGACCCAGCCTCGATCGGCTACGGGACGGGCTTGCAGGGGATGGCGGATCGCCTCGACGCCCTCGGCGGCACGCTCGAGGTTCGAAGCGCCCCAGGTGAGGGGACTGCCGTCACCGGTCGAGTGCCATCCGCGTAGCTGAGGTGCGAGCCCGCAAGCCGAACCGACCCGGTCAGGGTTTACGGCGCGGTCTGCGTCTAGCAGCCGCCCGTGCTCTCAAGGTAACGTGCCCAGGATGACCTGCCCCAACTGCGGCACCGAGAACGAAGCGGATCGTGGTTTCTGCCACGAGTGTGGCGCACGGCTCGCTTACTCTTGCCCTTCGTGCGGCGCTGCCGTCATCCCGGGCCACAAGTTCTGCGGTGAATGTGGCGCGGCCCTCACGGGCGGCGCGACCCCGCAGGCTGCTCAAGCGACCGCTCGGCCCGGGACGCCCACAGCCGAGCGACGCCTCGTGTCGGTCCTCTTCGCGGACCTCGTCGGCTTCACGACGCTCTCTGAGACGAGGGACGCGGAAGAGGTACGCGAGCTCCTGTCGTCGTACTTCGAGATGTGCCGAACCCTGATCGCGCGCTACGGCGGAACCGTCGAGAAGTTCATCGGCGACGCGGTGATGGCGGTATGGGGAGCGCCGATCGCGACCGAGGACGACGCGGAGCGAGCTGTCCGAGCCGCGCTCGATCTCACCAAAGCCGTGACAGAGATGGGGGCGGAGGCAGGAGCCCCCGACCTTCGGGCGCGAGCGGGTGTGCTGACCGGAGAGGCGGCCGTCACGATCGGCGCCGAGGGGCAGGGAATGGTCGCGGGCGACCTCGTGAATACCGCGTCGCGGATCCAGTCGGCGGCGGAGCCGGGGCATGTCTTCGTCGGTGACTCCACGATGCACGCCTCCGAGGCCTCGGTCGTGTACGAGGACGCCGGCGACCATGAGATGAAGGGCAAGGCGGAGCCCATGCATCTGTGGCGCGCCGTCCGCATCGTCGCCGGATCGTCGGGCTCGATGCGCAGCCTCGGATTGGAGGCGCCGTTCGTCGGGCGCGATCGAGAGCTGCGGATGATCAAGGAGTTGTTCCACGCCTCGGCCGAGGAGAGCAAGGCCTCACTGGTCTCCGTTACCGGGATCGGCGGCATCGGGAAGTCGCGCCTGTCCTGGGAGTTCGAGAAGTACATCGACGGTCTCGTGAACGTGACCTTGTGGCACCGGGGCCGCTGCCTGTCCTACGGGGAAGGGGTCGCCTATTGGGCCCTCGTCGACATGATCAAGATGCGGTGCGGCATCGCCGAGGAGGAGGACTCCGCCTCTGCATTGCTCAAGCTGCGCTCGACGATCGAGGACTTCATCCCCGATGCAGAGGAGCGCAAGTGGGTGGAACCCCGCCTCTCCCACCTGCTTGCGCTCGAAGGTGGGGTCACCGGCGACCAGGAGAACGTCTTCTCGGCGTGGCGGATCTTCTTCGAGCGGATGGCGGCGCGCAACCCGGTCGTCATGGTGTTCGAGGACATGCAGTGGGCCGACGCCGGTCTGCTGGACTTCATCGAGTACTTGCTCGAGTGGTCACGAAGCCTGCCGATCTTCATCCTCGGACTCGCACGACCCGAGCTCGCCGAGAAGCGACCGACCTGGGGCACGGGAAAGCGGAGCTTCTCCTCGCTCTATCTCGAGCCGCTCTCCGCCGAGTCAATGGAGCTGCTGCTGTCAGGACTCGTTCCCGGATTGCCCGACGACGTTCGCGGACAGATCCTCGACCGCGCGGAGGGCGTTCCGCTGTATGCCGTCGAGACGGTCCGGATGCTGCTCGACCGTGGCCTGCTGGCGCGGGAGGGTTCCGTCTACCAGCCAACGAGTCCGATCGAGTCGCTCGAGGTACCCGAGACCCTGCACGGACTGATCGCGGCCCGTCTGGACGGGCTCTCCCCAGAGGAACGACGCGTCGTCCAAGACGGCGCGGTCCTGGGCAAGACGTTCTTCAAGCAAGGGATCGCCCAGGTTTCCGGTTTCTCCGAGGAAGAGGTCGAACCGATCCTTTCCTCGCTGGTTCGTAAGGAGGTCGTCTCTCTGCAGGCCGACCCACGCTCCCCCGAGCGCGGTCAGTACGTATTCCTCCAAGACCTTGTGCGGAAGGTCGCCTACGACACGCTGTCGAAGAAAGAGCGGAAAGCTAAGCACCTCGCTGCCGCCGCATTCATCGAGGAGAGCTGGTCGGGCGAAGAGGAAGAGATCGTCGAGGTCGTCGCCGCGCACTACCTCAGCGCGTACGAAGCCGCTCCGGAGGCGGAGGATGCGCAAGAGATCCGCGACAAAGCCCGCGAGCATCTCGTTAGTGCGGGGGAGCGTGCAGCGTCTCTTGCGGCGCCCGCCGAGGCGCAGCGATACTTCGAGCAGGCGGTCGGACTCGCCGACGATCCGCTCGTGCAAGCGGAGTTACACGAGCGAGCGGGGATCGCCTCGGCGACGGCGTCGCGTTCGGAAGACGCCTCGGCGCACTTCGAGCAGGCGATCGCTCTGTTCGAAGGGGCCGGCGCGAGTCACCCTGCCGCCCGCGTCTCGGCTCGTCTCGCGGAGGAGATGTGGAACCGCGGACGTCTGGAGCACGGGCTCGAGATGATGGAGGAGGCATTCGAGCTGCTCTCGAGCGAGGAGCCCGACGAGGACTTCGCCATGCTCGCGGCACAGCTCGGTCGCTTCCTGTTCTTCGCCGGACACCTGGACAAGGCCATGGAGAGGATCGGGGATGCCCTGCGCATCGCCGAAGCGCTGCGGACCCCCGAGGTGCTCTCGCAGGCACTGAATACGAAGTCGCTGATCCTGAACGTAGCGGGTCGTCCGATGGAAGCAACGGCCCTCCTGAAGTTCGCCTTGCAAGTCGCCCTCGAGAGCGACAAGCCCTCCGCCGCGCTGCGCGCCTACTACAACGGTGCCGACATGCTGCCTCGCTCCGACCAGTATCACGAGGCCGTCGCGCTCGACCGGGACGGTCTCGCCCTCGCTCGACGCGTCGGGAACAGGTTCTGGGAGTGGTCATTCCTCGGCCATGGTTATGCACTCTTCACGCTGGGGGAGTGGGATGAGGCGCTCGAGCTTGCCAATGAGCTCCCGGAGGGGGAATGGACACAGAACAGAGGGGGGTTCGTCGGCTACCTGACGACGAAGGTGCTCGTCAGTGTCAACAGGGGCGAGCGGGAAGAGGCCGAACGATTGATCGGTGTCTTTTCCGAGTTGGCCGATTCCGCCGAGGTTCAGGAGCGATTGGTATATGCGTGTTGCAAGGCGTCCGTGTTCCTCGAAACGGGCGAATTCGAGGAGGCAGTCCGTTCCGCCCACATCGCGATCGACGCCCGGGAATCGTTGGGGATGTCGTCCGAAGGGGTCAAGGAAGCCTTGGTGACTGGGCTCCAAGCCGCCTTCGCGATAGACGATCTGGACAAGGTGCAGGAGTTGCTCGACCTCGTCGGGACGCTCCCTCCGGCCGAGCGAACGCCGTTCTTCGATGCACACTGGAAGCGGTTCCGCGCCCGCCTCGACATCAAGACGGGCGATACCGAACACGTCGAGTCTCGCTTCAAGGGAGCCGTCGGGTCGCTCCGCGAGATCTCGGCCGTCTTCCATCTCGCCACGACGCTGCTCGACTACGGAACGTGGCTCGTCGGAGAGAGCCGGAACCAGGACGCCGAACCGCTCTTCGACGAGGCCCGCGGGATATTCGAACGACTCGGAGCGAAGCCGTGGCTCGCGCGGCTGGATGAGCTCGCGACCTCGCGCGTTGGGTCCTCGACGAGCTCTGGTTGACTCAGCCTCTCGGGGGAAACAGCGGGAGCAGATCGCGGAGGTCGCCGACCGTCGCGCCGTTCCAGTTCTCGCCTTCCGGACGGAGTTGGTCCTCGACGATGACCGTCGGATCGGCGATCAGGTACGGGGTCATGCCGACTGCGGCTGCGCCGGTGAGCTCGCCGTATGAACCGTCACCGCAGAACAGACAGGCGCGCGGATCGACGCCGAGCTTCTCGCAGGCGTACCGATAGATCGCAGCGTCGGGTTTTCGCAGGCCGACCTCGCTCGAGAAGACCTCGACGTCCACGAAAGGCGCGAGCTCCGAGGCCCGCCAGAGCGCGGGCGTGTCGGGGGCGCACATGCTGATGAGACCGATCGGATACCGGCGCTCCTTGAGTGTGGTCAGCGTCTCGAGTGCACCCGACCTCGAGTGGAACCATCGCCGGTACAGTCCGGCGCGCAGTTCGAGCGCTTGCACGAGTGAGCCCTCGTCCACGTCGACTCCGCGCGCCTCGCAGATCCCGCGCACGTTGCCGGCGACGTCGCGGTACGCACCGGTCTGCCTGCCGATCGCGGTGTCGTTCCACCCTTCTAGGAATGCCGCTTCATCTGCGCCGACGATCGCTGCCATCCCGCGCACCGAGTCGTAGAACTCCGTTCGCGGGAACTCCGGCACGAGCGTGCCGAACAGGTCGAACACGACGGCTTCGAAACCGCCGTCGCTCACCGAGTCGGCCACTCGTCCTCGAGCAGGCCGTACACGACGAGGTCGTAAAAGCCCTGCGAGCCTCTGCCTTCGCCGCGCGCCACGCCTTCTTCGGTGAATCCGAGCCGTTCCGGGATCGCGCGGCTCCGCTCGTTCTCGACGCCCGCACGGATCACGATGCGGTGCAGGCCGAGCTCTGAGAAACCGTGATCGATGAGCTTCCGACACCCGAGCGTGACGATGCCGCGCCCTCGAACTCGCTGCCGATCCAGTAGCCGATCTCACCGGCGATCCCGAACACGTCGGCCTCGAGGCCGATCCCGCCGGCGAGTTCCGAGCCCACCCAGATCCCCATGCCGTTGAGGCTCCGCTCGTTCGCGACCACGCGCTCGAGCCATGTTCGTTGGTGTTCGATCGTCGTCGTTCCTGCGACCCAGGGCATCCAGAGGTCGAGCCGTTCACGCTCTCCTTCGATCAGGGCCCAGAGCTCCTCGAGGTCGCCGAGCACGTACTTCCCGACGACTGCGCCGTCGCCGAGATCGACGCGAAACGGTGTCGAGGGGCCTCTCACGAAGTTCGGCCGCTCGCTGCCAGCTTCGCCCGCTCTTCTTCCTGAAGCACGCGGCGGAGCACCTTGCCGATCAGTGTCTCGGGCAGGGAATCACGGAACTCGATCTCATGTGGGACGCGATAGCCCGTGAGGCCTTGCTCAGGATCGCGGCTCCACGCAACGATCTCGTCCGCGGTCACCGTCTGGCTCTCCTTCAACACGACGTATGCCTTGACGCGTTCGCCGGTCCGGTCGTCGGGCAGGCCGATCACGCACACCTTCGCCACGCTGGGATGGCGGATGAGCACTGCCTCGACCTCGGTTGGGTACACGTTGAAGCCCGAAACGATGATCATGTCCTTCAGCCGGTCGACGATCTGGAAGAAGCCGTCGTCGTCCATCACCGCGATGTCGCCCGTGTGCAGCCAGCCGTTGCGGATCATCTCCGCGGTCGCCTCGGGCCGGTTCCAGTAGCCGAGCATCACCTGCGGGCCTTTGACGCACAGCTCGCCACGCTCGCCGGATGGGAGCACGCTGTCCGGGTCCTCGAGATCGACGATCTTGCAGTCCGTATCGGGGATCGGGATGCCGATCGTGCCCGGGCGAGGCGCGTCGAACGGGTTGACGCAGATGACGGGCGAACACTCCGTGAGCCCGTAACCCTCGACGAGCACGGCGCCTCCGGTGACCTCGCGGAACCGATCGGCCACGGCCCGCGACAGCGGCGCGGCGCCGGAGATGCACGCCTTCACCGATTTCAGGTCGTACTTGGGCGTCTCGGGAGCCTCGTTCAATGCGACGAACAGCCTGGGCACGCCCGGGAAGAAGCTCGGGCGCTCTTTCGCGAGCTGCTTCAGGGTCATGTGCAACTCGAAGCGCGGCAGCAAGACCAGCTTCCCCGCCTGGGAGATGCCGAAGTTCATCGCAACCAGCCCGAAGGAGTGGAAGAACGGCAGGACGCACATGACGCCGTCCTTCCCTTGTTCGAAACCGACGATGCACGGCGCGACCTGCCGGACGTTGGACACGAGGTTGTGGTGCGAGAGCATCGCCCCCTTCGACAGGCCGGTCGTTCCCCCGGTGTAGACGAACGCGGCCGGATCGGCATGCACGTCGAGGGTGGCGACCGGTGGGATCGAACCGGCGCCTCGCATCAGGTCGCGCCATGGCTTCGCGGGCGCGCCGGCCGGCACCGGGGGCCAGGGTTTGCCCTCCTTCTTCGCGTCCTTCTTGAACTTGATCGGGGCGAGGATGTTTAGCGGGAACTTCATGTAGTCGGTGAGCTTGGTGAGGACGATCTCGGAGACCCCCGCGTCGTGGGCGATCGCCGACCACTGGGGGTAGAGCTGGTCGAGCACCACCATCACGCGAGGCGACGAGTCCTTGACCTGGTGAAGCAGCTCACGCTGCGTGTAGAGCGGGTTGTTGCCGACCGCGATCGCGCCGATCCGCGCGGCTGCGTACCACGCGATCACATACTGGGGTGAGTTGGGAAGCAGGAGCCCGACACGGTCTCCCTTCTGCACGCCGAGGCCCGAGAGCACCGCTGAGAACCGGTCGACCTCCTCCAGCAGCTCCCGATAGGTCAGGTGCTTGCCGAGGAAGGCCAGCGCCACGCTGTCGGGGAACTCGGTCGCGGCGTCTGAGAGCATCGAGTAGACGGATACCTCGGGGTAGGGCTCGAGCGTCTTCGGCACGCCGGCCCGCCAGGTCGTGAACCACGGCCGGTGCTCGGTCATGCGGAGCATCATTCCAGATTCCGCTCGTAGGATTCCGTGGTCGGAGAGGGAGCTCAGGTTCGATGCAGACGCAGGTCCAGACCCCAGTTGCTTTCGAGCGCGGGATCTTCTCGCGCGGGGTGAGGCTCATCTGGTCGTACGTCCGTATGCACCCGACGCCGTTCATCGCCTCCGTGAGCGGTGCGTTGGCATACGCGGTCGGCTCGATCGCTCTCACGATCGTGCTGGGGAGGGTCACCGACCGGGTCGTTCGGCCCGCGTTCTCCGGCGGCGTGGCCACGTCGAAGATCTGGATAGCGGTCGCCGCCATCATGGTGACCGGATCGATCCGCTCGATCGGGATCATGGTCCGTCGGTATTACAGCGGTGTCACGGGGTCGCGGGTGATGGCGACGCTTCGGACCCGCGTCGCCGACCGCTACCGGGACCTGTCGATGCAATTCCACCGGGAGACGCCGACCGGGGAACTCCTCGCGCACATGGAAGCCGACGTCGAAGCGGCGGTCGACGTGCTCCACCCCGTCCCGTTCGCCTGCGGTGTGACGTTCCTCGTGCTGTTCTCGCTGATCGCGCTCGTCGCGACGGATCCGGTCCTCGCGGTGATCGGCTTCGTGCTCTTCCCCTCGCTCGCGCTGATGAACCGCAGCTTCGCGCGGCGGATGGAGGGGCCGGCGAGGCGCACCCAGCAGAAGCTGGGGGAAGTATCTGCGGTCGCGCACGAGAGCATCGACGGCGCGCTCATCGTCAAGACCCTCGGTCGCGAGGACGCCGAGACCGAACGGCTCGCGGTGAAGGCGCGCGAGCTACGGGACCAGCGCGTGCAAGCCGGGTTCATCCGGGCGGGTTTCGAACCCGCGCTCGAGGCGCTGCCGGCCCTCGGCACGGTGGCGCTGTTGGCCGTCGGTTCGTGGCGTGTGTCGCGGGGTTCGGTGAGCGTCGGGGAGCTGGTGGAGTTCGTCACGCTATTCGGACTGCTCGCCTGGCCGATGCGATTCGTCGGATGGATCTTGTCCGAACTGCCGCGCGCCGTTGTCGGCTACGACCGTCTGGCGCTCGTGTTCGCCGAGCCGATCACGGTCGAACCGGCGACCCGTCCGATCTCGCTTCCGGACGGGTCACTCGGCGTCGACGTCGACCACATCACGTACACCTACGCCGACGCCGTCGTGCTGGACGACGTGACGCTTCGGATCGAGACGGACGAATCGGTCGCGATCGTCGGACCGACCGGCGTTGGCAAGAGCACGCTGGCGCAACTCCTCGTGCGACTCGACGATCCGCAGACCGGCGTGGTCCGGGTTGGGGACGTCGACCTGCGCACCGTCGATGCACGATCCCTGCGTGACGCTACCGCCATCGTGTTCCAAGAGAGCTTCCTGTTTGCGTCCGGCGTACGACACAACATCGCGCTCGACACCGGGGCCGGCCCCGAGGAGGTTGAGCGCGCCGCGGTGCTGGCGCAGGCCGACGGATTCATCCGAGCGCTACCCCACGGCTACGACACGATCGTCGGGGAGCGCGGGCACACGCTGTCGGGAGGTCAGCGGCAGCGGGTCGCGCTTGCGCGCGCGATCGTCCGGCAGCCGCGCCTGTTGATCCTCGACGATGCGACGTCAGCAGTCGACCCGACCATCGAAGCTCAGATCCTCGACGGGCTCCGACGCGAGCTACACACGACCCTGGTCGTCGTCGCCTACCGCCTATCCACGATCCGCTTGGCCGATCGAGTGCTCTACCTCGAAGACGGGAGGCTCGCCGCGAGTGGTTCGCACGACGAGCTGCTGTCGAACATCCCCGGCTACGCGGCCATGATCCACGCCTACGAGCGGGAGGAGCGATGAGTTCGCTCGGGTCAGAGGTCACGCTCCTCGACGACGACCTGCCGGTGCCGCCGCACCTGACCGGTGCGTGGGACGTGCTGAAGCGGGGGCTCCGTGAATCCCCCGAGCTGCGGACCGGTCTTGGCTTCACCGTCGTGATCTCGCTCGGCGTCACCGTGTCCACGCTCGTCACGCCCGTTCTCGTTCAGCTGATCTTCGACCACGGCTTCACGGGCGGGTTCCGGCCGCGGTTCGTCCTCTCGGTGTGTGCGGTGGCACTTCTCCTCGTGGTGCTCACCTACCTGGCCAGCAAGGCGGCCGCAAAACGCCTGGTGCGCGCGAGCGAGCAAGCATTGATGTCACTGCGCGTAAAGACCTTCGCGCACATCCATCGACTGTCGATCGCCGACCAGTCCACAGAGAAACGGGGCGTCTTCGTCTCGCGAGTTACCGCCGACATCGAGACGCTCTCGCAGTTCACCGAGTACGCGGGCATCGCGTGGATCATCTCGGTCGCGTTGGTGATCGGCGGTCTCGTGCTGATGCTCGTGTATTCATGGCAGCTGACGATCCCGGTCGTCCTGCTCGTCGGTCCCCTGCTGTGGATCGTGTCCGCGATGCAGGGCCGGCTGACGCAGGCCTTCGACCTCGTTCGCACGCGCGTCGGCGAAATGCTGTCCGAAGTTAGCGAGAGCGTGATGGGTGCAGCCGTTGTGCGCGCCTACGGCCTCGAGGAGCACACGGACCGTCGCGTGAAGCGTGCGATCGATGAACGGTATGCGGCGCAGATCATCGCGCATTGGCGCTCGGCGACGCTCTTTCCCCTGTCGACGCTGTTCTACGCGATGGCGGTGTCGTCGATCATCGCGATCGGTGCCGCGTTCGGTCCTCGCTGGGGCCTCACGTTCGGCCGGGTATCGGCGTTCATCTTCCTGTCCGACGTGTTCCTGCACGTGTTCACCGACATCCCCGAGGTCTATGCGGACACCCAGACCGCGATCAGCGGCTGGCGGAAGATCCTGACCGTGCTCGATCTTCCCGTCGAGATCGTCGAGCCACAGCCCGGTGTCGAGCTCGCCCCGGGGGCACTCTCGGTCGAGACCTCGAACGTCGAGTACGCCTATTCCGAGGGCGGGCCCGTGCTGCGAGGGATCTCTGTTTCGATCCCGACGGGCGGCCACGTCGCCATCGTCGGTGCGACCGGCTGCGGGAAGACGACCTTCGCGAAGCTCCTTGCCCGGCTGGCCGACCCGGTCGCCGGAACGATCAGGATCGAGGGCGTCGACCTGCGACAGGTCGCGCCCGAGTCCCGGCGGCGAGCGATCCGCATGGTTCCCCAAGACGGGTTCCTGTTCGACGCGACCGTGCGCGAGAACGTTCGCTTCGGCAGACCCGGGGCGAGCGATCGTGAGGTGGAGGCATCCTTCGAGGAACTCGGACTGGCCGACTGGGTCGAGAGCCTCCCGGAAGGCCTCGACACCCCCGTGGGCGAACGCGGCGAGGCGCTCTCGGTGGGCGAGCGGCAGCTCGTGTCGCTGGCGCGCTCACAGATCGACCGGCCGGGCTTGCTGATCCTCGATGAGGCGACGAGCGCGGTCGATCCCGCGACCGAGAAACGAGCCACGGAGGCGCTGCGCCGGCTCTCGGCGGGCAGGACCGTAATCACGATCGCGCATCGGCTCTCGACGGCCGAGCATGCGGACCGCGTGCTCGTGTTCGACGAAGGGCGGATCGTGGAAGACGGCACCCACGCCGAGCTCGTCGCCGCGGGCGGGGTGTACGCGTCGCTGTACTCGAGCTGGCTCGGGAACGTGCGCGCGGGCGCGGCCGAGTAGCATTCCTGGTCCTGGGGTCGTCCGATCAGGAAAGGACTCCCGTGCGCTGTTCGTCCTGCGGCTTCGAGAACGAGGTCGGTCGCAAGTTCTGCGGAGAGTGCGGCTCTGCGCTGGCTCGTCTCTGTTCCGCCTGCGGCGCCCCGAATAGCTCGACGGTGAAATTCTGCGGGGAGTGCGGCGCGCCGTTGGCGGCCGATACCATGCGGGCGGCTGCGACCACTCCGGCGATGACGGCGGGTTCACGCGAGATCCCCGCGGAACAGCGTCGGCTGGTGTCCGTTCTCTTCGTCGACCTTGTCGGTTTCACGACGCTGTCGGAATCCCGCGATGCCGAGGAGGTGAGAGGCCTCCTCTCCCGCTACTTCGACACGTGCACGAAACTGATCGGTCGCTACGGCGGGGTCATCGAGAAGTTCATCGGCGATGCGGTCATGGCGGTGTGGGGCTCCCCGGTCGCGACCGAGGACGACGCAGAGCGGGCGGTGCGAGCAGCCCTCGACCTCGTGTCGGCGGTAACGGCGTTCGGGGCGGAAGTGGGCGCGCCAGATTTGCGGGCAAGAGCCGGCGTTCTCACAGGAGAGGCAGCGGTAGACACGCGGGCTGAAGCCGAAGGCATGGTCGTCGGCGACATGGTGAACACGGCATCCCGGATCCAGTCAGCCGCCGAACCCGGCACCGTGCTCGTCGGCGAGTCCACCCGCTGGGCCACCGACGCCGCGATCGCGTACGAAGATGCCGGCTCCCATGAGATGAAAGGCAAGGCCGAGCCCCTCCCACTGTGGCGAGCCGTCCGCGTCGTCTCGGGCGCGCGGGGTGAGCAGAAGGCGGCGGGCCTGGAAGCCGCATTCGTCGGGCGCGACCGCGAGCTCCGCCTGGTCAAGGAGTCGTTCCACGCATCGGCGGACGAGAGCCACGCTCACCTGGTTTCGGTGACCGGGTCCGCCGGCATCGGCAAGTCACGCCTGGCGTGGGAGTTCTACAAGTACTTCAACGGCCTGGCGGAGACCGTGAACTGGCACCGCGGCCGGTGTCCGAGCTACGGCGACGGCGTCACCTATTGGGCTCTCGCCGAGATGGTGAAGATGCGCTGCGGCATCGCGGAGGACGAGACCGGGTCCGCCGTCTTGTTCAAGCTCCGAGAGCTCCTCGAGGCGGAGATGCCGGACGCGGAGGAGCGCCGATGGGTCGAACCGCGGGTCGCCACGTTGCTTGGTGTAGAGGACGGCGCCGCGGGCGACCGCGACGAGCTGTTCAGTGCGTGGCGATTGTTCTTCGAGCGGCTCGCCGACCGCCACCCCACGGTCATGGTGTTCGAGGACATCCAGTGGGCCGACACCTCGCTCCTCGACTTCATCGAGTACCTGCTCGAATGGTCGCGGAACTCGCGCTTGTTCATCGTGACCCTGGGCCGGCCCGAGCTCGCCGAGCGCCGCCCGAACTGGGGCACCGGCAAGCGCAACTTCACCTCCATCTATCTCGAGCCCCTGTCGGAGCAACAGATGCACGACCTCATCGCAGGGCTCATCCCCGGTCTGCCGAATGAGGTGGAGCACAGGATCCTCGATCGCGCCCAGGGCGTTCCTCTTTATGCACTGGAGACGGTCCGGATGCTCTTGGACCGTGGGCTCCTCGTCGAAGAGGGCTCCGCCTATCGGCCAACCGGACCGATCGATGATCTCGACGTCCCCGAGACGCTGCACGCCCTGATCGCGGCGCGACTCGACGGTCTGGAGCCGCAGGAACGTCTAGTGGTGCAGGACGGCTCGGTCCTCGGAAAGACGTTCTTCCAGGAGGGCGTCGCCGCCGTATCGGGGTTGCCCGAGGCAGAGCTCGGCCCGATCCTCACCGCGCTGGTTCGGAAGGAACTGTTGAGCCTTCAGTCCGACCCCCGATCACCGGAACGCGGGCAATATTCGTTCCTGCAGGATCTGGTCAGGCAGGTCGCGTACAACATGATCTCCAAGAAAGAGCGGAAGACCAAGCACGTGGCCGCCGCGTCGTTCATCCGTGAGACCTGGCAGGGCGACGAAGACGAGGTGGTCGAGGTCGTCGCCTCCCATTACCTGCAGGCGTACGAGCTCGACCCGGGCTCGGATGACGCCGCCCACATAAGGAGCAACGCCCGAGGCATGTTCGAGAAAGCGGGAGGGCGGGCAGCATCGCTGGGCGCGAACATCGAGGCGCAACACTACTTCCGGCAGGCAGCCGAGCTCAGCGAGCCGGGGATCGAACGGATATCGATGGTCGAAAGAGCCGGGAAGATGGCGCTGGTCGGGGCTCGGCTCGACGAAGCGAACGCCCTGCTGAACGAGGCATTGGAAGGATACGAGTCCATCGGAGAGACGCACCCGGCCGCCCGCGTCACCGCTCAGCTCGCACAATCCGTGTGGGCCGAGGGCCATCTCGATGAAGCGGCGGAACGGCTGCAACGCGCCTACGCGGTGCTCTCGGAAGACGAGCCCGACGAGGACCTCGCGGCGCTCGCCGCTCTGCTCGGTCGCGCACACTACTTCCGAGGCGAGTTCGCGCTCTCTGCGGCTCGACTCGACGAGGCACTCGACATCGCAGAGCGATTGGTCTTTCCTGAGGTAACGGCGGAAGCGCTCAACTCGAAGTCGTTGATCGCCTCGGACCGGAGCCGGCCGCAAGAGAGTCTCGCGCTCGTCGGCCACGCCCTGGAGATCGCCCTTGAGCACGATCTGGGCCAGCCGGCACTCCGGGCGTACTTCAACATGGCGGATCAGCTGTACAGGATCGATCGCTACGAAGACGCGCTCGACGTCTACGAACAGGGCTTGGCTCTGGCCAGGCGGATCGGCAATCGGCTCTGGCTGCTTTACCTGCTCTGTGACGTTCCTATCCCCCTGTTCCTGATGGGTCGCTGGGATGATGCGCTGACGCGCCTCGACGAAGTGCTGGGTGGTGAGGAGGCGATCAACGACGTCGTCGGTCCGGTCGTGATCCTTCCGTTGATCCACGGGAACCGTGGAACGCCGGGATCGGCAGCGGGAGTCTTCACGACCTATGCGCGGTTCGAACACTCGGGAGACGTCCAGGAGGCCGCGTCGTTCGCAGCCGGACGCGCGGCGTTCCTCAACAGCACGGGACAGCACGCGGACGCTCTCACCGCGGCGCAGCGTGCATTGGACCTCTCGGACAAGACCGGAGACACGGCCCTCAGTACCAAGATAGGGTTCGCCGAAGCCGTCGATGCCGCCCTCGCGCTCGGAGATCTGAACCGCGTCGGATCGCTGATCGAGCGAGGCGATCGGATGACGTCGATCCGGATCTCACCGGTCTCGCGGGCGCTCGTGGATCGAGCCAAGGCGCGGCTCGCCGTCGCGACCGGCGAGAAGGCTAGCGAGAAGAACGGGGTCGACGCGCTCTTCGGCGGCGCCGCGGGGCTCTTCCGAGAGAGCGGAGTCCCGTTCTGGCTGGCCGCCACTCTGACCGAACAGGGTGAGTGGTATCACTCGCAGGGTCGAGAGGCAGCGGGAAGCTCGCTGTTGGAGGAGGCCCGCGCGATCTTCGAATCACTCGGCGCGGCCGTGTGGCTGGAGCGGCTGGACCGCGCGACGGCTGAGGCGCCGGCGTCGACGTGAGAGTCGTCTGACCCGCGCGTGAAGCCTGGGACTCCATGAGCGACTTCGTCGAACAGCTGCGAACCGCCGCGTCGGCTGCGCTGCTTCCCGAAGAGGGTGAGCTTACCGTGAAGGGGCTTGCCGGGCCGGTGACGGTCGGTCGCGACACATGGGGCGTCCCCTACATCCGAGCCGCCTCCCTCGACGACCTGTGGTTCGCGCAGGGATTCGTGAACGCGGGCGAGCGGCTCTTCCAGCTCGACCTGTTGTTGCGCGCGGCGAACGGACGGCTCTCCGAGGTCTTCGCCGACCGGACGCTCGCCGACGACCGCTTCGCGCGCACGATCGGATTCAATCGGGCCGGCGCGCGCATCGCTGCCGACTGGGACTACGCCTCCCGCCAGATGCACGCCCGTTTCCGAGACGGCGTGTTCGCGTGGGTCGAGGCCATGCCGGCTGCTCCGGTCGAATACATGCTCCTGGACCTCAAGCCTGAGCTGCCGGACGACGAGGGCTCGTGGGCAGCTGCGTTCTCGTTCCTCGCCTGGAGTCTCAGTGGGAACTGGGACGTCGAGCTGATCCGAACGTGGATCCGTGAGCGCGCCGGTGACGACGCTGTGGCGATGCTGCTGCCACCTCTGCCTTCCGATCCGCCGGAGGTCGTGGCCGGTTCGATCGACGCTGCGTTGCTCGATGCGATCCTCGATGCCGCCCCGCGCCCGAAGGGGCAGGGGTCGAACAACTGGGTTGTGGCCGGTTCGCGCACCAGCACGGGCAAGCCGTTCCTGGCGAACGACCCCCACCTGCTCGCGCTGCAGCCGGGTGCGTGGCTCGAGTGTCACCTGTCCGCACCCGGCTACGAAGCGCGTGGCGTGGCGCTGGCGTTCTCACCCGGCGTGTTGATCGGCACGACCGCGCATCACGCCTGGGGCGTAACGAACGTCTCCGGCGACGTCCAGGATCTCTACGTCGAACGGCTCAACGAGGATCGGACCGCAGCCGAGTACGACGGCAGCTGGGAACCGGTCACCGTCCACCGCGAAGAGATCGCGGTTCGCGGGTCGTCGCCGCACGTGCTCGAGGTCCGCGAGACGCGGCACGGGCCGCTGCTCGACACCTTCGTCAGCGGGATCCTGCATCCGGAGTTCGTGGAGCTGCCGCCTACGGAGTCATACGCCCTGCGCTGGACCGGGCTCGCACACTCGATCCGACCCTCGCTGGTCTTGGACGCGGCGAGAGGCACCAACTTCGAGGAGTTCCGCTCGGCGGCGCTCGCCATCGGATGCCCCGGCCAGAACTTCGTGTATGCCGACGTCGACGGAACCATCGGTTACACCTGTAGCGGCATGATCCCGATCCGTGCGGCCGGGGACGGCACCGAACCCGTCCCCGGCTGGACGTCGGAACGCGAGTGGACCGGCTTCATCCCTCCGGACGAGCTCCCGTGGGCGAAGGATCCCACGCGTGGGTTCCTCGCGACGGCGAACAACCGGATCCACGACGAGCGCTACCCGCACCTGATCGGTGAAGACTTCCACACGCCGTACCGCGCGAGACGCATCACCGAGCTGCTCTCGGCGTCGGACGCCCACGACCTCGATTCGATGACGGCGATCCAGCTCGACACCGTGTCCCTACCCGCGCGCGAAATGCTTCCGCTGATGCTCGGGCTCGAACCGCACACCGATGAGCAGCGCGACGCGCTCGACCTGCTGCGCGGTTGGGACGCGGACATGCGGGCGGACTCGGCTCCGGCAGCCGTGTTCAACGCGTGGTCGCGCGCGATCGCGCGCCGGATGCTCGAACCTCGGTTGGGGGAGGATCTGTTCCGCCACTACCACGCGTGGCGCGAGATCTTCCAGTGCGAGGTCCTGCCGGCGGCGCTGCGTGCACATCGCGACGGCGAGCTCGGCCGTTGGCTCGACGACGCTCTGCTGCACGCCGCTCTCGAGGACGCGATCGCCGAGCTCCGGGAACGGCTCGGCGACGATCCGACGGGCTGGCGCTGGGGCGCGCTCCACCACCTCCGTCTCGCGAGTCCGCTGGCTTCGATCCCCGGTCTCGAACCGTTGTTTGCGGCGGCCGACATCGAGCTGGGCGGCGACGAGCAGACGATCGCCAACGGGGGCTTCGACGGGCGCGACGGCTACGACGCGGCCGTGATCCCGTCGTGGCGCGCCGTGTACGACCTCGACGACCTCGACCGCTCGATCGGCGTGCTTCCCGCCGGTATCAGCGGCAACCCCGCGTCGCCGCATTGGAACGACCAGACCGAGCTGTACGCATCGGGCCGCTACCACCCGCTTCCCTTCAGTCAGGAAGCGGTCGAGGCAGCGACGGTCGCCACCCTGCGCCTCGTCCCGTACCATCCCTAGCGCGATGCCCAAGTCCAAAGGCAGAACGAAGAAGTCCGCAACCCGCTACCAGCTGCGCCCTGCGCGCAAGAAGCAGTCGAAAGCGAGTCCCCGCTGGTACGGCCCCATGGTCCTCGGGGTCATGGGGGTGGGCGTGATGGTGATCGTTCTGAACTACATCGGACTGATGCCGACCACGCACGGCAACGGCACGTCGCTCTTCCTCTTCGTCGGACTCGGTCTCATCGCCCTGGGCTTCATCGGCACGACCTTCTGGACGTAGCCCGCGCTCAGACCGCGCCGGCGGGTCGCCGCACCACCTGCATCCGCTCACCGCAATGCCGCGGAACCTGTAGCTCGCCGAGCCGGGTGACCCGGAACTCTGTGCCGCACTCGCCGCACACGAAGAACACCTCCAGGTCCTCAACGTCTTCGGGTTCGTCGCGCTTCTCGACGGGGTTCGACGAAACCATCCGGATGGCTTTCAGCCCGATCACCGCGATGAAGACACCGATGAGGATCGCGATGGGGAGATGGAGCCAGCCGGGCACGAAGCCACCGTAGCAGGAGGCTCCGCGGCGTCCGGGCGAACGACCCGCTACCGGAATAACGCGCCGACCTACCCACCAGCGGAGAGATTCGCTAGTGTCCGAACCACTGCCAGGTGGTTGACGCGACGGAAGGGGTGGGATCCATGAAGCTGTTCGACGCGGTTCGCGGGTTCTTCGACGAGGCGGCCGATCGGCTCAAGCTCGACGAGGCCTCTCGGTCGGTGCTCTCCACCCCCCGCAGAGAAGTCGCGGTGCAGATCCGAGTTCCGATGGACGACGGTTCGCTCAACGTCTACCCGGGCTGGCGGGTCCAGTACAACGGCGCGCGAGGTCCCTTCAAGGGAGGGCTGCGGTTCCATCCGAACGCCTCGCTGGACGAGTTCCGGTGCTTCGCAGCATTGATGACGTGGAAGACCGCGTTGCTCGACGTCCCCTTCGGAGGCGGAAAGGGCGGCGTCAAGATCGACCCCAAGAGATTGTCGGACGGTGAGATGGAGCGCCTGTCCCGGAACTTCTTCGCGGCGATCGAGATGGTCGTCGGCCCCTACCGCGACGTGCCGGCGCCGGACGTGAACACGGGCGCCCGCGAGATGGCTTGGATGTACGACGAGTACTCGAAGATCCACGGTGACTCCCCCGCGGTGATCACCGGCAAACCGGTCTCACTGGGTGGTTCGCTCGGGCGTGACGCGGCGACCGGCCGCGGGGCGCTCGTCTGCCTGGACCGGATCGCGCACCAACGTGGGTGGACCCGCGAGAAGATCCGGGTCGCCGTCGAGGGATACGGGAACGCAGGGTCGTGGTTCGCACAGCTCGCGCACTCGATGGGCTACAAGGTCGTCGCGGTGAGCGACTCCAAGGGCGCGATCTTGAACCCCGAGGGCCTGATCCCTCACGAGGTATTGGGTCACAAACACCGCACCGGCAGCGTGATCGGCTACAAGTACGCCGACGACATCGACGGTCCCGACCTCATGGCGGTCGACTGCGACGTGCTGGCGCCGGCCGCGCTCGAGGAAGCGATCCGCGTCGACAACGCAGACCGCATCCAGGCCAACCTGGTCCTCGAGATCGCGAACTACCCCACGACACCCGAGGCAGATACCTCACTCGT
Source organism: Actinomycetota bacterium (assembly GCA_030774035.1). Taxonomy (GTDB): domain Bacteria; phylum Actinomycetota; class UBA4738; order UBA4738; family HRBIN12; genus JALYLM01. Next base: position 96,672 of record JALYLV010000007.1, read on the forward strand.
CTCGCGCGGAGTAACGGTCGTCCCCGACATCCTCAGCAGCGCGGGCGGCGTCACGGTCAGCTACCTCGAATGGGTGCAGAACATCCAACGCGAGCGTTGGACGGAGGAGCGCGTGAACCAACGCCTCAAGGAGCTGATGGAAGCGGCAACAGACGCCACGCTCAACAGAGCGAATTCCAACGCGATCTCGCCGCGCGCCGCTGCCTACGAGATCGCGATCGAGCGCGTCGCCGACGCAGGCCACACGCGCGGCTGGTTCTAGCCTGGGAGGAGCTCGCTACCTCGTCGCCGAGCGGATCGCGGACCAGACGCGCTCGGGCGAGAGCGGCAGGTCGAGGTGACGCACGCCCAGGTGCGCGAGCGCGTCGACGGCCGCGTTCTGTACCGCGGGGGTCGAGCCGATCGTGGCCGATTCCCCGATCCCCTTGGCTCCCAGTGGGTTCAAGGGCGTCGGGGTTTCGGTGTTCGCCGTCTCGAAACGAGGAAGCTCGGCCGCCGACGGCATCTGATACGTGGAGAGGTTCCCGGTCATCGGATTGCCGAGCTCGTCGTATCGAACCTCTTCGTACAACGCCTGCGCGATGCCCTGGCCGAGCCCTCCGTGCACCTGACCCTGCACGAGCATCGGGTTCAAGATCCGCCCGCAATCGTCGACCGCGATGTGGCGGATGACCCTCACGTCGCCCGTCTGCGTGTCGACCTCGACCACCGCGACATGCGCCCCGAACGGGAACGTCGATCCGGGCTGGCGGTACACGCCCTCGGACCGCAGCCCCGTGTCCATGCCCTCCGGTAGCCTCGCGGGGTCGGTGGCTGCGGCGGCGACATCTGCTAGCGACACGGACCGATCGGGTGCGCCGCTCACCGAGAATCCCTCCGCTCCGATAACGACATCAGCCTCGTCGACCTCCAGCAAGTGCGCAGCGATCGCTTTCGCCTTGTCGGCCACGGCGAGGCCCTGTTCCAGCACAGCGGAGCCGCCCGCCTGCAAAGAACGCGAGCCCCACGTTCCGTCACCGCGGGGCACGAGCCCCGTGTCGGAATGCACAACGGTGATCGCGTCCATCGGCGCGCCCAGCACCGACGACGTGATCTGGGCGAACGCCGTCTCGTGTCCCTGCCCGTTGGGCGTCGTTCCCGCGAGCACCGTCACGGTTCCGTCTTCATGCGCCTCGACCGACGCGAACTCCTTGCTGGAGAACGACGTGATCTCGACGTAGCAGCTCACGCCGACACCGAGGCAGAGGTGATCGCCACGCCCGCGACGGACGGCCTGCTCGGCGCGCACGTCCTCGTATCCGGCCATCAGAAGCGCGGCGTCGAGCGACCGCTCGTAATCGCCGGTGTCGTAGGTCGTCCCCATCACCGTCGTGTACGGGAACGCTCCGGGCGGAATCAGGTTCTTCCGCCGGACCTCGACGGGATCCATCTCGAGCTCGGCCGCGATGAGGTCCATCGCGCGCTCGACCAGTGCGGTCGCTTCGGGTCGGCCCGCTCCCCGGTACGGGGCGACCGGCGTGGCGTTGGTCACGACGCAGCGGCCGCGGCACGCGATCTTCGGGATCGCGTAGACACCGGAAAGCATCTCCTGCGTGGTTGTCGGCAGGAACGCACCGATCGGATACGCGCCCATATCGGCGAGCAACTCGACCTTCATCCCTACGACGGTGCCGTCGCGCTTCGCCCCGATCTCCACGAACTGGACCTGTGCGCGTCCGTGTGTGAGCCCCAGCATGCTCTCGCTCCGTGATTCGGCCCATCTGACCGGGCGACCAACCCGTTTCGCGGCCGCCGCCACGACGAGGTACTCGGGGTAGGTCTGGAGCTTCGCGCCGAACCCGCCGCCGACGTCGGGGGCGATCGCGCGCACCTTCTTCTTGTCGACCCCGAGCACCTCGGCCAGATCGTCTCGGATGTCGAAGGGCACCTGTGTCGAGACCCATACCGTGTACCCGCCGTCCTCCTCCGGCACGACGGCGATCGCGTTCGTCTCCAAGGGAACCGGCGCGAGCCGCTGGTTGACGAGGCGACCCCGGCCGACCACGTCGGCGCCCTCGAGCGGGTCACCCTCGTCCCAGTTCGCCGAGAATTCGTAGACGATGTTCGAACCGGTCTCCGGCCACAGGAGCGGTGCTCCCTCGGTTGCCGCCGCCTCGGGGTCGACGACGACCTCCATCGGCTCTTCGTCGGGTAGGACCGTCTCTGCGGCGTCTAACGCCTGAGCCAGCGTCTCGGCCAGAACGACCGCGATCGGTTCGCCGACGAACCGAACGACATCGCGCGCGAGCACCTCGCGCCTGAACCCGCCCTCGAGCGTCCCGCCCGCCCCCTCGACGTTGCCGCTCGGGGGCAGGGGCTTGAGATCGAGGTCATCGGCCGTGAACACCGCCACGACCCCGGGCATCGAGCGCGCTTGGGACGCGTCGAGGCCGGAGAGCCGCGCATGCGCCATCATGGACCGGACGAACACCGCACGGAGCGCGTGCTCGATCGGGACGTCTTCCAGATATCGGCTCTCCCCCAGCAGGAACCGGGGGTCTTCGGTCCGAAGCGCCGGGGTGCCGAACATCGAAGGAGGCGCCGGAGTCACGCCTCCATGCTAATGGGACTCGCTGGGACGAAGGAGAGATATCGGTGAGACGTACTCGCATCATGCTCGTCACGCTCGTGTTGGCGCTGGTCGTGTCGACGGCCGCCTACGCGGGGAATGGAGGGGCGTCGGCTCATGCGGCTGGGGATCGGAGCGGGTTGGCACCCGGTGTTGCCATCGGATACAAGGCCGTGAAGACCGGGCTGGACGATCCCGCAGGGTTCACCTTCTCCCCCTCAGGCAACATCTGGTTCCTGGAACGCGGCACCGGGCGGGTTCGGATCCTCAACCCGGCCACAGGCTCCGTCAAGACCGTGTACCGGATCAGACGCGTCGACGGTAGCGGCGAACGCGGGGCGCTCGGGATAGCGCTGCACCCGCAGTGGCCGGCGAAGCCGTTCGTGTACGTCTACGTCACGCGGCGGGCAACCACGATCAGGCCGATCCAGAACGAGCTCATCCGTCTATCGGTCTCCGACGGGCACGTCGACAAGTTGAAGATCTTGTTCCACTCACCACTCAGCAAGGCCACGAACCACAACGGCGGCCGGATCCTGTTCGGTCAGCACAGACGCCTGTTCATCGTCATCGGCGAGAACGCCAACCCGCTGAACGCCCAGGACCTCTCCTCGAACCTGAGAGGCAAGATCCTCCGCGTGAACACCAACGGGAAGCCGGTCGCGAGCAACCCGTTCGGGAACCGGGTCTTCGCGTACGGCATCCGCAACTCCTTCGGGTTCGCGTTCGACCCGTCGACCCACCGCCTATGGGAAACGGAGAACGGACCCGAGTGCAACGACGAGCTGAACCTGATCGTGCGTGGGGGGAACTTCGCGTGGGGCTCGAACGAATCCTGCGGCAGTTCGACACCTCCAACGGACACGAACAACAGTGGGCCCGACCCGCAGCTCTTGCCGAAAGCCTTCTTCGGTACGACGCTCGGCATCACCGGTGCGGCGTTCTGTCATGGCTGCAGGCTCGGTTCCGCGTCTCGGGGAAAGCTGTTCTTCGGCGACGTGAACGACGGCGTCCTGCGCCGCGTTGGATTGAACTCCGCGCGCGACGACCTCGGCACACCGGTAAGCATCCTCGACGAGCCGGGCGGAGCGATCTATTCGATGGAAGTCTCGCCCCAGGGGCGCATCTACTTCAGCAATCCCGGGGGGATCTACCAGCTCGTACGGGCATAGGTGGGGTCGTTCACGACCCCCACATCTGGGGGTTCCGCCAGATCCGCGCTCGGAGTAGGCTCGCTTTCCGGGGCGGGCCACGCGCGACCGCCCTTCGATCACCGCGGAGGGCTCCATGGACATCGGTCGACCCCAGCGCATCATCGAGATCCAGCCTATGACGCTGCCCGTTCCCGGGCCGCTTCCCCTGCCTGACCCGCAGATCGCACCTGCGCCGGCCGAACCGGTGCACGAGCCGATCTCCGAACCGGCGTCGCCGGTGCACGAACCCACTTCCCCTGAGCGTTCCGGATGACGTCGTCCGAACTGTGGCTTACCCACGGCTTCGCCGTCGACCGTGAAGAGGAACCGGTTATCGCTTGGCGCGCCTGGGCCTTGAGTGGACACCGCGACGGCGATGGCATGCTGCTCCGCCCGGTCGCGGGAAGGTCACGACCGTGGAAACCTCTGGAGGTTGCCGAAGCCGCGTGCAAAGCGGCGCGTTTCCATGCGTCGCCGCATATCGACTGCACGTGCGGCCTGCATGGAGCGCACGACCCGGACCTCTTGAGGAAAGCGAAGGCGCCGGCTGTGCTCGGGCGCGTGGCCCTTTGGGGTCGCGTCATCGAACACCAACACGGATATCGTGCTCAGTTCGGCTATCCCCAGCGACTGCGCCTCGTCTGTCAGTTCTGTTTCTGGCAGTGGGGCGCCCCCTCCCCCGCGCCCGAGATCGTGGGATGGTTCCCGCGTGGGGAGCTCGTTCCGCTCTGCGAGATACACCTCGAGCTCGCCTGTCGCTACGGGATGAAGCCGCGGCGCTTGCTCGACGCCGAAGAGGTCGACCAGCGACTGCGCGATGCCTACGCGGTCGATCCCCTCGCTATCTGAAGCCGAAAGAAACTCCCCCCGATGAACACCCCTCAGCCGCTGCCGCCAACCCCTTCTCAAGGTGGACCGGGGTCCGTGCCGATACGGCCCCCATCGGGACCTCTCGGTCGGGAGTCGGTTTTGGGTCTGGCATCGGTTCGGCGTGCGACGGCGTGGGTGATGCTCGCCGTTCTGCTTTCGACCGCGCTCGCGAGCGCGGCGAGCGCGCAGACTCCCGTCACGAGCCACCTGCAGCGACTTCACCACGTGGAGCGGGAGATCCGCAGAACGAAGTCGCTTCGTGAACACCAGCTGAACCCACTGGCCCGAGCCGTCCGCAGCATCGACAGCACGCTCAAGGACCTCCGGCACACGATCAACGGCCCCGGCACCACGTCGCCGGTTACTGACATCCAGTACGTGGGATGGACGATCTGGGGAGGGTGGGCACACACCGCTCTGAACCACCTAGGCCGGCAAGTCCATCGCCAACTCCCTCCGCTGCTGCGTCGGCGGAAGGCATTGACGAAGTGGTTGAACACCATCGGCATCCTGAAACGCTGTCCGGTCACCGGCTGGACGTCGATCTCGAACGACTTCGGGGCGATCGTTCGCATCCGCAAGATCAAGCCCCACGTCCACATGGGAAACGACATCGCGGCTCCATTCGGTTCGCCGATCATCGCGCCCTTCGACGGCTACGCATCCGCTACGAGCAGCAAGCTCGGGGGCCTGGGCGTGCGGGTGTCGGGACCGCTCGGACACGTGTACAACGCGCACCTGTCCGGCTACGGGACGCTCGGCGACGTCACCGTCGGACAGGTGATCGGCTACGTCGGGATCACCGGCGACGCCGCGAGTCCCCACGATCATTTCGAATGGCATCCCAACGACGGCTCAGCCGTCGATCCGCACGCGTACCTCCGGGCCGCCTGCGGATAGCGGTCCCGCAGGCAAGAACATCGGATCCACGTGGCCGGCGGCTATCCAGGACTGCCCGAAGCGTTTTAGAGTAGGACTTCCGGGCTACATCAGCTCCCCTACCCCCTAACCCTGCGAGCCCGGTCGAAAGGAGACGTCCGGTGCGCCGACTCCCGGTGATCCTCTTGGTTGTCACGTTGTCCTGGCTCGCCCCTGCCGCCCAAGCGGACGACGCCAGCGGTTCTGCCGCGGGTGCTGCCGCCGGCTCCATCCGTGCGGACTTCAACAACGACGGCTTCACCGATCTTGCGATCGGGGCTCCGGGTGAGGATGTCGGGGCGTTGGTAGACGCGGGGGCCGTGAACGTCCTGTACGGCTCCGCCACGGGACTTCAAGCCCTGTCCCCTCACAATCAGTTCTGGGACCAGGCGAGCTCGGGCACTCGAGGAGTCGCTGAGGCCGGTGACCGCTTCGGGACTTCGATCGCGACCGGGGACTTCAACAACGACGGCTTCACCGACCTCGCCGTCGGTGCGCCCGGTGAAGACGTCAAGGCCGTGGCCGACGCGGGAGCGGTGAACGTGCTGTATGGCTCGGCCACGGGGCTTCAGTCCACGTCTCCCGACGACCAGTTCTGGACTCAGGGCAACCGTGGCCTACGAGGAGTCGCCGAGGCCGGCGACGCTTTCGGGTCTTCGCTCGAAGTGGGGGACTTCAACAACGACGGCTTTATCGACCTCGCCGTCGGTGTGCCCGACGAGAACGCCAAGGCCGTGCCCGACGCGGGAGCGGTGAACGTGCTTTACGGCTCGGCTACCGGTCTTCAGGCCACCTCTCCCGACGATCAGTTCTGGAGCCAGGGCAACGGTGGCCTGCAGGACACCCGCCAGGCTTCCGATCAGTTCGGCTTCTCCCTGGCGGGAGGCGACTTCAACGCCGACGGATTCGACGACCTGGCGGTGGGCGTTCCCCTCGAGGACGTCGGCTCCGTGGCCGACGCGGGAACGGTCAGCGTGTTGTACGGCTCGGCCACAGGGCTTCAGTCCACATCTCCCGACGACCAGCTCTGGGCCCAGGGCAACGCTCTGGTTCGTAACGCCGCCGAAAGCGGAGACCAGTTCGGCGGCGCCTTGAGTGCTGGAGATTTCAACGGAGACGGCTTCGCCGATCTCGCCGTGGGCGCGCCAGGGGAGGACGTGGGGACCGCCGTTGACGCCGGGGCGGCCAACGTACTGTACGGATCGCCCGGCGGGCTTCAGTCCATATCGCCGGACGACCAGTTCTGGACCCAGAGCAAGCGCGTTGTGCGCGACGCCGCCCAAGAGGGGGACCAGTTCGGCGCCACCTTGAGTGCTGGAGATTTCAACGGAGACGGCTTCGCCGATCTCGCCGTGGGCGCGCCAGGGGAGGACGTGGGGACCGCCGTCCACGCCGGGGCAACGAACGTGCTGTACGGCTCGGCCACGAGGCTTCAGGCGAACTCGCCCGACGACCAGTTCTGGACCCAGAACACCCCCGATGTGCTGGAGGTCGCCCAAGGCGGCGACCAGTTCGGCAGTTCGCTTCGGGCCGGGGACTTCAACGACGACGGCTTCGCCGACCTTGCCGTGGGCGTGCCGCGCGAGGACGTCCGGAAGATCGCCGATGCGGGAGCGGTGAGCGTGCTGTACGGCTCGGCCGCGAGGCTTCAGGCAACCTCGCCGGACGATCAGTTCTGGAACCAGGACAGCCTCGACGTGCTGGACGCGGCGGAAGCGGGTGATGGATCCGGGCTCGTGGCCTCGCAGTGCCTTCTATATTGCTAGACGTCGTTGTGATAGAAGATCACGAGATCTGATCGACGGCTACTGCGGTCGTAAGGCGACCAGTTGCCCGATGCTCTTGCCGGCCAGCTTCGCTCTCGCGACACGTTTCCCCGTTCGGCCAGCGACGGACCGGATCTGATCGGCGCTCTCAACCGTCAGATACGGCGTGACCTTCGTTGCCTGATCGAACCGCTCCGTCATCGGACGGGGAGCCCTCACGCTGTTGTTCTTCGTGATATCGAAGAATGCCACGAGGACGTCTCCCGAGACCGTCGTCGTGACCGACCGAGCCACCATCCTGGTGGACTTCTTGTGGAGCCGGCCGCTCTTGGCGTCGATCGGATCCGAGGCGTCGACCCCGCGGTAATCGAGGATCCCGCCGGCCGCCGGCTTCGCTCTCGAGAAGCGCCAGATGTACGTCGTGGGCTCCGTGTCGGTAGCCACCTTGTAGAAGACGGATTGCTTCTGAACGTCGCTCGCGTCCGTTCGGATCTGGATCCATCCGGTCGGCGGGGTGATCCGCGGGGCACCCCCAACCGCGATCTCAGCCAGCAGGACATCGCCGACCTGAAGCCCGGATGGGGCACCGAGCCTGAGCCTCCTGGCCATCCTGTTCCCCCCCCAGGTCGAGCCCTGAAGCGAGATCGGTGATCGAACGTTGATGGTTACCGTAGCCACAGACGAGTCCATGTACGTGTCGTCCTGAACCTGGTACATGAACGAATCCTGACCGACGAAGTCCGGGGGTGGGGTGTAGGAGACCGACGCCGTATCGCTATCGGGGCTCCCGGGCGTGCAAAGATCGTCCTGAAGTCCCGTTATCGAGCCGCCGTGGGTCGACTCCTTCTGAACCAAGAAGGTCAGCTCACAGGTGTCGGCGTCCCGACCGGCGAGGGTGATCGCGCGTGACGTGTTCCGTGTCGTAGAGGCTGTCGCGGCGAAGGCCGTCGGCGGCGAGTTCGTCGCCCCGATCTGAAGGCTGGTCTCATCCATGTCCCCGTGGTACCAATCGCTTCCGTTGCTCTTGGCTCCGAGCGTGACGGGAGCGTCGTTCTGGATGGAGCCGATACTGACGGCTTTCTGATATCGGGTTCCATCGACGACGAGCGTGATCCCCGCATCTGTCCTGGAGCAGGAGATGTCGTGCCACGTGCCGTCGTTCAGCGTGTATGGCGCACCCTTCACGTGGGCGATACCGACCGATCCAGACATCGTGCATCGCGCGACCGCCCGCTGGAAGTCGGAGGCCGGGAAGATCTCGACCTTCCAGAAGCCGCCGGGCGTATTGAACAGCCCCTTCCGGATCAGGTCGTAGTCGCCACCGATGGCATGGCTCGGGATGACCGTGAATCGAACGTGCGCCGTGGCCGTGAACGGATCCGATCCCACGTCGAGCGAGGGGTCGTCACCGATGACGACCCTCGAGGAGGATCCGTTGAAGCGATACGCGGTGCCCGTTACTCCTGGAACGCCCCCAGTGATGTCCTGCCAGGTGCCATCCGTCTGCGAAGGAGACCCCGAGTCGAGCATTGAACCTGCCCCGGGGGGTTCATCCATCGACCAGAGGTGCAGCGTGATCGCTGCCTGGGCCGGTGGGGCAACCGCGAACGCACCCGCCACCAACGACACGACGATGATGGCTCTCAGGGGGCGAAGCGCACGGGAAGAAGCCTGGGGGGGGAATGCCTGCATCCGTTGCATCCTAGGAGGCATCCCGTTCGCGCGCATCCCCCATCTGGGTACCCCATGCCTCGGGTGAGGTCTCGGTGTGCCGCATCTGTTGCAGACATATCGCCCGTTCAGTGGAGACGAGCGGACTCGAACCGCCGACCCCCTGCTTGCAAAGCAGGTGCTCTACCAGCTGAGCTACGTCCCCAACGTTCCAGTCTCGGTTCACGTGCCGAGCATCTGGAACTTTATCGTCTTGGCTTCTCTCCTCCCGTGATCCTGATACGTCCGATCAGGCAGGCGGGGCGTTCGCTGTCCGCTTGGCGTGCCTGAACCCGAGGAACGAGAGGATCGCCATCAGGACGCCGGCAAGGATCATCCCCGTCACGGTATGTGAATGAACTTCCGGGAAGGTGGAGTTCGGATCAGCTGTGGTTGTACGCGTCCTGCAAAGGCTTGATCTCGATCTTGTTCATCTTGAGCATCACCTGCATCACGCGCTGAGCGCGCTCGGGGTCGCGGTCGCTCAACATCTCACCCAAGATCGTGGGGACGATCTGCCATGTCACGCCGTACCGGTCGGTGAGCCAGCCACACTGCTGCTGCTCACCGCCCTCCGATAGCCGGTCCCAGAGTCGGTCGACTTCCTCTTGGGTCTCGCAGTTCACCAAGAACGAGATCGCCGGGGAGAACGTGTAGCCAGGCTGGGGCCCGCCGTTCAGCGCGATGAACTCTTGGTCGGCGATCGTGAACGCCATGGTCATGACTTCACCCGCGGGACCCGGTCCATCCTCGAGGTATCGCGTGGTTTCGGTGATCTTCGCGTCATCGAAGAGGGAGACGTAGAACTCCACTGCCTCCTCAGCGTCCTTCTCGAACCACAGGAAGGGGTTGATCTTGTGCATCGAGACTCCTCCTCTCGTCCGAGTCACATCGGGCTGACGAGCTGAAAGTAGTTGTCGTCCGGATCGGAGAACGTTGCGATCCACATCTCGGCTTCCTCCGCCGGCCTGTACGGCTCTCGGACGACCGTCCCCCCAGCCTCCTTCAGCCGGTCGAAGTCGCCTTTCACATCAGGAGTCTCGATGTTCCAGATCACTCTGCCGGGCTGAGCGTTCTTGCCCTTCACCCCATCATGCGGACCGACGGTGACGCCGCCCTCGCCGATCTGCCAGCCGGTGTACCCGCCTTCGTTCCAACCGGGCTCACCGAAGAGCTTCGTGTAGTACGCCGCCAGCGAATCAGGGTCCTCTGACCCGATCAGCACGCTATTCAGCTTCATGCGTCCTCCTCTCCCGCGAGCGGTCCGGAGCGACCGCCATCTCCCATCCTAGGTATCACGTGGGAAAGCAGCCGGTGCCCGAACGTATGGAAGGTTCCTCGGAAGGCAAGTTCGCGAAACCGACCTTGCACCCGCCGTGGAAGGATCGGACGCGACGTCCGACGGGGAAAGTGACCGCTGAGGGTCCGGGCGAGATGGTTCAGCCGTTGAGCAAGCCGATGTAGATCGCGTGTATGTCGGCGGCGGGATCGACGCCGAGACTCACAGGCGACCTGCGTAGGACTCGCTTCCGCGTTCTTCGCGCAGGCTCAGATGCGAGACGACGCTGCGCACGCCATCAAGGGGATCCCACCCGGCGCGGAGGTGAGTCGATTCGCGCATGTCGACCTCGGCGACACTGCGGCCTGCATCGCGAACGGCCAAGCCGGCGGGTAGCCGGCAGCCGGGCCGAGCGTTCAGTCGAGGGGTGTGGGGTCGCCGGCGAGGCGCCACAGTTCCTCGGCCACGAACGCCAGCTCTTGCTCCAGTCGATCGATCCGCTCAGCGAGCTCGGTGATCTGCTCTTCCCGCGTCTGAGGGACGATCGGGGACGGGGGAATCTCGAGATCGGGTTCTTGGAGGGCGGGGCCGGGGACATCGGATCCCGCCGGGCCGTCGATAGCAGGTGGAGCAGGGACCTCGATCGCACGGGCGGTGTTCCAGAAGGTGGTCGACTCCGGCGCGGGTGGTGCTGGTGTCTCGAGGTCATGCGGCTCCGCTCGAGGAGCTGATCCCGCGATGACCTCCACGTCTCCTTCGATGACCGAGACATTGTCGACTTCACTGGCCGACATCATCGCCGGTCGAGCGCCGATCATCGTGTCACCGGTAGACGGTTCCGGCGCTGGGGAGTCGCCGCGCAGATGAGCCTGCAGATCGAGAAGGCTATTCACAACCTCCGAGTGCCCGGGTTCTTGACCCATCATGCCTCCCGACGGCCACGCGCCGAGTGCACGTTAGCGTGGTGACCGCTCTTCCCGTTCCCGTGATGATCGCTGTTTCCGTTGTCGCGGTGACTGCCGTTCTCCGTGCCGGTCGAACCGCCGGCCCCACTCGCGTGGAGGCCGCTGCTTCCGTTTCCCTGGTGACCGCAGTTCCCACGTCGGCTGTTCCCGTCGCCGTGGTGACCGCTATCCCCATCGCCGTGGTGACCGCTATCCCCATCGCCGTGGTGACCGCTATCCCCATCGCCGTGGTGACCGCTGTCGCCGTCGCCGTGGTGACCGCTGTCTCCGTAGCCATTGAAACAGGTGTTCCCGCTGCCCTGCGGCACCTCCGGCCCGTTCCCCCCCTCTCCGTTAGGCGATGTCACGGGTCCAGGTCCACCAGGACCGGAAACATGGCCTCCCGGATGCGTGAGCCCCAACGGACCCATCGGCTGCGGAGACGCTACCCCACCCGAACCGGCTACGCCAGGCACGAACCCACCGCCTGGTGGCACGGCGGGCTGGCCGCTCCCGTTGCCGCCTGGGGTACCAGGTCCGGTCGGGCCCGTCGGGCCGGTTGCGGACGGCGAGGGGCTCGGCGGGCGGGCGAGCTCTCCCGGCTGATGGCCTCGTTGGAGGGCGATCGCCGCTATCCCGAGAACGATCAGCAGCGATGCCAGCGCGAACGTCAAGGTGCGGCGCGGACCCGACGCTTGCCGCCCCTCTCGGGCCGGCAGCCCTCCCACGACCACAGGAAAGGAAGGGGCGGCGTGATAGACGCGCCTCGCTCTGCGAACCGCGTCGCCCAGCTCGGATGCCGCGCGCGAGGGTTCGACCCGCTCGTCCGCGGCCGGCGCCAGAACGTCCGGCGGCCACACCACGACGATCCCCGACCCCGGCGCCCAGTCGCGAGAGGAGAGAACGGTCAGCGCGCTCATCCCGGCGTCGAACACGACGACCTGTGGCTGTGTCGTCGCCAGGACGTCTCGAAGCTCGTCGGCGGTGGAGGCGCTCCCCACGACCTCGAACCCCTCGGCCTCGAGGATCGGCGCGAGGACAGGATCGGAGTCGGCAGTCGCCGCCTCGGCAACCACGACGCGAACGGCTCTCATCAGGCGCAAGGATCCCCTCCTAAGGGGTCCCGATCGGGGTGGGGAAAACTGGGAGAAGATGTCGACGGCCCAAGACCCGCGTCCGATCCAGGCACTTTGAACGCACCGTTTCCAACCGCACCCATCCTATAGACGGTCAGTTCGGAATCGAGGACCTCCGCAACTCCGTGCAGCGTCGCAGCCCTCTGCAATAGCTCTGACCTGCGGAAACACGCTGAGGGTTTCTCAGTTCGACAAACCTCTCAGCAGTAGGTTCAGCGGCCTACGGCTGCCGTATCGACGATCGCGAGCTGATCGGGCGATGCAACGCGCGACGCTGGGATCGTTGGATCGCGCGAGAGGAGCTTCGCGAGGGCATCGGCCTTCGTCGCGCCGTCGACGATCCACAGCACCCGCTTCGCGCGATCGAGCACCGGGTACGTGAGCGTCATGCGACGCGTTCCCCGGAAGAACCCGGTGACCGCCACATCGCGGTCACGCACCGCGCACACCGGGTCCCTGGGCACGAGGGAGGCGGTGTGCCCGTCTTCGCCGAGCCCGAGATGGATGAGGTCGAAGGAGCCGGGCAACGTCGCCGCATATCGATCCGCGGCGGCTTCCAGACGGTTCTCGTCGAGCGGGTCGACCCCGTCCACGGGCATCGCGTGCAGCGTCGCGATCCCGGGTGCCGGCAGCACAACCTCGAGGTGGGTGATGCTGCGATCCTCGGAGCCTCGCGGGACGACACGCTCGTCGACCTGCCAGATATCAACCGCCTGCCATGGGACGTCCTCCCCAGCGAGCGCATCGAACATGGCCCACGGTGTTCTTCCGCCGGACACAGCGATCGCACACTCATTCCGGGCCGCGACGCTCGCGCGCGCCACGGCCGCGATCTCCACGGCGCCTCTGCGGGCCACGGCGACCGCATCCTCGACGACCTCGATCCGAACCCGGATGGTCGCGGGGTCGGGCACTGCCGAGCTCACGCCGGTTTCTCCGGGTGACCACCGAATCCCTTGCGCATGGCCGAGAGGATCCGGTTCGCGAAATCGTCGTTACCGCGCGAACCGAAACGCGTGAAGAGAGCCGCACTGAGGACGTTGGCCGGAACCCCTTCCTCGATCGCTGCGATCGACGTCCACCGTCCTTCACCCGAGTCACTGACACGTCCTGTGAATCCCTCCAGTTCCGGCGAGTCGTGCAGGGCGGACGCGGTGAGGTCGAGCAGCCATGACGAAACGACGCTGCCTCGGCGCCACAGTTCGGCGACCTCCGCGACGTCGATCGCGTAGCGGTATCGCTCGGGATGCTCCAGCGGCGTGGTCTCTGCGTCCGCTTCGCGCGATCCGACCCCCACGTCCGCGTGCTCGAGGACGTTCAAACCCTCTGCGTAGGAGGCCATGATGCCGTACTCGATCCCGTTGTGAACCATCTTCACGAAGTGCCCGGCGCCGACGGGTCCGCAATGGAGGTAGCCGAGCTCAGCGGGCGAAGGCTCACCCTCACGCCCGCGCGTTCGCGGCGCGGCGTTCATTCCGGGGGCGAGCGACGCGAAGATCGGTTCGAGCCGTTCGAAGATCTCATCGTCTGCGCCGATCATCAAACAGAATCCGCGCTCCAAGCCGAACACGCCGCCGGAGACCCCGACGTCGACGTAGTGGATGCCTTGTTTCGCGAGGGTCTCCGCGCGTCGAAGATCGTCGACGTAGTGCGTGTTCCCCCCGTCGATGATCGCGTCCCCGGGCGAGAGGAGGGCGGCGAGGTTCGTCACCGTTCCTTCCGTCACCGGGCCGGCCGGAAGCATGAGCCAGACGTTCCGCGGCGCCGGGAGCGCCGCGATCAGTTCCTCGAGCGATGCGGCGCCTGCGGCTCCCTCCTCGGTCAGCGCTTGGACGGCGGCGATGTTCACGTCGAAGGCACCGCACGGGTGACCGTCGCGCATCAGCCGGCGAACGAGGTTCGACCCCATACGACCGAGGCCCACCATCCCAAGGTGCGTCGGTCGATCCGTCGTCATGACAGCTCCTCTCGCTGAACGAACCCTGTCACGGCAGGGGCCCACGTGATACAGAGTGAAGCATGCGTTGGATGTGATGGAACGACGCAGGGGGTGAGTTCGCATGGTTCACGACACCGACATGGGCGAGGTCTTCGAGCGCTTCGACGGCAACCCGATCATCACCGCGGAGAGCTTCCCGCAGACGGTGAACGCGGTGCTGAACCCTGGCGCGACTACCTTCGATGGGGAGACCCTCCTGCTCGTGCGGGTGGAGGACCGGACCGGGCTGTCGCGCCTCGTCGTCGCGCGGAGCCGGGACGGGTACACCGAGTGGGTCATTGAGCCCGACCGTGGTCTCGTGCCCGACCCCGACCGGTTCGAAGAGCACTGGGGGATCGAGGACCCCCGGATCACCAAGATCGGTGACGACTACCTGATCGTGTACACCGGCTTCTCGCAGGGCGGGCCGCTCGTCTGCCTCGCGGCCACGAAGGATTTCGTGACGTTCGAACGACGGGGCGTGCTCCACCCACCCGAGGACAAGGACGCCGCGTTGTTCCCCGAGCGTTTCGGGGACCGATGGGCGCTCCTGCACCGTCCTGCGCCGGCGATGTCCGGCCTCGGGAACCACATCTGGATCTCCTGGAGCCCGGATCTTCGGTATTGGGGGGATACATCGATCCTTCTGCCGGCCCGACGAGGGAGTTGGTGGGACGCCAACAAGGTCGGGCTCGGACCGCCCCCGCTGCTCACCGATCGTGGCTGGTTGCTCTGCTACCACGGCGTGCGCACGACGGCGTCGGGTTCGATCTATCGGCTCGGTCTGGCGTTGCTCGATCGAGACGATCCCAGCAAGGTGGTCGCACGTGGACGCGAATGGGTCTTCGGGCCTCGCTCACCGTACGAGTGCTCAGGGGACGTGCCCGGCGTGGTGTTCCCCTGTGGATGGGTGCTCGAGAACGACGGCGACACCGTCCGTATGTATTACGGCGGAGCGGATACCGTCGTTGGTGTGGCCACGGCGAGCGTCCGCACGCTCATCGAGCATCTCGACCGGCACCCCTCGTCCGAGATAGTCTGAGGTTCCGACCCGCTACTTCGTCCCGGGGAGCTGGTCCTGTTCGGTCTCGTCCCATGCGGTCGAGCCCTTGAGCCCCTCCACATTGAACTGGTAGTCGAACACGAGGGAGCCTCCGTACGTGGCTCCGTAGCTCACGAGGAGCCCCGCGAGCACCGAGAGGACCGTGGTGACGAACGTCGCATGGTGCCGGTCGTAATGAGAGAGCCGAACTGCGATGTCGATCACCACGATGCCCGTGACGGTCAGCATCACGGCCATGTGCCAGTTGGCGGTCCGCCAGACCTGGGTGTGCTTCGCCTTCCCGAGAGCCCCGCTCGAGCGATCGCGATCCATCCCCTTCCACCAATCCCAGAACCCCGTGGTCGCCGCCCCGAGCGAAACGATCGCTCCAGAGATGATCACCCAGGTGGCCGCGACGAATGCGTCGCGGGGGATCGTCGAGCTGGCATGCTTCGACCGCCACGCGAAGAAGGACACGACGTCGAAGGCAGCGGCGAGGACATAGGCGACGATCGGGAAGTCCGTGAGCGGAGGATGCGTCGGTTTGCCGGCGAAGCCCCGGATCCCGTTGAACGTTCGGCTCTTGATCGTGATCGACGGCTTGATCGAAAAGAGCTTCGCCACGAAGTGACCTCCCCTACTCGTTGCTGCGGCTTCGGCCTATCGCATCGTCCACGTGGGTTGTTTCGCTTCGTCGAGGAACTGCACGAACGGTGTGCCGTCCTCCGCCAGACCAACCGCCGCGCGCATCTCTCCGTCGCGATCCAGCAATCGCAGGACAGGTGAACCGGCAGCAGCGAGGCCGAGGCGAACCCGCACCTTCCCGTCCTTGTCGTAGAGACCCATCGTCGGTGAGCCCTGCTCCGCCAGCTTGAAGACGTGCGACAGCTCGCCGTCCTTCACCTGCATGCCCATCGTGGGTGACGCCTCGGGCGCGAGCCCGAACTTCGCTCGGATCCGACCGTTCTTGTCACCGAAGGCCATGCTCGCCGATCCGTCGGACGACAGCCCGAGCGTTGCGCGGATCTTCCCGTTGTCGTCGCCGATCGCGAGACCGGCGGAACCGTCTCCCCCGAGCCCGAACCGGGCGCGCACCTGCCCGTCCGGATCGAGCAGAGAGAAGAACGGCGAATCGTCGTTCGACAGACCGATCCGAACACGGACGTGGCCTTGTTCGTCGACGATCTCGAACTCCTCGGCGCGAACGACTCGCTTCTTCATGGCTCCGCAGCGCCCGGGGAAGGGAAGGGCGTGGCCGTATCCTCGCGCGCCGAGCGTCTTGGAACAAGCAGCGCATGGGGAAGAAGCGAAACGTGAACTACCCGCAGATGCGAGAAACCGCCAGAACCCGAGGGCCCCAGCGGTTTCTCAAGCCGCACGCTACGCCCGCCTGCGCTCGGGAGTCAACGCCGGGTTCGCTTCTTGTCACTCGTTCTACAGAACCTTCGCTCGTGATTCACGGAATCTTGATGAACAGACGGCTCTTCGTCCGATCCGGGGTGCTCTCTCCGCCCGTGACGAGGTAGATGACGTGCTGGAGGTCGGGCTGCACCATCTCCGCGAAATGCGCCTGCTCGCCCGCAGAGAGCTGGGCGGAGATCACCGATGCCAACCCCTGAACGTCCAAGAAGACCAGCGACGAGGGGGGCACCTTGCTCTTCGCCGCAACGAAGAGCGGGGATGTGGTGATGTTCTGATCACCCCCCGCCGCGTCGATGATCCGCTGCAACTCCGAGACGGACGTCGCGATGACCGCGGCGTCGTTCACGATCGCGTAGGCGGGTGCCACCGGCAAGCCGAACTGGCCCGTGGCCAGGACCTGGATGTGAACGCCCTTGTACACCGTCGAGTTCCACTTCAGGTGGGTGAGGGTCGAAACGATGCCGGCGAGCTGGTCGAGCGAGGACCGGACCTGCCCTTCGTCCGACGTCCCCAACATCAGGGCACCACCGGGGATCGACCCGCCGAGGCTGGCGGCCGTTGGCGACGAACCGGGTCCGCCCTCGATGACGAGGTCGCCGGTCAAGGCCGCGATCAGATCCGGGACGCCCGCGGCATCGAGCTGCCCGCCGATCAGCGGGTCGGTCGCTCTGGCTTGGTCGACGAAGGACTTCAGCGTCGTATCGATGTGTTCGATGCTGATCACGCCCCACGCGTCGGAGGGGACGGACGTGAGCAGTGGATCCGCGTGCGGCGGCTCGCTCAGCTGCGCGATCCGGTCGGGTGAGAGCTTCGAGCGGTCGAACCGTTCCGTGGTGTCGATCGCGAGCCCGTCTGGTTCTGCCGACACCGACGCCGCGAAACCCCTGATGGCTTCGAGATCCGCGAGGCCGGGGCCGATCGAGAGAGCGGGGAACCCGGCCGACCCTTTCAAGGTCTCGATCAGGGGCTGCGGGTTGACGTAGACGAACCCCAGGTTCGACGCCGGCAGGTCGGCCATCGTCGACGTGAAGTCCGCATCGTCCTGCAAGCGAGGCACCTTCCCCTGCGACGCATCGATGATGCCTTCCACCATCGACTGGGAGTTGCTGAGGACAACCACGCCGCCCACGATCGCCTGGATCTCCGAGCCGCCGTCGCCGCTCATGCCGATCCACATGTCAACGCCACCGTGCGACTCCGAGGTCCACGAGGAGGATTCGGACGCCGGGCGATCGCGCAACGACTGGAGGGTCGCCTCGGACGCAGCCGAATCCTTCGTCGCGATCAGCAGGGCTTCGTGCGGGGAGCTGAGGTTCGGAACATCGACGGCAACGCCGATCTCGGAGCCCACCCAGCCGAGGTCGGCATGGTCCAAGCCAGTGCCTTCCAAGGCCAGATCGATCTGCTCGTTCACCTTGTCCGTGAGCTCTTGGGACGACCCGAGCGAGGGGAATCTGCTTGCCATCCGCAGCAGGTTCAACTTCTGACTCGCCGCCGGATCGAGGTAGGCAACGGCGACGACGTCCGTACTCGCGGGAACATGGTCGAGGACCTTCTCGCTCGCGCCACGGAACAGGACGAACGCAGCGGCGGCTCCTCCCAACATGAGCACGACGACGATCGCAGCGATGACGATCGGAGTCCTGCGCCGTCGCTGCGGGGGCTCTGGCTCTCGGGCTTGCGCCATCAACGAATCGACGAGCGGCTGGAGGGACGGGTCCGGTGGTTGAGACGGTTCGCGGGTCGGATCCTCGGGGTCCATCGCGTCCTTCCTTCTTTTTGGCCTTCTTTTTGGCCTTCTTTTTGGCCTTCTTTTTGGCCTTCTTTCAGGCTTTCGGTCAGATCCGGTATATCGGCATCGGTTCCGGAGGCGTCGACCTGGACCCTAGTGCCGCTAGAGACCGGCTTCCATCAGGGGCGCAAGGTTTCGATGCGCAGCGTGCAGGCTTCCAAACGGGCCGGAAGCGGAGCGACGCCGATGCCTGGGCCGATCGGCACCTCCATCGTTCCGTCGGGGTCCATGATGAACGGCTCTGTGATGTCTTCGGCGAAATATCGGGACGAGGCGCTCGTATCACCCGGAAGCGTGAAGCCAGTCATCGCGGCCAACGCGACGTTCACGGCGCGCCCGATGCCGGTCTCGAGCATACCGCCGCACCACACGGGGGCTCCCGCGGCGCGGGCGACATCGTGAACGCGCCGAGCCTCGAGCACTCCGCCGACGCGCCCTTGCTTGATGTTGATGATCCGGCAGGAACCGAGCTCGAGTGCCGCCGCCGCGTGTGCCGACGAGCGGATGGATTCGTCCAGGCAGAGATCCGTGCGGATCTGCGCCTGAAGGCGAGCGTGCTGAACGAGGTCGTCGTGGTGCAGCGGTTGCTCGATCATCAGCAGGCCGAACTCGTCCAGGCCCCGGAACACCTCTTCGTCTTCAAGGCGGTAGGCCGCATTCGCATCGACGGACAGCGCGATGTCGGGATGCGCCGAGCGAACGGCCTGGACGCGATCGACGTCGGTCCCGGGCTCGATCTTCAGCTTGATGCGCCGGTACCCCTCGGCGAGATAGCCCTCGACCTCGGCCAGTAACTGCTCCGTCGTGGACGTGATCCCGATCGACACGCCACACGCCACTCGTTCGCGCTCGGCCCCCAGGTAACCGGCGAGCGACAGGCCGCGTGCGCGCAGCTCGGCGTCGACGAACGCGTCGATCAGCGCCGCCTTCGCCATCGGGTTGCCCCGCACACCGACGAGGACCCGGTCGAGGTCTTCCGAAGCGATCTCCCCCGCGCCGAAGAGGAGCGGCACGAGGAACTTGCGCAGTACGAGCCACGCACCTTCGTTGAACTCTTCGCTGAACCCGGGATCCGGGCCCGTCACGCACTCACCCCAGCCTTCGGCGTCGT
Organism: Actinomycetota bacterium; assembly: GCA_030774035.1. Classification (GTDB taxonomy): domain Bacteria; phylum Actinomycetota; class UBA4738; order UBA4738; family HRBIN12; genus JALYLM01. Next base: position 116,441 of record JALYLV010000007.1, read on the forward strand.
CGGTCTCAACCCGCACGAGAACGCAGACCTTGTCGGTCTCCGTCCCGAAGCTAGTCCGGAACGGCCGCACCAGCGGCAGCCCGATGAGTCGCAGATCCACGGCCCGCAGGCTCGTCACGCGCCGGCCTTCGTCAGGACGTACATCGAGTCTTTCGTGAATCCCGACACGATGTAGCCCGCCTGGAAGCACGCGGTGAACGCTTCGCCGGTCGCCGCTCGCCATGACGACGCGAGCGACGGAGCGTGGGCTCGGATCTCGTGGTAGTCGCGCGGGATGCTGATGAGCGCGGCGTCCGCCCCGTCGGGCGCCCTCACTTCCATCGGTGCGGGTTCGTCAAGGTCGTCGCCGGAACGTCCGAGCACCTGGCGACCCTCGGAGAGGACAGGCTCCCCCGCGAAGCGATCGAGATCCCAGCGAACCAACAGGCGGTCGCTGCGTTCTCCGGCATTGATCTCGTCGGACATCGCCCCGTAGAAGTTCGGCAGGAACCGGTCGGCCACCGCTCCCAGCTTCACGAGGTTGAACCACGCGTTTCGCGAGACCAAGGGATCGAAGGTCCAACGCACGAGCGTGATGCCCGCATCAAGGGCCTGAGCGCGCTGGGCAAGCTTGAGCGCATAGCCGACGCCGCGATTCTGTGTTCCGGACAACGTCGCGAGCTGGTGCGAATGCACGTGAAGGCCGTCATCGGCGCTCACGCCTGCCCACCCCAGAACGTAGCCGACCAGCGAGTCTCCCGCGATCGCGCCGTACGGAACGTTTCCCGCTTCGGCAAGCGCGATCACCATCTCGCGGGGCATCGGTTCGTCCTGGCCCCACGTCGCGCGCATCACCCCAGCGATCCCATCGGCGTCCTCAGGCGACATGAGGGGGCGAAGCACCACGCCCGCGCGAGTTGCCGCGGCGTTGGCGAGATCCCATGCCTCGCTCATCGCAGGCTCCATCTCCAGATGCGACGAAGACCCGCGGTTACCCACGGGCCTCCGAGGACGTGCGGGATCGTCAGGTTGGCTCGACCACTACCCGCCGGCGGGGGGAGGCAGCTCTTGCCACTCCACGTCGTCGAGGTCCTGGCCCTTGCGGCGCTTCACGATCGCCGCGATGCCCGCGATGATCCCGGCGAAGACCGCCATCTTCATCAGCTTTCTGAAGAAGCCACCCTTCTTTCTCCCAGCTTCCGTCTCTTCAGCCATGGCGGGTCTCCTTCCCTCGTGGGGCTGGATGAACTTGAACCATCGACCTCTTCCTTATCAGAGATACTAGCCGCTGCGCGTGACCTGCATCTTTGCTGGTCAACACGTCCACTCAAGACCGACGACCGCCGCCGGCGATTCACCTGCCCGAACCCCTCGGGGTTCGGATGCGCTCGCGTTCTACGAGTTCGCCGAGGTGGTCACCGAAACAGAGCCCGGGGGACACGACGACATCGCGGTCTGGGACGATTCCCGCGTGGACGTCCGGATCAGCGCGGGGACCGAGCTCGACGAACTGGCAGTCCGCAACATGCTCGTCGCCTACCTGAACGAGCTGGCCGCGTGGGACCCGGGCCTCGTGGTGAACGACGTCGGCCTCCCCGTATGGAAGGACTTCGGGCTCCCCGGCCCCCGGACGGGCCCCGAAGCGGCTCGGCACAACTGGTGGATCCGCGACGACTGCGAGCGGCTGGTGATTCGTGAGGGCGACTCGGCCGTCGGGTTCGCGATCATCGCCTCACCGCCGCGCCACATCCACGAGCCGTTCGACCACGAGGTCGTCGACTTCTACGTGGTGCCGAAGGCCCGCAGGCGCGGTCTGGGCGAGCGCACGGCTCGTCGCATCCTCGCCGAGCGTCCCGGCTCTTGGGTCCTGTTCACGCTGGCGGGAAACGTCAGTGCACGGGACTTCTGGCGTCGCGTGCTCGCCGAACTGCCGGTCGTCGGGATGGAGGAGCGGAACGGCGCGAGCGAGTTCCGGTTCCGCGTACGTCAGACCTTCGCGTAGCCCACTGCTGTCGGCGAGTACCTCGTCTTCCCCCCCAACCCTTCACCGATGCGTTGGTACAAGCGAAAGGCCCTCTGACGAGGGCCTTTGAGGAGTGGGGTTGGATGGACTTGAACCATCGACCTCTTCCTTATCAAGAGATACTAGCCTCTGCCCGTGACCTGCATCTTCGCAGGTCAAGGCCAACTCCGCCCGTCACATGGGTACCGACGAGTACCGTCTGATCCGGTCGGCTCCTTGACCAGGTGTTGACCAGTATCGCCGCCCACGAACTGCGAGTGGTTGCCTGTTGCGGGAGCGCGTCTACTTTCGAGGACGCGGGTGTCCAGTCGATCAATCACGACCCGACCACCCGGTGCGGGCGCCAGCGGTCGGGGACGCCCTTCGGCATGTTCGCCGGCGTCTTGGAACGCGAGCCCAGGATCATGCGACAAGGTCCCTCCCCGTCTGCGACACGAACTCCTCCGACGGACCGTGACCGGGGCCGTGCCGCATCAAGAGTGGCACAGGCCCCAGAGACCGCATCATTTCCAGCACACATCGCTAGTTGAACGGGCCGCGGGTTAGAGGATACTTCGCTGACTGTGAGTGTGGTGCAGAGCCTGTGGGCCTCGGTACAGGGTGACCCGGTGTTCATGCGACGGGTGAACGGTTGGTTCACGATCTTCTGGCTCGCCATGATCCCCGTCTCGATCGCCACGCACTGGATCACGAGCATCACCTACGTGGCAGCCCTGTCGCTTTGGGCGCTTGTCTCCGGCCATTGGTCGGCTTGGCAAGCGGCACGGGTCGAGGTGAATCAAGCCAGTGAGATGGAAGCCCGAGAGGCCGAAGACATCCCCGAGGAGGTCGTGAAACGGATCATGAAAGAGACCGAAATCTCATCCGATCCCACCAACGACCCCGGGCAGTCGAGGCCCTGGAAGCCGCCCTAGGACGTGATACCTCCGTGGCCCGCACCCGAGCCATCTTCACCCGAGGTCGAATCCTCGGGCACAGGATCCGTGCCACCGCTCGGCGTTGGGACGCTCGGTGCTTGGTGCTTCCCCTGCTCATCGCTGCCTGAATCGACGAGCATCTCTCCGTCGTGGTCATCCATCAGATGCTTGCTGAGCTCCAGATGCTGACGGAGCGGCTGAGCCTCGCCTGCGTGCCCCGAGCGTATCCGGAAGGAAGGACGTGCGCGGGCCCTCAGAAGAGACCCGAGATATTGACTGAACGTAGGGGCGTATGATGGCCAAGCAACCCGTGGACCCCGACCGGGCAGGTCGATCCGGGACGGGGAAGCGGACCGACACGGGCGTTACCCTTTTTGGTCGCACTGATCGCGAGTTCTATGGCGCCCCCCGAGGTCGCGACATCCGTCACGAACTCGATCTTCGTGCAACACGAGAAGAACGA
>JALYLV010000008.1 GCA_030774035.1 Actinomycetota bacterium
CCGTCACCAGCGGCACGGTCTCGACGGGCGCGGCCAGCGTCACCTATGTCCTGCCTGCCGGCACCGCTACCGGCCCCTACACGATCGTCGCGACCTACAACCCGTCGACGAACTTCACCGGCAGCTCGGATGACACCAAGACCCTGACGGTGGGCGCTCGGGCCACGACGACGGTCGCAGCCAACGCCTTGAGCACCTACTCCGAGCAGGCGGTCAACGTGACCCTGTCGGCGACCGTCTCGGCCGCCTCCTCGACGGTCAACGCCGGCACCGTCACCTTCCAGGTGAAGAACGGCGCCACCAACGTCGGCAGTGCCGTCACCAGCGGCACGGTCTCGACGGGCGCGGCCAGCGTCACCTATGTCCTGCCTGCCGGCACCGCTACCGGCCCCTACACGATCGTCGCGACCTACAACCCGTCGACGAACTTCACCGGCAGCTCAGGCTCCGCGACCCTGACGATCACGCCGCGTCAAGGAAGGGTCGCCTACATCGGTCAGACCGTGTTCGTCGCTTCGGGTACCAGCAGCACGACCGTCCAGGCGACGTTGAGCGCCAGCGTCTCGGACGTGGATGGCTTAGGCTCAACCCCGATTGTTGGCGCGACCGTGACGTTCACCGACCTGCTCTCAAACCAGGTTCTCGCCAGCGGCGTGAAGGTGAGTCCAGTGGTCGGCAGTCCGGGGACCGGCACCGCCAACACCGTCGTTACCCTAAGCACTGGTCAATACGGCTTCCAGCAGTACCTGATCGAGGTGAAGCTCGTCCCAGGCAACTTTGTCAACGACCAGCAGCTAACGGCGCCCCACGATAGCGCTGCCTACCTGGCCGCTCACCCGACGTTGGTGGCCATGATCCCCACTCAGCTCAACTCTATGCAGGGAGCTGCTGGGATCGACAAGTTGAGCACGGCCGCAGGGACGTATGGCAATGCCACCGGAGCGAGTTACGGCGTCGGCCTGAAGTACAACAACAAGGGAACGAACCCGCAGGGACAGATCCAGCTGATACTGGAGCGGAGCGATGGGACGTACTTCATCAAGTCGAACTCGATCACGTCTGTGGCTTTCTCGAACCCGGACCCGGTGAGCCACATCAACAAAGATGTCACCGTTTACACCAAGGCCAGCATCTACAAAGTGACCGGCGCCGGCGTCTTGACGAGCATCGACGGCAACGTCACCTTGCGACTCGACGCGCACGACGGCGGAACCAGCACCGGCGACATGATCGGATTCACGGTTCTCTCGAGCAAGACGAGTTCTCTCTACTACTCCAACAACTGGAAGTTGGACAGCAATACGCTGTCTTGGCGAACGGTGCTGCAGCCGTTCACGAGCGGTGACGGCACGGCGGTCGTGATCGGCTAAGGCGAACTAGGAGTGGCGCGAGAAGAGGAAACGAAAGGCAACGTCAACAAGTAGAAACGCCCGAACGTAACGCAAGGCAAAGAGCCGGCTCGAACCCCGAGCCGGTTCTTTGGCGTCCGGGGCTCTTCCTAACCAACGCGAGCGGGGCTTGTCTACCAAGTGGTAGGTGTGCATAATCTGCCACATGGTAGAGAAGGTGGCCCGGGCGCCTGATTCGATCGTTCGCAAGCTCGCCGGGAATCGGGTCCTGATCACCGGGGTCACCGGGTTCCTCGGTCAAGTCGTGCTCGAGCGGCTCCTGTTGGACTTCCCGGAGACGCGGATCGTGGTCCTCGTCCGCTCTCAGACCGGCTCCACGGCCCGGGAGCGCGTCGAATATCTCCTGCGCAAGCCGTCGTTCACAGCCTTACGCGAAGGCCGCGGTCAGGAGGGACTCCTGGAACTTCTGCACGAGCGGGTCGACGTCGTAGAGGGCGACTTCTCCCGCGATGTCCCGCAGCTTCCCGGCGATCTCGACGTCGTCTTCCATTCCGCTGCGACGGTCGCCTTCGACCCGCCGATCGACGAGGGGTTCCAGACGAACCTGCTCGGTGCCCGCAACCTCTATCAGGGCGTCGTGGACTCCGGGTCGCGCCCGAGCCTCGTCCACGTCTCCACCGCCTACGTCGCCGGCGTCGCCAAGGGCGTGATCCCCGAGGAGACCCTCGATCACCGGACCGATTACATGCTCGAGGCCGAGCTGGCCCTCCAGGCCCGCAACGACGTCGAGGCGCAGTCGCGCCGCCCAGAGCTGCTGGACGACCTGATGGCGAAGGCCCGCAAGGAGCACTCTCGCGCCGGCCCGACGACCGTTTCCGAGGACACCGAGGAGCGGCGCAAGCAATGGGTGTCCAAGCGCCTCACCCAGTACGGCCGCGCCCGGGCACAGTCGCTCGGCTGGCCCGACGTCTACACCTTCACCAAGGCGATGGGTGAACGGGCGGTCGAGGACTTCGCGCGCGAGCACGACCTGGCACTGTCGATCGTGCGTCCCTCGATCATCGAGTCGGCCCTGCTACACCCGTTCCCCGGGTGGATCGATGGGTTCAAGATGGCCGACCCGATCATCCGGGCTTACGGTCTGGGCCAGATCCCCGAGTTCCCCGGCATCCCCGAGGGCATCGTCGACATCATCCCCGTCGACATGGTCGTGAACGCGATGCTGGCCGTCGCCGCGAACCCGCCGAAGCCGAAGAAGCCCGCATACTTCCATGTCTCCTCCGGTGCGCGGAACCCGCTTCGGTATTACGAGCTGTACGAGTGGGTCCGCGAGTATTTCGAGGCTCATCCGCTGCCCGAGCGAGGCCGCGGCGAACACAAGGTGCCCGAGTGGAACTTCCCCGGGAACCTGAAGGTGGAGCGCATGCTGCGGCGCGCCGAACGCCTCACGGATGTCGCAGAGCAGATCGTGACCCATCTGCCGAAGTCCAAGACGATGCGTGACGCCGTGGCTCGGGTCGATCGCGACAAGGCCCGGGTGGATTTCGTCAAGCGCTACTCGGATCTCTACGGCGCCTACACCGAGGCCGAGGTCATCTACACGGACGACCGGATGCTGGGGTTGTACGACTCGCTGTCAGCCGACGATCGGGCACGGTTCCCCTTCGACTCCGCCTCGATCGACTGGAAGTACTACCTGAAGGATGTGCACTCGCCGGCGGTGACGCAGTCGCTTCGGGATCTCTCGCGGCGCGACCGGGAGAAGCCCGTCGTCAAGATCCGCGAGAGCGAACACCGGGTGGTCGCGGTATTCGACATGGAGGGCACGATCATCACGTCGAACGTCGTCGAGTCCTACGTCTGGACACGGATGGCCGACCTGGAGCCCGACGAGTGGCCGAGAGAACTGATCAGCGTGTTCGGGCGGATCCCCGGCTACCTCCAGGCCGACCGGCGCGACCGGGGCGAGTTCCTGCGGACGTTCTTCCGGCGCTTCGAGGGCGCCTCGGTCGAAGGCGTCGCGCGGCTGGTCGACCGCCACGTCGGAGAGTTCATGCTCCAGAAAGCGTCGGCGGCGTCCATCCGGCGCGTCCGCGACCATCGCGCCGCCGGTCACCGCACGATCTTGATCACGGCCGCCATGGAAGCCTTCGTGAAGCCGCTCGCCCCGCTGTTCGACCTGATCATCGCGGCCGAGCTGGAGGTCCGCGACGGCCGATACACCGGGTTCATGAAGTCGCCGCCGCTGGTGGGGGAGGCCCGCTCGGCGTGGCTGCGTCGCTACGCCTCGCAAGAGGGGATCGACCTGAAGCATTCGTATGTGTACGCGGACTCGCACTCCGACCTTCCCCTGTTGCGGGCGGTTGGCAACCCGGTCGCCGTTTCTCCCGACTCCGCCCTCTTCCGGTACGCGAAGCGCCGCGGGTGGCCGATCGAAGTGTGGTCGATGTCGAAAGGCATGCCGAGGATTCGCTTCCCGAGGCCGGCGATCAGATGAACGACCAGATCAAGGACGAGCGGGCGGTGTCGCGCTGATGGCACTTGCCCTGGAACTGTTCCGCAGTGCTCCGCGATACCTCACGGCTCGTGCGGTCGGCGGTCGAGCACCCGGGTTGGTCGCGGGTCCCCTCGCGCCGTTACGCCTGGCGACACTGAAGGATCCGGTTCCTCCCGGGCCGGGGTGGGCACGCGTTCGGCCGATCCTTTCGGGTATCTGCGGATCCGATCTGGCCACGATCGGCGGCAGGTCGTCGTTCTACTTCTCGCCGTTGGTGTCGTTGCCGTTCGTTCCGGGTCACGAGGTCGTCGGCGAGCTCCTCGACGAGTGCGGTGATCTGAACGCAGGTCAACGCGTCGTGCTCTCGTCGGTGCTCGGATGCGCAGCGCGCGGCCAACAAGATCTCTGCCCGAACTGCGCGGAGGGCAAGTACGGCCGCTGCGACCGGGTGAGCGTTGGTGATCTCGATCCCGGTCTGCAGACCGGCTACTGCAAGGACACCGGTGGTGGATGGAGCCGGATGATGCTCGCGCACCGCTCCCAGCTGTGGGCCGTGCCGCAGGAGATGGACGACAAGACCGCGATGCTGATCGAGCCGCTCGCGTGCGCCGTGCATGCCGCGCTGCGGGCGGAGGTCCCCGACGACGCGAGCGTGCTCGTGGTCGGTGCCGGTACCGTCGGCATCCTCACGCTGCTGGCGCTCCGTCGCTTCACGAAGGCGGGGCGCATCGTCGTCGCGGCCAAGCACCAGAAGCAGCGCGCGGCGGCGGCGATGGCCGGGGCCGACGAAGTGATCCGCCCCGAGCATGCCGTCAAGGCCGTGCGTCGCAACGAACATGCGGTGAAGCTGACGCCCGAACGTGGCACGGAGTTCTTGCTCGGGGGCGTGGATGTCTCGCTCGAGTGTGTCGGCTCGAAGAGCGCTCTCGACCTCGCCCTGCGGACGACGAAGGCGGGAGGACGCATCGTGCTGTGCGGCATCCCGGGTCCAGGGGTCGACCTCACCCCGCTGTGGTTCCGCGAGCTCGAGCTCGTGGGCGCCTACACGGGCGGCATGGAAGACCTCGAGGACGGCCCGAGACATTCGTTCGCGCTGGCGCTGGAGATGGCGTCGAACCTGCCCATCCTCGACCAACTGGTCGGCGCCACCTACCCACTCGATCGCTGGAGAGACGCGATCGATCACGCGATGGCAGCAGGCAGGCTCGGAACCTTCAAGGTGGCGTTCGCGCCACAGGACTAGGAGATCGAACGATGCTGATACGTAGATCAGAGCTCGCCCGAAGGCTGGTGCGCGATGCCTAGGCCGGGCTTCGTGCTCGACGTCGACGAACGCACCCCTCCGCTCTTGGTGAACGACGGCGAGGGCTTCCGGATGCAGAAGTTCCCGCTCGGGACCAAGGTCGTCTACCCGCCGGACTCGCTCCCCGGGATAAGGGACGTCAACGGCGCGATCCGAGAGGCGCTCACGCACCCGGTAGGACAGGACCCCTTGCCTGAGCTGCTGAAGCCCGGGATGAAGCTCACGATAGCCGTCGACGACATCTCGCTCACGCTTCCACCGATGCGGACGCCGGATCTGCGCCAGCGCGTGGTCGAGAACGTGATCGAGCTCGCGGCGCGCAAGGGCGTCGAGGACGTGAAGATCATCGTCGCCACGGCCCTGCATCGCAGGATGACCGCTGCCGAGATCCGACGCATGCTGGGGGAGCGGGTGTTCCGCTCGTTCTGGCCGAAGGACCTCTACAACTTCGACGCCGAAGATCGCGACGAGCTCACCTACATCGGCAAGACGTCGGAGGGCGAAGACGTCGAGATCTCCAAGCGCGCCGCCGAGTCCGACCTGATCGTCTACGTCAACATCAACCTCGTCGCGATGGACGGAGGTCACAAGTCGGTCGCGGTGGGGCTCGCCAGCTACAAGTCGCTGAAGCACCACCACAACGTGGACACGATGCTCCACTCCCAGTCGTACATGGACCCACGGGAGGGTCACAGCGCGATCAACGACTCGACGGTGCGGATGGGGCGCTTGATCGCTGATTCGGGCGTGAAGGTGTTCCAGGTCGAGACGACGGTGAACGCGGACACGTTCCCCCAGAACATGGGCTTCCTGAACAAGCGGGAGTGGGAATGGTCCGCTTACGACCAGGGCCTGATGATGGCCACGATGAAGGCGAACAAGCTGGCGCCCCCGAGGATCCGGCGCGAGTTCTTCCGCCGGATCGAGGCTCCTTACAAGCTCACCGGGGTGAACGCGGGCGAGGTCGAGGCCGTCCACGAGCGGACGCTCGAGAACCTGCACCGCCAGCAACTCGTCGAGGTGCAGGGCCAGTCCGACGTCGTCGTGTTCGGGCTGCCCTACATCTGCCCGTACAACGTGAATTCGATCATGAACCCGATCCTCGTGCACTGCCTCGGCCTGGGGTACCTGTTCAACCTCTACCGGAACAAGCCGCTCGTGAAGCCCGGGGGAGTGGCGATCATGTTCCACCCGGTCCCGTGGGAGTTCCACCAGATCCACCACCCCAGCTACATCGACTTCTTCGAGGAGGTCCTTCGCGAGACGAACGACCCCAAGACGATCGAGTCGAAGTTCGAGGAGCGCTACGCGACCGACCCGTGGTACGTGCATCTGTACCGGACGTCGCACGCGTATCACGGCGTGCACCCCTTCTACATGTGGTACTGGGGCGCGCACGGGCGCGACCACGTCGGCGACGTGATCTTCGTAGGCGGCGACCCCAAGACGGTGGCGAGGCTCGGATATCGCTCGGCCGGCACGCTCCGCGACGCGCTGGAGATGGCGAAGGACACCGTGGGCACGAGCCCGTCCGTCACCTACTTCCACGCGCCGCCGCTGATGATCGCCGACGTTCGGTGAGGAGCTCGCGATGAGCGGCATGCGCAAAGAGCTGAAGGGGATGGCGGAGGGGTTCCGTTGGGGGCGCCGTCCGATGGTTCCCCGCTCAGCCGAGCTATATCGCGAAGAGAAACAAGAGCGTGTCTTCCCCACCGACTGGGCGCGCAGCGATGCCGGCGTGGCTGCGCGGCAGCTGCTCTTGAAAGGCATCATGCGGCCGATCATCCACAACGAGCTCTCCCTGCGCGTGTACGGCACCGAGAACCTTGACGGCGTGAAGGGGCCGGTGATCTTCTACTCCAACCACACCAGCCACCTCGACGCGACGATCATCATGGTGTCCTTGCCCGACGACTGGCGCGACAAGACCGCCGTCGGGGCGGCGAAGGACTATTTCTTCGACGTGTGGTGGCGGCAGGCGTTCACCGCGCTCGTATACGGCGGTTTCCCGATCGACCGTGGGGGAGGCGCCCAGGCGACGAACAAGGCGCGCGAGCTGCTGGATGACGGTTGGAGTCTCGTCGTGTTCCCCGAAGGTGCCCGCTCACCCGACGGCCACGTGCAGCGGTTCCGCCACGGAACCGCACGGCTGTGCATCGAGGCCGGCGTCGGCGCCGCGCCGATCGCCATCCGGGGGGCCTACCAGGCGATGCCGAAGGGCCGAAGCTGGCCGCGGCCCGGCCGTCCGCCGGTGAGCGTGCGCTTCGGTGCGCCGATCTATCCAACCGATGGAGATACGCATCAGGACCTCTCGCGGCGGATGTCCCAAGCCGTCGGACAGCTTCACGATGAAGACCGCACGACCTGGTGGGACGCGCTCCAAAGAGCGGAGGCGGGCGAGACGCCGTCGCTGGCCGGCCCCGCGGGGCCGAGTTGGAAACGTCAATGGGAGGGCACCCGTCCCATTCCGCGCCGCGGCCCTGGGAAGACCTGGGAGTAGCGCGTGCCGCGCACCGGCGGTGAGCAGCGGCGCTCCACCCTCGTCGAAGAAGCCATCCGCGCGTTCGGCCGCGAGGGGTACAACGGCGCCAGCCTCGACCAGATCGCAACCGCCGTCGGGGTTCGTAAACAGACACTCCTGTACTACTTCCCTAACAAAGAGGCGTTGCTCGAAGCGTGCCTCGCCGCCGCGGGGGAACGGCTGGCGCAAGAGATCGGTGCCGCGCTCGCGGGCAAGGAGACCTACTGGGACCGCGCCGAGGCTGTGATCCACGCCGTATTCGGTCTGGCGGAGGAGTGGCCGGAGTTCCCCATGTTCATCCGCGAGGCCGGCCGACTCGGCCCGCTCGCGTTCGAACGGTTCGCCGGCGTCCTGGATCCGCTCCGGCTACGCGCGATCGACTTCCTGAAGACCGGCATGGACAACGGCGACGTCCGCAAACAGGACCCCGCGCTGCTGTTGTTCACCCTCTACACGGCCGTCGTCGGATCGCTCACCGAGGCCAGCGTGCTGAACGCGGTCGTCGGCGCCGGTAAAGGCCGCGCATCGCTGAAGCGTCGCGAACGCGAGGTCGTGCTGTTCGTGAGGGCGGCGCTGAAACCACCGGAGCCCGCCGAGGCATAACGAAGACCGCGACGCGCTACGAGTAGAACTCGACGATGAGGCGCTCTTCGACCTCGACCGGGAGTGGGATCTCAGAACGCTCGGGCAGGCGGGAGAGCGTGCCCTGGACCTGGTCCTTGTTCCGGTAGAGGTATGAAGGCGGCTCGGGCGTGATCTCGAGCGCTTCGCGGACCGAGACGAAGTTCCTCGCCTTCGGGCCGACCTCGACGATCTGGCCCGCCTTCACGCGGGCGCTCGGCACATCGACGCGCTTGCCGTCGAGGAGCACGTGGCCGTGCGACACCAATTGGCGCGCCTGGCGGGTCGTGAGGGCGAATCCCAGACGAAGGCAGACCGTGTCGAGTCTTGTCTCGAGCTGGCGGATCAGCTCCTCGCCGGTCACGTCCTTGCTTCGCGACGCCTTGTCGTAGTAGCGGCGCATCTGGGCCTCTCCGACGCCGTAGATCGCGCGGAGCTTCTGCTTCTCGAGCAGGCGGGTCTGGTATTCGGAGATGCGCTTGCGACCGCGGCCGTGCTGGCCCGGCGGGTAGGGTCGCTTGTTCGACGGGCAGTTGGGACGTCCGCACAATGCGGCGCCGACCCGTCGGCAGATGCGATGTTTCGGTCCAAGCTTTTCCATGCGGGTGGCTAGGCTACCAGCGGCGCACGGGCCGTGACCTGCGCAGAAGGCGCCGCATGGCTATCCTGCCCGCGATGGACGCCACTGCAACCGACCGCGCGGTCGGCGCGATTATGGGGCTCGCGCTCGGGGACGCACTCGGGGCGCCGTTCGAGTTCCGCCGAGCGCGAGACGTCCCGTCGCCGCTTCCCGCGTTCGAGCTCCCGTGGATGGGCAGGCCGCCCGGCACGTGGACCGACGACACGGCGATGGCGCGCAACCTGTGGTCGTCGTTGATCGCGCACGGCGGTGAGCTTGTGCCCGAGGACGTGTTGGTCCGCCATGTCGCCTGGCTCGCCACGGATCCTCCGGACGTGGGAAACCTCACACGCCGCGTGCTGACGCGAACGCGCGACGGGACCGAGGACGCGGCTCGCGAGTACGTGGAGCAGCGAGGTCCGGAGGTCAGCGCTGGGAACGGCTCGGTCATGTATTGCGCGCCGCTCGGCGTCGTTCGAGCGCGCGCCCCCGAGCGACTGCTTGTCGAGGCACCCGCGCTTTCCGCTATCACCCATTGGGACGAGCGATGCCGCACGGCGTGCCTCGCCGTGACGTTAGTCGCCGCTGCGCTCGTTCGCGGTGAGGCTGCGCACGATTCCGTCGTCGCCGCGCTCGCGGCGGTGATCGACCGAGAGGGTGGCGAGGAGCTCGAGTACCTGGTCGCCGAGGCGGGCCGCGCGCGTCCTGTCGACGGACCCGACATGGGGTTCACGCTTTTCACGGGGGGCCTCGCCTTGCAGGTCGTCGCCGAAGCGTCTGGGCCCGAAGAGGGGCTCCGATACGTCGTCTCGCTCGGCGGCGACACGGACACGAATGCGGCTGTGGCGGGTGCCTTGCTCGGGGCCGCGTGGGGGGCCAATGCTCTTCCCGGGCAGTGGCTCGAACACCTGACCGATCGCGAGGCGCTCGAGTCGGAAGCTCGCGGATTGGCTGCGTTGGTCTAACGCCGGTAACGTTGCGCGGGCAACGCGAGACGGTTCGGAGCACTGAACCAGGACCCGAGGAGGCCCAGTGGCAGACATCAAGGTGTACGGCGCCAGCTGGTGCCCCGACTGTCGACGCGCGAAGAAGTTCCTGGCCGACCAGCGGATCGCCTACGAGTGGCTCGACATCGAAGGCGACATGAGCCTTCTCGAAGAGGTGCAGCGGCGAAACGACGGCAACGACGTCATCCCGACGATCGTCTTCCCCGATGGGTCCCACCTGGCCGAACCGACCAACGAGGAGCTCGCCGAGAAGCTGGGGATCCAGCGCACCGCCGAGATGCACGTCTACGACCTGATCATCGTCGGCGGTGGGCCCGCCGGACTCACGACGGCGATCTACGCGGCTCGCGAGAACCTCGAGACGCTGATCGTCGACTCGAAGGGCCTCGGCGGACAGGCCGGTGTGACCGAACGCCTCGACAACTACCCGGGGTTCCCCGACGGGATCGGCGGCTCCGAGCTCGCCGAGCGGTTCGTGAAGCAAGCCGAGCGGTACGGCGTGGAGATGCTTCAGGCGCTCAGCGTGACGAACATCAGCGACGAGGGGCACAGGGAGCTGGACGTCGAGACCGCGACGGGGGACCACTATCACGCACGGGCGGTTCTGATCGCGACCGGTTCGTCGTACCGACGCACCGGCGCCGAGGGTGAAGATGACCTGATCGGCGCCGGCATCCATTTCTGCGCCACCTGCGACGGACCGTTCTACAAAGGCTCCAAGGAGTTGCTCGTGATCGGCGGTGGGAACAGCGGGCTCGAGGAGGGCTTGTTCCTGACGCAGTTCACCGAGAAGGTCACCGTGCTCGAATACGGGGACGCGCTGCGTGGCTCGAAGATCCTGCAAGACAAGGTGCTCCGCCATCCACAGATGGACGTGCAGTTGCATCGGTCGGTGAAGGAGTTCCGCAAGAGGGACGACGGCAGCGGCAAGCTCGGCACGGTGCTCGTCGAGAACCGCGAGACCGGCGAGATCGAGGAGCATCACCCTGCCGGGGCCTTCGTGTTCGTGGGTCTCGACCCCAACACCGGATTCATCAAGGGGCAGGTCGACATCGACGAACGTGGCTTCATCGCGACCGACCCGGCGACGTTCGCCACGAACGTGGCCGGCGTCTTCGCGGCGGGCGACGTTCGAGGTGGTTCGACGAAGCAGCTCGCGAGCGCCGTCGGTGAAGGTGCGGCGGTGGCGATCCAGATCCGTGGCTATCTCGACCGCGTCGCGTCGATGAAGGAGCTGTGACGATGCCGCTGGAGCCGAACGAGATCTTCGAGCTGATCGTCAAGGCCGACGAGAAGCTTAAGTACGCGAAGCCGGGTAAAGGCGACATCCGATCGAAGCAGGCGGGAGACCTTCTTGCCCAGGCGTTATCGGAGGCTGAAGCGATCGGCAACGTGGGGCTCGTGCAGCAAGTGAAGGTTCGGTTGGCCGACCTCGACGCTCTGCTTGGGGGTAGTGGCTAGCGATCCACCCCGGCGCTCCACCCTCGGAACGTCGCGAGCAGCCCATCTCGCAGCTCGGCCGGAAGTTGTTCCTCCGTGAGCGTCCCCGTCAGCGCGATCGTCTCGCGAAGCTGCGACAGCACTCGGGTGCACCCTCCACACCCGCTCAGATGCTCCTCGAGGCGGGCTCGGTCGCCGGGGGCCAGAGCGTCCTCGAGGTAATCGGTGAGCAGCTCGACCACCTGGCGGCAGGCGATATCGTTGCGTTCGCTCATCCGGTCTCTCCCTCGAACAGCTCGGTCTCCAGTGCGCGTCGCACCTTCGCGCGCGCGCGATGCAAGAGCACCCGTTGATTGGTCTCCGTGAGGTCCAGGGCGTTACGGACCTCCTCGGATGACCATCCGAGCACGTCGCGCAGCCGAATCACCTCGGCCTGCATGGGCGGCAGCGCGTCGATGGCGGCCCCGATCGCCCTCCGCGTTTCCGAGCTCCGCAGCCGCTCCTCGGGCACGCCGCTCCAGTCGAGCGGAAGCGAGGACCAATGATCTGCCTTGGCTTCCCCGGGACCGAAGAACGACGCCGGGTCCCAGGCGGGACGCTCGAGGTCGTCGCCAGCGAGGGCCGCGAAGGGCACGCTCCTGCCCTCGCGTTGGCCACGGGTCTTCGCGATGTTGACCAGGATCCGGAAGATCCACGTTCGAAGAGATGCGCGTCCCTCGAAGCGCCCGATCCCTTGAAGCACGCCGAGCCAAGCGTCCTGGACGACCTCTTCTGCGACCGCGTCGGAGGAGACGTACATCCGGGCCACTCGTCGCATGGACGGCCCGAGTCTGTCGACGAGGTCCATGAATGCGGCCTCATCGCCGGCGCGCAGCCGTGCCACGAGGGCGAGATCGTCGGGCGATGCGAGGGGCTCCATCGGGAGCCAAAGCCTATCGGGGTGCCGGTCTCGGTGTGTCGGCTATCCGGGGCGGGCGGCGCCGACGAAGTCATTCATCCACATCGCGCTCATCGCGTTGATCTGGACCTCGCCACCGACACCGGGGTGGCGGGCGTGGATCATCTCGTTGTTGCCGATGTAGAGCGCCACGTGGCTGATCGGTGTGTAGAAGAAGAGCAGATCGCCGGGCTGGATCTGGTCGAGCGAGACATGCGGGAGCGCCTCGTATTGCAGTTCCGACGAATGCGGGAGCGACACGCCTGCCTGTCCCCACGCCCACGACGTGAGCCCCGAGCAGTCGAACCCGACGTTCGGATCGGCCGAACCCCAAACGTATTGGGCTCCGATGACAGACTTCGCTGCGCCGATCGCGATCTCGGCGGCGCTCGCGTTCGGTGGCGGAACATAGCCACCACCTCCACCCGAGCCGCCGGATGGGGCCTCGTTCGCGGCCTGCCGAGCCGCTTCGCGTTGAGCCTTCACGTACGCGACCCACGCTTTGCGACCCGTTGCGGTCTTGCTGTACTCGGCCTGCTGTTGGCTGACCAGGCGCTGGATCTGCGCCTGATGCTCCTGCATCTGGTCGACTTGGATCTGTCGCTCGCCGAGAGTTGTTTCGTACTGTTCGGTTGCCCAGGTCGCTTGGGCTTGGGCTGCGTCGGCGGTCGTCGCGAGGTCGGCATCGCTCTGTGCGAGCGCCCCCATGAACTCGATCTGGTCGGAGAAGTCCGACATGCTCTGGGCGCCGAGCAGGACGTTCAGCTGGGAGCCGGCCCCCGTGTAAGCCTCGACGGCGCGGCGCGAGAGCTCGGCGCGAGCGGCATCGGCTTGGGCCTGGGCCGTATCCTTCGCCACCCGGGCAGCTTGAAGCTTCTGCTCGACGATCCCCAGCCGAACCTTCGCCTCGTTGAACTGCTCGACCACGAGCTCGAGCTGATGGTTCAGATCCTGGAGCTTGCGCCTCGCGGCGAGGACCTGAGCCTGAGACGTTCGTGTGACCGCCGCGGAAGGGGCCGGCAGACCGGCAAGGAAGACCGGGACGACGACGACAGCGGCCAGGGCGACCCGCATCACCTTGCTTCTCGCGCCGGTCATTCTCCTCCAAGGGTCGGTGGACAGAGCCATCGGCGGACCAGTGGATCGACCCACCAACGCAAAGGCTCCGGTTTTGTGGTCCGGAGCCGTCAGCGAAGAGGCTATCGGGCTCCTTGGGGGGCCGTCAAACCTCTCCCGAACAGGCGTTCGGCATCCCCCGGCCGAACCTTTAGCCGGATCCCGCCACCCCGGAAAGGGAACGAGGGCCGACCGTTGATGGCCCGCCCTCGCTTCCTCGAGTCGGGACGGCGGGATTTGAACCCGCGACCTCAGCGTCCCGAACGCTGCGCGCTACCAAGCTGCGCTACGTCCCGAGGAACTTGAAGTGTAGCGACTCGAGGTGCTCGCGAGCCGACGATGCGTTCCGATTGCGCGCTGTCTCAGCCGGTGGACGCGCGGGTCAGCGTCAGCAGGGTCGCCTCAGGTCGGCAGAAGAATCGAAAGGGCGCGTACTTGCTCGTGCCGAGTCCAGGTGAGGTGTGCAGGATCGAGGGGCCGACCCTGGCGAGTCCTTTGGCGAGGCGCGGCGGCAGCGAGCAGTTCGTCACTAGCGCGCCGATCCAGGGCAGGCAGACCTGGCCGCCGTGCGTATGCCCCGCAACGAGGAGGTCGTAGCCAAGCGCCGCCGACTCGGGCGCAGAGTCGGGGGAATGCATCACCGCGACGCCGAACCGGCCGGGAGCCTGCCGGGGCGCAACCCGGTAGTCCTGGGCGCGCAGGTGGGCGTCGTCCAGACCGAGCAGCTCGACGGAGAGGCCGTCGAGCGAGACCTCCTGGCGGAGATTCGTGAGATCCTGCCAGCCGCCCGCCACCAGCTGTTCTGCGAGGTGGTGTCCGCGTCCCCGCACCGCGATCCGATGCTTGCGACGCTTCCGGAAGTACGCCAGATAGTTGAGTCGGCGTGGAACGAAGTAGTCGTTCGAGCCGAGGACGAACCACGACGCCAGCCGCCCGCGAGTGGGCGCGACGCCACCGACGGCGGTTCCCACGGCCTCGGGCTCGGCGAGGAAGTCCCCGGTCACCACCGTGATGTCGGCCGGGGGAAGTCCCGCAAGGAACCGAGTCTTCTTCGCATCGCGGTGGGTGAAGTGCAGGTCTGACAGATGGAGCACCGTCAGGGAAGCGGGCCCGTCCGTCGGTAGGATGGCCAGACGCAGGCGCACCAGGCGGTACCAACGGCGCTCGATCAGCATCCCGTAGAGCACGCAGCCGACGCCGACAGCGGCGATCGCGATCAGCACCAGGGGAAGCACGGGAGGCAGTCTAATGACCGACCCCACGCTCAAGGCGAAGATCCGCAGCGAGATGACCACGGCGATGAAAGCCGGCGACAAGATCCGCGTCGGAGCGCTGCGCATGCTCCTGAGTTCCATCACGAACCTGGAGAAGGAACTGATGGTTCAGGAGCTCCCCGACGACCAGATCCGCGAGGTTGCCGGCAAGGAAGTGAAGAAGCGCGCCGAGTCGATCGAGGCCTTCGACGCGGCCGGTCGAACCGAGCTGGCCGACAAGGAGCGCGCCGAACGCGAGGTGCTGGCGGTGTACGCGCCCGCCCAACTGAGTGACGAGGCGGTTGCCGGTCTCGTCGATGAGGCGATGGCGGCGACGGGCGCCTCGTCCGTGAAGGAGCTGGGCAAGGTCATGGGGTTCGTCATGGGAAAGGCGAAGGGCCAGGTCGACGGCGCTGTCGTCCAGCACATGGTTCGCGAGCGACTCGACGAGTAGCGGTCGCCCGCTTACTTCTTCCCGACCGTGATCGTGATCGTGCTCCCTTGATCCAGTTTCGTCCCGGGCGGCACGGATTGCTCCACGACCTCGCCCACGTGCTGAGGGTCGGTGACCTTCTCGACGGCTACCACGAAGCCGTCTGCCTGTAGCACCGAGATGGCATCGGCCTCTGTCCGGCCGACGACGTTGGGGACGGTCGAGGTGGCCGGGTGGCCGTTCGAAACCTGGATCGTGACGATGCTGCCGATCGCGGCGGAGGAGCCCCCCGCAGGCGTCTCCCCGACGACCCTTCCCTTCGGTGCGGCGTCGTCGACGACCGTGACCGTCACCACGAAGCCGGCAAGTTCCAGCGTCGTCGCTGCCGCGCCTTCTGTTATGCCGACGACGGACGGAACCGTCACGTACGGCGAAGGGGTCGGCGTACCCGATGGTGTCGGCAGCGAGCTGGGTGGCTGCGGGAATCCGACCGCGGGCATGCCCTTCATCACCTTCATCATGAAGTCGTGCCAGATCGGGGCCGAGACCGTTCCGCCGAACACCGATTGGCCGAAGTAGTTGACGAGCGACTCAGGCCGGCCGGGAAACCCGACCCAGACGGCCGTCGTCACTTGATGGGTGTATCCGGCGAACCAGACCGAGGTGTTGTCCTGCGCCGTCCCGGTCTTCCCCGCCACGAGCCACGGATCGAGGCCCGCTTCATATCCGGTGCCCGACGTCACGACGTTGCGGAGCATCCCGGTGATCGTATCCGCGACAGCGGTCGGGATCGCCCGGGTGCAGTCGGACTCGTGTTGCAATAACACCCCGCTCGCGTCGATGATCTTCTCGACGGTGTACGGGGGGCAGTGGAGCCCGCTGTCCGCGATCGTCTGGTAGCCGGACGCCTGCTCGATCGGTGTGATGCCGACGGAACCCACAGCGAGTGCCGGAACCGCAGGAAGCTCCGATGTGATCCCCATGCGGTGAGCGACCCTCACCACCTTCTCCGGACCCACGTCGAAGATCAACTGGGCGAAGACCACGTTGATGGACTCGGTGGTCGCCGTATAGAGGTTGACGAATCCGATATTTCCCGGGCCTTCAGCATTCATGACGCATGAGCACGCGTTGCCCTTCCACGCCGGGAGGTACAGCGGCGACTGCGTCGAGTAGGTCGTGGTCGGCGGGATCCCCTCCTCGAACGCGGCGGCGAGGACATAGGGCTTGAACGACGATCCGGGTTGGTGGGGCGTGTTCGCCAGATCCTTGTGGGTCTCGTCGTAGTTACGGCCCGAGAGCATCGTCCGGATGGCTCCGGTCGCGTTGTCGATCGACACGATGGAGACATCGGGCTTCTGCCGGTACCCGGGGTTGGTGGGCGGGACGGCCCACGGCTCGTTCGCCGCCGCCTGCGCGGCTGCTTGCCACTTCGGGTCGAGCGTCGTGTAGATCTTCAGGCCGCCCTCGTACAACGCATCCTTGCGTTGCTTCTCCGTCTGCCCGAGAGTGTCGAACGCGCCGTCGCCGTTCGTCAGGATCTGCTCGGTCATGTACGTCACGAAGAAGGGAGGCACCTTCAGCTGGACCTTGCCGACGTGCTCGGCGAGGCCGAGCGGCTGCTTGGCTGCCTCCGCCGCTCGTTCGGGTGAGATGTAGCCCAAGGCCATCATCCGATTGAGCACGTCGTTGCGGCGGAGCTTCGTCAGCCCGGCCCTATTCGTCCGGATCTCGCCGGGATGGCACTTCTCCTTCGCCGGCACGGTCCGAGCCTGCCGAGTGATCCTGTCGAAGCACGAGAAGATGTGGCGGTCGAGCGGGTTCCAATACTCAGGAGCGCGGATCATCCCGGCGAGCATCGCCCCTTCATCCAGGGTCAATTCGGAGGCGGGCTTGTGGAAGTAGAAGTCGGCAGCCGTGCCGATACCGTCGATCCCGTTCCCGAGGTACACCTGGTTGAGATAGAGCTCGAGGATCTGGTCCTTGCTGTACTTCTGCTCGACCCGTAGTGAGATCGCGAGCTCTTGGAACTTGTTCGCGAAGCTCCGATCGGCGTCCGGCAGCGTGTTCTTCACGAGCTGTTGGGTGATCGTCGAGCCGCCTTGCACGACGGCGCCAGCCTTCGCATCCTCGACCATCGCACGGATCATCGAGTTCCAGTTCAGAGCGCCGTGGTTGTAGAAGCTGGAGTCCTCGATCGCGAGCACGGCTTGTCGTGTGACGGGGCTGACCTCGTTTAGATGCACCAGCTCGCGGTTCTCGAGGTAGATGCTGGCGAGCACGGTCTTGCCGTCGTTGGCGTAGATCGTCGATCGAACGGGGAACTGCGGGATGTGGGTGAAGTCTGCGCCGGCGGCGGTGAGGCGCGTGTCGACGGTCTTCGCTCCGAAGGCGATACCGGCGAAGGGGGCGATCAGCACGATCGCCATCAGGATCCCGGCGACAAGGATGATGGGCACGAGCAAGAGCACCGCCAGCGGTTTGAAGGCGAGGCGGTCGGTGAGTTCGGAAGGGGTCGTCCGCAGACGCCGATGATCCGAGGCCATGGGTCGCGTTCAGGATACCCCTGCCCACCGGTACGATGAGTGGCCATGCGCCGGGTCTCTTCGCTGCTCATCGTCCTGTTTCTGCTGATCCTGGCGCCCTCGATCGCGCGAGGCCAGTCGTCCCCTTCTCCATCGACGGGCCCTACTCCGATCGTCGTTCTGAAGGTTGAGGGAGCGATCGATCACGCGCTGATGGGGTATCTCAACTCCCGATTGGCCGCCGCGGAGCAACAAGGGGCCGTGGTCGTGCTGCAGCTGAATACCTCCGGGTCCCTCAACGAGGACGGCGTCGCCCTGGCCGACCGGGTCGCGGCGATGCGGGTGCCGGTGATCGCGTGGGTCGGGCCGGTGCCTGCGAAAGCGAGCGGCACCGGTCTCCTCTTGATGTACGCCTCCTCGTTGGCTGCGGTCTCGCCCGGCTCGCAGACCGGTCCGTTGTATCCGATCGACCTCGCGAAGCCAGATCAGGAGCTTCCTGCGCTATCAGCGACGATCCAGGGCTGGCTGGACGCGCGCGGTAAGGCGACACTGCTGGAGCAACTCGACACACCGCTGCCCGCCCAGACCGCCCTCGATCTGAAGATCGCCGACGTCGTTGCGCCATCCGTGCCGGACCTCCTGAACTCGGTCGACGGGATGTCGGTGTCGACGCCGAGCGGGCCGCTCACCCTGACGACCCGGGTCGCCACCAACCCTCAGGAAGCAGCCGAGCGCACCGTCGACATCACCTTCGACAACATGGGCCCGGTGAAACGGCTGCTCCACGCGGTCTCGTCACCGTCGATGATCTATTTCCTGCTCGTGATCGGCCTGGCGTGTATCGCCTTCGAGATCACGCAGCCGGGATTCGGGTTCGCGGGGTTCGCCGGGATCGGGATGCTCGGGCTGGCGACCGCCGGCGCGTGGGCGGTGCCTCCATCCTCCTGGTTCGCATTCGTTGGGCTGATCGGAGGCATCGGCCTGATGACGGCCGATGTTCGGCGGAGGGAGCTCGGACCGCTGTCGGCCCTCGGACTTGCCGCGTTCGCCGTGGGGTCGGTCTTCGCGTGGCACGGCGTTGCGGCGACGATCCGGATCTCCCCGTTCTTGATCGGTGGGACCGTCGTCGCTAGCGTCTTGTTCTACGGATTCGCGCTGACGGTGGCGATCCAATCACGCGATCGCATCGTCAGCACCCAGCGCGGTCTGATCGGCCTAGTCGGCGTCGCACGAGGCAAGCTCGCGCCCGAGGGCCCCGTCTACGTCAAGGGAGCGATGTGGCGAGGCCGCTCCGCCGGCGACGAGCCGATCGACGCGGGAACGCAGGTGCGCGTCCGCGGCCTGGACGGGTTGGTCCTGAAGGTGGAGGCCGAGCCCGACCCCTATCCGTGACCGCGCGCGCCAGCGGCGATGCGTGGGAGGATTCCCGGGATGCAAGATGCCGATGTTCTCGCGCGTCTCGCCGAGCTAGGGATCGAGCTTCCGCCTCCTCCGATGCCCGTGGCCTCCTATGTTCCCGTCGTCATCTCGGGCTCACGCGCTCATGTCGCAGGCCAGGTTCCGATGATCGACGGCAGGGTGATCCACCCGGGTCACCTCGGACAGGACGTGTCGATCGAGGACGCTACGATCGCGGCTCGCCAAGGCGCACTGCAATCTCTCGCCGCTCTGCGCAGCGCGCTCGAGTCGTTCGACCGGCTCCGCAGGATCGTGAGCGTGACGGTCTACATCGCAGCGGGGCCCGATTTCATCGAACATCCGAAGGTCGCGAACGGTGCCAGCGATCTGCTGGTCGAGGTGCTCGGCGAGGCCGGCAAACACGCGCGAGCCGCGGTCGGCGTGTCGTCGCTGCCCTTGGGAGCAAGCATCGAGGTCCAGCTCACGGCTGAGGTCGACTAACCGGGAAGCGTCGGTCTCCGGTTCGGCGCGTGATGCCGCGCTGGTCGAACCATTCGAGCAGCGGCACCGCGTACTTCCGGGTCGTGCCGAGCTGTTCGCGGAACGCGCTCACCGTGATCCCGGATGCGCTCGCTGCGGCGATCGCTTCCTGAGCTTTCGCGATGAAGCTGGGAAGGAACACGAGATCGGGAGGGACGCGCACCACCAGTCCCGCGCGCGCTGCTGCCTCGATGGCGTCGCGATCGAAGCCACCGCTGCGCAGCTCCTCGAGACTCGGAGGCGTAGCCTCCCGCCCGCCCCCGACGACTGCGAGGAGTCGCTCGATCTCCGGCGTGCTTGCATCCAGGGTGACCCGGTGTGCGGGCAGGCGAAGCGCGGCACCCGTCCGGACGACGATACCGCGCGTCACGAAGTCGTCGAGGAGGGTATCGGCGAGTGTGAGGTCTGTCGGTGCTCCGATCGGTTTCAACGCCGCGACGACCGCCGCCCGGGCGAATGCGAGATCAGCGCCTTCGTCCAGCGGGTGCTCGAGATGGTGGGCCGCGAGCGCTTGGGTCAGGGCGCTTTCGGCCGCGCCGGGCACATCCTCACGAACGAACAGGCCCCCGAGCGTCAGCGGTGCGGGCGTCGTCGTGCCGGTGAGCATCGCAGCATCGTCGACGCTGACGGCTCCGCGTTCCATCGTCAGGAGGCGTGGAAGATCCTCGCGCGACGCGGCGGCGCGCGCCGACAAGCGCAGATGCGCATCCCGCGCGCGCGCCGGGGGCTCGATATCGAGAACCTCTCCGCCTCCAACCGTTTCACCGCGTCCGGCCTCTCGGAGCACGAATCGGTCGAACACCTCCAGCACCAAAGGGCGCGAGGTCCTGATCCGCACGAACGCCTCACCATCCGGCGCCACGCTCGGCTGGCCCAGGATCCGCACGGTCGCATCCGCTTCCGCGGCGCCCGCGTGCACCTGGTAGGCCCCACGCGCGGTGATCGGATGCTCGACGCCGCGCACGGGACGAAGCACCGCCTCGAACACCTGGGTCGCCCGGAGCGTCGCGGGCGGGCCCAAGACATCTCCACGCTCGAGCTCCTCACGCTCGACGCCGACGAGGTTCGCAGCGACGCGGGTCACGGGACAGGCCCGGTCCTCTGACTGTTTGTGGGTCTGAAGCGACCGGATCCGAGCGAGCCGGCCGCTCGGATAGAGCTGGACCTCCTCGCTCACGGCCAAGCAGTCGCCGACGAGTGTTCCGGTGACCACGGTGCCCGCCCCTTTGATCGTGAACACGCGGTCGACGAACAGGCGGGCCGGGGCCTCGGGAGGCAGCGGTGCCTCCGCGATCATCGAGTCCAGCGCCAGGCGCAGCTCGTCGATCCCCTCCCCGGTGCGTGCACTGACGGCGACGATCGGAGAGCCGGCCAGCGTGGTTCCGCGGATGCGCTCGCGGATGTCGTCGCTGATGGTCTTCAGCGCCCGCTCGTCCACGAGGTCGCGCTTGGTCAACGCGATCACGCCACCGACCGAACCGAGGATGTCGAGGATCTGCAGGTGTTCCTCGGATTGGGGTTTCCATCCTTCGTCGGCGGCGACGACGAACAGCACGAGTCGGACCGGACCAACGCCCGCCAGCATGTTCCGGATGAACCGTTCGTGGCCAGGCACGTCGACGAACCCGATCTCCCTGCCCGACGGCAGCGTGCACCACGCGTATCCCAGATCGATCGTGAGGCCGCGTCGCTTCTCCTCGGCGAAACGGTCCGGGTCGATGCCGGTTAGTCGGATGATCAACGATGACTTGCCGTGGTCGACGTGCCCGGCGGTCGCGACGACCCGCAGCGCGACGGCCACGTCAGTCCTCTTCGAAGTCGTCGCCCTCCAGGGCGTATTGGATCGCCCGGGCGAGGTGCGGGAGCTCCTCCGGCGCCACGGTGCGGACGTCGAAGAAGGTCGCGGTCTCCTCGACGCGGCAGAAGACCGAGGGCGAGCCGGTGCGCAACCTCGCAGCGAACGCCGGTGGATCCGGCACGCCGACCTGGACGCCCCACGACGGGAGTGACGTGCCCGGCATCGAGCCGCCGCCGACGACCGATTCGCATCGGCGAACGTGCGCGTTCTCGAGATCACCGTCCAGGAGCTCCGCAAGCTGGCGGGCACGCTTTCCCACGGCTTCGGCGGGCTCGGCGAGCATCCGGTGCACGGGGATCTGATCGGTTCTTCCGGTGGCGTACATCGTGAGCACGGACTCCAGGGCTGCGATCTGCATCTTGTCGACCCGGACCGCGCGCGCGATCGGGTGCTTCCTGACCGTAGCGATCAGATCGGCGCGACCAACGATGCAGCCGGCTTGAGGGCCGCCCAGCAGCTTGTCGGCGCTGAACGTCACGAGATCCGCGCCCTCTGCCAGCGCGTCGGCGACACTGGGCTCGTCGGGCGGCAGGCCGGGCGTGTGGCGGAGGAGTCCGGACCCGACGTCGTAGAGGAACGGGATCCCGTGGCTGCGAGCGAGAGCGGCGAGCTCCTTCGCCGGCGCCGCTGCCGTGAAGCCGACGACGCGGTAATTGCTTGGATGTACCTTCACGATCGCGCCGGTGCGCTCGGTGATCGCCGCTCGATAGTCGCTGGGACGGGTCCGGTTCGTGGTTCCGACCTCCACGAGCTTCGCACCCGACGCGGCAACGATGTCGGGGATCCGGAACTCACCGCCGATCTCGATCAGCTCGCCCCGAGAGACGAGTACCGCCTTGCCCTTGGCGAGGGCCGCAAGCGCGAGCAGCAACGCCGCGGCGCAATTGTTCACGACCAGCGCGTCCTGGGCACCGGTGAGGGCGGTGAGCGTCGTCTCGGCCCGGGCCGAGCGCCGGCCGCGACCGCCGGTGACGCGCTCGACCTCGAGGTCGGTGTATGAACGGGCTGCCCGAGCGCCCGCCCTCGCAGCTGTTTCCGGGATCGGAGCGCGACCGAGACCCGTGTGCAGCACGACGCCGGTGGCGTTGATGACCGGGGTGAGGCCCGTGTGGATCGTCGATGCACGGGAGATGGCGCGGGCGAGGATCTCGTCGTCGGCCAGGAGGTCGGCTCCAGATCCCGCGGCGGTTCGAACCTCATCCAGCGTGCTGATCAGGGTCGCCTTCAACAGCACTCGCCCGAGCGACGTCGCAGCCCGGCGGCCGGGATCGGACCGAAGTAACGCATCGACCGAGGGAACCTTGCGGCGAACGTCCTGCACCGTCGGAGCCTACCGCGCCCCCACCCTGCGCGCGGGGCTGGGTAGGATAAGGCGCCATGGTGGACATGCAAGAGCGGCCCGCGTTCCGATCCTCCGAAGTCACGAGCATGATCCGGGGCGGAGGGCTGGAGGTCGAGATCGTCCCGTCGGGCGACTTCTCAACCGAGGAGATGATCCTCAACATCGGCCCCCAGCACCCGTCCACGCACGGGGTTCTCCGTGTGGTGCTCGAGCTCGACGGTGAAGTCATCACGCGCGCCGAGCCCGTGATCGGCTACATGCACCGGGCGGCCGAGAAGCTCAGCGAATATCGGGACGCGCGTCAAGTTCTCGTCTTGATGAACCGCCACGACTGGATCAGCGCGTTCAACAACGAGCTCGGATGGACGATCGCGGTCGAACGCAGCGCTGGCATCGAAGTGCCGGACCGGGCGCAATGGATCCGCACGATGTTCGCCGAATGGAACCGGATCCTGAACCATCTGATGTTCGCGGGCTCGTTCCCGCTGGAGCTCGGTGCGATGACACCGATCTTCTATTCCTTCATCGAACGCGAGCTCGTGCAGGACCTCATGGAATCGGCGACCGGTGCGCGGATGCACCATTCGTACGCGCGAGTCGGGGGACTCAAGGACGATCTTCCGGCCGGGTTCATGAAGCGTTCTGCCGAAGCTCTGGTGGCGATCCGCAAGTGGATCAAGATGTTCGAGTCCTTGATCATGGGCAACGAGATCGTCTTCGCACGATGCCGCAACGTGGGCGTCCTTCCTGCTGAGGTTGCGGTGGGATACGGCTGCTCGGGCCCTGTCCTGCAGGCGAGCGGCGTAGCGATGGATCCGCGCAAGGACGAGCCCTACGAGAAGTACGGCGAGGTCGAGTTCGATGTTCCGGTGGGGCAGACGGGCGATTCGTACGACCGCCTATGGGTGCTGGTCGAGCGGATGAAGCAGAGCTGCAACATCATCGAGCAGTGCATGGACAAGCTCCCCCCTGGCGAGTACCGGGCAGCGAAGCTGCCGAAGAAGCTGTCCCTCGAGGGGGAGGTCTACGTCCGCACGGAGAACCCGCTCGGGCTGATGGGCTACTACCTCGTGGGGGACGGCAAGAAGACTCCATATCGGCTCAAGATGAGAACGGCCTCGTTCTCGAACGTCAGCGTGATCCCCGCGATGTTGCCCGGAGCCCTGTTGCCCGACCTCATCGCCATCCTGGGCTCGATCTTCTTCGTTGTCGGCGACGTCGACCGCTGACCGCGGATCGGCTGGCGCGACTCCATCTGCTTGACTCCATGTTTAGGCCTCTCGTGCCGATACACCCTTTCGAGGGGGAGTCGGTCATGCAACCAGAAGGCTCGTTCCGTACGAAGAAGAATCCCGACGGTTCACTCGATGTGTGGGCACCTGGGTGGCGGCTCGGGATACGGTTCGCCCCATTCATGCCGCTCGTGCTGGCGGCCGGCTTCATGATCTCATCACTGCCGGGGCTGGTGCGAGCGTCGTTCTCGATCGTGCTCCTGGGATGCGCGTTCCTGCTGCAGCGGCTGACGACGATCGGGATCGTGCTCACCCGCGACGAGGTGCGATTGGTCGGGATCTTCCGTGCGACCCGAACCCCGTGGGCCCAGGTTTCCGGATTCGTCGGCGAGCGAGACGCACACGAGGGACGGCCGGCCTTGCTGCTCGACAGCGGCGAACGGCTCAAGGCGCCGGGCGCGCTCGGCGTCGAGGCGATGGACGCCTTCTGGGAGGGAGACGCAGACTCGGCGATCGACGAGCTGAACCGGATCGTGCGGACGTTCCGCGAGGACGAGAGTCCTGCGGAGGTGTCGGCGGGTGGAACGCTCGCCAAGCCCGTCGTCGATGTCGTCGACGATCGCGAAATCGCAGTGGCACGTCTCGCCAAGATCGTGCCGCTTCGTCAGAGTGCGGACGACCTTGCATCTGTTCCTCGCGAGGAGGAGCTCGCATCGGTCATCGACGTGGGGGTCGCGGCCGACCGACGACTCGTCGCGGTTCACGAGGTCGCAACGGGTCCCGCGCCGATCGCTCGGCCCGAAGGGTCGGCCCCTCGGTCGAAGGAGCGAGAGATCCCCGCATACGTGCTGGCCGCCGCGGAACAGCGCGGTCCGTATGTTTCCAGCGGCGCCGCCCGGCTCGCGGCCTGGAAGGAAGCGCACGAGGACATGACATCCCTCGAGGAAGAGGGCCGCCGCGGGTCGCGGCGGCGCTCGAAGGCTCTTCGATCCGGTCGTTGAGTCCGGTCCCGCGTTCGTCTGGTCCCCGTATGGCCGCCTTGCGTCACGGGTGACCGAGCCACTGCGGTGCCGCCAAGCCTGACGTCGCGAGCAGCAGCCAGCGCATCCGACCGAGTGCTGACGGATCCACGAGGAGCGTGGCACGACTCCGCCGGGTCCACGTTCGGACCGCGTCGGCGCCCTCCTTCCGTCCTAGCTGCTCGCGCTGTCGCATGAGCTCGGCGGTGATCCACCGCTCGAAGCCGAGCGCCATCAGGGCATCGCGCTGGGTCAGGGTCTGAAACGCCACGAGCCCGTTGGCCACTGCGCGTCGCGCCATGAGCGCGAAGTCGATGCCGGATGTGATGTCGGAGGCACCGGGGTCTGCGAGGAAGTCCTCGATCACCGTATGTCCTCGGTACCCGTGCGGGTCGCCTCCGGCCGATCCCACCGCGCCGTAGTCGATGAGAAGTGCGTAGCCGCGGTCGAGCCCTGAGGCCACCTCGTCGATGAACGCGAGTGCGCCATCCGGGTGGACAGCCTCTTCGCCGGGCTGGAGCGCGGCGCCGATCCCACGCAGGTCATCGTCAGGCTCTGCGAGCAACTCGACCAGACGACCGTCGTCTCCGATCGCGACGCGGATCTCTCGAGGCCCGCGCGCCGTTCCTCGCACCCTGCGGAACGCCAGGTCGTCAACGAGCTCGTGGGCGAGCACGAGATGGGAACCACGTTCCGTCCGGTCCGAAACCCACACCCCAGGGATCCGCACGAGCGCCTCGCGGGCGCCGGAGCTCCGCTCAACGGCCAGGTATTCGAGGGGGACGTCGTGGAGCCAGCCGATCAGTTGAC
Organism: Actinomycetota bacterium; assembly: GCA_030774035.1. GTDB lineage: Bacteria > Actinomycetota > UBA4738 > UBA4738 > HRBIN12 > JALYLM01. Next base: position 25,821 of record JALYLV010000008.1, read on the forward strand.
GCGCCAGCGTCCCGTCTCCTGCACCGACCTCCATCAGGCGGAAGGGGGTCGGGGCTCCTAGCAGCTCGTGGAGCTCGCGGATCGCCGCGGCGAGGAGCTCTCCGAAGACGGGATGCACGTGAGGGCTCGTGATGAAGTCGCCGTCGATCCCGACCGGCGGGCGTTCGTAGTAGCCACCGGGTCCGTACAGCGCCAGATCCATGTACTCGGCGAACGAGATGTGTCCGCGTTCTTGGATCCTGGAAACGATCGTTGCTCGCACGTCATCACTCACACGTGCAGGGTAGCCGGGGCCTCTGGAGGCGGTGGCGTCGCGGTCGCGGTGTTGCCTGGGAGAATCGCGCCGTGGTGGACACGCTACGGAAGGCGGCCTCCTTGGTCGCCGTGCGTGAGGGGTCCGGCGGTGGCCCCGAGATCCTCGTGCTCGAGCGCGGCGGCGGGAGCCGGTTCCTCCCTGGGTACGTGGCGTTCCCCGGTGGCGCCGTCGATGAAGAAGATGAGGCGCTCGCGGTCCGTTGGTTCGGTGACGCCAACGAAGCCGCGAGGGCCGCCGCGATCCGAGAGCTCGTCGAAGAAGCCGGCCTCGGGATCACCGCGGGCGGCATGATCGAAGTCGCATCGATCGATCCGCTGCACGCGACGCCGCCTCACGTCGACCAGCTGACCCAGATCGCCCACTGGATCGCGCCCGACGAGGTTCCGGTTCGGTTCGATGCTCGGTTCTTCGCATCCGCTGCGCCCCAAGGCCTGACGCCCGAAGCCGACGGCGGGGAGACGGCGGCGGCCTGGTGGGTCTCCCCAACGGTCTTGATCGCTGAGTGGGAAGCCGGCGCCCGCAAGCTCTACTGGCCCACCTACTTCACGATGACGAAGCTCGCGGAGTGTCGCACCGCGGCCGAACTGCTCACGCTGCGGTTCGAGACCCGTGAGCCCACCGACGACGAAGAGGCTGAGTTGCCGCGCTCGGTCTTCTACCAGGACTGAACGTGCTGCGGATCGTGCGGGTGCTGGCGCCCAACCCGAGCGTGTACACCCTGGAGGGGACGAACACGTGGGTCGTCGGCGATGACCCTTCGGTCGTGATCGACCCGGGTCCGGACGACGAGGTCCATCTCGACGAGGTTGCGCGGACCTCGGGTTCGGTCGGCGCCGTCCTCGTCACCCACGACCACGAGGATCACGCGCCGGGTGCGGCCGTCTTCGCGGCGCGCGTGCGAGCCCCCCTCTACGCCTTCCGGCTGCAAGGAGCCCAGCATCTGCGAGACGGCCAAGCATTGCAGGTGGGCGCGCTGACCATCGTCGCCGTTCACTCGCCGGGACACACCTCGGATCACGTCGCGTTCCACGTGCCGGCCGAAGGTGCGCTGTTCACGGGCGACGCCGTGCTCGGTCGCGGGACGAGCTTCATCGATCCGCCTGACGGCGACCTCGCTCAGTACCTCCGCTCGCTGAAGCGGATGCAGGATCTGGCTCCCAGGACCATCTACCCCGGGCACGGGCCGGTCGTTCTGCATGCGGCTGCGAAGCTGCGGGAGTACGTCGATCACCGGGCTGAGCGCGAGGGACAGGTGCTCGACGCCATCGCAGGCGGCGCTCCATCGATCGAGGAGATGGTCTCCATCATCTACGCCGATCACCCGGTCGATGTGCGCTCTCTCGCGGCTCGCTCGGTGCTGTCGCACCTGTTGAAACTCGAAGGTGAAGGGCGGGTGGCTCGCACGAGCAAGGGCGATGAAGCCTCCTGGGAGCTGGTCGTGCCTCGCGGGTGCGAGCGATGCGGTCGTCCGGTGAGGGGGCGAGCTCGCTACTGCAACTCGTGCAGCCTGGTGATCCTGCAGGAGGGCGCCGGCGCGTAGCCGCCCCGCCGCTGCCGCCAACCGCTATCGCCCGAGATCCTCGAGCATGCGGATCCGTGAAGCTCATGACGTAGCGGCCACGTGCCTCCACATGGAGGCGACCGGTGCGCTGTAATGCACGAAGAGCGCGGTTCGTGGATTCGCGCGACGTTCCCGCGAGCGAGGCGAGATCTTCCTGGGAGAGCGCGATGACGATCCGGGTTCCGCCCGGGGCTGGGCGTCCGAAACGCAAGGCGAGGTCATCGAGCCGTCGCTCCACCCGCCCGGCGACATCGAGCCAGGCGAGTTCGCAGGCCAGCGCCGCCACCCGTTGAGCGCGAGTGGCCAACAAGCGCATGGCCGTATCCGCTTGAGCGGGTCGTAGCCTGCACGGCCTCAGCGCGCGCACGCTCACCAGCGAGATGCCGCCGTCCGGCTCGCCGACGGCGTCGCCGGGGCCCAAGACGTCCAGCATGAGCGCATGTCCGTCCGGCGCGACGACGCCGACGGTCAGGGCGCCGGACTCCACCGTCCAAAGCCCGGCGGAAGCTTCTCCTTGACGCACGATCGTCCGGCCGCTCGGTACGGCGAGCGTGAGGGGGAGCGGTTCGCGTCCGCGGGGCATCGGCTCCGCCATCGGCCACTCCTGCTCCTTCGGAGCGCGGAGGATATCGCGCGACCCCGACACGGTAGGCTGTGGCGGACGGCCACGAGGGGCGGGAGGTTTCACGTGGCGGATACGAAACTCAGCAGCATGCTGGCCGCTGTCCCCATGTTCGAACGACTCTCGAAGCGGCAACTGAAGGCGATCGCGAACGCGAGCGAGGTCGTTGAGTACGTTGCGGGACAGTCGATCGTCCGAGAGGGTGAGTCCGGCGACAGCTTCTACGTCGTTCTGCACGGTCAGGCGAAAGTGAGCGCCAACGGTCGCACGGTCCACCGCGCGATGCCGGGCGATCACTTCGGTGAGATCGCGTTGCTCGATGGAGGTCCGCGCTCGGCCACGGTCACGTCCGAGACGCCGATGACGCTCGTTCGCTTGAGCCGCAAGGCGTTCTTCGATCGCCTCGATCGTGATCCTGAGATGGCGATCGCCCTCATGGAAACCATGGCGCGGATGATCCGGCGCGTCGACCGCTCCCTCGCCCGTTAGCCTCCGATCGTGAGGGCCGAGTTCCACCCGCCTGATGATCCCGACACCGTCCTCGCGACGGCCATGTGGTCCGACGGCCAGGTCGTGATCCAGTCCGAGGACGCTGGGACCGCCGACGCCGTACGCAGAGCGTTCCGCCCGACGCCGGTCCTCGTCGATGACGCGTCGCGTCGCCGGCAGGGAACGAACGGGGAAGTGCTCGTGCAGCCAGGCGACCTCGACTGGTTCCGCGCCGCCGCGCAGGTACGCGTGCCGGCGGAAACAGCCCTCGCCTCGCGGCTCGTCCCTGGTACACGAGAGGGCGGCTATGATCCCGCGTCGAGTTATCGCACGTTCGACGAAACCGTGGAGCGGCTCACGTCGCCATCGGCGTAGGCGTATCCGGCGCCTTCTCGCTCCTGCAGGCACACGATGGGTTCGGCTCGGAAACCGAACCCGCGAACCGCTTCGATCGTTTCTGGTGCCTCCAAGGCGCGAAGCTTCGCGCGCAAGCGTTGGATGAGCGAGCGCACCGAGTAGATGTCGAGCGGGAGCTCGAGCGATTCTCCCCAACCCACCCGTCGGATGTCCCGGAAGCTGAGGGCGCGCCGGGGCTCTGAGAGCAGTGCGGCGAGCACGCGGAATTCCAGGTCGCTGAGATCGAGGGGTAGCCCATGGACGGAGATGCGCCGCCCCGCGATGTCGACGACCACGGCTGACGGAGAGCCGTTCCCCCGCTGCTCGGGCGCCTCGCCCTCTTGCGCCCACCGCCAGCGGCGCAGGGTGCTCGGGTCCGGTGCGATGACGACCACCGCGCCCATGTCCAGGTACTCGGGGATCTGGGCCAGCTGGTCGATCCCGACGAGCAACAGGGTAGGGACGCTCACGACTGCGATTGCCTCGGGCGTCCCGATCGGTTCACGTCGTCGCCCCTGTCTCGACGCCCCTTCGATCGGAGATTCCGAATCGATGCAGAACCGATGAACCCCCGTCATTTCCGCAACCCGGCGACTCGCCTAGCCTCGGGCCCCTCATCGACCCAGGGGGGAGTGAACGGCGATGCGACGACAGATCCTCGGCATCCTGGCATTGGCGGTTTCGAGCATGCTGGTCTTCTCAGGTGTGCAGCCGGCGTCTGCCGCTCAGGCGAAGAACTGCGCTTTCTTCTTGCTGCCTACGGGACCAGGCTCCGAGCCTGGCGAGATCGAGACGGTCCCGGTCGCACTCGGTTGCTACGCTACCTACTCGCAGGCGCTCGCCGTCGGATCGGCAGGATCCATCAGCGTGTCGACGACCACGACACCCGCATCACTCACCGATGCGACCCTGGCGTCGTTCTCGACCGACAGCGTGACCACGAGCATCTTGATCGGAACCGAATGGACGTTCATCAACTTCACAGCCTCCTCGAATAGCTATTTCGCCTCCAGCACGTGCACTTCGAGCACGACGTGGCAGACCCACTGGGTGGGCGATGCATGGAACGATCTCTTCGAGTCGGGCAAGGGCTTCGGAGGATGCGATAAGAACAAGAAGTTCGAGGACGCCGATTACCTCGGCACGGTTCTCTCCTGCACCCCCAACTGCAGCGACTATGGGACGCTTAGTGGCGAGGTGTCGTCGCTGAGGTGGCGCATCGGATGAGAGGAACACTACTCTCTGCTCGTGAGCGAGCCCACCGATGCGGCGTTGCTGCGTGACTCGCTGGTTCATCCCGAACGATTCGAGCGGATCTTCGACAGGCACTACGACGTGGTGCGCCGGTATGCGCACCGACGGGTCGGCAAGGAGGCCGGCGAAGATATCGCCTCCGACACGTTCCTGACCGCATTCTCCGTCCGCTCCTCGTTCGACGGACGGTCCGAGTCGGCGAGGGCGTGGCTGTTCGGGATCGCGAACAACCTGGTTCGCCACCACCTGCGAGCCGAATGGACCCGGACCGCCGCGTGGAGCCGACTCCCGCTTGAGACGGCCGAGTTCGATTACGTCGACGCCGAGAAGCTCGACGCGCTCCGAGCGGCCCCGGCGATCGCGGCTGCCTTCCAGACGCTCCACGCCGAGGACCGCGAAACGTTCCTGTTGTTCGCGCTCGGAGAGCTCACCTACGACGAGGTAGCGGATGCACTGGCGATCCCGACCGGCACCGTTCGCTCGAGGATCTTCCGGGTCCGCAAGATCCTTCGTGAACAGCTTTCCGATCTGGAGGCAATCAAAGGCAGCGATTCCGAAACGCCAGGCATCACCGAAGGGAAGGTTTGACCGTGAAAGAGTCCACATTCGTTCGGAACGCTGTGGAGGGTCCACCCGACCACGACGGCCTGGCGATGCGGTCTGCCCGTGGCAAGCTCCGCGAAGCGATCGAACGTGAACGGGCTGCTGCGACGCCGGGTCGACGCGAGCACAAGGATCGGCGACACCGGTCACGCGCGTGGTGGGTCGCCGCAGCGGCGGTCCTTGCCGTTGTGGTTCTCGCCGCCCAAGCGCTTCTGCCGTCGGGCGACCTGGGCCCTCCGCGGTCGGCGGCGGCCGAGCTGCTTCGGCTCGGCTCGGTCGCTGCGTCGCGTCGGTCCTTGGAGATCGCACCGGGCACCTACCTCTATTCCAAGGTTCTCGACGAAAGTCGTTATGAAAAGACCGATCTGGGGGAAAGCCCCAGCTTCACGATGGTCGTTCGAACGACGACGGAGACCTGGCTCGCCGCCGACGGCTCGGGACGACGCGTGCGAACGGTGGATCAGGCGCGGTTCCTTTCCCAGCAAGACGAGGACGCTTGGCGGACGGCGGGATCGCCCGCCATACCGAAGGCGGGCACGACGACGACCGAAAACTTCAGCCCGAAGGAGCTGTCGTTCTACGACGTCGGATCGCTGCCGACCGACCCCACTCAGCTGCTCGCGGCCATCCGCTCGGGGCAGGTGGTGCAGGCTCCCGAGAACGACGCCGGCCTTCTCGGGGCCATCGGGAAATTGCTTGCGCAAGGCAATGCTTCCCCGCAGCTCCGGCAAGCATTGTTCGACCTCGCCGCCCGAATCGCCTCAGCCACGCTCGATCCCAACGCTGTCGACCCACTCGGCAAGCCCGGCATCGGCGTCACGGTCACCACAGACGGCATCACGACCGAGCTGGTCCTCGACCCCAGCACGTCCGTGCTCTCGATCGAGCAGCACAAGGGGAACGGCCCCATCGACTGGCTCGCCTACTCCGAACAAAGCCTGGTCGACTCGCTGACCGCGCGTCCTTGAACGTTGGTCGGGCAGGGCAGCGGGGCAAGCGCGCAAGCAGCGAAGCAGTAGCGCAGATCAAGCGGGCCTAGGGACAGCCGGAGTCGAACTCCATCATGGTCCTGGCGTTCCTGATGAGGTCGTCTCGAGTGGTCCGGTAGCTCGAGACGATCTCGATGCGGTCACGAAGTACCTGAGCGTCGGTCGGGTAGGGCCACAACCGGGCGTAGCCGACGCCTCCTCCTCGCCCGGCGATGTTGTCGAGGAGTCGCTGTGGTGCGCGCCACCCGGGCAGATCCGCGGCAGAGGGAAGCTTGATCGCCATCAAACCGTTCCGCTCGTCGTTCTTGTCCCGGCGGAGCGAGGAACAGAGCTCCCAATCGACGAACCGGCGAGACCAGGTGCACCTTCCGATGAGGACGATAGTTACCGTGGAGTCGCGGAGATAGTTCTCGCGGATGTAATCCGATACATAGTCGGGATCGTCGCTCGCCACGATGTCATCGGTATCCGAGATCCCCAGCACCCTCGGGACGAAGACATGTCCGAAATCTTCGATGAATGTCGCCACTTCGTCGGCGTCGCTCTCGTCGTAGGCCAGGAAGCACACGCGTCGCGACGGGTCGGTCCCGCGCCCCGAGGCGCTCTCGGCGAGCCGCAGCAACCGCCGACGCATGAGCACGGTCATCCGCTGCTCCTCTTCGCGGCGCGCTCGCAAGCGGGTAAGGAATTCGACGTCGGACACAGAACCACCTCGGTTGTGCTTGCCGTTAGTGGACGAAACGGTTCACGGACCGAGATGCAGGTATTCAGGTAGTTGTTGCGACCCACTCCGTGCCTGCATCGCAGAACGTGAGGAAGTCACAATGTCTGCATTGCCCACCTGGGGTGGGGTCGAACTTCCCTTCGCCGATCGAGGAGAGCGTGCTCGCCACGCGCTGCCGCACGTCGTCGGTATCGCCCATCTGGTGTGAGACCTCCTCGCCTCCGGCGAGATAGACGTACGTGAGCGTGAGCTCTTCGGGCTGCTTCTGCCAGATCTCGAGGCACGCGAGCCCGTACACATCGAGCTGTAGCGGTGCGAACGGGTCACCGTCAGGCTTGCGCCCGGTCTTCCAGTCGACGACCTCCCACTTGCCCTCGAAGGTCTCGCCGAAGATCGCGTCGATCCGTCCTGCAACCGTGTGCTCACCCAGGCGCAGGAGGAACGGGCGCTCGGTGAACAGCGGCACCTTCTCGGCGAACCGGCTCTTCAGGAACGCTTCCCTCAGCCGCTCTGTCTTGCCCGGCTCTCCGGCCAGCTCATCGAGCGTTTGGTCGGGGGTGTCGTCGTCCTCGAGCAAGGAGGGCTGGCCTGCCGCCCGCCGCTCGATCCACCTGTGGATCTCGGTGCCGATGCGAGCGGCGGGCCCACTGAAGCGGGGCAACGGCCGCACCGTCGACCAGTAGAAGCGTTTCGGGCAGCGGGCGTAGTCCACCACCCCGCTGGCCGAGACGGTCTGCGGCGTATGCGGCTGCGCGGGTGTGGCTTCGGCGACCTCCCGGTCGCGTAGGTGCGAGGCGAGATCGTGCAGATCCTTCGCCTCCGCCAGGAACGTGGCGCGTTCCTCAGGGGGGAGCCCTTCGACCAGCGAAGGCTGGACGCCACCGGTACCGACCGCCTCGACGGCCGCCGCGCGCCACCCCTGCGGAAAGAGAGCGTCGGCCTCGAGCGGCCGAGCCGGCTCGGGCCAGTCCTTCACGAACCGCTCGCGATAGCCGAGGAGCGGGTTGTTCTCCATATCGATGTCGTTGCCCGGATCCAGCGTCGCGTGTCGTGTTTCCTGCACCCAATCGCGAAGTTCCATCAGGAATTTCCCGGCCTCCTTGGCATTGATCGTTTCTCCGTACCAATGCGCACCGGTGCAGAACAAGCGCTTGCGCGCGCGGGTGAGTGCAACGTAGGCCGTGCGCCGCTCCTCGAACTCCTCCTGCACCTGCAGGTCTCGCTTGAAGTGAGCGAGCACTCCGTCGAAGCTCGGCAGGATCACTGCATCACCGCGCAGCTCGAAATCGAGCGACTTGCCGCGTTCCGCGGGGTTGTGCTGGATCCGCGTGCTCGGCAACAGTCCCTGGGCGAGTCCGGGCACGAACACGTTGTCGAACTCCAATCCCTTGGCGACGTGGATCGTCATGACCTTCACCGAGTCGTCGTCCGAGGGCTGCGCAGGAGACCATTCCTGCTTGTCGAGGCGCTCGACCGCATCGACGTAGTCTAGGAAGGCGCGAAGCGTCAGCTCGCCCTCGACCGGCTCGAATCCGTGGACCTGGTCGAGGAACGCCGCGAGGTTGCGCTTGGTCGCTGAGGCGACGGCGGGGTCGGCATGGGCGTCGAGTTCGGCGAGGATCCCGGTTCGTCGCAGGATCTCGCCGAGGAACTCGCCCACGGGCCTCCGGGCCTCAGCACGCAGAGCCGCCAGCTCGCGCCGGAACTCCTCGAGCCGATCACGCCCTTCCTCGGAGAGGCCCTCGACCTCATCGAGGTGCTCCAGGGCCTCCGCGAATAGGAACGGGGTTGCCTCGCCCTCCTCCTCGTCCTCCAAGCGCAACGCGTAACTCTTGATCTTCGCGAGCGCGGCGACCCGAGCGAGATCCTTGTAGCCGACGCGATACCTTGGCCCGAGCAAGATCCGTGCGAGCCCTACGCTGGCGAGCGGGTCGCTCGCGGCGCGCGCGTACGCGAGCACCTCGATGATCTCCGGCAACTTCAGCAGCCCCGCCAGGCCGACGATCTCGACGGGGATCTCGCGCTCACCGAACGCCTGTTGGAGTGAGAAGAACAGCCTGCTGCTCCGGCAGAGCACGGCGCAGTCAGACCACGCGGCACCACCCTCACGCAGTTCCAGGATGTGATCGGCGATCCATTCGGCTTCCTTCCATTCATCGGAGATCCGCGCGACGTGGACCTCGCCGGTCCCATTGGCCTCCCATGCCACGAGCCGTTTGTCGGGGTCGGGCCGCTGCTGGGCGGGGAGCTTGGAGATGATCGTGTCGGCGGCTTCCAAGATCCAGCTCCCCGAACGGAAGTTCGTGTACAAAGGGAGCCGCGCGGCTGGAGTGCCGTCGACCCGGGGGAAACGCGTGGGGAAGTCGAGAAGGTTGAACAAGCTGGCGCCGCGCCACGCGTAGATGTTCTGATCGGGGTCGCCCACCGCGGTGACTGGGTGCCCGCCACCGAAGACGCCCGCCATCAGCGCTGCTTGTGCGACGTCGGTGTCTTGATATTCATCCAGCAGCACTGCACCGAATCGCTGGCGGAACTCTGCGCCGACCTCGACGTGGTGCTCGACCACCTGGAGCGCCAGGTTGATCTGGTCGCCGAAGTCGATGACCCCAAGCTCCCGCTTCAACGCGCGGAAATCCGCGGCTGCCTGCGCGAGCTCGATCCGCTCGAGCGCGGAATGATAGGCCCTGTCGGATCGATGCTCCTTCAGCGCATCCAGGCGCTCGCGATTGAAGTCGATCACCTCGTCGGGGGTGCGACGGTGGTTCGACATCTGATCGTCGAGCATGAGGATCTTCTCGATCACGCCAGGCTGCCGTTCGGTGTTGACGTGTGTGAACGTCATGCGGTCCAGCACGCGCGCGCAGAGCTCGGTGCGTTGGGCCGGTGAGAGCACACGCTGGTCGGGCTCGATCCCCGCGAGCATCCCGTAGCGGCTCAAGAGCTGAGCCGCGAACCCGTGGTAGTTCAGGATCTCGGGCTCCTCGCCCTCCTCCAGGGCGAGCCCAGCCAGCGCCTGCCGGACCCGATGCCGCAGGTTCTCGGTGGCCTTGTTCGTGAAGGTGAGGCACAGCACGTTCCCGGGCAGCACGCCTTCAGCGTCTACACGACCGAGCGCCCCGAGCGCCAAGTAGACGACGCGAGCCGCCATCACGCTGGTCTTCCCGGATCCGGCACCGGCCACGAGCACGTAGGGCTCGAGCGGCCACGAGATCGCCGTCCACTGCTCGGCCGTAGGCGCCTGGCCGCCCATGACGCGGACGATCTCGTCCAGGAACGTCACGACGCTCACGAGGGCGCCTGCGTCTCGAGCACGGGGAACAAGGATGCGCTTCCTTGCTTTCCCGGCGCGCTCCGAGATCCATCCACCGGGAACAACGGCGCGCCTTGGGGCCACAGCGAGCATAGGGACCTGAACTCGCAGAAGAAGCAGTTCGCGTTCGGGTTCGGACGGAACCGCTCGCGCTCGTTCAGCAACTTCAGGTGAGCGAGGTTCTCAGACAGGCGCTCGCGCATCTTCTCTTGGTATTTGGCTTCGCGCTCATCTGTGCCGACCTCCCACGTTCTCATCTCGATGTCGTGCGGTTCCTTCCAGTGTCCCTTCAGATAGGCGAGCTCGACCCCGTTGATCGGCTGGAACTCCTTGAGATCCTCGGCTTCCAGCACGGCCAGGTAGTAGATGCCGAGTTGCAGGCTCTCGTTCGCCTTGGGTGCGTAGTCCGCGCTTCCCGACTTGTAGTCGGTGATGCGGGTGCCGAACCCGCGCGGATCGGGGCCAACCCGGTCGATCACCCCGTTGATCGTCGCGCCGTCGAAGCCGAACTCGAACTGCCGTTCTCCGGCTGCAGCCGGATGCTCGCCGAACCGAGAGAACCAGTTCGGGAGCATCCGCTCCTTTGCGAGTCGGCGCCACGCCTCCGACACGGCGGTCGAAGGGAATTCCTGCGGGCGCCAACGATCGTCGACCGTGGCCACGAGATCGGGTAGCGACCGAGGCAGATCGCCGTTCTCAGTGTCTTCGATGATCTTGTGAACCGTCTTGCCCACCCAGGCCTGATACCCCACCGGACTCCCGAGCCCCAGCTCAGCGGAGAGCACGTACTGGAGCTCACAGTTCTCGAGGGTGCTCAGTTTCGAGAACGAAGCGCGGATCCCCTCGTGCAGCGGGGCGCCGGTGTCACTCCACTCACGCTGGAACCACCATCGCTGGGGGTCGACCCCGAGCGATGCCAACCCCTCGAGCGCGGCGAGGCGCCGCGCCGCCGGCGCGTCGAGGTTGGCGAGTTTCCGTCGCCAGGCCGCAGCGGCCTCGGCGACCGAAACGGGCTCATCGAACGGGCCCTCAGGCGCAGGCACCCAGCTCACCCCGATCTCTTCGACGAATCGCGACGTTGCCGATGACTCGTCTGCATGCGAGCGACTGCCCATGAGCACGACGCGTCGCCGGGCACGCCCGAGCACCATGCGGAAGAGGCGGCGTTCGTCCTCGAGTCGCGCGCGGTTTGCCTCGGAGCGGGTGATCGGGCGGTCCAGCGCGGCGAGGTCGAACATCGGCTCGGGTCGCGACAGGCTCGGGAAATTCCCCTCCACCGCACCTTGCATGATGAGGGTGTCGAACTCCAGACCGACGGCACCGTGAGCGGTGACCACCTGCACCGCGTCGGGACGGCCCTGTTCGCTCAGCCGGTATCCAGGTCCATGATCGCCTGACTCGAGCGCCTCGACGAAGGCCTGCACGGACGGGTCGGCCGACTCACCAGCCTCCGTGACGATCGAGGCGAACGCGACCACGGAGTCGAGGTCGTGCCGAGACTTGGTCGATCGATCGGCGGAGCCGACGAGCCGCCTGGAGCAGGGCAATCCCCTCCAGAGCAGACGGAACGCGTCGAGGACCGATCGCGCCGCGACCGCTTCCGCACGAGCCAGCACCTCGCGGACGGTCACGAGCTCCGTTGCCTCATCCGTGCTCAAACCGTCGTCGTGTTCGAGCGCGGCGGCCACCGTGCCGTCGGCGGCGAGCGCCACGCGCATCAATCCGCGTGCCGCAGCGGGAGAGACGCGAACGAGATCGGAGGTGAGCACAGACTCGACGAGGCCCGCTCGTTCGTCGGGCTCGGACGCCAACCACTTCAGCGCCAGCACGTACGGGAAGGTCGCGGGCTCCGCCGACAACGACAACCCACTGTCGGGTACGGCGCGGGGAACCCTGGCGTCATCGAGCGCACGCAAGAGCCCGCCGACGTGCGGCCCCTGCCGTCGCACGACGACGGCCATCTCGCGCCACGCGACGCCCTCCTGCACGTGGAGCCTGCGCAGCTCCCTCGCGATCGCTCCGTGCTCTTCGGACGTGTGCGCGGCGAGCCATGCCTCCGCAACCGGCATGCCGCCGGGAGATCGATGCCACTCCTCGAGCGGCTGGTGCACGGCGTCCGCGAACCGTTCCGTGAACCGAAGGATCGGCACGTCGGTCGCCCCTTGGAAGGAGAAGACATGTGCCGCCGGGTCACCGGCAACGACGAGATCGGGAGCCTGGATCGCCTCCAGCAGCGCCTCCGCCGCGAGCGTCGAGTCTTGATAGTCGTCGACGAGCAGGTGGTCGAACAGTGGATCGCCGCCCGCGGCGGCCCTGGCGGCCCGACCGATCATCGCCGCGAAGTCCGCCACGTCCAGGTCGTCCATCACCTGCTGGTACTCGCGCAGGAACCCGGCAAGTTCGTGCCATCCGCCGAGACCACGTGCGTCGGCCCTCGCCTCGATGTCCTCGGGCGTTCGCAGCTCTTCCTGCGCTCGTGAGAGGAACTGACGAACCTGGTCGGCGAAGCCCCGCAGGCCGAGCATGTGGCCGTATGCCGGCCATCGAGCCGGATCCTGACCGGCGAGCAGTTCCTCGACCTTGGCGAATTGGTCCGCGGCCGAAAGAACTGCCGGCGGCTCCGCATAGCCCAGCTCCCCGTACCGTTGGCTCATCACGTGCACGGCGAGGCCGTGGATCGTCAGCACGCGCAGATCGGGGAGGGAGCTGGCGAGGCGCTCAAGCATGGCTCCGCGCGCCTCGTTCCTGGCGCGCGTCGACCCGACGACCAGCGCCACGCGCTCCGGGTCGGCGCCCTGCTCGATCAGTCGCGCGAACCGCTCACAGAGCACGGCGGTCTTGCCCGAGCCGGGCCCGCCCGTGACCAGCAAGGGACCCGCGGGATGCTCGAGCACCCGCAGCTGCGCTTCGTCGGGGGAGAACGGGGGGGCCGTCACAGCGGGGATGCTACTCCCCGCCACCGACACGCACGGGCCCGAGCTACAGGTCCGGGCGAGGAGGGATCGCGCCCGGATCGGGCGAGGATCCGCGGGTCGTCGACCACGTGTCCTCGCGACCTTCGAACGTCCGCTTGTACCAGCGCTCGATGTCGCCGCCCCCGATCGCTCCGACGAGCTGGCCTTCCCGCAACACGAGCCCCTCGCGTCCCGCCAGCCATTCGACGACCCCATCGAGCTGCTCCTCCGGCGCGAAGGCCGGGGTCTGAGTGAGTGAGGACATCCCGTCGCGGACCGGCCGCATCGGATCACGCGCCCCGGCCCTGCGAGCCGACTCCAGCGACACCATGCCGATGACTCGGCCGGCGTCGGTTACTGGGAACGCTTCGCCGCGTGCATCGCGGAGATAGAGATCCAGCGCTTGTCCGAGCGTCATGTCCGCCGGTACCGACGGCGGCGGCTCGCGCATAGCGTCGCCGGCACGACCGGTCGCCAGCTTCTCGAGGAGCACGGCCCGCCCGCCCATGCCGCGACCGGTCGCGATCATGACCGCGCCGATGTAGCCGACGAAGATGGCGTATCCCGCGAGCGTCGAGTAGTCGAAGACGGCCACCGCCACGAGGGCGCCCCCCACCACCATCCCGACGTAGCCGGCTATCCGAAGCGCGCTTGCGCGCCGCCCCGTCGCGCCCCACGCGGCGGCAAGCAGCATCCGTCCGCCGTCGAGCGGGAACCCGGGAAGGGCGTTCAGCCCCGCGAAGATGAAACAGATCCTCGAGAGCCAATGCAGGCTGTCGGCTGCGAGCCCGTGAGCCACGTGGGCCGACGCCCAGAAGACGATCGCAAGAGCGAGCGTCGTCGTGGGTCCGACGACGGCCACCAGGAACTCACCCAACGGCCCGCCCGCGTTCGCTCTCGTCTCGGTGAAGCCGCCCATGAAGACCAAGCTGATCCCCCTCACCGGTAGGTCGAGAGACCGTGCCATGACCGCATGAGCCGCTTCGTGTACCAGGACACCCCCGAAGAAGAGCGTCGCGGTGAAGAGGGAAAGCCAGAGCGCCTCGGAGGGAGAGGACCGCGCGACGCCTTCCGTTAGGGAAAGGTATTGGGAGTACACGAACACCGCCGCGATGAACACCCACGAGGTGCCCACGTACAAGGGGATCCCTCGCACGGTTGCGACCTTCCAGCGCTTCCCACCGGATCCGAACACCGTTCGAGCCTACCGGGCGGCTCACCTTCCCGGACCGTCACTCGGAAAGATCGAGATCCAGCATGCCCCCTAGCTCTCGGGCATTCCGCACTGCGAAGTCGCGGTAGCAGTTGTTCATCAGTACATGCGTCTCTCGTGCCTGTTCAGCAAGCGATCCGATCTTCGGCACCCATTCGCGAAGCTCGGGCTCGGAGTAGTCGTAGCGGAATCGGTCACTCGCCGTTTCGCTCTTCACGTTCCACGCCTCGGTGTTGCGGCCGTGGAAGCGCACCATCGCGAGGTCGCTCGCTGTCGTCGCCGCGATCGGCGGCATGCTCGAGTCGAACCCCTGCGGCATATCCACGCAGACGAACGGCAGATCGTGTTCCTTCAGGAACCCCAGCGTTTCCTCGCGGTTGGGCTCGCGCAGCCAGGACTCGTGACGGAACTCCACCGCCATCCTGAAATCGTGCAGCCGTGTTGCGCATTCCTCGATGTACCCCTTGTTCTTCCGAGAGATCGTGAACCACTGCGGGAACTGGAACAGCACCGCCCCGAGCTTTCCCGCTGAGTGCAACGGCATCAATGCGTCGTGGAACCGCTGCCACACTTCGTCGACCGCCTCGTCGGGCAGTCCGTCCCGGTAGATGAACCGCTTGTCGAGCGCCTCAGGCGCGAGCGAGTCCCGGATGTCCGCGTACAACGACGCCGGGCGTGTCGGGTGGTTCGTGAGCAGCGAATACGCCTTGATGTTGAACGTGAACTCCGGCGGCGTGCGTTCGATCCACAGAACGGCGTTCCGCTCGCTTGGCGGGAAGTAATAGGTGGAGTCGACCTCCACCAACGGGAACTTCGATGCGTAGAACTTCAAGCGTGCCTCGGCGGACTTCGCCCCCGGCGGGTAGAACCCGCCATCCTTCACCAGTGTGGGGTCGGTCCACGAGGAGGTGCCGACGAGGATCCGGCCGGTTCCCATCCGTCGAGGGTATCGCCGGTTCAGTCGTCGGGAGTTGGCGCCGTCGCTTCGGGAGAGCTGTGCTTCATCGCCTAGGAGCGGGCTTTCTTGCGCGCCATCGCCCTGTCTTTCGCGGCGGTCGCCGCCCTCTTCGCCCGCTTGAGCAGCCGCTCTGCCCAGACGTACTCCGTTGAGAGCACGGCCAACCCCGCGAAGATCAAGAGCCAGCCCGGCAAGAAGGGCAGCACGATCCCTGCGAGACCGAGCACGAGCAGCACTACCCCGGCGATCGTGATGACGAGCCGCTTGGCGTTGTGTCCCAGGAAGAGCACGACGGCCTTGAACGGAACGACGGCAGGATGGTCGTGCCAGCGCCGCGCGAGTTCGGGCTCGGCGGCGAGCACGTCGGCAACGATCTCGTCGGCCTCGCGCTCTTCGGGGTCATCCCCCCAAACGTCGTGTCGGTGACTCAAACGATCCCCACCTCGGTTCTCTCGAGTCTTTCACGTCCTCACATATCTGTTCGTGGGGGAAGAAGAACTTGTCGTTCTTGCATCGGGAGCGGCCAGTTGGGTAGAACTAGCCCTCGCACACAGATGGTCGGAGCGCTGAGCCGGGCGCGGGGCGCCGAGGGAGGGGGGCCTCTAGATGTCTGCGACCGCTTCACCCGGAGCAGGCAATTCAGGTTTCGGGGCAGCTGCCGCTCGGCGAGACCCGGATTCGATTCGGATCTTTCTCCGCGTGACGTCAAGCCTCATGATGCTCGCTCTCGCCATTGGCACGGTTGCTCAATGGCCTTCGCTAAAGGCCCATTTGTTCTCGATTGTTGTCTGGGCCGTTGTGGTTGCCGTCGCCGACCTGCTGCCGGTGTACGTGTGGGGAGACGTTTCCTTCAGTACTTCCCTGCCTGTCACGCTTGCAGCGGGAATGGTGCTTGGTCCCATGCCCGCCGCACTCGTTTGCGCCATCGGTTCGACTGATCCACGAGAGTTTCGGAGAGAAGTGTCCCTTGCCCGCAGCGCGTACAACCGTGGCCAAGTGGCAGTCTGTGTCTTCGCCGCGTCTGCGGTCTTCCATGTGTTTGGAGTGCCCGTCACCCACTGGCCCCAGGTTCTTCCGCCGTTCCTGGCGGCGCTCTCCACGGACTTCATGGGGAACATGCTCTTCGTGGCCATCCCCGTAGGAATTCGAATGGGTGTGCGGCCAACGGCCGTTTGGCGCCGAATCTTCGGCGAGTCTCCGATTGAATATGTCTCCGGGTACGTCACGCTTGGCTTTCTATCGGTGCTGCAAGCCACTGTGGTCGAGGTCGCAGGTTTGTGGGGCTTGATTGCTTCACTCGCCCCACTAGGCCTTGCGCGACAAGTGTTCATCCAGGCCCAACGTCTTGGGGTGGCCGCCTCGAAGATCGAGAACAAGGACAGGGCCCTGAACGATTCGACCCAGCGCGTCTCTGAGGAGCGTCGGGATGAGAGGATGACGCTCGCAGGCGAACTCCACGACGAGGTTCTGCCGCCGTTATTCAAAGTGCATCTCATGGGGCAGGTCCTCCGCCAAGATCTCAGCTCAGGCCGTCTTCTGGATCTTGATGAGGACTTACCAGAGCTTCTCTCTGCTACTGAAGCGGCCCAGGGCGCTATCCGGGGGGTTGTTGGTGGGCTCCGCAGGTCGCCCCTCGGGGCGCGTGGACTCGGGTCGACTCTCCGCCTATTAGGTCAGCAGCTGGAATCTGCGGGCTCTCCACCTATCACGTTGGATCTTGACGAGGTCGACAGCTCATACGCGTCACAATTGCTCGTGTATCAGGTGGCGCGCGAAGCGATGAATAATGCCGCGCGACATTCGAGAGCCAGCCGCATCGTGATCAAGCTCTCCCAGGACGACGCTCTGGTTCGGATATCGGTCGATGACGACGGCATTGGCTTTTCGTCAGCGGAAGTAGACCTCTCCGCTCATTTCGGATTGCAGCTGATCTCAGAGCGCGTGGAGGCAGCGTCGGGCTGGCTCTCGATCGATTCCAGATTGGGCCAGGGTACTGTGGTGGCAGCAGCCGTTCCCATCGACCTACGTCGCTGACTCACGGTACGACTTAGGCCGCCGACTCGAGCGCCAGCAAAGAGGCCCGGCTCCAAGGAGCCGGGCCAGGAAGCTGGCAGTCGCGAGGACCTGCTAGAAACGGTAGTGCGCACCCCCGGCGAGCGCGATAGCCAGCAATGTGCCGAGGGTGATCGCGATACGCTTAGCTAGCCGCATTCGCATCTCCCTTCTCCTAGTCCCTCCGCGAGGGTCCAAACGTCTCGATTCGCCCCCGGTTGGGGGACGACTCCCATCACTATCGGGGGTCACCCGGTAGGGGGACAAGACGGGCTTCGCGCCTACGCTGCGCGCTGTAGGCGGTTCTGTCTCAGAAGAGGGCTCTGAAGGCAAGGCGGGGAGATTACTTCCAAGCGCATGGGTTTCGGGCCAAGATGTAGGAACCGATAACGAAAGAGTGGGAATGTCCGAGTCTCCAAGCGGCACACGTGCGATGACGCTTCGGCAGTTCACCTGGGCGACTGCGTTCGCCCTAGCGGTGACGGCGTCGACGTTCGTCGGATTGGGGTTTCTGCTGCTCATGCGCGGCGAGCCAATACCTGTGGTGAGGATCGTCCCGTGGGTCATTCTCATCGCGGCTGTCGAGCTGCTTCCAGTCACAACATGGAGTGGCGTTCAAGTGAGCGTCGGCTACCCGCTCATCATGGCCGTTGCACTCGTCTTTCCACCTGAGATTGCAGCGCTTGTCGGGCTGTTGAGCGCCTCTGATCCTCGGGAGCTCAGGCGTGAAGTCTCAATCATTCGGGCCCTCTTCAATCGGTGCCAAGTGACGCTCGCTGTCCTTGCGGCGAGCGCCGTGTTTCACAGCTTTGCGAGCACCGACAAGCGACTGATCGTGATCCTCCCGGCTGCGCTGGCTGCCATCTTGGTCGACTACGTAATCAATCTTGGACTAGTCACGGTCGCCGTCAGTGTCGTTCATCGAGTTCAGCCGCTCCCTGTCATGAAGGAGCTCTTAGGTAGGGGGCAGGAGTTTCTCGTCAGCTATGTGGGGCTGGGTACGGCTGGGATCGTCCTGGCCAAGCTCTATTCGACGCGAGGAGTCGGATTTCTCTCCGTAGTCACGGTAATTGCGCCGTTGCTGTTTGCTCGGCAGATGTTCTTGCGGTCGCAGGCGCTCGAGGAGGCGCACAAGGAGCTCATGGAGCGGGAGCAGGTTCTTAGGGCGCTGTCCAACGCCATGGCGGAGGAGCGCGCCGATGAGCGGATCCAGATCGCCGGTTACCTGCACGATGACCTGGCCCAGTTGATCTTCCGCCTGTCGATCCAGCTGGACGTTGCCCGGAAGATGCTCGACAAGGGCGACCTCGACCAGTTGGGGCCGCAGCTCGACAAGATCCGTGAGTCCAAGCAGGAAACCTCTGACCGCATCCGAGCTCTGAGTCGCGACCTGCACCGTTCCCCGCTCGGGGCGAAGGGACTCGCTGAGGCGCTGGAGTCGTTCACCGACGAGGTAGGTCTCAATTCCTACGTTCGGTTCCATCGCGAGGTGGCCGATATCCAGGTCCCCGCCCCGATCGCGCTGCTCGTGTATCACATCGCCCGCGAAGGGGTCATGAATGCCCTCAAACATGCGCAGGCAACCGACGTGTGGATCACGGTTCGCGAGGTGGACGGCCAGATCGAGCTCCAGCTTCGGGACAACGGCGTCGGGTTCGATACCGGCCTGCCCGGTCCGGAGGGCCACTTCGGCATGGTCATGATGCGCGAGCGCGCTCAGATCGGTGGCGGCACGTTCGACGTCGAGAGCGCGATCGACGAGGGCGCCACGATCACCGTCAGATTCCCGATCGCCCTGTTGCAGCTGGAGCCCACAGCTGCCGAACCGACTCACGACGGCGGCGATGAAGACGGCGGCACACCGGAGGCCGACGGACCTCACCCTGCCCACGGCAGGCCCGAGCCTCACGCCTCCGGCAGAAGCCCGGCCTCTCGCGCGTCCTCGCGTCGCCACTAAGTCCGGCCGATGGCCCGCATGGTTCCGTTCCCGATGTTGCCTACCGAAAGCTCAGCTGAACGCCGCCTCTACGAGGGATTCCTCGAACAGCTGGATGAGACCTACGTCGTGTACCACAGCGTCGATTGGGTACTCGCAGGTCGCAACGCCCCCGTGCAGGGTGAGGCGGACTTCGTGGTCGCCCATCCCGAGGGCGGCGTGCTCGTACTCGAGGCGAAAGGGGGATCGCTCGAGTACGACCCGGAAACACGGCGGTGGACCCAGACCGGCCACAGTGGAACGCACCATCTCGCCGAGGACCCATTCCATCAGGCACGAGACGAGATGCACTCGCTTAAGGAGATCCTGCAAGCGCAGCCGGGATGGCAGGACTGGATGCCCTCGTATGGGTACGGGGTCGCCTTCCCCGACGGCGACTACACGGTCGATGCACACCCTGGCGCGCCGGCCCGCTACGCGATCGACAGGGACGATCTCGGGCGACTAGCGATCCGCATCCGCGAGGTCATGCACGAGTGGCAACGCCCGGATCGAACGTTCGGCGCCCGAGGGATGGATGCGCTCGCCAGCGCGCTGGGGTACCGCGTGGAGATCCGCACCCCACTGAAGCTCTTGTTCGGAGAGGAAGATCGCACGATCGTCGAGCTCACCGAGGACCAGGCCTATGTTCGCTCGCTGGTCCTGCATCGGAAGCGTGCCGCGGTTACCGGTCCCGCCGGCTCCGGGAAGACGATCCTCGCGACGGAGATCTCGCGTCACGTGGCCGAGTCCGGGAAGCGAACCCTCCTCACCTGCTTCAACAAGCGGCTCGCGGAGCACCTGCAGGCATCCACTCTCGGTGTGCCCAACCTCCACGTCGCTCACTTCCACGGGCTCTGCATGGAGCTCGCGCGTGAGGCAGGGTTGTCTCCGCTGGAGCCGGCTGGCCCCGAGGACCGCGAATGGTTCGAGCAGACCCTGCCCGGGCTCCTCGAGGAGGCGGCTCGCAAGCTCGGCCCTCGATTCGATGCGATCGTCGTGGACGAAGCTCAGGACTTCAGGGGCTGGTGGTGGCCGGCGCTGCTTTCGCTTCATGAAGAGCCCGACTCCGGACCGCTGTTCTTGTTCGCCGACGACGGCCAGAATCTCTATGGAGGCGATGCCCTCCCTGTGTCTCCCGAAGAGATCCTGCCGCCGCTGCCGCACAACCTTCGAAACACGCGGGCGATCCACGAGTTCGTTTCCGTCTACTACGAGCCGGAGCTCCCCGGGCCGGGCCTCGCGAAGGGTCCCCAAGGCCGTGCCGTCGAGGTGCTCGGATACGACGACGACGATGAGCTCGCCCGTCTCGTCGAGGTGGTGTTGATCAACCTGTTCGAGGAGGATCAGATCCCGTTGGACGACATCGTGTTGCTGACGCCGTCGGGAAAGGCGAAGAGCAGGTTGTGGGCTCGAGGAATGCTCGGTCGTTTCCGGTTATCCGATCGGGTGGAGCCGGACACGGTGCTCTGGTCCAGCGTGCACGCATTCAAGGGCCTCGAGCGCCCGGTCGTGATCCTTGCCGAGATCGGTGACAAGCGCGACGAGGAAGTGGCGACGTACCTGCGGGCTGGGGCGACCCGCGCTCGCAACCACCTGATCGTGATCGCTGCGACGGACGTTGCGCGCGACATCCGCCAGAAGGCACGCGTGGTCTCCGGTGGGACGTGACGCGGCGTCGACGAGAGCGCAGTTACAGTGACCACGTGACTCACGACGCGGGCTACTTCGGTCCCGACAGTGTCTCCTGGCAGGTGCATCGAGAAGTGACGGTGCTGTTCGGCGGAGCACGCGCCGTCCTGATGCAAGCCGCTCACCCGCTCGTGATCGCAGGTGCGCGCGAGACCGGCTTCTACGAGCGGAATCCTTGGAAACGCCTGCAGCGCACGCTGGTCCTCACGTACACGATCACGTTCGGCACGAAGCCCGAGGCGAAGGCCGCGGCCGACAGGATCAATGAGGTTCACGCGCGGATCAAGGGCGTCGACGATGTCACCGGCAAGCCGTACGACGCACTGGACCCCGCATTGCTCTTGTACGTCCACGCGTGCCTCGTCGACAGTGCCCTTCTCTTCGAGGAGCTGACGGTCGGCACGCTCGATGATGCCGGGCGGCAGCGCTTCCATGAGGAGCAGATGCTCGTCGCCGAGATGGTCGGGGTGCCGAGAGCGATGATCCCGGCGAGCGTGCCGGCGCTCAGGGCCTACCTCGCCGACGTCGAGGATCGGGGGGAACTGCTCGTCACCGACGCCGCGCGAAACGTCGCGGAGCTGTTCTTCGATCCGCCTCGTGATGCCGAGTGGCGGCCCGTGCTCCGTGGCGTCTCGCGACTCGCGTTCGGGACGCTGCCCCCGGCCCTCCACGAGCAGTACGGGATCCGTCTGAGACCAGCCGAAGCGACAGCGATGCGGGCGACGTTCGCCGCGATGCGAGTCCTTTGCCCTCTGCTGCCGCCCAAGCTGCGCTACATCGCTCCGTATCAGGAATGGCGTCTCCGACGCCGCGGGGTCGAGCCGCCGGGTGATGTTGCCTTGGCCCGCAGACGTGTCGGTATCCGCCTCGACCCTTGAGCCATGGCAGACTCCCCTGATGGATGTCGACGGCGTGCTGCTGGACATCGACGGCGTGCTCACCGTGTCATGGGAACCGATCCCGGGTTCGATCGAAGCGCTCGACCTGCTTCGCGACCGTGGCTTGCCGTTCCGGCTTATCACCAACACGACGACGCACACGCGAGACGCGCTGGCTTCGACGCTGCGTGAGGCTGGGTTCGATGTCGAGCCGAACATGATCGTTACCGCCGTCGTCGCAACCGCGTCGTACGTGCGGGCATACCATCCGGGGGCGCGCGTGCTCGTCCTTTCCGACGGCGATCCGCGGGAGGACCTCGAGGGTGTCGAAGTGGTTGACCCAGGGGAAGAAGCGGACGTGGTCGTCATCGGCGGTGCCAGCGAAGGATTCACGTACGAGGCGATGAACCAGATCTTCCGCCTACTGATGGACGGCGCCGCCCTGGTAGGCATGCATCGCAACATGTACTGGCGAACGAGCGACGGTCTCGAGCTCGACGGCGGTGCCTACATCGCCGGCCTGGAAGAAGCCGCAGGCGTGAGCGCGACGATCTGCGGAAAGCCGGCAGCCGCCTTCTTCGGGTCTGCCCTCGACATGCTCGGCACCTCGCCGTCGCGGACCGCGATGGTGGGCGACGATATCGTGAACGACGTGCTCGGCGCCCAGGCGGCAGGTCTTTCCGGCGTGCTGGTCAAGACGGGGAAGTTCCTCCCAGCGGATCTGGCGAAGGGGAAGCCCGACGTCGTGCTCGACTCGCTCGCTGACCTTCCCGATCTGCTGGGGATCCGATGACGTCGGAGCGTGCTCGCCTGACCCGCTCGCTGTTCGCGTCGATCGCGCCGCAGTACCACTGGGCCGGGGCGCTGATGTCGCTCGGCCAAGACGGCCGGTGGCGACGCACGATGGTCTCGAAGGTGAACGCGCTCCCCGGCTCACTGGTGCTCGACGTCGCGAGTGGCACCGGACTGGTTGCGCGCCAGCTGGCAGCGGGGAAGGGCTTCCGTGTGGTCGCGCTCGATCCGAGCGAGCCGATGTTGCGAACAGGCCTGCCGGCGCACGAACTTGCGGGTCTCGCCGACCAGATCCACCCGGTGCTCGGTCGAGCCGAGGAGCTCCCGTTCGCCGATGAGACCTTCGACGCCGTCACGTTCACGTACCTGTTGCGCTACGTGGACGACCCTGAGGCAACGCTTCGCGAGTTGTCGCGGGTACTGCGTCCCGGGGGAACCCTCGCGTGTCTCGAATTCCACGTCCCCGAGCATCCGCTCGTGCGCGAGGGCTGGTGGCTGTACACCCGGGCGGTGCTGCCGGCGATCGGTACGTTCGTCTCGCCCGCGTGGCGACGAACCGGAGCGTTCCTCGGTCCTCACATCCGCGGGTTCTACGATGCGTCTCCGCTGCCCGAGCAGGTTCGCTGGTGGCAGGAGGCCGGCCTCCGGCACGTGCGGTCGCGCGTGATGTCTCTCGGATCGGGCATCGTCATCTACGGCGTCAAGGATGGTCCGCGTGTCCGATGAAGGCGGAGAGCGCGCTGCCTTCTATGCGCTCTCTCCCGGTGGCTGGCGCGATTACGTGACGCTGCTCCACCCTCCCTACACGCTGTGGCATCTCTCCTACGTGGCGGTCGGTGCGGCGCTCGCGCCCACGATGCACCTGGAGTGGTTGGGCGAGACGTTGCTCGCGTTCTTCCTGGCGATGGGCGTCGGTGCCCATGCACTCGACGAGCGCAACGGCAGGCCGCTCGGAACTCGCATCCCCGACGCCGTGCTCGTCGGGCTGGCGATCGCCGGCGTCACCGGCGCGGTGGCGATCGGGGTCCATGGCGCCATCGTGTCGTCGGCGTGGATCTGGGCCTTCGTCGTCGTCGGTGCGTTCCTGGTCGTCGCCTACAACCTTGAGCCGTTCGGCGGCGCCTTCCACTCCGATCTCTGGTTCGCGCTCGCGTGGGGCGGGTTCCCGGTGCTGACGGCGTTCGTCGCTCAGACGGGACATCTCAACGTGGAGGCGGTTCTGGCAGGGGCGGCGTGCACCGCGATCTCGGCGGCGCAACGCGTGCTCTCGACGCCGGTCCGACGGCTCCGTCGGCAGGTCGCCGCCGTGGATGGGCGCGTCACGCTTCGGGATGGCACCACCGAACCGCTCGGGCCCGACGCCCTGCGCGCGACCCCCGAGCGGGCGCTGCGCCTCCTGTCGCTCGCCATGCCGCTGCTCGCGATCGCGATGGTTGTTGCGAAGGTGGAGTGAGCCGGGGTGTTCTCAGAAACCTCACGCGGTTCGTGCGATGAATCGAGACTCCCTCTCACGGTTGCTGCCGAACTGCGCGATCACCCGCGCCACCTCGAATCTCCTGGTCGAACGCCTTAGAGGCTTCTTAGGCCGGTCTTAGCGCCTCCCTTCATCCTGGCGGCATGTCCAGAAGGGAGGAAATCATGCGGACACTCAAGCGCTTCGCCCTCGCGCTCGGCACGCTCGTCGCCGCGGTCATGGCAGGCGGCGCCCACTACAGGTTCTAGCAGGAGCCTGACAGCGCACCCAGGGACCAGTTCGGGAGGGGAGAACCCATGAAGCTGATCACGCGAGTAGCCGCCATCATCGGGTCGCTGATGGCGGTCGCGCTCGCCGGAGGGGCTTCCTGGAAGATCTGAGCGAGCCCCGAATCTTGCATCAGATCCTCGGCGAGAGGTGCTTGGGCTTCTCGCTGAGGATCGTTTCGGTAGGGCTTATTACCACCTAGTACCGTGACATGTCCTTCGCTACCCTGGGGCCTCCCCAGCCTGGAGGGATCGTGTCCGGAGGGCTCGACGTCCGCATCCTTGGCCCGCTCTCGATCGAGCGCGACGGCGCTCCGCTTGCGCTCGGAGGGATGCAGCAGCGTGCCGTCCTCGCGGCCCTGCTTCTTCAAGAGGGTCATGTCGTCCCGGCCGACAGTCTGATTGACCTCTTGTGGGGGGAGTCGATTCCTCCCCCGACCGCTCGCACGACGATGCACGGCTACATCTCCAAGCTCCGCAAGCTCCTTGGGGGTATCGGGCCCGCAGCCGTGCTGGAGACGGAGGGGGCGGGGTACCGCCTCACGATCGATCCTGAATGCTTCGACCTCAGGCGCTTCGAGGCGCTCGCCGAGTCCGGCCGCGCCGCTTTGGCCAGCGGCGATCCGGAGGCGGCGAGGCGAGTGCTCACCGAGGCCCTGGAGCTGTGGCGCGGCTCCCCACTGGTCGACCTCGACGTGCCCGGAGCCATCGGCTTGGACATCGTTCGGTTGGAGGAGCTTCGCATCGCAGCGGTGGAGTCCCGCCTCGAGGCGGACCTCGCGCTGGGTCGACACGCAGAGGTGATCCCTGAACTCGAGCTGCTTCTTTCCGATCAGCCGATGAACGAGCGCCTGCACGCACTGGCCGCGCTGGGTCTGTACCGGGCCGGGCGCGTGGGGGACGCTCTGGACGTCTTAGAACATCTGCGGCGACATCTCTCCCAGGAGCTGGGGATCGAACCTAGCGCCACGATCGCGCAGCTGCAGCACAACATCTTGAACCGCTCCCCTTCGCTCGGTTTACCGCTGGCGGACGCGCCTGGTGAGGCGCGAGAAGGACGAAAGACGATCACCGTGTTGGCATCTTCGATCTCCACCGGTGGCAGGGGATCGGTTGGTGCGGGGGACCCGGAGGACAATCGGGCCGGCACCGAGCGGGCGGCCGAGCTGGCGAGCAGGATCATCGGATCGCACGGCGGGACGGTCCTTGACTCCCGTGGCGGGCACGTCATCGGTGTTTTCGGCGTGCCGCGGGTCCACGAGGACGACGCGGTGCGCGCCGTCCGTGCCGCCTCGGAACTGCAAGGCCTCGCCGCTTCTGACGCCGACCTGCTCCTCGAGATCCGCTCGGGCCTTGCCACCGGTGAAGCCCTCGTCGAAGACATAGGCGGGGTCCAGTCGCTCCTTTCCTCCGATCCCTTGGATATCGCGAGGCGCCTCGAACAGGCTGCAGCCATCGGCGAGACGCTGATGACCCAGCCCACGTTCCGCCTTGCGGGGCGCGCGGTGGATGCGGAACCGACCGAGCTCGTCCTCCTCGAAACGATCCCGCCGATGGCGGTCTTCCGTCTGCAGGAGATGTCCTCCGAGGCCGGGGAGGTTCGCCTCCGTCCCACCTTCGTAGGACGTGAGAAGGAAACGGTGCTCCTTGAGCAGTCGCTCGAGCGGGTCATCCGAAACCACGGCTGCCTCCTGCTAAGCGTCTTCGGTCCCTCGGGCGTCGGCAAGTCCAGGCTCGTGTCCGAGTACCTGGACACCGCGGCCGACCGAGCGACTGTGCTTCGAGGTCGATGCCTGTCCTACGGCGCCGGCAGCACGTTCTTTCCGATAGCTGAGGTCGTCAAGAAGGCCGCCGGCATCATCGCAACAGACGACCCTGCCGAGGCCCGGGGAAAGATCGAGGCGTTGCTTCAAGGGGAGGAAGAAGCCGAGTTCATCGCCTCGCAGGTGGCGGCGACCCTCGGACTCGCCGACGAGGCGCCGGTCCCCGACGAGATCTTCTGGGCCATGCGCAGACTTCTGGAGTCCCTCGCAAAGCATCGCCCGCTGGTCGTCGTGATCGACGATATCCATTGGGCGGACCCCACCCTCCTCGATCTACTGGAGAACGTGGCCACGTGGGCGCGCGAGGCGCCAATCATGCTCGTCTGCCTCACCAGGCCCGAGCTGCTGGAGGTCCGTCCGGGCTGGGGCGGGGGAAAGCTAGATGCCGCCGCGATCTCGCTCGATGCCTTGTCGAGGGAAGAGTCCTCAGCTCTCCTGAACAACCTCCTGCGCACAGAGATGCTCCCCGACGCGGTTCGGGACCGGCTCCTCGACGCGGCCGAAGGCAACCCGCTCTTCTTGGAGGAGCTCGTCGCGATGCTGATCGAGGACGGGACGCTTGAGCCCGTTGACGGTCGGTGGGACCTCGTCGGGGATCTCGCGCAGGTGCCCATCCCGGCGAGCGTCCAGGCGCTGCTCTCCGCCCGACTGGACCGATTGGGCCCTTCGGAGAGGCGCCTGATCGAGCGAGCCGCGGTGATCGGCAAGGAATTCACTGAGGAAGACCTGCGGGAGCTCGGCGAGTCCGATGAGTCTCTCCGCCCGCTCCTGGACGGGCTCGCCGGCAAGGATCTGATCGTTCCTTCACAATCGTCGAAGGGCGCAGGGCGGACCTACTCGTTCCGCCATATGGTGATCCGCGACGCGGCATATCAAGGAACATCCAAACAGACCCGCGCGAACGATCACGAGCGATTCGGACTTGCCTTGGAGCATCGTGCGGGCGAGCGCTTGGCAGAGTTCGAGGAGATCGTGGGCTACCACCTGGAGTCCGCCTATCGGTACCAGGCCGAGCTCGGTCTGCAAGACGAGCACCAGACCGAACTGCGGGCCCACGCCGCGATGACGCTAGCCTCGGCGGGATACCGCTCGTTCGCTCGAGACGACATGCCGGCCGCGGCAGGCCTGCTCGTTCGCGCCCTTGAGCTGATGGAGCCTGAGGACACCGAGGTCCCGAGGGTGTGCTGGCGCCTCGGCCAAGCGCTTCAGGACCTGGGCAAGCTCCTCGAGGCGGAGGAGATCATCGAGCGGGGACTGGGATCCATCGAGCGTGTTGCCGACGATGCCCTCGAATGGCGGCTTCGGATCGAGCGAGCCGACCTGCGGTCCTTCACGAAACCGGAGGCCGAAGATGCCGGCGCACTCAGCCAGATCGAGATCGCGCAGGGAGCGCTCCGGGTGTTCGAGCCGCTAGAGGATCTCTCAGGCCAGGCTCGAGCCTATCGGCTGATGGGGGATGCCCACAGCGGCCTCGGCCAACAAGAGGAGGCGACCCGAGCGTTTCGGGAGGCCACCCGCCTGGCCATCCTCGCCGCCGACGAGCGCGAGATCGCCGAGCGCAGAGGGATCGGCGTGGCGCTTGGGCCCACCAGCGTGCAGACCGGGATCGAGCTGGTGCGAACAAGCCTCGAAGGGCTCCGCAGGCCCAACCCGGAGGCCGAGGCTCAGCTCGGCTACCTCTACGGCATGGCGGGTCGGTTCGAGGAGGCTCGGGGCCTGTTGTCCGCAGCGCTCGAGCGGGCTCATGAGCTCGGAGTCGAGTTCAAGGCGGCCTCGATCTCCATGTATTACGCCGCGACGCTGCTTCTCGCCGATGATCCGTCGGGCTCAGAAAGGGTGATCCGCCCAGCCGTCGAGGCTCTGCAGCGCATGGGAGAACGCAATTTGGGAGCGGTCGCCGTCGCCCTGCTGGGAGAAGCGCTCTACCGCCAACACAGATACGACGAGGCGATGCTTGCCACACTGATGAGCGAGGATTCAAGCGCCCCCGACGATGTAGCGGCGCAGATGGCCTGGCGAGGACTACGCGCCAAGATCTTGGCGATTCGTGGCGAGCATGCAACGGGCGAGCGTTTCGCCCGGGACGCCGTCTCCGCCGGTGAGAGCACTGACTTCCTCAGCCTGCGGGGCGACGCCCTCATGGATCTGGCGATCGTGCTGATCAGTGAAGACAAGAAGCAGCAGGCGCTGGAGCAGATCGGGAAGGCGATCATGCTCTTCGAACAGAAGGGCAACACCATCTCGGCCGAGACTGCACGGATCCTCCGCGACAACGTTGCCGGACGAGTGACGGCCTGAATCGGCCGCCTGCACCTTCGGGAGGATCCCTCCTTGACTCGCCGAGCTTCTCATCGACATCGAAGAAGACGAGCTCGTGAAGTTTCAGATCGCGGACACGCTTCAGCGGGCGCTTCGTCGGTAGGACCGAATGACGGCGATCAATCCCACCTCGTCGTCAGCTCCTCGATAATCTGGTGCAGCCGCTTCAGTCGCAGGTTGACTCTCTCCCATTCGCGCCTCAGATGTTCGTAACTCAATCCCTGTGTCAAAGGAAGCACGCAACGACGTGCTACGCCGTGGCGACGAGCGCGAGCACCTCGTCCGCATAGCGTTCGAGCTTCGCCGGACCGACCCCGCTGATCGCTGCCAGGTCCGCCCAATCGTGCGGTTGCAGGCGCGCGATCTCGGCGAGCGTGCGGTCGTGGAAGACCACGTAGGCGGGGACGCCGTCCGCGCTGGCGCGGCGTTTCCGCCATTGCTTCAGCCGGTCGAAGAGCGGCCCTCCGCCCTCGGGCGCGGCCACGGCTGGTCCTTTGACCCGCGACGTCGTGGCGACGGTCGTCGCAGGCTTCACGAGGACGCCGAGCTCATCGAGGAAGGGACTCGGCGCGGTTCGCTGCTCGTTCGGCCAGGACAGGTAGAGGTGCGACCGCGCCCGCGTGATGCCGACGTAGAGCAGGCGGCGTTCCTCGTCGGGATCGGCCGCCGCTCGTTGCGAACGGAAGGGGAGCTCCTTGTCCAGCAGCCGCGGCAAGAAGACCGCGTCGAACTCCAGGCCCTTGGCACGATGGAACGTCAGCAGGTTCACGCCCCGGCCGTTGGCTTCGGTTGCGAACCGGTGGGAAAGCTCCTCGATGAACCCGGGAACGGTCGCCGCCTCTCCCGCGGAGGACGCGTACTCGGCCGCCAGGCACGCAGCCTCGCAAGGTCAGCCTGACGGGTGATCTCTTCGGCGTCGGGGGCACTCGACTCGACGTCGAAGCCGACCGCATCGGTTGCTGCTCCCACTGCGACAACGGGGTCGCCCGTTGCGCGACGCAGAGCCCCCAGCACGGACCGTGGACCGGGCCGCCGAAGGAACGCACCGTCGCGCACCTGATAGGGGATGCCCGCGGCCGCGAGCGCTTCCTCGTACGGCTCGGAGCGCGCATTGATCCGGTAGAGGATCGCCATCTCTTCGAACGGGACGTGCGCAGCGTGCAGGCGTCGAAGCTCATCGAGCACGAACGCGATCTCGGCCGCGGCATCGGGCAGCGCTCGAGCGGTGGGGTTGGGACCGTCGGGCCGCGTCGCGCGCAGCTTCTTCTCGAAGCCTCCGAGCTTCGGCGCGAGCGCGTTCGCCACCGCGAGCACCTGTGGGCTCGATCGGTAGTTCTCCTCGAGGCGCACGATCCGCGCCGACGGGTAGCGGTCGGCGAACCCGAGCAGATAGCGGGTGGAGGCACCCGTGAAGGAATAGATCGTCTGGTAATCGTCGCCGACGACGCAGAGCTCGTCGCGATCCCCGAGCCAGCGATCGAGCAGAGCCTGTTGCAACGGGTTCACGTCCTGGTACTCGTCCACCGTGAACGCGTGGAACCGGCCTCGAACCTCTTCACCCGCCGAAGGGTGCTCGTCGAAGAGGCGAACAGCGAGACCTAGCATGTCTTCGAAGTCGAGCTGCCCGGTTCGTTCCTTCCGTCGCTCGTAGCCCTCGTAGATCCGATGCATGAGGTCCGCAGGGATCGGCGGCGTGTGATCTTCGACCTCGAGCGAGCTGAGGTATCGCGACGGCGGGATCATCCGGTTCTTCGCCCACTCGATCTCGCCGGCCAGCTCGCTCCGAGGCATGAACTTGTGTGGGGTGGGAAGCGCATTCGCGAGCGAGGAGATCAACGGAGCTTTGGAAGGGAGAACCTGGGGGAGCGGCTCGCCGGTATGCGCCGCCCACAGGCGCCCCAGCTGTGAGAGCGCCGCTGAGTGGAAGGTGCGCGCCTCGACACGCTCGACCCCGAGTGACGCGAGGCGCGTCTTCAGCTCGCGGGCCGCCTTCTCGGTGAACGTCACCGCCAAGATGGCGCTGGGAGGGAAGGCACCGGTGGCCACCTGGTACGCGATGCGTCTCGTGATCGTGGTGGTCTTCCCGGTGCCCGCCCCCGCCACGATCGCGACCGGGCCCCGAACGAGGGTCGCAGCCTCTCGCTGTTCCGGGTTCAGGTCGTCGAGGATCGGTTCGGGGTCGATCATCCGGCGACGGTACCAGCGAGCAGCGACACCCCGGTCACTCGATCGGCAGGCGAGGTCCGCCTCAGCCGATGGGCATCGCCGAGCGGATCGCGGTCACCGACTCCTGGCCGGGACCTACCTGCAAGCGACCACGCCGCAGGACGATGCCGGTAACGGCCACGGCGATCACCGTCACGCCGAGCATGATGGTCGCGAGGGCGTTCACGGCCGGAGTGATGCCGAAGCGTACGGCCGAGTACAGGACGATCGGCCAGGTGTTGGTCGTGCCGTTGGTGAACGCCGGAACGACGTAGTCGTCGAAGGAGAACGTGAACGATAGGAGGGCCGCGGAGACGATCGCCGGCATGAGCCGCGGGAGCGTGACCTGACGGAAGGTGGAGAGTGGACCGGACCCCAAGTCGTACGAGGCCTCCTCGAGGGTGTCACCCATGCCGACGAACCTGGCTCGGATGATCAGCATCGACACCGACGCGTTGAAGGGGATCTGGCCGAGCAGGATCGTCCCCTTTCCCAAGAGTGGGAAGGCGTGGACGAAGTTGCGCGCCTGGACGAAGAAGATGAGCAACGCGACCGCGATCACGATCTCAGGAACAACGAGCGTGAGGTAGACGATCACGTCGAAGGGCGCGCGGTAGCGTGGTCTCATCCGCGCCAGCGCGAGCGCTGCGCAGAGCCCGAGCGCCGTGGAGATGATCGCGGCCGCCGCAGCGATCTGGAGGCTCGTCGCGATCGCTGGGATGTAGTCGGGGTCGTGGAGTCCCGCGCTGAACCAGCACAGCGTGCCGCCGTTCCATACCGCGATGTTGCCGATCTTGTCCGGTGGCAGTGAGCAGAAGTTCGAACCGGTGAAGCTGGACAGCGCCGCCGGGGACGGTTTGTTGAACGCGAAGATCACCATGACGAGGATCGGGAGGTAGAGGAAGGCGAACAACGCGATCGCCCAGAGGGAGAACCCGACCTTCGCCTTCGGGATCCTACGCACCGAAGCGCTCCTCCTTGGTGGCGAACAGGATGTACACGATGACGAACACGGACAGGGCCGCCATCAAGCCGATCGCCAGCGCCGATCCGAAGGGTTTGTTCTGCGCCTCGCTGAACTGATCCCCGATGAGGTTCCCGACGAACTCGTACTTCCCGCCGCCCAGGATGTTCGGGATGATGTACTCGCCGGTCATCGGGATGAACACGAGCAGCGCGCCCGTGATCACGCCGGGGGTCGTTAGCCGCAGCGTGATCTCCCAGAACGCCTTGAGCGGTCGTGCTCCGAGGTCCGTCGCCGCTTCGATCAGCGTCCAGTCCATCCGTTCGAGCGACGCGAACACAGGCAGGATGAACAGGGGCAGGTAGTTGTAGACGAGGCCGACTCCTACCGCGTACTTCGTGTAGAGGATGTTGAGGCCGAAGTTCCGGGCCAGGTATCCCTGCGAATCGAGGATGATCCGCAGCGCATAGGTTCGGATCAGGAACGACGTCCAGAAGGGGACGACGATCAGCAGGAGCGCCAGCATCTTGTACGTGCTCAGGTAGCGAGCCATCCAGTACGCGACCGGATACCCCACGATGATGGTCACGAGCGACCCGAACCCGGCCATGAACATCGTTCGTTCGAAGATGGAGAGGTAGAGGTGGTCGAAGATCAGGTGGTACTGGGTTGTGTCGAACCCGTAGGTGACGGAGACGAACCCCGTCTGCGTCGCGAACGAGAACATGACGAGGAACACCATCGCCCCGAGGAAGAAGATGGCGTCGTAGACGAACGTGGGTGCCAGCAGCCACGCGGGATAGCGTGGCTTAAAGGATCTCCTCCGGCGCCCGGTCGCCGGGGAGGCGGAACCTGCCGGCGTCTCCCCGGCAACCCCCATCAGGACGCTTTGAACTCCGTGTAGATCGCCGTCCTCGCCTGGACGACGTGCGGGTTCACGTTGAGGACGTACTTGTAGTTGTCGGTGGTCGTCTTCGGGATGTTTGACGTGAACAGCGGAGAGCTCGCCAGAGCCTCGGGGATCTGCGAGAGCGCAGCTGGGATCGGGACAGGGTAGTTGTGGTAGTTCATCTCGTTCACTGCCGTGCTCGGCGTGAGCAGCCAGTTGATCCAGGCGTGCGCCGCCACCGGATGCGGAGCATCGCCGGGGATGCACCAGTTGTCCGACCAGATCTCCGATACCCCGGTCGGGATGATGGGGGTGATGTCGCCTTCATCCGAGCGGCCCTCCACGATCCGGCGAACGTCGCCGTTCCATCCCTGGCTGAGGATGATCTTGCCGGCGATGGCGTCGTTGATATAACCGTAGGAGCTGATCGTCGTCACGCCGCTGCGGAGCCCTAGCAGGAACTCCTTCACCTTGTCGAGGTCGGCCTGGTCCTCCGTGTTGGGGTCGAGGTCGAGTGCCATGAGGGCCAGCGGCACGACCTCCTCAGGGCCGTCGAGGATGTTGGTGCGGCCCTGGCTCACGTACTTCGGCAGGGCCTCGTAGAAGTCGTGCATCGACAGCAGGTCGTCGGTGATGATCGTGTTGTTGTAGAAGAACATGCTGATGCCGTAGTCCTTGATCACGTGGAACTGACCTGTGGGGTCGTATTGGGACTTGAGGAAGCTCGGATCCAGGTTGGCGAGGTTGGGTAGGAGCGCGGTGTCGAGCGCCATCAGCCTGCCCTCGTCGATGAGCTGGGCAACGGCGTTCTGGCTCGGCACGACGATGTCGTATGTGCCGGCGCCACCGGCGTTCATCTTCGCCAGGAGCTCGTCGTTGCTCGAGTAGAACGTCTCGTGGGTCGTCATGCCCACCGCCGCCTCGTCCGGCAGCGCCTCGAAGTCGGTGAAGGTCGACTTCGCGTCGTACTGCGACCAGTTGTAGAGTTCGAGCTTGCTTTCCAGCGGTTTTCCGGCCAACGCGTCCGTCGAGCTCGGCCCGGTGCTCCCACCGGTGGTCGTGGTCTTGCCGCACGCGGCCGCTACCGCCGCCATCAAGGCCATGCCTCCCAAACCGAGCGCTTCGCGCCGCCCGATGCGCCGGCCGGCGGCGCGCTGCACCTCGCGGTGGAAGTAGTCGAGCTTGGGTTTGGTCTCGACCGGCGCGAGGATGTGAAGCTCTTCGGGACGGTTCTCGTTCATGCGTCCTCCTTCGAGGTTATGGGGATCGGCGGGGCTTTTCCGAGCAGCAGTGGGGCGGCGACGTCCCAACTCACGGCGATCTGGTCGCCGGGATGGATCGTGTCGAGCGCGGGGTCGGCGCTGGCGCGCTGCTCGCGTACGACGACGTTGGTTCCGTTGGCGAGCGTGGCGACGATCTGGATCTGGTCGCCCAGGTACATCTTGGTGATGACGCCGGCGGCCGAGGAGTTCGGCCCCTCGCTGGGAGTGCCCGACTCGGCGATCATGCGTTCCGGACGGATGCCGACCCGGACTCGAGCACCCTTCTCAGCCTCGCCCTGGCCGCGCACGATCACGTTCGCACCGGTATCGACGGCGAACGTCGCGTCGACCGCCTCGGTGACCTCCCCGTCGAGGAAGTTCATGTCGCCGATGAAGTCGGCCACGAACGCCGTCAGCGGCCGGTCGTAGATCGCGCGCGGCTCCTCCAGCTGTTCGATCAAGCCGTTCGACATGACGGCTACCCGATCGGACATCGACAGCGCCTCTTCCTGGTCGTGGGTAACGTAGATGAATGTGATCCCCACCTGGTTCTGGATCCGTTTCAGCTCGATCTGCATCTCCTTCCGCAATTTCAGATCGAGCGCGCCTAGCGGCTCGTCCAGGAGCAGAACACGCGGGTTCATGACGAGCGCCCGGGCGAGGGCGACTCGCTGCTGTTGGCCACCGGAAAGCATCGAAGGCCGGTGCTTCTCGCGCCCGCTCAGTTGTACGAGTTCGAGCGCCTCGCGGGCCTTCTCGTGCCGTTCCGACTTCCCCATCCCGCGCTGCTTCAGCCCGTAAGCCACGTTGTCGAGCACCGTCATGTGTGGGAATAGGGCGTACGCCTGGAAGACCGTGTTCACATCGCGCTTGTAGGGCGGGATGCCGACGGCGTTCACGCCGCCGATCAGGATCTCGCCCTCGTTGGGCTGCTCGAAGCCGGCGATCAGCCGCAGCGACGTCGTCTTGCCGCACCCGGATGGTCCGAGGAGCGACAGGAACTCGCCCTTGTGGACCTGCAGGTCGAGGTCGTTGACAGCTACGAGCGAACCGAACCGCTTCGTGACGCCTCGGAATTCGACGTCGTACACCGGTTCGGAGCCCGTGGGAGATGCCGCGGTCATGCGTCCCGCAGGAACCAAGATTCGCCGAGCGTATACGTGCGCCTCGGAGCGGTCAACGTGGGGGTCGCCGGGGATAGGATTCCCGCCGTGATCGAGGTTCACAAGTACGTCGGGTTCGCCGTCGTGGCCGTCTTCAGCGTGGGCTGGATCTGGGGCGCGGCCGCTTGGATCAGGAAACGCACTCCCGGGGAACGGTTCTGGTCGTGGCTGGCCGTGGCTCAGATCGTCGCCGGTGCGCAAGCGTTGATCGGGATCATCCTCCTGCTGCTGGGCCATCGCCCCAGCACGTGGCTCCACTACGTCTACGGTTTCGGGCCGATCCTCGTGCTCGTCGGCGCGCATCAGGTCGCGCGCGAGCAGCTGGACGCTGAGACGGACTCGAAGCCCCTCCCCCCATGGGTGCCCTTCGCGGTGGCTTCGTTCATCTGCTTCGGTCTCGCTCTGCGGGCGCTCATGACCGGTCTCGGGACCGCCTGAGCCAGCCCAACCGACGCGTGTCGGTCTCAAGTTGCCGTTCGGCCCTGCCGACCCTTGTCCTATGCCGCTCGTTCCTGTCAGAGGGTCGAGGGTCGACATCGGATCCGGTGAGGCTCGTGAGCGCCTCGCCAGAGAAGCGCGTCGTCTCGACGCCTACAACTTCTGGGTCCTCCCGGTGCCGGCCGATTCGACCGGAGATCTCATCGTGACCGGAGTCACGGGAGTCTTCCTGTTGACGGCCTGCGGGTTGAGCGGCGAGCCTCGCCTCGGTCGCCGACCGCTGATCGGGGACACGCCCGTGCCTGTTCGGCCGCTGCGGCTTGCCGCCAAGCAGCTCGGTGCCCTGCTCGGGCGCGCATCCGTGTTCTCTGTGGTCGAGCCGTTCGTGGTCTTGACCGACGCCACGTTCGGGGCTGCGATGACGGTCGAGGGAGTTCGGTTCGTGCACCTCGATGACGTGTTGAAGGAGATCACCGCTCGATCACGGACGCTGCCGGTGCAACGGGCCCAACGCGCTGCGCGGGCGCTCGGCATGCAACTGGCGGGCGATCAGCGACGGAGCTTCTCGATCCACCGCTCAGGCTAGTCGCCGTCTCCGAGCACCTCGGCGTCGTGTTCGCCGAGTCGAGGCGGGAGACGCCGCGTCGGCAAGACCTCCCCGTCGAAGCGGAGCGGATCGGCAACCGATCTGAATGTGGTGCCCCGGGCTGGGTCTTCAACCGTCTGGACGAGAGCGGCACCCTCCGGCGAGGCGAACACCTCATCCATCGAGCGGATAGGGGAACACGGAACCGACGCCGCCTCCAGTCGCTCGATCCATTCGGCGGCGGTTCGCGTCGAGAACGTCTCCGCCATCAGCGGGATGAGCGCATCGCGGTTCACCACGCGCGCTTCGTTCGTGGCGAAGCGCTCATCGAGAGCCCACTCGACGTGGGCGAGAACCTCGCACGCTCGAGCGAAGATCCGGTCGTTCCCACCGGCCAAGATGAACGGTCGATCGCTGGCATGGAAGACCTGATAGGGAACGATGTTCGGGTGCTGTGAGCCCATCGCCTTCGGCACGATCCCCCCGATCAAGAAGTTCGATGCCTGGTTCACCATGGCGGCGACGCTCGAATCGAAGAGGGAAACGCTCACGTGCCGGCCGCGTCCTGTTCTCTCGCGTTCGTGCAGCGCCGAGAGGATCCCGACGGCTGCGTAGAGCCCCGTCACGACGTCGAGCAGCGCGACGCCGGCTTTCGTCGGTTCCCCGTCTGCCTCTCCGGTGACGCTCATCAACCCGGAGAGGGCCTGGACGATGATGTCGTAGCCGGGACGAGCGACGGACTCCGGCGATCCGTCACCGAACGCGGTCAGGGAGCACGTGATCAGCCGATCGTTCTCTGCGCGAAGCCGATCGAGCCCTAGTCCAAGGGTCGCCAACGATCCCGGTCGGAAGTTCTCGATCAACACGTCGGAGGCGGCAGCTAGGCGCTCGACGGCCGCGACACCGGCGGCCGTCTTCAGGTCGATCGCGACCGAGCGCTTGTTCCGGTTGAGCGATAGGAAGTAGGCGGCGTCCTCACCTGCGAACGGCGGGCCCCAGTGCCGCGTGTCGTCGCCCTCACCCGGGCGCTCGACCTTGATCACGTCGGCCCCGAGATCGCCGAGGGTCATGGTGGCGAGTGGGCCGGCGAGCACGCGGGACAGATCCAGCACGCGTACACCCGCGAGAGGTGCGGGCGGCGTCGCGACTGTCACGCGGTCCGTCATCGATTGCAGCGTACCCGCCGTCGATTGGCATGTTCCTGGTGCGATAAGGCATGATTCGGACTATGAACGAGCAGAGCCTCGACCGGGTCAACGCGTTCCTGGCCGCCGC
Source organism: Actinomycetota bacterium (assembly GCA_030774035.1). Taxonomy (GTDB): domain Bacteria; phylum Actinomycetota; class UBA4738; order UBA4738; family HRBIN12; genus JALYLM01. The sequence goes on from JALYLV010000008.1 coordinate 63,263, forward strand.
TGCCGCCCGCGCGCAGCCCGGCGAGGTCCTCGAGGCGACCCCTGCCGAGATCGGCCGCGAGCTCGGATTCCCCGATGCCCTGTCCACCGCCCGAGCCGTGCGAGCGCTGATCGCCCGCAAGCGGCTCGAGCCTGCGGATGGCTCCTACCGCCTGCTGGACGCGCGCCCTGTCGAAGCCGGCGAGAAGGAAGCGATCGGTCGCAGACCGCGGAAGCGACGCGACGCGGGCAGGGGAGGGACGCACGGAACACGGGCCGCCGGGGACTCCGGAAGAAGAGCTGGCGGAGGGCCAGCCTATTCGGACCTGGGACGCGCCACGGTCGACCGTCTGATCGATCTCGGACGCGAAGTCGCCACCCTGCGCGCGAGTCTGCGCAGCGCTCGAGAGGAGGCAAGAGAGTCGCGCGAGGCCCGCTTGGACGCCGAGCGCCGGGCCGAATCCATCGTCGCCCGCGTCCATGACCTCGAACAACGCGCCGAGATGGCCGAGTCGAACCTTCGGACGCTCCTGGCGTCAGCTCGCGGAGGAACCCAGAAAGACGCCCCTGTCCCCGACTCGGAGATGGAGGCGATCCTCGGCGTCCTCAAAGGCGGCGACGAGGATGCCGGAAGCCAAGATGCCTCAGACGACGCGCAACAGGGCGATGACTCGGGTGATGAGACCTTGGATGACGTTGCCGAGGCGACGAGCTCCGTCGGTGTCTTCGCTCGTCCCGCCGCTGTCCCCGAGGGCTAAGGCTTCTCGCCGAGCGCGGCGAGGTGACACGCCGCGAAGTGGTCCGGTTGCTCCTCGATCAGGCCGAGATCTTGTCCGCGGCACTTCTCTTCGATGCCCAACTGCTTCGCGCGGCCCGAAGACACCACTGGACACCGCGGGTGGAACCGACACCCAGGCGCGATCTTCGTGGGGTCCGGTGGCTCCCCGGTGAGGATCGCCCGCGATGCCTCCGCGCGACCGGCTTCAGGCACGACGTTTAGAAGGGCACGCGTATACGGATGGAGAGGTTGCGTCAGTACCTCTTCGGTGGTGCCGATCTCCACGATCCTTCCCAGGTACATCACCGCGACCCGATCCGCCACCGTCCACGCGAGGCCCAGGTCGTGCGTCACCACGAGGATCGAGATCTGCAGCGTGTCGCGAAGGTTCATCAGGAGCTTCAGGATCTCGCCGCGCACGGAGGCATCCAGGCTCGACACCGGCTCGTCGGCCACGATGACTTCAGGCTCGAGCGCGAGCGCACCCGCGATGACCACTCGCTGCCGCTGTCCTCCCGACAACTCGTGCGGGTACAGCATGTAGAAGCGCTTCGGGGGGCGCAGGCCTGCCCGCGAAAGTGCCCGGTCCACGAGATCATCCTCGCCTTCCCCGTTTGGTCCGCGGGTGATGTGGTGGATCCGTAAACCCTCGGCGATGATCTCGTAGATCGTCTGGCGAGGGTTCAGCGATCCGCTCGGGTCCTGGAACACGATCTGCACGCGCCGCCGGTATTTCCGTAAGTCCTTGCGGCGCAGTGGCTGCCCCTCGAACAGGATCTCCCCCGACTCGGGTGCGATCAGCCCCATGACCGCTCGAGCGAGCGTTGTCTTACCGCAGCCCGACTCCCCTGCCAGCGCGAGGATCTCACCGCGGTGAAGCGTGAGATCCGTGCCGTCCACCGCACGAGCGACCGCGGCCGTCTTTCCTGCCAGACCTGCCAAGAAGCTCTGTCGGGCGGCGAAGTTGACGAAGAGATTGCGAACCTCGAGCACCGGGGCGCCGAGCTCGCGTGGTGCCGGGTCCGCCTCGGCGATGGTCACGACGACACCTCGGCCTGGGTTGCGGGGGTCTTCTCGATGAGCAAACAGGCCGCCCGACGGCCGTCGCCGGCGACGTACAACGAGGGATCGATGGTGGCGCAGTCCTCGAAGACCAGTGGGCACCTCGGGTGAAAGCTGCAGCCGCTGGGGATCGCCTGGGGATCGGGAGGGTCGCCACCAAGTCCGGAGGGTCGACGTCGGAACCTCTCGTCGCCGATAGCGGGGAACGCTGCGGCAAGTGCAGTGGTGTACGGATGCCGCGGGTCGGTGAACACAGCGCCGGCCGGGCCTTCTTCCACGATCCTGCCGGCGTACATGACCGCGAGCCTGTCGGAAACCTCGACGAGAACGGAGAGGTCGTGCGTGATGAACAGCATCGCGAGCCCGAGGTCCATCTGGAGCTCCTTGAGCAGCCGGAGGACCTGGCCCTGAACCATCACGTCGAGCGCGGTGGTGGGCTCGTCGGCGATCATCAGGCTCGGGTTGCAGGCGAGGGCCATCGCGATCATCACCCGTTGCTTCTGACCCCCTGAAAGCTCATGCGGGTAGTCGTCAAGGCGTCGGGTGGGCAAGCCGACTTGCTCGAGGAGCGCACCGGCTCGAACGCGTGCCTCCTTTTCAGCCGCTTGACCGTGGATGACGATCGGCTCCGCTATCTGATGCCCGATGCGCCGGACGGGATTCAGAGAATGCATCGCCCCCTGGAAGATGATCGACGCCCCCGCCCAACGCACCGCTCGAAGGCGGCCGGGCGTCATCAACAGGACGTCCTCTCCTTCGAGCTCCACATTGCCGGTGATCTTGGTCCCAGGCGGAAGGAGCCGCAGGATCGCGCCCGCGATCGTCGACTTCCCGCATCCGGACTCGCCGGCCAAGCCCAGCACTTCGCCTCGATCCACGTGCAGGTCGATCCCTCGAACGGCGGGGACGCCGCCGCCCATCGTCTGGTATTCGACGGCAAGGTCCCGAACGGAAAGGATGCTCATCGTTGGCGCAGCCGGGGATTCAGAACTTCATCGAGGGCATACCCGCACATGGTGAACGCCAGCACGACGAGCACGATCATCACGCCCGGAGAGGTGATCCACCACCAGTAGCCGGCCGACAGCGCCTGGTGGTTGAAGGCTTCGTAGATGATCCCTCCCCACGAGATCGAGTTTGGGTCACCGAGTCCAAGAAGCGAGAGCGTTGTCTCGGCAAGGATGGAGAGGGCCACGGTGAGCACCGTATTCGCGAAGATCACCGGCATGACGTTCGGCAGGATGTGGCGAGAGATCGTATGCCAGTCTCCGCCGCCGAGGGCGCGCGCCCGTTCGACGTAAGGGCGTTCTTTCACGGTGAGCGCCTGCGCGCGGACCAGCCTCGCCGTCCCTGCCCAGGACGTGATCCCGATGATGAGGATGATGTTGAAGAGCGTGGGTCCCAGGATCGATGCCATCACGATCGCGAGCGCGATCCAGGGGATCACGAGGAACCAGTTCGTGAAGGCGTTGAGGAGGGTGTCGATCTTGCCGCCGTAGAAACCGGAGGCGATGCCGATCCCTGCGCCCAGGAGCATCGTGACCACGGTCGCCGCGAAGCCGACGATCAGGGAGATGCGTGATCCGACGATGACGAGCGCTAGGACCGAGCGCCCGAAGTTGTCCGTACCGAGCAGATACTGCGTGCTAGGTGGCGAGAACGGCTTGCCGGGTGCGAAAGCCACACTCAGGTCGGCCTGGTGAACGAACAGCGGGCCGATGATCGATACCAGAAGGAAGAAGATCATCAGCACGAGCCCGGCCATCCCCATCGCGCTCCGTCGGTAGGTTCGCCAGAAGGCCAAGAGCGAGCGCTTGCGGCGCGCCCAGCCGATCGCACGGGGGCTTCTGGGTAGCTTCGCCGGCTCGTCAGCGAATACCGGAGCCTCCCCGGGCGTGGGGTCCAAGGTTTGCACGTCAGGCCTCTCGGACCCTCGGGTCTAGGTACCCGTAGAGGATGTCGGCGAGAAGGTTGGACAGGATGACGGCCGCGCTGAATATGAGGAAGATGCCCTCGATCACCTGGAAGTCCAGTTCGTTGATCGAGTTATACGTCAGCAGCCCTAACCCGGGCCACGAGAACACCGTTTCGACGATGACGGCTCCTCCGAGCACGAACCCGAAGCTGTAGAAGACGAGGGTCAGCGATGGGAGGAGAGCGTTCGGCACCGCGTGGCGCTGCCGAACGAGGCGGTCGGGAACACCCTTCGCCCGTGCCGTCGTGACGAAGTCCTCGCCCATCACCTCGAGCAGTGAGGACCGCATGATGATGTGGTACTCGCCGATGTAACCGAGCGTCAGCGTCAGACACGGGAGGAACAGATGGAACAGGACGTCTGAGATATGCGCGAAACCGGTCGCGCCCTGGTTTGACGACATCTGCCCTGCAGGGAACCAATGCAGCGTTCCGACGAAGAAGATGAGCAGCATCATCCCAAGCCAACCCTCGGGCGCCGAATACAGGATCAATGAGCCGAAGAGCGATGATGTGTCGAAAAGACTGCCTCGGCGCCAAGCACCTCTGATACCCGCCCACAAGCCGAAGACTGTCGACAGGAGCGTCGCGGTGCCGACCAGTAACACCGTCGGCCAGGCGGATTCGCGGATAACGGAGGTCACCCGCCTGCCGGAGATGAACGAGGTCCCCAAGTCACCCGTGAGCGTGGAGCGCACGTAGACGACGAACTGCTGAGGGAGCGGCCGATCGAGGCCCAGGTCGTGCGTGATAGCGGCCATCGCTTGGACGCTCATATGTGACTTGCTGCTTCTTGCGAGCAACCTGACCGGATCTCCCGGCATGATCCGGAACAGGTAGAAGTTGAAGGCGGTCACGAAGGCCAGGGTGACGAGTGCGTGGAAGATCTTCCTCGCGAGGTACTTCCTCCCCACCCCGGCCTCCTCGATGCCCTAGTAAGCGTCTGGCGTCATGCCTCTTCTTCCGCTCTGCGGCGCCGCGTTAGCAAGACCAACGCGACGATGATCACGATCGCTATGCCCCCCACGATCCACAGCCATGCCGGGATGCCCCCCGAACTGACGGTGCCCGCGGTCGCGGAGAGAGGCTTCAGGTTGATGACAGAGTACGGACCCCATCCGAACATGTACACTCCGCCGTCGGTGGGCGTCGCGATGTAGCCCGCGAACGTGTCGGTGCGGTAGGCCTGCAGCCAGTTCGGGTAGTTGAGCACGATCTCCGGGATCTGGTCGTATTCGTATTGCTCCATCTTGTTGACGAGTGTGATGCGGTCAGGGCCCCGGCCGTTCCCGGTGCTGGGGTCGATGAGCTTCTGCTGCTCAGAAAACATCTTGTCGTACGTTGGATCCGAGTAGCAGCCGTCACTCCACCCTAGGCATTGGGCCGTCGTAAAGATCGACAGGATGAAGTTGGGGTCGGGGTCGCCGCCCCATCCCCACACATACGCATCGAAGTCGCCCTCGTACCAGATGTCGTACGCCAGCTTGTCGCTGACCGGTTTCAGCGTGACACCCACGCCGATCAGCTCGAGATCGGACTGGATGATCTTCCCGGTATCGACCGACCCCGTCTCTTCGGGGAGCGTGAGGATATTGAGGTCGATCGGGTTGCCTTCCTTATCCAGCCGGATGCCATCGCTGTTCTTCTGCGCGTAGCCGGCCTCGTCCAGCAGGGCGTTGGCTGCCGCCGGGTCATAGTCCTGCGTATCAGCATCGGGCGGTGTGAAATACCACGTGGCGTGCGACGGCGGGACGATGACGCCGCCGACCTGAGCATCGCCCTCGAAGACCTTGTCGACGATCGCCTGCTTGTCGATCCCCATCGCGACGGCTTGGCGGAACTTGAGATCGTGAATGACTGGGTTGGCCGACGGGCTGGTTTGGGGGTCGACCTTGTCTTGTCCGCCGAAGTTGAAGGCGAGGTTGTTGAAGACTGGTGGCGCTCCGTTGACCAAGCCGATGTTTGGCTCATCCTTCAGGGAGTTGAACAGCGTCGGCTCGAGGTTGTCGGCGAAGTCGATCTCCCCCGCCTTGAGGGCCTGACCCATCGCCTCCTGATTGTCGAAGACGACGTACTGGAGCTCATCGATCGTCGGCGAGCCACCCCAATAGCTCTTGTTGGCTTCCATGACCCAGCCTTGGTTGTGTGTCCATGACTTGAGGATGAACGGGCCCGAGCCAACCATCCCGGTCCCATCATCGGGGATGGGATTGAAGAACCTTGCGCCGTGCACGTTGCCGTCGAACTGCTTCCAGATGTGCTCGGGAAGGATCGGGATCCATGGCGGGATCGTGGGGGCGAAGGTCGGCTTCTCACTCTTCCAGATCAGGGTGGTTGCGTCCGGCGTCTCGAACGTCGGGTTGTACGGCAGGTAGCTCGTGAAGACCTCGTAGTAGTCGGTCGTCAGGATGAAGTGGTAGGTGAACGCGATGTCCGCGGACGTCAACGGCTGACCGTCGCTCCACATGACCCCCGAGCGGATGTGACACGTCCACTTCATGAAGGAGGAATCCGGATCGCAATCCTGCGTCGCGAGCCCGGGGGCCGGGGTCAGATCCGCGGGATTGAAGTTGAACAGAAGGTCGTAGGCGTTGAACAACACCTCGTAGTCGGGAGTGTTGGTGGCCCTGAACACGTTGGGCGAGATCATGTCGGTCGGCGTGCCGATGCGGTACACGATCTTGTGGCCCGAGGCTGCCACGGTGGGACTCGTGGTCTGCGCCAGTGCCGTTCCCGAGAGAACGACACCTGCGAGCAGTGCGGACACGACCGTGAGGGCCGTCATGTGCTTATTCATGATGATGCTCCTTCCTTCGATGATTCCCCCCGTTGGTACGTATCCGTCACGACACCGGGTTGGTCGATCGTGAGCGTTCGAGCATCCGCATCGAGCGTCGCGCTGACACCCAGCGGGATCGTTGCGAGGTGCTTCCCATGCCCGAGAGGGAGCTTGTATAGCACAGGCACCCCGAGAGGGCCTAGCTGGCTCTCGAGCACGTCCTCGATCGAGCGCGTCCTTGGAGTATCGGGTCGCTCCTCGCGCCAGTCGCAGTGGAACAGCTCGCCGACCACCACGCCGAGTACGCCGTCGAGCTTGCCGGCGAGTCGCAGCTGTGTGAGTTGGACATCGATCACGTACGGCAGCTGATCGACCTCTTCGAAGAACAGGATCGTTCCGTCGAACTGCGGCTCCCACGGCGTCCCGATGAGGTGAACGAACGTGAAGAGGTTCCCTCCGACGATCGGGGCTGTCGCCCGCCCCGGTGCGATCGCCCTCACGTACGGGTCGTCGGGGTCGCGCGGGACCTCACCAGCCGCGCCCGTCTCGAATGCAGACAGGGCTGAGTCCCAGGTGAATTCCTTGCGCTCGGGGATGCCCATCGAGCCGAGTCCGGGACCGTGGAACGTGGCGAGCCCGGTCTCTTGCCTGATCGCGACATGCAGGTTCGTGATGTCGGAGTAGCCCATCAGCGCCTTCGGGTTGGCCGCGATCTGCTCGTAGTCGAGGAACGGCAGAACCTGGATCGCGCCCGTCCCGCCCCAAAGGACCTGGATCACGTCCACCTCGGGGTCGACGAACAGGGCATTGAGGTCGGCCGCGCGGCTCTTCGGATCGCCAGCGACGTAGTCGTCCTTGTCCCAAACGCCGTCGGTGAGCTTCACGCGGTAGCCCTTCGACTCCCACCACTCTTTCGGCCGAAGGATGTCGGACTTGTTGAAATACGGTCCGCTCGGTGCGCAGACCCCGATCGTGCCGCCCGGTGGCAGAGGCAAGCCGAAACGGGTGGCGGCGACGTGGGGTGTTGACCAGGCCATGTCGTGTGCGAGCGTTCCTCTCGGTCCCGTGGTCGGACGAGGATGAGGTTCCCCCCGCCAGCGCCGGCAGCCCCGAAACGCATCGCTCCGACCCCCTCGCGATGCGGGGAATTATGGGCGAGATGGCCCGAAAGCGCTAGACCCTTATGCTCAGGTGCCCCTAGGGATCTGACCGCCGGTCATGCTGGTCCTCGAGCTCAGCTGCGAACCTCGCGAAGCGCGCGAACACGTCACCACCCTGCTCTTCATGGCGGACCAAGGACCTCGTCGCTTCTTGCCGGATCGCGTCGGCCGATTTGCCCCAAACCTCCTCGATGTCCATGGCTGCGCTCGCCTCTTCGAGCCAATACTCGAGCTCAGCAGCGTCGACCTCGAAATGGAACTGGATGCCCCACGCGGCGTTTCCCACGCGATACGCCTGGATGGGAACCCGGTCGCCGGAGGCCAGCAACTCGGCGCCGGCTGGGAGGTCCATCGTGTCCTGGTGCCACTGGAAGACAGGGTCGCCATCACCGTAGACGGACAGCAGTGGGTCGGCAGCGGCCGCCGCGGCGGGCCGGACGGGTTCGAAGCCGACCTCTTTGACCGGGGCTCGGAATACAGGCATGTCCATCGCGCGTGCGAGGATCTGCGCGCCGAGGCAGATCCCGAGGTACGGGAATGCGCGTGCGACGCACTCGCGCGCCAGGTCACGGTCTCCCTTCAGGAACGGGTGCTCGTCGATCTCGTCGACGTTCATGGTGCCCCCGTGCATCACGACACCGGAGAGGTCGGCGAGCACCGGTCGCTCGGCGGAGGGGTCGGCGGCGTCGAGCTCGATGACCGTCGCGCCCGCACCTTCGAGCGAACGAACCGCGAGCCCGAACGTCTCGACCGGATCGTTGCGAACCAGAAGGATCGGCTTCATCCGATTGAGTCTAGCCTCGGCGGGATCGCTGGATGTCGCGGGCCGGTGGGATCGGTCTCGTTCTCAGCCGCGCTCGAAGTAGCGCGCGAGCTCCCAGTCGGTCACGCAGTTGTTGTCGAAGATGATCTGCTCTTGCTCGGCCGTGTTCAGCAGGTGCCCGAAAACGAGATCGCCGAACGCGTCGCGGGCGACGGCACTGCCCCGGAACGCGTCGATCGCTTCGTGCAAGGACGAGGGGACACGCGGCACGTCCTTCGCCTCGTACGCGTTGCCGCTGAAGAACTCCGGGGGTTCCACCTTGTTCTGGATACCCCACAGGCCGCTCGCGATCGTGGCGGCGAACGCGAGGTACGGGTTCGCATCGGCGCCGGGGATCCGGCACTCGACGCGGTTGCCGGCTCCTTCGCCGACGATACGGAACCCGCACGTTCGGTTGTCGTGACTCCACACGATCGCCGTCGGTGCCCAGGAGCCAAGCTGATACCTCTTGTAGGAGTTCACGAAGGGCGCGTACATCCACGACATCTCGCGCGCCGTTGCCATCAGTCCCCCGAGATACCAACGGAACGTGTCGCTCAAGTGGTGGGGTGCGTCGGCGTTCCACATCAGCGAGCTGCCGCCGTCGAGGCTCCAGACGCTCGAGTGCAGGTGACACGAGGAGCCGGCTTCAGCCATCGTCCACTTCGCCATGAAGGTCACCGCAACGCCGTTCATCGCGGCGATCTCTTTGGCGCCGTGCTTGTACAGGGAGTGGTTATCCGCGTTCGACAGAGCATCGCTGTACGTGATGTTGATCTCGTGCTGGCCCTTGCCGAACTCGCCTTTCGAGAACTCGACCGGGATCCCTGCGCCGCGCATGCCGTTACGGATCTGGCGGATGATCCACTCGTCCTTGGTGGTCTGAAGCATGTGGTAATCCATGATGTAGCTCGACGACGGGCGAGGGTCGAGGTATCGGCGCTCTGCCAACTCGTCGAACGAGTCCTTGAACAGATAGAACTCGAGCTCCGAACCGGTCTTGATCAGGAAGCCCATGTCGGCGGCGCGCGCGATCTGGTTCTTCAGGATCTGGCGGGGCGAGACCGCGACGGGCGAGCCGTCTTCCTCATCCGCGATGTCGCAGATGACCATCGCCGTCTTCTCGAGCCAGGGACACAGGCGCAGGGTCGAGACGTCGGGGACCATCCGGAAGTCCCCGTACCCCGTGTCCCAGCTCGCGTACTCGTAGCCCGGGAGCGGTTCCATCTCCATGTCGATCGCCAGTAGGTACAGGCACGCGTGGAGGCCTTCCTCGCCCAAGATCTCCTCGAGGAAGAAGTCGGGGAGCACGCGCTTGCCCATGAACCGTCCCTGGAGGTCGGTGAACATGCACAACACCGTGTCGACCTCACCGGCATGAGCGAGCTCTTCGAGCTGCGCGGTGGTCAGCATCCCCTGGACTTCCATCGACCCTCCCCGGAGACACGAGGGGCGCGGCCGGGATCAGCCGCGCCCCTCGAACGGAACCCGTCAGACCTGTTCCAGCTCGCGCTCGATCGCCATGAGCTCGTCCGGCGTGCCCATCACCTTCGGACCGTGGAACCAATTCCTGGCCGAAACGAGCCAATAGATCCCGGCGAACCCGATCACGATCAAGACGGCGATCGGCGCGTAGTTCAGCGCGTCGATCTTCTTGAGACCGAGACCACCCGGCGAGAGTTGAGGCATCATCAGCACGATGCAGATGAACACGGTCCACACGACCGCGATCGTGCCGACGAGCATGCTCCACGTCCCGAGGTTCCATGGGCCTGGGCGGAACGACTTCCCTGCACGAAGGCGGAGGAACGTCGGCATGACGTACGCGATGTACAGGCCGATCACGGCGATCGCGGTCACCGCGTAATAGGCAGTCACGCTGCCGCGCCAGTAGGCGGGCGCCACGAGGAGCCATGCGCCAACGGCCGCGAACCAGATGGAGTTGGTCGGGGTTCGCGTCCGCTTGTTGATGCGGTGCCAGAAGTTGGAGCCCGGGATCGCGCCGTCCCGCGAGAACGCGTAGATCATCCGCGAGTTCGCAGTCACCGATGCCATGCCGCAGAAGAACTGCGCACCGATGACGATCAGGAGCAGGAAGATCGCCCAGCTCTTTCCGACCGCATCCAGGAAGATCTGCGCGGGTGCGGCGACGTTCGCCGTCTCCAGCTGGAACAGAAGGGCCCTATCGAACCCGGCCGACCCCTGCACCGCGTGCCACACGCCGAGCAGGAGGATGTACCCGAAGATCACCGAGATCACGACGGACCGGTAGACGCCCTTGGGCCCCGAGATCTCAGCCTGATGGGTCTCCTCGGTCATGTGCGCTGACGCGTCGTAGCCGGTCAGCGTGTATTGAGCCAACAACATGCCGATCAGGAAGATGTAAATCGTCGATCCGAAGAATCCGCTACCCCAACCGGTGCCGTTGATGAACCCGGCGACCTGGTCAGGGCTGCTCGGGGTCTTGCTGAACGAGAAGATCGTGCCGAAGCTCGTGTGCTTGTCGGGCACGATGAAGAGGACGCCGACCACGATCAGAACGCCGAACACGTGCCACCAGACGCTGACGTCGTTCAAGCGCGCGACGAGCCTGATCCCGAACGTGTTCATGAGGCCGTGGATCGCCAGCACGAGCGTGTAGACGCCGACCAGGATCAGCTTCGTGATCTCGAACGACGGGTGAGCGATGTGTAGGAACGCACAAACGAACGCTGCAAGGCCGAAGTCGATCCCCGCCGTCACTGCTACCTGACCGAGCAGGTTGAACCACCCGGTGAACCATGCCCATGCCGGCCCGTTCTTGGGGGCGACCTTCGCAGCCCAGTAATAGAGGCCGCCGGCAGTCGGGTAGCTGGAACAGATCTCCGCCATCGCGAGAGCGACGAACGTGACGAGGATCCCTACGAGAGGCCAGCCGTACGCTGACGCGGCGGGCCCGCCGGTGAACATCCCGAATCCGAACAGCGTGAGGCAGCCGGACAAGATCGAGATGATCGTGAAGGAGACAGCGAAGTTCGAGAAGGCTCCCATCCCTCGCTTGAGCTCCTGGGCGTACCCGAGGTCGTGGAGCATCTCGGTGTCGGTCTTTCGACCACCGGTAGGCCCACTCATACCGGCAGATGCATCGTCCATGCTCTACCCCCTTTTCCCCGCGGCGGGTGAGACGGAACTGCTGCTTCCGCGTATCAGAAACCCGCGCGAGATTCCCGTCAAATCGGTTCGGGGGCAGGGACGCCGGTCGATCCGGCGGGGCTCGCAGATGTGCTCGGGCTCTACTCCGGCGTGACGTAGGCGGCGGTGATGCCGCCGTCGACGATCAGCGACGCACCGGTCATGTAGGAGGAGTCGTCCGAGGCGAGGAAAAGAGCCGCCTTCGCGAGCTCTTCGGCTCGGCCGAGGCGCCCCATAGGGATATGAACGAACCGTCGCAGGCGCTTGGCCTCATCGGAAAGGAGCTTCATCAGCAAGGGCGTTTCGATGGGCCCGGGGCAGAGCGCGTTGCAGCGCACCCCTTTCCGGGCGTACTCCACGGCGATCTCTCGCGTCATCGCCAGCACGGCCCCTTTCGAGGCGGTGTACGCGGTCTGCGATGTGGCAGCGCCGAGCCACGCCACGAACGACGCGACGTTGATGATCGAACCACCACCTCGTTCGATCATCGCGGGCACGCCGTACTTGCACCCGAACGCCACTCCTTTGACGTTCACGGCGAGCGTCGTGTCCCAGATCTCCGAATCCATAGAGTCGACGGATCCGTCCTCGGGCAGCATCACCCCTGCGTTGTTGTAGAGCACGTCGAGTCCGCCGAAGCGATCGACCGCCGCATCGACCATCGCCTTGGCGTCGGCCTCATGCGACACGTCGGCGTGGACGAAGATGGCGTCGCCACCCGTTGACGCGATGTCGGCCGCGACCGCTTCACCCGCCGCATCCGCGACGTCGGTGAGGACCACCATCGCCCCCTCGCTCGCGAAGAGCTTCGACGCGACCATCCCCATTCCGCTGCCGCCGCCCGTGATCAGGGCAACCTTCCCCTCCAGGCGCATCGACACCCCTCTCTCTCGCGCGCAAGCCTACGCCGACCCCGCTAGCGTGGGCGCGGTGAAGATCGTGTCGACACCCGAGGCGGATGCGTTCATCCGGGAGCGCGGCGGGACGCTGTGGGTATGGCTCGACCCGCACGGCGGGCTAGGGGGACCCGCGGTCATCTACCTGATCGCGGCGACAGAGCCGCCGGGTGCCAGCAAGGCCACCAGGCGCCTCCGCAGCGCGCGTCGCCCCCACCGGTTCCATGGATCCCAGGGCGACGGGTACGAGGTGAAGTTCGATCACGGGAAGTTCCCTCCGCCGCAGGAGCTGCACCTGGTGCTCAAGCGCTTCCCGAAGCGCAGGATCGACGCCTTCTGGGATGGGAAGATCTTCGTCGACGCGGATCTTCGGGAGGAACGCTGAGGATGCTCGCGGCGTCGTCCCTTCGCTACGTCGCCCTATCATCGGGGCACCCGGGAGAGGTTCGCGACGATGGCTGAGCTCATGGTTCTGGGTGGCGAGCGCGTCGCCGCCCTCGAAGGACGGACGTTCCAGGTCGTCGAACCGTCGATTGCCGCATCGATGGCCGAGGTCTCGGAGGCCGGTCCCGAGGACGCTCGTCGCGCGGTCGACGTCGCATCTGCCGCATTCGAGCGGGGTGGGTGGCCGCGAACCAGCGCCCGGGAGCGCGGCCGGCTCCTCGCGAAAGCATCGCTCCTGATCCGCGAACGCTCGGAAGATCTCGCGCGACTCGAAGCGCGCAACGGAGGCAAGCCCATCTCTTCGGCCAGAGCCGAGATCGACATCGTTGCCAACGTCTTCGAGTACTGGGGTGGTGCCGCGAACAAGATCTTCGGAGAAACGATCCCGATCGTGCCGTCCGGCATCGACATCACGCTCCGCGAGCCGGTCGGCGTCTGCGCGCTGATCACGCCCTGGAACTTCCCGGCAGTGATCGCGAGTTGGAAGATCGCGCCGGCGCTCGCGTGCGGCAATACGGCCGTGGTCAAGCCCGCCTCGCAGACACCGCTCACTGCGCTCGCGATCGCCGACATCCTGTACGAGTGCGGTCTGCCTGAGGGGACGCTGTCGGTGCTACCGGGCCCCGGTTCCTCAACCGCGACCGCGCTGATCGCCGATCCGCGCGTCGCGAAGATCTCCTTCACGGGTTCGACGGAGGTCGGAACGAAAGTGATGCAGGCGGCGGCCGTGAACATCGCGCGCGTTTCGCTCGAGCTCGGGGGCAAGAGCGCGAACGTCGTGTTCGCAGACGCCGATCTGGATGTCTGCATCGGCAGGTCGATCTGGTCGGTCTTCGACAATGCGGGCCAGGATTGTTGCGCGCGTTCGCGAACGTTCGTGCAGAGGCCGATCTACGACGAGTTCGTCGAGCGCTTCGCAGAACGAACCGCCGCGATCGCTGTGGGGGAGCCGCTCGACGAGAACACCGAGATGGGTCCGCTCATCTCAGCCGGGCAACGACAGACGTCGCTCGATTACCTGGAGATCGGTGCCGGGGAGGGTGCGCGACTGGTCACCGGTGGCTCGGTCCCCGAAGGACCCGGCTTCTTCCTCCGCCCGGCCCTGCTCGCAGACGTCGGGAACGACATGCGGGTCGCGCGCGAGGAGATCTTCGGGCCCGTCGCATGCGTGATCCCGTTCGAGACCGAAGAGGAAGCGGTCCGGCTGGCGAACGATTCTCCCTACGGCCTGTCCGGCTCGGTGTGGACGCGCGACGTCGGGCGGGCCATCCGTGTCGCCAAGGGCATCCGCACCGGCGTGATCAGCGTGAACAGCAGCAGCAGCGTGCACACCGAGGCTCCGTTCGGCGGGTACAAACAAAGCGGTATCGGCCGTGAGATGGGGATGCACGCCGCCGCCCTGTACACCGAGGTGAAGAACGTCTACTTCAGCGACGAGTGAGCCAAGCCGACGACCCGGCCTCTCACCTCGGTAAACTCACTCGCATGGTCGAACTCCCTGAGGAACTGCGGACCCGTCCCGCGCGCAAGTCGAACCAGAAACCGACCGCTACGCTCACCCTCGACGCCTACACGCGATTGAAGGCGGAGTTCGACGAGCTCACCATCGAGGGACGGATCAATATCGCCGAGAAGCTGAAGGTCGCGCGCGAACACGGCGACATCCGCGAGAACGCTGAGTACGACGCCGCCAAGAACGAGCAGGGGCTGATGGAATCGCGGATCCGCAAGGTCCGCGAGATGTTGCGTGATCCGGAGATCGTCGAGGCGCCGGCGAAGGCCGATGCCCTCGGACCGGGCATGCTCGTCACCGTCAGACCGCTCGACGACGACGATACCGACGACGAGACGTACCTCCTGGCTGAGCACGCCGAGGAACGCGCACCTCGAGCGCGCACCGTCACGACGACGTCGCCGCTTGGCCAGGCGCTGATGGGGGCTACCGCCGACCAGGAGATCGTCTACCAGGCGCCGGGCGGAAGCTTCCGCTACGTCGTCGTGAGCTTCGAGCCGCATAGAGGTTGAAGGCCGCGCGAGTGGGCGTACCGCGGGACACGCCGGATCGTGAGGCGCCGCGGGTACGGGACATGCCAGCCCCTCGCAAGACCGAGGGTGCCGCCGGCGGCGCCATGCAGCGGATGTTCGCCTGGCCCTACCGCGCGATCCTCGCGTTCCTCCTCTGGACGGGCGTCCGCCCCTACCAGCTCACGCTCTCCTCCTTGGCGTTGAGCGCCGTCGCCGGCTGGCAGATCCTGGTTGGGAACTGGCTGGCCGCAGGGATCGCTCTGTCGATCGCTGGCACGTGCGACGTCTTCGACGGGTCGGTAGCGCGACACCGCGGCGAAGAGAAGCGCTCGGGCGCGTTCATGGACTCGGTGCTCGACCGCGTGTCGGACATGATCTTGTTCTCGTGCCTATTCTGGGCGCTGGCCGAACGTGGAGACCGGCTGGAAGCCGGCCTCGCTCTGATCACCTTGATCGTCAGCCTGTCGGTCAGTCAGATCCGTGCGGAGGCCGAAGCCGTCGGCGTCAGGTTGACGGAAGGGTTCTTCCAACGGCTCGAGCGATTCCTTGCCCTGTTGGTGGGGCTCATGATCCCGGGCATGATGCGGCCCGTGCTGATCGCCCTCGCGGCGCTCGGCGCTTTGACGGTATTGCAGCGCACCTGGTCCGCCCTCGCGCGGGCCTGAGGGAGGAACGACGGTGGAGTTCATCCGGGTCGGGGCGCTCGCCGAGGTGCCCGAGGGTGAGGTGCGGGCGTACGACCTGCCGGGTGGGCGCGTCGCGGTGGCTCATATGGAACATCACCTGTTCGCGTTCGGGGACGAGTGCACGCATCGAGGTTGTTCGTTATCTGAAGGCGAGTTCGACGACCGTGAGGGGACGCTCGCGTGCCCCTGCCACGGCAGCATCTTCGACGTCGAGACCGGCGAACCGCTCGAAGGCCCGGCGCAAGACCCCCTCCCGGTCTTCGTCGTGCACGAGGTCGACGGCTGGATCGAGGTCGCATCGACAGCGGGCCCCGAGTCTCCACCGTAGCTCTCGACGTTTCGGGCTAGTCAAGGCAAACCGCGCGCCGGTAGGCTCGCGACGACACCGGACCAGGAGGTCGTTTCCGTGAGCGACGTGCCGAACCGCTTCGACCTGACGCCCGATCAGATCCCGACCGCGTGGTTCAACATCATGCCGGACATCGTGCAGGCCGGGATGCAGCCGCTTCCACCGCTGAACCCCATGACCAAGGAGCCCATCGGGCCCGCTGACCTGCTGCCGCTGTTCCCGGAATCGCTGATCATGCAGGAGGTCTCGACCGAGCAGTGGATCGACATCCCCGGTGCCGTCATCGACGTGTATCGGCTGTGGCGGCCCACCCCGTTGTTCAGGGCAACGCGCTTGGAGCAGGCGCTGCAGACGCCGGCGCACATCTACTTCAAGTATGAGGGGGTTTCTCCCGCGGGCTCGCACAAACCGAACACCGCCGTCGCCCAGGCGTACTTCAACAAAGAAGCCGGGATCAGGCGGATCGCCACCGAAACCGGTGCCGGGCAGTGGGGTTCGGCGATGGCGATGGCGTGCAGCTTCTTCGGACTCGAGTGCACCGTCTACATGGTGAAGGCCTCGTTCGAGCAGAAGCCGTATCGGCGCATCTTCATGGAGACCTTCGGAGCCAGCGTCACGCCGTCGCCATCGGACACGACGAACGCGGGGCGCACGATCTTGGCCGATCATCCGGACTCCACCGGCTCGCTCGGGATCGCCATCAGCGAGGCGGTCGAAGACGCCGCGACGCACAACGACACGAACTACGCCCTCGGCAGCGTGCTCGGCCATGTCTTGTTGCACCAAACCGTGATCGGTCTCGAGGCCCAGAAGCAGATGGAGCTCGCCGGCGAGGTCCCCGATGTCGTGATCGGCTGCGTCGGGGGTGGGTCGAACTATGCCGGGCTCTCATACCCCTTCATGGCGGGCAAACTCCGGGGTGACACACCCGACATGCGGTTCCTCGCGTGCGAGCCGACCGCATGCCCGACGCTCACGAAGGGACGCTTCGCGTACGACTACGGGGACACAGCGCAGATGGCGCCGATCGTCCCGATGTACACGCTCGGCCACGATTTCGTCCCAGCGCCGGTGCACGCGGGCGGACTTCGCTACCACGGCGACGCGCCCTCGCTGTCGCTGCTGGTTCGCGCGGGTCACATGCAGGCCAAGGCGTACACGCAGAACTCGATCTTCGAAGCCGCCCTGCAGTTCGCCAAGACGGAAGGCATCATCCCCGGCCCAGAGCCGGCGCACGCGATCCGAGGGGCGATCGACGAAGCGATCGCGGCCCGCGACGCCGGCGAGGCGCGCGTGATCTTGTTGAACCTGAGCGGCCACGGTCACTTCGACATGCAGGCCTACGACGACTACCTGAACGGACGGCTCCCTGAGGTGGAGTTCGACCCCGCCGAGGAAGAAGCGGCGCTGGAGAACCTTCCTGACGTGCCGATCCCGGTGTGAGCTGGCGCAGCTAGATGATGCTCTTCGAGGCGAGTGCGAATCGCTGCTCGGCGACCGCGAGGGCGGCGCGTGCGAGGATGGTGTATCCGGACGCGGTGAAGTGCACGCCGTCGGACTCGCGGATCGGCACCACGCCGTTGTCCGTTCGTAGGAACGGCGTATACCGCCCCCCGCTCGTCGCGAACATCGTCCACGCGTCGAGGTATGCGCTGTTCGGGGTCGTCGTGGCGACGTTCTCGTAGATGGCGTTCTGTCGCTGGATGCCGTCCCAGAAGTTCGCGTCGCGAACGATCGGCAGGCCGACCCACACGAGATGGGATCCGTTGTCGACGGCGATGTTCGCCAGCGATTGGGCTCGCTCCCGATACGCGGATGGCCAGGGACCGGTGCCGATCTGCGTCTCCACGTCACCGCGCGGTGTCGTCAGGGCCTGCCGGTCGTTCTCGCCGAGCATCACGACGACCAGATCGGGATGGAATACCGCCTCGATGTGCTTCATCTCGTTGAGCCAGTCGAAGTAGTCGGGCCGCGCCAGACCTGTCGAGATGCGGCCTTGGGACGAAACCTTGGCGAGCCCCGGCGACATCACGCGCTCCAGCTCGAACCCGAGCCCCACCGCGAGCGAGTCGCCGACGATGACCACTCGGAGCTTGTTGTCGGCGGTCGGCGTTCGCATCGGGGTCGTCAACGTCGGAGGCGCGGTGCTGTGCTTGGGCTTCGGCGCCGAGGGGAGGGGCTCGGGTTCGGCCGGGGCCAGGACGTTCGGATCTCTGCCCGCAGCGCGTTGGACGGCATCGGCCAGGATCGACAGCCGGGTCACGTCGCTGATCGCAGACAGTGGCCGCAGCACGATCAACGACCACGTTCGTCGAGCGCCCGGCGGCTGGGCCTTCGAGGCACGTTCGAGTGCCGGCGCGTACAGCAGGGTCCACGTGAGCAGCGTCACGACGATCACGACGACGACGTGACCGGCCGCGATCGTGCGACGGCCGCGCGGCACGGCGGTCCGAGGTGACGGTGCGTCGTTGTCGTTCTTGAGCTTGGCGCCGACGTTCATCCGATATCGCTCACCATCAGAACCGGAAGTAGATGAACGGGGCCACGCCTTGAGGGCCGAGCGCAGCGATCACGACGAGCATCATGCCGAACGCGATACCCATGACCGCCGGTCTCAGGGTCGCGATCCGGTTCTGGAGCAGCAGCGCCGGCTTTCGGGGCACGAACTGCAACGCCAGCGCTCCGAACGTCGCGAATACGACCATCGGCGTCACGAGCGTCGTCGGTGTCGTCCAACCGCCGACGATCCGGCCGAGCACCGAGAACGCCGTCGACATCGAATCCGCGCGGAACATGACCCAGCCGACGCAGACGAGATTGAAGGTGACGAGCCGCTGGAGCCAGACGCGCGACGGCGTCACCTCTGGTTCCCCGCCGTGGGCCAATTGGCGGCGGCGCTTGAACGTACCGATGCACTGACCCGCGCCGTGGAACAGACCCCAGAAGACGAACGTCCACGCGGCGCCGTGCCACAGACCACCGAGCGCCATCGTCACCATGATGTTCACGTAGGTTCGCGTTTCGCCCTTCTTGGAACCGCCGAGCGGGATGTACAGGTAATCGCGGAGCCATCGGGAGAGCGTCATGTGCCACCGGCGCCAGAATTCCTGCAGCGAGCGTGCGCTGTACGGGCGGTCGAAGTTCTGAGGGAACTGGAACCCGAGCAGTTTCGCGACACCGATCGCGATATCGGTATAGCCGCTGAAGTCGGCGTAGATCACGACCGCGTAGCCCCACATCGCGAAGAGGATCTCCAGCGCGCTGTGGCGTGCAGGGTCGCCGAACACGGGATCGACGATCGCCGCCGCAAGGAAGCTCGACACGACGACCTTCTTGAACAATCCCCCCAGGATCAGCCACGCGGCCCCGGCGACGTCGAGGTGCCGGGGGTCGCGGCGCACGTCGAGCTGGGGGATCAGCTCGGCAGGGCGCACGATCGGCCCCGCGACCAGATGCGGGAAGAACGACAGATACAGGAACGCGTCGACCCAGCTCACGGGTGCGAACTCACCCCTGTACACGTCGACCACGTACGCGATCGCCATGAACGTGAAGAACGAGACGCCCACCGGCAACGCGACCTGGATCAGGGGCAACGACGAGTGCAGGCCCAACCGCGTGGCGGCGTTCGACGCGTTCAGCGCGAAGAAGCCGTAATACTTGAAATACATGAGCGGCGCGATGACGGCGGCGACCCCGATGGCCATCGTGACCCGCCGTACTTTGGGATCTTTTCGCCGTGCGACCGCGATCGCACTGACCTGAGCCAGGAACGACACGCCGGCGAGCAGTCCGACGAACCGCCAGTCCCACCACGCGTAGAACACGTAGCTCGCCAGGATCATGAACGGCTTCCACAGGCGCGGTTTCGGGTTCAGGAGCCAGTGCCCCACGAACACCAATCCGAAGAAGATCGCGAAGTCCGTGGTGGGGAAGAGCATCTCGGGGCCGAACCCTAGCGCACGCTGCCGACGGTCGTGAAGAAGGCCGCACACCTGGCGCGAGCTGCGAAGGCGGACCGCCCGGGTCCAGCTACGCTGTGCGCCGACGCGACCACGAGGAGACCCGGTTTATGGGCGAGTTCGACCCGTCCGATCCGCTCGACATCGACCATCTGCTGAGCGACGAGGAACGCGCGATCCGCACCGTGGTTCGTGAGTTCGTCGAGAAGGACGTCCTGCCCGAGGTCGGCGACTGGTTCGAGCGAGGCGTGTTCCCGCGCGAGGCGATGAAGGGCGTCGCGGCGCTCGGCTTGCTCGGCATGCACCTCACGGGCTACGGGTGCCTGGGCGCCAGCGCCGTCTCGTACGGTCTCGCGTGCCTCGAGCTCGAAGCCGGCGACAGCGGTTTGCGATCGTTCGTCAGTGTCCAAGGATCGCTCAGCATGTTCCCGATCTGGAAGTACGGGAGCGAGGACCAGAAGCAGGAATGGCTGCCCCGCATGGCGGCCGGCGAGGTCATCGGATGCTTCGGCTTGAGCGAGCCGGATTTCGGCAGCGATCCGAACCACATGCGAGCGAACGCGAAACGAGACGGTTCGGACTGGATCGTGAACGGCACGAAGATGTGGATCACGAACGGAACGGTCGCCGACCTCGCGATCGTCTGGGCGCAAACGGACGACGGTGTGCGGGGGTTCGTCGTGCCGACGGACGCGCCGGGCTTCGGTGCCACCGACGTTCACCGCAAGCTCTCCCTGCGAGCGTCGGTGACCTCTGAGCTGATCCTCGACGATGTGCGCCTGCCGGAGTCAGCCGCGCTCGACGTCGTCGGAATGAGAGGTCCGCTGTCATGCCTGTCCGAAGCGCGGTACGGCATCGTCTGGGGCGCGATGGGCGCGGCGCGCGCGTGCTTCGAGTCGGCACTCGAGTACTCGAAGACCCGCGTGCAGTGGGGCAAGCCGATCGGCCAGTTCCAGCTGACGCAGGCGAAGCTCGCGAACATGGCCATCGAGATGGGGAAGGGCACGTTGCTCGCTCTTCACCTCGGCCGGATGAAGGACGAGGGGCGGCTGCGTACCGAGCACGTGAGCTTCGGCAAGCTCAACAACGTCCGCGAGGCGTTGAAGATCGCGCGGGAAGCTCGAACGATCCTCGGCGCGAGCGGCATCACGCTCGAATATCCCGTGATGCGCCACGCGAACAACCTCGAAAGCGTGCTCACGTATGAAGGCACGAGCGAGATCCACACGCTGATCATCGGGCAAGCCCTCACCGGCCTCCGCGCGTTCGATTGAGACGTTCGATGAGTCGCGAAGACGTGCGCAAGAACCTCGTGAGCTGGGAAGCCGACAGCGTCGCCTATCAGGAGCGCAACGCATCGCAGTTGAATCGATGGGACCGGCTCGGCTGGGGAACGTGGGACATCCCCGAAGACGAAGTCCGTGCGCTCGGCGACGTGGTCGGGCTGCGCGCGCTCGAGCTCGGCTGCGGTGCGTGCCAGACGGGCATCAAGGTCGCGATGCGCGGCGCGAACGTGATCGGTATCGACTTCTCGGCGAACCAGCTGCGTCAGGGCGTCGCGAACATCGCCGAGACCGGCGTTCGGTTCCCGCTCGTACGCGCGAGCGCCGAGGAGCTGCCCTTCGCCGACGCGTCCTTCGACCTGGTCTTCTGTGACCACGGCGCAACGTCGTTCACGGATCCGAACGTGACGATCCCCGAAGCCGCGCGCGTGCTCCGCCCCGGCGGCATGTTGGTGTTCGACATGGCGACGCCCTACATCTGGACGGCCTGGGGCGACGATGACGAGCCCGCGAGCCGCACGCTTCGGCGCCCGTACTTCTCGATGGGCCGAGAGGAGTTGCCCGACCCCGAGAACGGCCCGAGCGTCGAGTGGCAGCTCACCTACGGCGAATGGATCCGGCTCTTCCGCTCCAGCGGCTTCGTGGTCGAAGACCTGATCGAGCTCCGCGCGCCTGAAGGCGCTACCACCACGTACAGCACGTATGCGCCCCTCGATTGGGCACGCGACTTCCCCGGAGAGCACATCTGGAAGGTCCGCAAGTCGTAACCGAGAACCGCGGTCGCCCCCCGGGGTCGTTCCGGTGACCGGTACTAGGCGCCCTTGCGCTTTCGGATCTCTTCGGTGAGGGCTGCTACGACTTCGAAGAGGTCGCCGACGACGCCGAGATCGGCGAGTTGGAAGATCGGGGCGTCGGGGTCCTTGTTGATGGCGACGATTCGTTTCGCGCCCTTCATGCCGACGATGTGCTGCGTCGCACCGCTGATACCGACCGCGAGGTAAACGTCGGGCTTCACGGTCTTGCCGGTCTGGCCGACCTGGTAGCTGTACGGCACCCAGCCGGCGTCGACCGCGGCCCTGCTGGCGCCGACGGCGGCATCGCCGATCGCCGCCGCGAGCTCGTCGAGCACGACGAACTTCTCAGGACCGCCGAGGCCACGCCCGCCGGAGATGACCACTTTCGCGTCCTCGAGCTTTGGGCCGCCCGCGGTTTCTTCGTGCCGCTCGACTCGCCGGGCGCCCAGCAACTCCTGGGGGATGTCCACGTCCACCGAAACGACTTCGGCGGAGCCACCGCTGGACGCGGCTTCGAACGATTTCGGGCGCACGAGGACGAGACGCGGGGTCGGTCCTTCCAGCGCAACGTCGACGATCTTCGTCCCGCCGAGGATCTCGGTCCTCGCGCGATCCACCGCGAGCACGTCGGTGGCGTTGCTCATCAACGTCGATCCGGTCTTCGCTTGGAGTCGACCGGCCACGTCGCGCGCGTCGTAGGTCGTGGAGAAAAGCACGAGGTCGGGGGAGTGCTCGGCGATGAGCGCGGCCAGGACGTGCGCCGCCGGTCGCCCCACCGTTTCCGCGAACAACTCGTCGTCGTTCGCGAACAGACGCGTGGCTCCATGCTCACCGAGCTGCGCCGCTGATGCGGTCGCGCCGGGTCCGAGCGCGACCGCCTCGACCGTGTCCGCGAGCTCTCGCGCCTTAGTCAGCAGCTCCAGCGACCCGTCGCTCGCGCCACCGTCGGCCGTGACCTCTGCGTAGACCCAGACCTTCGACATCGCTAGATCACCTTCGCTTCCGCGAGGAAGTCCGCGATCCTGTTCGCTGCTTCGGGACCTGCTTGGATGACTTCCCCCGCAGCTTTCCCCGGGGCGTCCGTCACAGCGACCACGGATTGCGATGCGACGATGTCGTCGCCACTCAGCCCGAGGTCGGCGGCGCTCAACCGGTCGACGGGCTTCTGCTTCGCGCTCATGATCCCTTTGAGAGACGGGTATCGCGGCTCGGTGGCGCCCGAGGTGACCGTCACGACCGTAGGGAGCGGGCACTCAACGACGTCGTAGCCCGTTTCGGTCTGCCGCTCGGCGCGGACGGTGGCGCCGTCGACGCTGAGCTTTCGGGCGAACGTCACGCTCGGCACGCCGAGAAGTTCTGCGATCGCCATCGGCAGCGTTCCCGTGTACCCGTCGGTCGATTCGACACCGCCGATCACGAGGTCGAAGGGCGCCCTGCCAACGGCGGCCGCCAAGGCGCGAGCGGTCACCAACACGTCGGCGCCGTGCAACGCCTCGTCGGTGACCAGCACGCCTCGTGTCGCGCCCATCGCCAGCGCTCGGTTGATCGCGGCGCCCGCCTCTTCGGGTCCCATCGAAAGCGCAACGACCTCGCCCTCGGTCGCTCCGGCGATCTGCAGGGCGGCCTCGACCGCGTATTCGTCACCCGGGTCGAGCGCTCCCTCGACACCGCTGCGGACCAGCAGGTTGTCCGATCCGAGCTGAGGCGTGCCCTGGGGGTTCGGCACGTACTTCACGAGCACGACGATGTTCACAGACCCTCCGGATGGTGCGACCGACGCTGCAGATGCTACCGGCTCACTGCGCAGGGCTCCCGTCGTGAACGCGCCCCGCGGTCATCCGCTCGCCGTTCGTGCGGGCTCAGGTAGCCTGACGGCTCCGGACGAAAGCGAGATGCGATGGAGGTTTCGATGACACGCGAGCAGGACTGGGCCATCTTCGAGAAGGCCTGCGAGATCACCGCATCTGCGGTGCGGGGAACCATGGGTACCCAGACGAGCCAGCCTGCGTCGTTCGTCGGTGAGGTGTTCCGTGAGGTGCACAGAGCCCTGCACGAGACGGCCGAGGGCATGCCCCCCAAGGGTTCGAGGGCTGGGTTCTGAGAAGGCGACACGTCGAACGAGCAGTCTCCGTCGCGATCTACCCGCGCTCCCGCTCGAGGCTTGCGGTCAGGTCGCGCATCGACACGACCCCCGCGACGCGGTCGCCGTACATCACTGGCAGGTGTCGGAACCCATGTTCCAGCATCGTGTCGAGAGCTTCGCGGACCCCGACCGCCGGCTCGACCGTCGCGGGCTCGCGTGTCATGAACTCGCTGACCGTGTGGTGTGCGGCGTCGAAGTCTGACGCCACGGCCCGCATCACGTCACGTTCGGTGAAGATGCCGATCAGCGCGTCGCCCTCCATCACCAGCGCGGAGCCCACGTGATTCGTCCCCATCACCGTCGCCGCTTCGGCCACGCTCGTTCCCGGCTCGACGGTTACGATCGCGGCGCTCATCACGTCTCGAACGGTCGCCATGGTCCAAGTCCCTCCCCCGCGCGAGCCTAGCCCTCCCGAGGCTGCGCGGGAAGCGCTGCTGGAGTGGTACCGGCCGCGCCGCGAGGCGTATCCGTGGCGCCGTGTCGCGACGGACTCGTACCGGATCCTCGTGACGGAGGTCATGGCCCAGCAGACCCAGGCGCCGCGCGTGGCATCGGTCTTCACGCCTTTCGTCGAGCGATTCCCTTCGATCGAAGCGCTGGCGGCGGCGTCGCGCGCGGACGTGCTGCGCGCCTGGTCGGGACTCGGATACAACGGACGCGCGGTTGCTCTCCACGAGGCTGCACGAGAGATCGTTCGCGAGCATGCAGGAACGGTGCCGCGAGATATCGGGGCGTTGCTGGCTCTTCCCGGCGTCGGACCGTACACGGCCGCCGCCGTCGCATCGATCGCATACGGGGAGCCGGTCGCTGCGATCGATACGAACGTCCGTCGTGTGATCGCACGAGCGGCTCGAGGTGCCGAGCCAGATGAGCTGACCCCCGCGGAGCTGGCCGCCGACGCCGACGCGTGGCTCGACCGTCGCGATCCCGGCACGTGGAACCAGGCGGTCATGGACGTCGGTCGTGCCCTCTGTCGCCCGGTGGCTCCCCGTTGCGATCAGTGTCCTTTGGCCCGGTGGTGCTCCTTCGCCGCTTCGGGACGCGTGGGACGCCGCTCCGCCAAGCGCCAGCCGCGCTTCGAGGGCTCGCCCCGACAGGTTCGCGGCGCCGTCGTCCGAGCGCTCCGTGATCTGCCGGAGGCATCTCGATCCGAGATCGCCTCGGCGACCGGTTTTCACCGGGATCGCATCGGCACCGCCATCGGATCGCTGCTCCGTGACGGTCTCGTCGAACGGGCCGGTCGCGACCGGGTGCGCCTCCACCGTGGCGCCGGTTGACTCATCTGCCAGTTGACATGTCTGTAAGTTTTAACTTAAATAAGCCCTAGGATGGAAGCAGCATTGAAGGCGTTCGCGGAGCCTCGCCGGCGGGCGATCCTGCGTCTCGTCTCGGATGCCGAGCGTTCGGCCGGCGAGATAGCAGGGCACTTCGACGTGTCGCGTCCGGCGATCTCGCAGCACCTCCGCGTGTTGAAGGAGGCTGACCTCGTGACCGAGCGGCGCGACGGCACCCACCGTTATTACCGGGCGAATCCCGACGGGCTGGCCGAGCTCCGCACCTTCATCGAACGGTTCTGGGACGACAGCCTCTCGGACCTGAAGACGGCCGTCGAGGCCGAAGAAAGGAGTCGCCGTGCAGACGGAACGAAGCACGACAATCACACGTGAGGTCAGGATCGCCGCGAGCCCAGAGGCGATCTTCCCGTTCTTCACCGACCCCGAGAAGATGAAGGCTTGGAAAGGAACGTCGGCGGATCTCGATCCGACGGTGGGTGGACGGTATCGGGTCCAGGTGAACCCCGCCCGCCTCGCGGTCGGAGAGTACGTCGTGATCGATCCGCCCCGCCGCGTGGTCTTCACGTGGGGTTGGGAGGGTGACCCGAACGTTCCTCCCGGCTCGAGCACCGTCGAGATCACGCTCACACCTGACGGGGACGGGACGATCGTGTCGCTCACGCATTCCGGCCTGCCGAACGCCGAGTCCGGCGCCGGGCACGCCGAAGGGTGGGATCACTTCCTATCGCGGTTGGTCATCGCAGCCGCGGGAGGGGACCCGGGGCCCGATCCGATGGCCGCGGGAAGGAACGACGAAGAAGGAGGGATGTGACATGGGCAACCCGGTAGTGCACTTCGAGGTGTACGGCCGTAACGCCAAGGCGCTGCAGAGCTTCTATTCGGAAGCGTTCGGGTGGGAGATCCACGCGGACAACCCGATGAACTACGGGCTCGTTCACACGAACGCCGACAGCAAGGGGATCGACGGCGGCGTCGCTGAAGGCGACCCGCGCGTGAACTTCATGGTCGAGGTTCCCGACCTCGAGGCGTCGATCGCGACGATCGAGTCGCTCGGCGGCAAGGTCGTGACCCCGATCACGGTGATCCCGAACATGGTCACCTATGCGGAGTTCGCCGATCCAGAGGGAAACGTCGTCGGCATCGTGAAGGCCGGGGAGTAGGACCTCTCGCCTGACGTTTACAACGGCCCGGTTCACCGATCGTTCGACTGGTGGGCCGGGCCGTTGTTTGCGTGCCCCGTTGACGAGACGCGCCCCCTTCGACTAGCGTGGTTCGAGTATGAGAACCATTCTCATTATCGGGTTCGTCTGCTCACTCCTTGCCGGGGCCTCGTGTGGAACGACCCGCGATGGCTCAAGCGATGGGAAGTTGGAGGTCGTCGCGTCCTTCTACCCGCTGGAAGAGGCAGCCCGGCAGGTCGGGGGCGATCGGGTGGAGGTCACGAACCTGACGGCGCCCGGGGCCGAGCCCCACGATCTTGAGCTCACCCCCGACCAGATCCAGTCCATCGCAACCGCCAAAGTCGTGCTCTTCCTCGGCGGTGGGTTCCAGCCCGCGGTGGACGATGCCCTTCGCGACGCGACCGGCCTCACGATCGACGTGTCAGCAAACCTGCGGACGCTGCCGGTGCCACAGGGGGAATCAGGTAGTGGTTTAGCCGCCGACCCCCACGTGTGGCTCGATCCCGTCCTGTACCGGCAGATCGTCGTCGAGACCGAGCAAGCTCTGGAGCATGCTGACCCAGGTGACGCCTCCTTCTTCCACTCGAACGCAGACGCTTTCGAGGAGCGGGTGTCGTCGCTCGACACCGATTTTCGGCACGGCCTCGCCAGCTGCTCTCGCAACGTGATCGTCACGAGTCATGCCGCGTTCGGCTACCTGGCGCAACGGTACGGGCTCGTGCAGGTAGCTATCTCAGGGCTGGACCCTGATGCCGAGCCGAGCGCGAACTGGCTGGCCGCCCTCGGGGATCAGGTCAGGGCCGACGGTGTGACGACGATCTTCACGGAGACGCTCGTGTCACCCAAGGTCGCTCAGACACTCGCCGAGGAGACCGGCACGATCACTGCCGTCCTCGACCCGCTCGAGAGCTTGACGCCGCAGGAGGCTGCGGCCGGTGCGGACTATGGTTCGGTGATGCGCCAGAACCTCGAGACCCTTCGGGTGGCCCTTGGCTGCTCGTGACCCAGCTGTTCCGGCAAGGGGGCCCGTGACGCCGATCCTCGTGGCGAAGGGAGTTTCGTTCCGGTACGGCACCGAGATGGTGCTGGAAGACGTATCCCTGAGTCTTCACGCCGGAGAGTTCGTCGCCCTCGTCGGTCCGAACGGTTCCGGGAAATCGACACTGCTTCGCATCCTGCTCGGGTCTGTACGGCCCGCCACCGGAAGCGTGCTCCTCTTCGGCGAGGCGCCGGAGGACCTGTCGGATCGCTCTCGCCTGGGGTACGTGCCGCAACGTCCCACCCTTGCCTCGGAAGTCCCCGCGACCGTTGGGGAGATCGTCGCCTCCGGCCGTCTGTCCTCACGCGGGTGGTGGCGGCCCGCCCGCCGAGAAGATCGAGCTGCGGTGAGCCACGCGCTCGAATCGGTCGGCCTCGGCGATCTCGCCCTGCGCCCCCTCAACGAACTCTCGGGCGGACAGCAGCAGCGCGCCTTCATCGCCAGGGCTTTCGCAGGCGAGCCTGCGCTGCTCGTCCTCGACGAGCCGATCGCCGGTGTGGATGCAGAATCACAGCGTCGGTTCCGGGATTCGCTCGTTCACCTTGTGGCCGAACACGGGGCGGGGGTTCTCCTCGTCTCCCATGAGCTCTCGGCGGTGGCGGGAGACCTCGACCGGATCGTGGTCCTGAAGCGCCGGGTCTTATTCGACGGACCTCCATCAGAACTCTCCGCCACCGGCGTATCGCTCGGCATCCACAGCGAGGACCTTCCTCAATGGCTCGAGGGACTCCGATGACACACGCGCTGACGATCGCAACCCTCCCTCTCCCGTTTCCGTTCGAACTCCGATTCATGCAGCGCGCGCTTGTCGCTTGCGTTGCCGTCGGGGTCTTCGCGCCGATGATCGGGACGTTCGTCGTGCAGAAACGGCTCTCGCTCATCGGTGACGGGATCGGTCACGTGGCCTTCGCCGGCGTCGGTGCGGGATTGCTGTGGGGGATATCTCCGGTGGGGACCGCCCTGGCGTTCGCAGTCACAGGCGCGATCGGCGTGGAACGACTTCGTGTCCGCCGGCAGGCGTCGGGGGATCTGGCGCTCGCGCTGTTCTTCTACTCCGGGATAGCGCTCGGCGTCGTGTTGGTGAGCCGCGCAGGCGGGCTGAGCGCGAACATCCTCACATATCTGTTCGGCCAACCTCTGACCGTCACCCGGGGCGAGCTGCTTGTGATCCTGGTCGTCGGCGTAGTCGTCGCTCTCACCGTCGTTTCGGTCCTGCCTGCATTGTTCGCAGTCGTAACCGACGACGAGTGGGCGCGAGTGGCAGGTCTCCCAGTTGATCTGCTGAACACGGTCCTTGCAGTCCTCACCGCCGGTGCAGTCGTCGGGGCGATGCGGATCGTGGGCATCCTGCTGGTCGCGGCCTTGATGGTGCTTCCGGTGGCCAGTGCGCAGTTGCTCGCGCGGTCGTTCCGCGGGACCCTCGCATGGAGCGTAGTGATCGGAGTGGGTTCGTCCGTCGTCGGGCTCGCTGCGACCCGCTTCTGGAACTTCGCGACCGGGGGCACCATCGTGCTGGTCTCGGCTCTCGTGTTTGCGGTCGTCGCCTTGGCCAAGCGAGCCGTTCCAGGGGTGTTTCAGAGGAGCGATGCATGACGAACGGATCCCGGACCACGGTTCTTCACGCCGCGGTCGCTGAGCGGCTTCTGGACGAGGGCCAGCGGTACACATCCCAGCGGCACCGACTGGTCGACATCCTTTCGCGAGCGGGAAGCCCACTCTCGATCCCCGACATCCTGAAGGGTCGTCGAGACTTGGCGCAGAGTTCCGTCTATCGCAACCTCAGCGGGCTCGAGCAGGCGGGTGTGGTACGGCGGATCCTCACCGATGAGGACCATGGTCGATACGAGTTGACCGAAGATCTCACGAGCCATCATCACCACTTCATGTGCTCGAACTGCGGGCGGGTGCAGGACGTCGACCTCCCGTCCGATCTTGAGTCGTCGATGAATCGGGCCCTCGATCGGCTGGCACGCGAAGCAGGGTTCGCGACCGTGAGTCACCGGCTCGACCTGATCGGCCTATGCAGAGACTGCTCTTGAATCACTAGGTCGAACCTCAGCCCAACGAGGCGTCGGCCGTCTATCCTTGGCGCGGCTCGGCGCCCGTCCGTTGGCGCGAGCTGCCTCGGATTGGGGGGACGGACACTCGATGACGGCCACGGAGACAACCAAGACTACGACCGCTGCACCGGTGGCTCCATCGACGACGCGCGGCCCTGCCCGGCTCCGACCGCCCTGGTGGATCGCCGCCTTCGCAGTGGCGTTGCTGCTCGTGTTCGGGTGGTCGTTGATGGTCCACCCCACCTACGTCGCGCCAACGCGAGACCCCGCCTGGTACACGTGGCGCGCCAACGTGATCCTTCGGTCCGACCCCGGCTCGGTCGCTGCCGAGTGGGGACCCCGAGGGATCTTCTCGGGTGGATACCGCGTCGCGGTACCGATGATGGGCGCCCTGATCCAGCGCGTGGCCGGCGTCGACAGCGACAGCTTCACCTCGATCATGATGGTCGGGATGCCCGTGCTCACGGGCCTCGCGCTCGGAGCGGCGGCATTCCGAAGTCGGCGCGACGAGCTGGCGATCTTGCTGATGATGCTCGCGGCTGCGGCGTTGTTCCTGACCCAGCCCTACATCGGCTACCTGGACGACGCGACCGTGCTGTTCCTGCTGTCTCTCTCGCTCGCGTTCGTGCGCCCGGCGCGGGAGTCATGGGGGGCGCGCGCCGCGCTGTTCGCGATCGGGCTCGCGGTCGCATTCGTGCACCCGACCTCGGCGGCGTTGTTCGGCGCGACGTTGATGGCGGTGTTCGGGGTTCATCTCGTGACGAGTCGATTCCGTCTCGGCGACGCCCTGCGCTCCGACGGACCGATGCTGATGTCGGTCGGGCTCGGGATGGTGATCGGGCTGGCCTGCTGGCCGCTCGGCATCTGGGGGCCCACGGCGAAACTCTCCGACGCGGCCCTTCCGCCCCCGTATTCCCAGCGGTTCTTCCTGAACCGGCTCGGCGACTGGGTGCTCTCGATGCGGCCGCTGATCGTCGGTCCGCTGATCATCGTGGCCATCGGCTCGGCGATCTGGGCGGCCCGGCGTCGTCATGAGCCGGCGGATCAATTCCGCATGGTGTCGGCGTTGTGGCTGCTCCCGCTCGCGGGGTCCCTCACGTTCCTCGTCTCTCCCAAGCCGGTGGCGTACTACCGGTTCGTGAACGCGTCTGCCGCTCCGATCGCGCTTGCGGGGATGGGTGCGTTCGTGGCAGTGAGCTGGTTCCTCGGGCTCGACGGGCGGAAACGAATCGCCGGCATCCTCGCGGCGCTCGTCGTCGTGGGCTCTTTCGGATGGATGATCGCCGACGGGTTGCGTCACAACTGGTCGAGTGAGAGGAACCAGTGGGCGACCGAGACAACCCGTGCGTCGCTCGCCTCGGTGCACGAGGTCGTCGCCACCGCCGGCCCGCGCCCGGTCGTCCTGATCATGAACTACGGCGACGAGCTCGATCCCACCGACCAGACCAACACCGCCTATGGCTGGGCGAAGACCGACACGAACGTCTTCAGAACGGCGCTGCCTGGAGAACTGGTTCCTCAGCAAGCCACTTACGTCGGGACGGTCGAGAACTTCCTCGCTGGTGTTCGGACCATCGGACAGAGCGATGGCTACAACGAGACGACGTCCGACTACTGGACGGAGGTGCAGTTGCGCGAGCGGCAGTATCCGCAGCCGCCGGCGGTGTTCGTGATGCAACAGTTCTACAAGGGCGCGACTCCGGAAGAGATCGCAGCCGCGATGGCGCAGGGAACCGAGATCGGCCCCGGTGTCGTGGTGCTGAACGGTGCCGGCCTCTACGTTCCTCCCGCTGAGGTGGTCTCGAGCGCCCAAGCGGCTGGGGACGCGACGCAGCAGGCCCTTGCCACGCATCCGGGTCCATTCGCGAACCCGCTGCACACCCTGCGCGTCCTCTTCGGGCTGTTCCTGTTGGTGATACTCCCCGGGTTGATCGCTGCGTCGTTCTTCGAACTCGGGGACTCGACGATGCGCGTGATGCTCGTGCCCGGCATGTCGATCGTGCTGACGATCCTGTCGGGCATCGCGGTGCTCGCCGTGTGGCGCGGACCCCTGACAACGGCGAAAGGTTGGACGGTCGTCGCCGTCGCGATCGGGCTCGCCGTCGCGCTGCGCGTCGGCCGCGAGCGGATCGTCGCGATGCTCGCGTCGTTCGGCGGGTTCTTCAACCGGATGTTCGCCGTGTTCTCGGATCGCAGCTTCGCGGCGCTGATGTCGACACAGTTCCTCGCGCAGGCAGCAGATGGGGTCGTGCAGGCGTCGCTCGCGAAGACGATCGCATTCGGCGGGAAGGAAGGCTTCGACCTGACGACGGCGCCGTCGACGCGCTATCTGCTGGCGATGGTGTTGCTCTTGTACGTGCCCTACACGCTCGTGAGTCCGTTCATGGGAGTCCTGATCGATCGGAGCGACCGGCGGCGGCTGCTCTCGGGCTCGAACCTGTTCCGCGCTGGGGTGGTCGGCGTCGCGGCCCTCGCCCTGGCGGCGTTCGGATCGAGCCTGCCCAACATCGTGTTGATCGCCGCCATCCTGGTGGCTCTCGCGTGCACGCGGATCCTTCTGGCGATCAAGTCCGCCGGGCTGCCGGCGGTGCTTCGCGGCAAGGATCTGTTGCAGGGCAACGGGCTATCGCAAGCGGGTGGAGCCGTCTTCCAGGTGCTCGGCGGCGGGGTGGCACTTGTCGGCACGGCGTTGGCCCCGTCGTGGACGGTCGCCCTTGCGGGTGCCGCGATGTATGGGGTCGCGGGTCTGTTGGCTCGCCGGGTCGGGCACCTCGAGGTCGAGCGCGCGACCGGCAGCATCGGGGAGGCGCTGAGACGTGTGCTGGCCGACATCCGGGGCGGCATCGGGGAGGTATTCTCGCGGCCTCCAGCAGCGCTCGGACTCACCGCCTTCCAGGCGTTGCGCATGGAGTTCTTCGGGTTCGTGGCATTGGTGTTCGCGCTGCAGGCGCGCTTCTTATTGACGGGAGCGAAGAACGACAAGACCGCCGTCGCGATCGCCGCGGCGACGGGCGCGCTCGGTGCGGCGACGGGTATGGTGCTGGCGCAGAAGCTGAAGGAGCGTGTGCCCCCGGCGCGGCTGCTCGTGGCGGCGATGTGCGCTGTCGGAGCCGGCGTGATCGCGTTCGGAGGCGTGCAGACGATCGCGGGCTATTCGGCGCTGACGTTCGTCGGCGCGCTCGGGTTCTTCCTCGGCAAGATCTCGGCCGACACGATCATGCAGCAGTCCCTTCCCGACGGTTTCCGGGGTCGCGGCTTCAGCTTGTTCGACATCGCCTACAACCTGGGGTGGATCGTGCCGGCACTCGTTCTGGCAGCGGCATGGGGCGATGGTGCGAACGTCCGCGTGATCCTGATCGGAAGCGGAGCCGTCTTCTTGCTAGTAACGGCGCTGATCGCCCGGTGGGCCTCGCGGATCAAGGACCAGCTCGCACCGCAGGACGATCTGGTCGTCATCGAGTAGCCGCCCGGCTCGTAGGCTTTCCCGAAGCGCCGAAAGGGAAGCCCGTGCCCGAAGTTCAGACCGCCGACGCAACCCTGCATGTCGAGATCGACGGCGAGGGAACACCCGTCACGGTCTTCGCGCACGGCCTGACGAACTCATGCAAGGAGCTCGCGGCGTTCACGCCGATGGCGGCGGGCACGAAGGTTCGGTTCTGCTTCCGGGGACACGGACACTCCAGCACGCCCGACGCAGGGGCGTACAAGTTCGCCGACTTCGCTCGCGATCTGGATGACGTCGCCCGTGCCTACCGAGCGACGCGCGCGGTCGGGACGTCTCTCGGTGCGGGAGCGATCACCAACCTGGTCGCCCGTCAGCCTACGCGCTTCGACCGGTTGGTCTTCCTGTTGCCCGCCGCGCTCGACGTGAGGATGGCCGACCATCGCGATTTCGACCGGGTCGCTGAACTCCTGGAGACACGCCATCGCGACCAGGCGATCGAAGAGATCATGGCCGACTCCGACCGCCTCGGGAGGTACGGCGATGCCCCTTGGTTGCGGGAGTTCGCCCTGATGCTGTGGCAGGACGTGAACCCGATCGGCGTTTCGCGAGCGATCCGCGAGGCGGTGCGCGACGTCGCGGTGTCGGACCGCGAGCTCCTTCGAGCGGTCGAGGCTCCCACGCTCATCATCTGTCACGAAGGCGACCCGATCCACCCAGCCGAGCTCGGTCGCGTTCTGACCGAGATCATGCCGAACGCAGAGCTGATCATGCTCTCGGGCGAGGAGGAGTTGCTGGAGGCGATCCCCGAGCTCGTCGGTCGCGTCTCGGCGTTCCTGGCGGCCGACGCATGAGCTCGCCCCGCGACCTCGTTCGATCCAACGGTCACAAGAGGAACTCGATCGCGCCCAGCAGCCGGCGCGCGACGACTCCTCGTCAGGAGCTCGTAGGGGCTTCGCTGACCGTGTTGATGGCGGTGCAATTCGCGGTCGTCGTCATCTTCGGCTCATCCGTGTTGCACGGGCGGCTCCCGTTCATCCCGTTGTTCATCCGTTTCGGGGGGGCGGCCGTCATCCTCGCGGTCGCCTTAGTTGTGACCCGGCGGCCCCTGGTGCCACAACGCGGTGAGTGGCTGGGGATCGCGCTCGGCGGCTTGGTCGGCTACTCGACGGAGTCCGCGCTCTATTTCTCTTCGCTCAACCACGGAAGCGCCGCCGCGGTGACGCTCCTGTTCTACCTGTACCCGGTCTGGGTCATGGTGGCGACGATCGCGATCGACCGGCGATCTCCGGGCGCGAAGCTCGTTGTAGCGCTTATGTTCGCTCTCGCTGGAAGCGCCATCGTCGTGGCGGGATCGTCGACCGTCGAGCTGCAGCCGCTCGGGATCGTCCTCGCCCTCGGTTGTTCGATCGCTTATACGACGTATCTGATGGTCACTGACCGCGTCGTGCGACTCACCGACCCGATGACCTCGGCGATGTGGCTGTCGGCAGGCGCGGCTCTCGGGAACCTGGCCTACGCCTTCTTATTCAACGCCCGCGCGTGGCCCTCTGGTGGGGACTGGTGGCGTCTCGCGGGGATGGCGCTGTTCAGCGCGGGCGCTTTCGCCTGCATGCTTGCCGGGTTGCAGCGGATCGGAGCGGTACGCAACGCCATCATCGGCGTCATGGAACCGCTGACCGTCGCGTTGCTCGCGTTCGTCTTCCTCGGCGAGGCCGTAACCGTCCCGACCGCGATCGGGGGCCTGCTGATCCTCGCCGGCGCGATCCTTGCCACGCTCGTTCGCACCACGGCGACAGCTGAACCGAACGTGTGACGCGCACGCATCCGGTCGACCTGCGGTAGCGTCGCGCGTGTGAGAACCGACGACCTCTGCTCCCGCGATGCATACCTGCGCTCGACCGAGGCCACGGTCCTCGAGGTTCGCGACGACGGGATCGTCCTCGATCGGACCGTCTTCTACGCGCGCGGTGGCGGCCAGCCCGGCGACACGGGGACGCTCGGATGGGCAGGGGGCACGGCTCGGGTCACCGACACGGTCAAGTCTGACGGTGAGATCGTTCACGTGCTCGACCCGGAAGGATCCACACCGCAACCTGGAACCGTGGTCACGGCCGAGATCGACTGGGATCGTCGCCACCGCCTGATGCGAACGCATACCGCGCTGCACGCGTTGAGCGGAATCATCTTCACGGACTACGGCGCGAAGGTCACGGGCGGGAACATGGGCGACGACGGCATCGCCCGCATGGACTTCGAGCTCGACCAGCTCTCACAGGAGCTCGGTCGCGAGATCGAGGAGAAGCTCAACGCCCGTCTCGCGGAAAACGTCGCGGTCAACCTGAGCTTCCTGCCGAGGGCCGAGGCACTCTCCGATCCGGATCTGATCCGCACGAAGGTGTCGCTGATCCCCGAGTCGGTCGACCCGATACGGGTCATCGACATCGTCGGCATCGACAAGCAAGCGGACGGCGGCACCCACGTGCGAAGCACCGGCGAGGTTGGACGTGTCCGGGTCATCAAGACCGAATCGAAGGGCAAGGGCTTCAAGCGGATGCGGATCGCGCTGGACCAGGCGTAGCGGGGCCACGTCCCCGGACGCCTAGCATGGAGCGATGCCGACCGAGCGCCTGTCCAGCCTCGACGCCAGCTTCCTGTATCTGGAACGCCCGGCGATGCACATGCACGTCGCGGGGCTCTCCGTGTTCGATCCACGGGAGGACGGCCCACTCACGTACGACGACGTGCAGAGGGTTGTCGAGGCGCGGTTGCACCTCGCACCGAGGCTCCGCCAGCGTGTGCAGCCCGTCCCGGCGAACCTCGGACATCCGCTCTGGGTCGACGACGAGCGATTCGACCTCGACTTCCACCTGAGGCGTGCAGCCGTCCCCTCGCCCGGGGAGCGGTTCCAGGTGGAGCGCGCGATCGGGCGGGTGCTTTCGCGTCCACTCGATCGCTCCAAGCCGTTGTGGGAGCTATACGTCTTCGAGGGGCTCGCCGAGGACCGGACGGCCGTGTTGCTGAAGCTTCATCACGCCCTCGCGGATGGCATCAGCGGGATGCTCGTCGCCTCAGCGATGTTCGACACAGAGCCGAATACCCGGATCGAGCGTCCGCCGACCGGCGCGTGGCACGCAGGCACGCCGCCATCGACTCAAGAGCTCCTGCGAGGTGCTCTGGAGGAGCTCGTCCTGCACCCAGCCGAGGCGGTGGCGCACGCCGCCCGGACGCCCTCTCGCGCGCTGGAGGACGCCGTCGACCTTGTCAACGGGTTGCGCTACCTGGCCGGTCTCGGACGACCCCCGGCCGGCCCGTTCGATACGAAGGTGGGTCCGGCGAGACGCTTCGCGATGGCGGAAGTGCCGTTCGAGCGCCTGCACGCGGTGAAGGAAGGGCTCGGCGGAACCATCAACGACGTGGTGCTGACCGCAGTGGCCGGAGGGCTCCATTCGCTGCTAGACGCTCGCGCGGAGCCGACGAAGGATCGCACCCTGCGGGTGATGGTGCCGGTCTCGGTGCGTTCACGCGCCGAGGAGGGCGACGTTGGCAACCGCGTGGCGCCCGCGTTCATCGACATCCCGGTTGGACGGATGGCGCCGCGCACCCGTCTCCGGAAGGTGCGCGCCGCAACGTTGGCGTTGAAGGAATCGTCGATGGCGGTGAGCGCGGATTCGATCATCGGCCTGGGTGCCTATGCCCCGCCGGCGCTGCATGCGATGGCGGCGCGGCTCGTTTCGCGCGGGCGGTGGTTCAACCTGGTCGTGTCGAACATCCCTGCGCCGCAGATGCCCCTGTACATGGCGGGCGCCCGTTTGGTGTCGAGTTTCCCGGCGATGCCGCTCGGGGAGAACTGCGGCCTATCGATCGCGTGCACGTCCCTGGCGGGCACGATGGCCTTCGGACTCACGGCCGATTGGGACGCCGTGCGCGACATCGAGGTACTGGCGCGAGGGATCGAAGGTTCGATCGACGGGCTCGCGGCCCTGACGGGTTGACCTGCCACCGATGTGGCGCGAAAGAGAAACCGTCGCGGTGAGCGCGTCGAACGCCCTCAGGAAGGTCCCTGCGCGGGAAGATTTCTTGCCTGAACAGTGTTCAAACAGGAGAAGAAGGATGGGGGATGATCGCGTGTGTTGCGCCTGCTCAACGGGGGCGCTGCTGGATCGGGGGACCACCTTCACGAGACCTTTACAGGCGCTCAGCTTTACAGACCCCGATGCAGCGGCATACGATGACCTCCGAAGCGGCGATCGGCGCGTGTCGTATCGCGCCATCCCCCGAAGTCGCAGACCTACGAGCCTATCTATCCCGAGGACCGCAACGTCGCGCCCAGCGGCAGACCGGCCTCGAGGAGGAGAGTGATACGAAGTGCCGGAGCCAGCGCGTCCCCTGGGGACCGACGACGCCGATGACCTGCGCCTTTACTTGGAAGCTGCGGCCCGCGAGCCGTTGCTCACCAAGGAGGAAGAGGTCGAGCTCGCCATGACCATCGAAGCCGGCAAGGAAGCGGAGGAGCGCCTCCGCGCCGGCCGTCTGCGCTCGGAGAAGAGCATCGCAAAGGCCCGCCGCGACGTGAAGAAGGCAGAGGCTGCTCGCCAGCGCTTCATCATGGCCAACCTGCGCCTGGTCGTGTCGGTTGCCCGGAAGTACCAGGGCCAGGGGCTTCCGCTGCTGGACCTGATCCAGGAGGGCAACATCGGCTTGATGCGCGCCGTCGAGCTGTTCGACTGGCGCCGTGGGTTCAAGTTCTCGACCTACGCGACGTGGTGGATCCGCCAAGGCATCACGCGGGCGATCGCCGACCGCTCGCGCTCGATCCGTCTGCCC
Organism: Actinomycetota bacterium; assembly: GCA_030774035.1. Lineage (GTDB taxonomy): Bacteria > Actinomycetota > UBA4738 > UBA4738 > HRBIN12 > JALYLM01. The sequence continues at coordinate 101,393 of JALYLV010000008.1, forward strand.
GTCCACATCCACGACAGGCTGCGGAAGCTGAACCGCACCCGGTTCCAGTTCGCGCAGTCGATGGGCCGCGAGCCCAGCCGCGAGGAGCTCGCCAAGGCGCTCGACACCACGGTCGAGGAGATCGACGACCTCACTGAGATGGGCCGCCGCGAGCCGCTGTCTCTCCAGTCGCCCGTTGGCGAGGACACCGAGCTCGGAGACCTGATCGAAGAGGTTGACTCCGACGCCGCGTTCAACGAGGTCGAGGACGCGCTGCTCCGAGAGGAGATCAGCGGTGCCGTCGACCGCGTGCTCGACGAGCGCGAGCGTCACGTCGTGGCCCTTCGGTACGGTCTCGAGAACGGACAGCCGTTATCGCTGCGCGAGACCGGCAAGGTGCTCGGTCTCTCCGGCGAGCGGGTGCGGCTGATCGAGCGCGAGGCGCTCCGAAAGCTCCGCGACTCGAACCTGATCAACGCAGTGGCTCTGGGCTAAGCAGCCCACCTGCATCGTGCTTTTCGAAAGGGCCGGGGCATCCGCCCCGGCCCTTTCGTTTGTCCCTCGGCGGCCGACCGGCCGCCTCGATCCGCGTTATCACCCGATGCCCGACCCGGTGTCGAGCTCCACCTCCTTGGGCAGGGAGTCCCGCGCTCGCGGCGCCGGCGCCCTGCTGGCGGCCGCGTCGACGCCGGTGACGAGCGGCTGCGACTCGCTGCCCTTGTGGAAGTCGACCGCGAAGAGGTCCGTCGGGTCTCCGTTGCATCCGCCGGCCCCTACGAGGAGCGTGCGAGGGTCTAGCCAGCCGAGGGCCGCGGTCGGGCGGTCCTCGTCCGGAAGCGCCGCGTGATCGGCCTTCGCGCCGTCGAGGATCGACGCGACACTGTTGTTGCAGGACTTCCCGAGGTTGACGGCCAGACCGTTGCCGCTCGGCGCTTGCGAGAAGCTTCGTACGTACTGGCCCACGTCTCCCTTCCACCTGGACAGCAGCGTGTCCGGTTGGGTCAGATCGATCGAGTGGAACTCGGGATATCCCTCAGCGTGTTCGGCCACGTATTCGAGCGAGCCCCCGTCAGGAGAGAAGGAGAGATCCGTGAAGGTGGTTCCTTCTTCCGTGAAGACCAGACGCTTGGCGTCCTTGCCCTCGTTGGATGAGAACCAGATCGACTGACTGCCGTTGCGCTCGAGGATGAACGCGAGCGCGAGTCCCGATGGGTGGTAGGCGACGTCCAGGTAGCGTGCGGCCGGAAGGTCGGTCAGCGTCTCGACATTCCCGGTCTCCAGGAAGAGTTTCTGCGGTTTGGCGACCTTGTTACCCGAGTAGACGATGGCGATCCCGATGGGGTGACCCCAATCAGCGACCGCGGGTTCGACGCCGGTCGCGGCGTGCGACGGCGATGACTTGAGCACACCGGCGACCTGGAATCCACCCATCAACACCCGGTCTCCGAGCGGACCCCACAGGAACGGTTCGGGGCTGGCCGAGTCCAGAACGCATGCGATGTCGAACGTCGCGGGATCCAAGGTCCAAACGTGGTCGGCGGCCGCGAAGGCGACGGTCTCGTCCGCCTTCGCGTTGCGGTGACTGCACACGCTCGGAAGCGGGACCCCGTTCCCGAGGAAGGAGGTGACGACGGGCGTGGGTGGCGGGGTCGAGGTAACCGGCCGCGTCGTGGCAGTGCTCGGCGAAGGACCGCTCGTGGTGCACGAAACGAGCATGAGAGCCAGCAGGCCGCTCGTCCAGATCCGCATGCTGTTCATGTCGAATACTAACCGTACGCCTAGAGACCACCATCCGCCATGATGCTCGCGCGCAGGACGACGGCCTCGATCGCAGCACGGATCTCATCGCGGAACGAGTCCACGTCTCGCTGCGACTGCGCGTCTCCGTGCGCGAACACCGGTTCGCCGTAAACCATGGCGATCATCGGACGACGCCAGAGTCGCGAGAAGTTCGGCCCCGAACGTGCCCAGCGACGTTGCGGACCCCAGATCCCGACCGGGACGACCGCGGCACCGCTCGGGATCGCGATCCGGGCGATCCCGCTTCGGATGCGCTGCAGGCCGCGCTGCGGGTCTTCGTTCACTCGGCCCTCCGGCGCGATCGCCGCCATCGCCCCTGCGCGAACCGTCTCGATGGCGGCGTCGAGCGCGTGCCGGTCACCCTGGCCGCGTCTGATCGGGATCTGATCGAACGTGCGCAACACCCACCCGAAGAAGCGTTTCTCGAAGACCTCGGCTGCGACGAGGAACCGGATCTCGCGCTTGCATCGCATCGACGTTTCGATCGCGATACATGGGCCGTCCAGAACGCTCGTGTGGTTGAAGGCCAGGATCGACGGTCCGCTGCGAGGGACGTGCTCCGTCCCCTCCACGCGAACCCGGAAAATCATGTGTTCGATCGGCCACACGATGGTCGCGCCGATCCTCCACCAGAGGTTGCGTTCATCATCGTGCACTCGCGGATGCTACCCCCCGCCGCCGTGCTACGTTCCGGGCCATGGACGTCGCCTCGTTGCGCGATCTCGCCGCACGCCGGTACGACGGGTTCGTACAGGTGCTCGAGCAGATGGTCAACGTCGACTGTGGTTCGTACACGCCGGTAGGCGTGAACGCGATCGCCGATATCGTCGAACCTCGGTTCCGCAACAAGGGATGGGAGCTGGAGCGGCGTTCGCATGTGCCTCAGGGTGGCGAACCGCAGCTCGGCGACCTGTTGATCGGGAAGCTTCGTGGTTCAGGGGGACCGAAGGTCTTGTTGGTCGGTCACACGGACACGGTGTTTGACGAAGGAACCGTCGCCGAGCGTCCGTTCCGCATCGAGGACACGACCGCCTTCGGCCCAGGCGTCTCCGACATGAAGGCCGGTCTGCTCACCGGTTTCGTCGCGGTCGAGGTCCTCCAGGATGCTGGGTTCGACGGCTTCGAGCACATCACCTACGTGTGCAACCCCGACGAGGAGATCGGCTCCCCGTTCAGCGGACCAGTGATCAAAGAGCTGGCGCCCCAACACGATGTGGCGTTCGTCTTGGAAGGGGCGCGAGAGAACGGCGACATCGTCAGCGCGCGCAAGGGGATCACTGACTACGTGATCACGATCCACGGGCGTGCGGCGCACGCGGGAGTCGAGCCCGAGAAGGGCAGGAACGCGCTCCTGGAGGCGGCGCACAAGATCATCGCTCTGCAAGCGCTGAACGGTCGCTGGCCGGGCGTCACCCTGAACGTCGGTATCGCGCACGGAGGCACACGAACGAACGTCGTTCCGGAGCGATGCGAGTTCGAGTTCGACCTGCGCTCCCCGGAGCTCGCCACACTCGAGGCCGCCGAAGCCGAGGTCACGCGTATCTGCGCCGAGGCCGTCGTTCCCGACGTACGGATCGAGCTTCACAACAGCAGTTGGCATCGCCCGATGGAAAAGAAAGAGGGCGGGGCGCGTCTGGCGCAGCTCGCCATCGATGTCGCCGCCGAGCTCGGATTCGAGCTGAAGGACGCCGCGACCGGCGGTGCCTCCGACGCGAACACGACGAGCGCAGCAGGGACGCCAACGATCGATGGCCTCGGCCCGGTCGGCGGCGACGACCACGCGCCCGGCGAGTGGGTCGACCTCGAGTCGGTCGTTCCTCGGATCGCGCTCCTGGCGGGGATCATCAGCCGGCTGTGAGCGACGCGACCACGCCGAGCGCCCTGGATGACCCAGAGGTCTACCGCTCGCTCGTCGAGGGCATCCCTGCGATCTTGTACATCGACCGCCCCGACGACCTCTCTACGAACTTCTACACGAGCCCGCAGGCCGTCGACCTGCTCGGCTTCACGCAGGAAGAGTGGGGAACCACGCAGGATCTCTGGGTCCGCCAGATCCATCCGGACGACCGAGATCGGGTGATCGCAGAGAACCTTCGGGTGAACGAGACCGGGGACAAGTTCTCCGCCGAGTATCGGATGATCGCTCGCGACGGCCGGGTCGTGTGGATCCGTGATGAAGCTGCGCCCGTCTTCGGCGACGATGGCCGGCCGATCCACTGGCGCGGGTTCATGCTCGACATCACGGCGGAGAAGGCGGCGGAGGAACAGCTCCGCTGGAGCCTCGATGTGCTGCGTCGCACGATCCAGCAACGGCGAGAGCTCGCCCAGCGGCTCGAGAGCGCCCAGGAGCAGGAACGCCGCAGGATCGCCGCCGACATCCACGACGACCCGATCCAGGTGATGAGCGCGGTCGACGTGCGGTTGCAGATGTTCATGCAAGGCAATCGCTCAGCCACGCCCGACGAGCTCGCGGAGCTCCAGGAGATCGTCCACCGGTCCATCGAGCGGCTGCGGTCGATGCTGTTCGAGTTGCGCCCGACGACCCTCGATCGAGACGGTCTCGTCGCAGCCATCCGCCGGTACGCGGAGCACACGGGGGCCGAGACGGGACTGAAGTTCGTCATCGAGGACGAGCTGCTCGAAGAGCCGGGACGCGACCTTCGTGCCTCGCTGTACCGGATCATGCAGGAGGCGGTCATGAACGTGCGCAAGCACGCGCAGGCCTCACGCGTCACCGTGCTGATCGCGTCGACCGGCGGCGGGGTCTCCGTCACCGTGCGCGATGACGGCACCGGGTTCGATGTCGGGAAGCTGGAGGCCCCGCGTCCCGGGCACATCGGGCTGTCGACGATGATCGAGCGGGCCGAGCTGGTCGGCGGATGGTGCCGGGTGTCTTCGAGCGAGGATGGGACCACCGTCGAATGCTGGTTGCCGTTCGATGACGCCGGCGCTGAGCCTCTCCCCGCGTAGCCGGTCTCCGGTCGTCGCCCCTACGCGACGTCGATCACGATGTCGCGCTCGGGTTCGCCGTTCTTCTCCCAGTCTCGGATCGCCTCGGCGAGCTTGATCACCACGGCGGCGCCTCCGAGCGCCTCGAGCACCCGGATGAGTGGCGACCTGCGCAACGCCGGGATCCGGAAGAGCAGTGGCGCAGTCACCATGAGGCCGATCGCGACGTACCGGCGAACCTGCCGTCCGGCCGGCGTGTGAAGGAACTCCCGCGCCTGCGCCGCGGTCAACACGATCTGGTTCCCGACCATTCGGATGCGCGCGTCCACGCCGGACAGCGTACGCGAGACGCGCGATCAGCGATCGGCATCGGAGGCGCCCACGTTGGCGCGAAGCCATCCGTTGAGCGGCTTGGACAGCTCGAGGAACTTCACGACTCGTTCCTTGGCTCGGCGAGTCCCGAGCCAGGGACCGGCGGGCCACTCCTGCCACGTGGCAAGGCCCTTGTAGCGCAGCAGGTCTATCCTCGGGTGGTCCTTCGGGTATCCCTTCGGCGCTGTCTTCAGCTCCCCGTGGCCCATCGTCTGGATACCGGCGGCTTTGGTCTGCTCGACGATCTTCGCGAGCTTGCCGCCCGAACGGCCGTCGCTCACCGCCTTCCGATACCGGTCGAGCTGATCGGGAGCCATCTCCCACATCCCGGCGCCCGCTCCGAGTCCTTCCTTGTTGAGCTGGATGTACCCGTCTCCGACCGTCGCAGCGAGATTGGTCTTGTACGGCGACTTGTCGGCGCTGAAGCGGACGTCGCGATAGGGCCGGAAGATCCGCCCTGCTCCCCAGTCCGGCTCGAGCTCCGTGAGGAGCTCCTCCATCGGCGCACGGACGATCGTCTCGTAGACCGCCTTGTTCCGCTGCCAGAACGCCTTCGAGTTGTTCGCCTCGAGCTCCTTGAAGAACTCGAGCGCCTCCACCGGCCATCCGCGGAACTCCATGACCTCCGACCCTACTTCCTTCCCGTTGCCGATAGGGTGGGACCGTGGAGGTTGGATGGCTGACGGGCTGACCGCCGAGGGCCTCGAGAAGCTCCACGCGGTCGCCGAGCAGCACGTCGGTGACGACCGCGTTCCCGGTCTCGTCGCGTTGGTGGCGCGAGGCGACCAGGTGCACGTTGAGGCGCTCGGAACCCTCGCGATCGGCGGCAAGCCGGTGACGCGCGACTCCATCTTCCGGATCGCGTCGACGACGAAGCCGATCACCGCTGCGGCCACTCTCGCAGTGGTGGGTGAGGGTCTGATCGCGATCGACGAGCCTGTCGACCGACTGGTGCCGGAGCTTTCGGAACGCCCGGTGTTGCGGCGGATGGATGGCCCGCTGGCCGACACCGTCCCGGCAGTCCGCGCCATCACGATCCGAGATCTGCTGACCTTCACCTTCGGATTCGGCATGGTGATGGAGATGTTCACGTGGCCGCCTTGGCCGGTGGTCCAGGCCGCCGAAGAGCTGCACCTGTCGACGATCGGGCCGCCGAACCCCGACGAACAGCCCGACGCCGACACGTGGATCGCGAACCTCGGCTCCTTGCCGCTGCTCGCCCAGCCCGCCGAACGCTGGCTCTACAACACGGGCGCGTCGGTCTTGGGAGTGCTGCTCGCCCGAGCGGCGGGGGAGCCGTTCGCCGACGTCGTGAGGTCTCGTGTTTGCGAACCGCTCGGCATGCGGGACACGGCGTTCTACACCACCTCTACCGATCGGCTCGCGACGGCATACCGGCCGACGTCGGAAGGGCTCCTCGCCTGGGACCAACCGGACGGCACGTGGAGTCACCCTCCGGTGTTCGCTGACGGCGCGGCCGGACTCGTCTCCACCGTCGACGACCTGCTGGCGTTCGCGCAGATGTTCCTCCGCGGGGGCCCGCCGGTACTGTCGGCCGAAGCCGTCCACGACATGACGACCGACCAGCTGACCCCGGCGCAGAAGGCGCACGGCGGTCTCGGCCAGGACTTCTTCGTCGGCCGCTCATGGTCCTTCTGTCAGGCCGTGTTCGAGAACGGCGCCTTCGGTTGGGACGGCGGCTTCGGCTCCTCGTGGCTGGTCGATCCCAACCACGACCTCGTCGTGATCGTGCTCACGCAGCGCATGTTCGAAACAGCGGCAGCGCCCCAGGTCCATCGCGACATCCAAGCAGCCGCATACGCCTCGCTCGAGTGAGGGGTCGTGACGATCGAAGCTGCAGATGTTCATGGGCAGGTGCGTTCGCGGAGGCGGACGGGAATCGAACCCGCCTGGGAGCTTGCGCCCCCACTACGGTTTTGAAGACCGCGGGGCCCACCAGGAACCCTGACGCCTCCGTCGCCGAGCATACGGGGCGCTCAGACTTCGCGGTATCGGAAGCAGCTGACCGTGTGGTCGTTCACCATGCCCGTCGCTTTCGATATACCGCGATGACCTGGTACCGAGAGGCGGGTTGAGGGCTTTCGGGTACGTGCGGCTGAGTAAGGAGACGGCGGCCACCACCTCGCCGCAGCGTCAGCGCGAACGGATCACGCGGTTGTGCGAGGACCGTTGGACCCTTGACCTACGAACGTCTGCGGCCAGCCGAACAGCTTGCAGATCCGGTCGTACGTGTCGAAGTTCGGCCAGCGGGTGCCGGCCTCAAGCTCGCGATATTCATTTCGGGTCACGCCTAAGCGCCAAGCCGCTTGACCGACGCTGTGGCGGCAGCGTTCGTGATCGCGGTGGAGCATGTCGCCGAACATCGTCACCCGCGAAGCCTAGCGATGTTCATCCGGCGGGACTGTCCTTCTTGCAGATTCATCCATCTTCCGGCCATCTCGTAGCAGTAGCGTAGACACGCGAAGGAAGTGAGCTCATGAACGAACGCATTGAGGGAGAAGAATTGGTCGCTGAGTTCGCCGGAACCTTCTCACGAGAGACCGTGGTGGAGTGTCTGAGGGATACGGCGAAGCAGTGGGCTGACGCTCCGATCCAGATGTATGTAGGTCTCTTGACTGAGAGATTCGCCCGAGAACGCCTTCGGGCCGCGGCGCAGGCAGCCTAAAGAGGGCCAGGATCGGTACCCACCTCACGGTGACTCCGCAGACTCATAAGTGAGGTCGACGGGGAGAGCGCCCGCGTTCAGATCTGTCGCGAGATCTTGCGGTCAGTGCCAAGGCCGTGGTGCCGGCGCCATCGAGGGTGAAGCTCACCACCCACGTCTGATCGGTTATAAGGAATCTCCGCGTCGGAGTCATCGCCCCGACCCTAACTCCAGGCTGTTAGTCCGGAGAGGATCTAGATCTTCTCCGAGTTGGTGGCCCCGGGGTCGGTGAGCACCGAGGAAAGGGCAGCGCAGGCGGTTTCGAGGAGGGATTTCGATTTGACCTATCGACCCGATTCGCGTATCTCGTTGGGGACACTTCGACAAGGGAGGACTGCATGGCGACCGATCTCACGATCACGGTCGACGATCGTCCGGGCGGGCTCGCGAGCGTAGGAGAGGCCCTCGGCGCGGCCGGGATCAACATCGAAGGCCTGCTGGGTATCGGCATGGAGGGGCGCGGCATCATCCACGTCTGCGTTCAGGATGGCGCGGCGGCGAGAACGGCGCTCGAAGGCGCCGGCATCAAGGTGGAGGGCGAGGCCGAAGCCATCCTGGGTGCTCCGGTTCCCGGCGCTCAGCAGCCCGGGACGATGGGCAAGATGGCACGGGCCGTCGCCGACGCGGGGGTCAACGTCCGCGCGGCGTACCTCGCGACCGACACGCGGGTCGTGCTTGTGACTGACGACAACGCCAAGGTCATGGAGCTCATGGCGAACATGTAGCGCCGGCGCTGGGATGACCGCGCGCAGAGCGTCGCCGATCGGGCTTCGCGACGTCGAGGGAGGTAGCCGCGTCGATAGACATCGGCGGCGATGGATACGCCCGTCGATGGAATCAGCGTGCGTTCCGGCAGGCCAAGCCCGAGCGACCTACCCGAGACCTCAGGTCCACACGTTCGTTATCGGGTCGGCCGTCGCGGCGTTATTCGCGTAGGTCCCGATCCCGAAGCCGTCCTCGAGTGTGCGTAGCGCCCGTAGTGGTTCTGCAGGTCGTCGTGCGTACCCGGGACCACCTGGGGACCCACCATGGCGAGCAGCACGTTGCCCCCGTCGAACTTCGCGCCAAACTTCGCCCCGCCACCTTGGGCTTCGTCGTAGGTCACGATCACGAGGGCGTCCGGGTAGGTCGCTTGGATCAACGGCACTTCGCGGGCGAGGAAGTCATCGAACTGCAGGATCGGGTTCCCGGCCGGCTCGCAGTTGTCATGTCCGTCCTGGCACATGTTCGGGACCACGAAGTTGAAGTCCGGTGCCGTGTGATCGCGCAGCGCGGCGTTGAAGGTGCTCATGTCGTTGGGCCGCGTCGTACCGGCGGGGATCACGTTGTCCGTACACTCGCTCGAGGGCGAGGTGTAGTCGACGACGACGTTCTCGTAGTACTCGGCGGGGTTGTGCTTGGGGCGATAGGCGTTGTCGGTCTTGTCCGACCCGGCGTTCAGCAGGTGGCAGGGGGAGGGCATCGACTCGTTTCACGCCGCCCACGTGACCCCGGCCTCGGTGAGCTGGTGGAACAGGTTGGTCGTGTCCTGGTGGCAGTCGATCGGCTTGACGTCTTCCTGCTCGCACAGGCTGTACTGGCCGCTCGTCATCGCCACGTAGTTCGACGTCGAGTAGTGGGAGGTCGCCCAGTGGTTCGTTAGCCAGGCAGCGCTGGGACGCAACATCTGCTCCTGGTACGGCGCTTTGCCGACGGAGAGCTGCGAGTACGTCGTGTTCTCGCCGATGATCAGAAAGACGTTGGAGAAGTGCGGTACGCCCTCCAGCCCTGACGTGCTCGCTCCGGCGCCCGGCACCAGAAAGAGCAGACCCAGCAGCCAGCCGAGTACGAGTGCGACGCGAGGGCGAACGGTCATGGTGAGCTCCTTCTCCGAACGGTTGGCGACCCACACGATTTGACGATGCGGCTGCAAACCTAGCGTTGGTGGGTGGACGCAGGGGGAACGGTGAAGGACGGCTCATCGAGCACGAAGCGAACTCACGTGAACCGGTGACACATCTGTTCACGGTTCGCTCAGAGGATGAGGAACGAGCCGACCGACGCGATGCCGCAGCGTTCCTTGCCTTCGTCGGTCGACGTTCCTCGGGAAGGACCTCCACCGCGGAAGATAAGACTTCAAAGAGGACGTGGCTCACCTTGGATCTGCCGGGGCGCTTTCGTCTATGTGACATGCTCCGGACAGACGGGTGCCCTCCGCTGAGCCCGTACGCACGGCTCAGGAGGTTTTCCGATGAAGGCGATCGTGCAGGAGCGGTTCGGTTCGCCGGACGTCCTGCGGCTCGTCGACGCCGACCCGCCACAGGTCGGGGCCGACGATGTGCTGGTAAGGGTGCACGCCGCCGCGCTTAATCCGGCCGACTGGCACATCGTGCGAGGTGACCCGCTCGTCGCGAGACTCATGGGGGGTCGGGCTGACCAAGCCGGAGGGCCGGGTGGCGGGGATCGACGCGGCGGGCGTAGTGGAGGCGGTCGGCGCGAACGTGCGCGGGGTCCGGCCCGGCGACGAGGTGCTCGGCTTCTTCCGCGGCGCGTTCGCAGAGTACGCGTGCGCCGCGGCGACCATGATTGTGCCGAAGCCAGTGAGCCTTACTTTCGAGCAGGCGGCCGCGATCCCCATCGCGGCGACGACCGCTCTGCGCGGGATCCGCGACGTCGGCGAGGTGAAGGCGGGTAAGCAGGTGCTCGTCAACGGGGCCGGCGGCGGTGTAGGGACCTTCGCGGTGCAGATTGCTGTGGCGATGGGCGCCGAGGTCACGGCTGTGTGCAGCACGCGCAACGTGGAGCTGGTGCGCTCGATCGGCGCCGAGCATGTCATCGACTACACGATGGAAGACTTCACCGCCGGGCCGACGCGGTACGACGTGATCCTCGACAACGTGAGCAACCTGCCCCTCGCCAAGCTGCGCGGGGCGCTCACGCCGAAGGGGACCCTGGTGCTCAACGGGGGAGGTTCGCCCGGTCACGTGTTCGGACCGGTCGCCGGTATCCTTCAGGCGGTCGTGGCCAACCTGTTCGTCTCGCAGCGGTTGCGCCCGCTTCCGTCGAGGCAGAAGCGGGAAGAGCTGCTCGTTGTAACCGAGCTCATCGAGGACGGGAAGCTCACGCCGATCGTCGACCGGACCTTCGCACTCGCGGATACGGCCGAGGGCTTGAGCTATGTGGAGCAGGGGCACGCGCGCGGCAAGGTCGTCATCACCGTGGCGTGAGGCCGGGCGCACGACGCCGCTGTGATCAGAGACGCCGTGCCCCTGGTCTACGCATTAGGTGCTATCTCGGCCGCTTGCACACCACAGTCAGGCGGAGTCGGTAGGGATGGCGATGAACGGTCCCCTTCAGCCGAACGCTTGAGCCTACCGACGACGAAGCGTCCCTCGAATCAGCGCGACACGGTCGACGTCGGATCGCGTGAGCACGTCTATCAACTCGCGAGCGGCACCATATCTGGCGGCGAGAAACCGAGGTTCGAG
>JALYLV010000009.1 GCA_030774035.1 Actinomycetota bacterium
CGAGCCCCTTCTCGGCCTGGCGCTTGGTGATGGCCGCGGTCAAGGTGGTCTTGCCGTGGTCGATGTGGCCGATCGTGCCGATGTTCACGTGGGGCTTCGTTCGCTCGAACTTCTTCTTGCCCATCTCCCGATCCCTTTCGGTCGAGCCTTTCCGACGGTCGCCTCGTGGTAGCGGCGGGTGGAATCGAACCACCGACACAGCGATTATGAGCCGCTTGCTCTACCTCTGAGCTACGCCGCCATGTTCGGGACCTGAGTCTACCCAGGGAGACCCGGCCGCGGCACTTACTCAGCCCCGCCAATGCCGGATCGTCGGCGTGGACGCATCCCGGGCATGGCGCAGACGCTTGAGTCCGAACGCGTCCTCGATCAGGCGAAGTAACGAATAGTGGTCCGACGTCGCCACGTGGTGTTTCTTCGCGGCCGCGCCGGGACCCGCGATGATCGCCGCGACGTGTCCACCAGCCGACCCGAGGTCACAGCAGCCGTCGTCGGAGGAACCCTCGTCGAACACCACGATCACGATCCCATCAGAGCCGAGATGCTGCTCGATCCTCGGCACCCATCGGTGCAGGAATCCGTCGCCCTTCGCGACCGAGCAATCGTGCATGTCGAAACAGAGGTTGGGCGTGATCCACGAGAAACCGGGCAGGCCGTTCCGCAACGCCGAGGGGAACCGCGTGAAGGGAACCACCTTGCCGCACCGTGCTTTGGAACGTGAGATGTCTGTGTAATACATGAACGGGTCGTGCTTCTTCGCATAGTCGCCGTCGGACGCGCCCTTGTAGCAGGAGCTCGGCATGCTCTGCATGTAGGCCCGCCACGAGATCTTGGCTGCCTCGAGCTGATCGACGATATTCGTTCCGCGCACGGAGCATGTCGTGCAATCTGAGTCGATCCCGAACGTCGAACCTCCGGTGAGGGCCAGATAGTTCGGGAGCGACGGATGCGTTACCGCGTAGTCATCGGCAAGGAGGACATTCCTGCGGGCGAGCCTGTTGAGGTAGGGGGCAGACTTCGAACCGATCACGGTGCCGTACTCTTTGTTCTCCATCACGATCACGACGACGTGGGCAGGGATCGCCGCCGTCGCGCCGGCAGGGCGCGGCGCCGTCGACCGGCCCACCGCAGGCGCAACGGAGGAGGCGACCACAAAGACCTGAACGGCGATGGTCGCGACGATCCCGCCACGGGGGAGCCAACGAGCCATCGCAGACAACGCTACGACATCCACTCACTCGCGGCTACCATGACTAGTCCCACCCGAGCCTTTTTCGCTACTTCCCCAAGAACCAGCCGAAAGTTGGTTCCTTTTGGCACAGGGAAAGGGGAAGAATGGCCGCTATCCACACTGGAGGGTTCGATGAGGGTCTTGATCGTCAACGGGAATCGGATGTTCGCGGATGCCATCAGGTCCGTTCTGGAGGACCGAGGGGTCGAGGTCGTCGGCATCGCTGAGTCGGCTCCCGCAGCGATCGAAACCGCCATCCGGACCCGACCCGACGTCGTCGTCATCGACGTCGGGATCCCCGAGGGAGGCGCCCTGCGAGCCGGAGAAGGGATCATCAGGGCCGATCTCGGCGCCAAGGTGATCGCTCTCGCATCCCTCGACGAGGTCGACATCGCTCGCCAAGCCCTCGCACTCGGTTTCCAGGGATGCCTCACGAAGGAGGCCGGCACGCACGAGTTCGCCGATGCGGTCCGCGCCGTCGGGGACGGCGAGATGGTGTGGCCATCCCAGCTCGCACGCAGGCCGAGCAAGAGGTGGCCCGGCGATGACCAAGCTCAGGTACTCGTTGGGCAGCTGACGCCCAGAGAGCGCGAAGTGCTCCGTCTGATCGCAGCCGCGGCCGGGAACGAGGAGATCGGCAGACGACTCGCGATCAGCGTCAACACGGTCAGGTCACATATCCAGAGCATCTTCACGAAACTGCAGGTTCACTCGCGGCTCGAGGCGGTCGCGTTCGCGGCCCGCAACGGCCTGTTGAGTGCTCCCGTGGCAAACCCGTTCCCTCTTCTCCCGGACGAGATGCCTCTGGCGGCCGGCGAAGGGGGGGGCTCGCTCCCCGCCTGAGGCCGGCAGCCCGAAGGCCGAGCTCGTTCACGGCAACAAGTACCCGCCACATCACGCATAGGCTGTAGGCCGGTCTCCTGTCCCCCGGTTGGTGGCTCATCCCTCCGCCGTACGTCGACCTACGTTGCAAGAGGACTTGTTTGCGGTACTCCAGATGACCTACTCTGCTGGAATTACCGAGATGTGAGGCGTTGTACATGGATCGACAGGACGGTCAGATCTACGTGTTGCTCGCGGACGAGCAGCCCCTCTTCAGGGAGGCGGTCCGCATGATCCTCGCGGGCCAGCCCGACCTCGTCGTCGTGGCCGCCGTCGGTGACTCCGATTCGGCGGTCGAGGAAGCTCGCCTCCATGAGCCCGATGTCGCGCTCATCTCCATCGCGCTGAACGGATCGGGTGGCTTCGCAGCTGCGAGAGCTATCTCGCAGACCGTGCCGCAGTGCCGCGTACTCATCCTGGCGGCCGAAGAGGAGCTCACGACCCTGGTCGACTCCATGGAGGCTGGAGCCAGCGGGTATCTCTCCAAGGAGAGCCCCGTCGCGGACCTCGTCGAAGCGATCCGCAGCGTTCATCTGAACGGCATCATCGTTCCTCAGAAGATGCTCCCCGCCCTCATCAGGGGCCTCGTCAAACGGCGTCGCGACCGGGACGAAGCGGCCGCTCGGTACGCCAAGCTCACGACGCGCGAACGCGAGGTCCTGCGGCTCCTAGTGCATGGAGCGGGGAACGAGTCCATCGGTCGGGCACTCGTGATCAGTCCGCAAACGGCTCGTACCCATGTTCAGAACATCCTCGATAAGCTCCGGGTGCACTCTCGTCTGGAGGCGGTGGCGTTCGCCCGTCAGATGGCGGGCGAGGCGTCGTTGAACCCACCCTCCGCCGTCTATGATGCCGCAAGGCAGGAGAAAGACGACGTCGCGTAGCCGACACAGCTAGCGTTCGAAGGTGGCGACCTCAGTACGCGCCGTGGCCGTGCAAGACGACCGGCAACGTTTGGGCGAGGATCTTGACGTCCATCCAGAGGCTCCATCCGGCGGCGTACTGGTATTCGAACTCAGCGCGCTCCTCGTAGGAGACGTCGCTTCGGCCGTTCACCGCCCAGAGCCCCGTAAGCCCCGGACGAACCGTGAGGATCTGCGTCGACCGAGTGCCGAAGTACGCGATCTCGTCCTCGCGGACGGGCCTCGGCCCGACCAGACTCATATTGCCCCACAGAACGTTGATGAGCTGGGGCAGCTCATCAACGCTGTGCCTTCGGAGGAAGCGGCCGACCGAAGTGACCCGCGGGTCCTCCCGTAGTTTGCGAGATCGCTCCCATTCTCGAAGCAGCTCGTTGTCGGATCCCACATGCTGGGCGAGGGCAGCTTCCCCATCGACCACCATCGTCCTGAACTTGATCAGAGGGAAGTTCCTGCCGAAGCGGCCCACCCTCCGCTGAACGAAGAGGACGGGACCGTTCGAATCGATGGCGATCGCGACCGCTATCACCAACACGAACGGGAGCACCACGACGATGAGGAGCAGGCTGGCAACGATGTCGAGAGCGCGCTTCATCACACGCTGGATCATCCGACCGCGGACGTTCGAGGACGTGGGTACTGGTACCTTCAGGTCCGCGAGATCGCTCTGGTATGGGGGTAACGACAGGTCAGACACTCGGTTCCTCCCCTGGGTCATGGTCGGTAGTCCTCAGGCGTTCCGTGTTCCTGGACGCCCGGGTCGGCGCCATCAACCGCTCCTGTCTTTTCGCGACGACGCAGGAACCCCGGCGCGGGCGTGCGTGTCGAGGGTCGGGTGGGGGTTCTGCCGACCTCCTCGCCCGGACGAGCCCCGGCTGGCTGGTACCGGGGGCGGGACCATGGGAAGCACCGTCCGTCCCTCTCGCCCGACGCCCACGTAGTTGAATCCGGCGGCCCGAGCGGCGACTGGGTCCAGACAGTTGCGGCCGTCTAACAGCAGCGGCACCCGCATCACGCGTCGAAGCTCATCGAGGGGCAGGTCAGCGAGCCCCTCCCAGGCGGTAGTGATCACGACGGCGTCAGCATCTGAGGCAGCCGACAAGGGATCAGAGACGAGCTCGATCGCGTCGGCGAACTGGGGCGGAAGCTCGGTGACTATGGGATCGAACGCACGCACGTCGACGTTCGAACCGAAAAGCTCGGCCGCGATCTCGAGGGCGGGGGCGTTCCTTAGGTCGTCGGTTGCCGGCTTGAAGCTCAAACCGAGCAGCGCGACACGTCGCCCCTCAAGGGTCTTGAGGTGTGCCCGAAGCTTGCGGACGACCCATCGCCGCTGCTCGTCGTTGACATCGTTCGCGGCCGTGAGAAGACGAGTGGCGACGCCGGACGTCTGTGACATCCCCTTGAGGACCGTGATCTCCTTCGGAAAACAAGAACCGGCCCAGCCGATCCCCGGATTCAGGAATCGCGGGCCGATCCGAGGATCGAGTCGTAGCGTCGACGCGACATCGTCGGCATCGGCCCCCAGCTCGTCGGCAACGGTGACGATCTCGTTGATGAACGAGATCTTCACGGCGAGGAACGCATCGGCGGCGTACTTGGAGAACTCCGCGGTCTCCGGAGTCGTGATGAGCAGGCGAACACCGGGGTCGGCCTGGCGATCGGCCGCGATCGCTTCGACGTTCGAAGGCAGCCGACCGTCAAGGATCGGTTGGTACGCATCGACGACCCGAGCGACGGCGCCGTTCTCCCAGCCACCCACGACGATCCGATACGGGGCGAGGAAGTCCGCGACAGCGGTCCCCTCCGACAAGAACTCCGGGTTGGATGCCACGCCGATGCTCCCTGCCCCTTCCTGCTCAAGGAGCGTTCGAACGTAGGCGAGGGTTCCAACCGGCGCGGTCGTGCGGTTGACGAGCACGGCGTCCTCGTGTCCGTGGTGCGCAGCGGAAACGGTCGCCTCGACGATCCGCGAAAGATCCGATGTGGCGCCGTCCATCGAGGTCGGCACGCAGATAAAGATCAGCTCAGCAGAGGCGAGCGCTTCCTCGGGGTCGACGTGGAAGGAGAGGCTGCCTGCGTCGAGGCCGTCCGCCAGCAAGGCGTCCAGACCCGGTTCCACGAAGGGCAATTGCCCGTCGACCAGGCGCGCGATCCTCGTTCGGTCGACGTCCTGCACGCGAACCCGATGTCCGATGCTGGCCAGGCACGACGCGCAGACCAGTCCAACGTGCCCCGCTCCAAGAACTGCGATCTCCATCACGCGCCTCGCCGTCGGTTCGTCGATCGGTGTTGGGCGAGCGTTCGCTCGATGTTCATGCACGCCCTCGCTGCACGGTATGGCGCGTCCAGTCACGGAACATCGACACCGGGCGGTATCTCGAACTACGTCGAGCGCAGGGCGAGCTCTACGCACCCTCACGCTCGCCCTCAGGTGCCCCTCATCGCGTCCGCCTTTCGACGCAGCTCTGCATACGCACCTTGGGCAACCTGCGGTACCGATGGATACGACGTTCATCTCATGCGCCAAGCGAGGCACCGTCGCTAGCGTGGGAGCGAGCGGTCGCCGCGGTCGCGTCCGCCCACCCAGATCCGTCTAAGCAGAGGTGGGGAGAGATGACGATCGTCTCCGATGGGCTCCGAAGCGACGGCTCCGCCGTGCGCGAAGGACAGTCTCATCTCCGCCCGCAGATCCTCCATGTCGCCACGCGATACCTCCGAGGGGGATCCGAACGGCGCATCCGCGACATCGCACGGTCGTTCCCTGAAGCCGACCACCATCTCCTGCTCGGCCGCGAGGCGGACGCCGACCTCGCCAGACGGGACGTCGAGCCCGCCTCGATCACTATCATGCCGACCCTGGTGCGCCGCCCCGCTCCGCTACGCGACCTGCTCACTCTTGGACGACTGCTCCGCCTGATCCGTGTGAACAGGTACGACCTGGTCGTCACCCACCAATCGAAAGCGGGCGTACTGGCGCGCGCCGCAGCCCGCCTTCGAGGGGTGCCGGCCATCCACTCACTGTCGATGGCGAACTTCGGCCCTGGCTATCCCGGGTGGCAGACCCGCATCTTCCGGTTCATCGAAACCAGACTCGCAGGCACAACCGCGGCCTACGTCGTTGCGGGTGCCGATCTTTCGCGAACGTACGCGGAGATCGGCGTTCCGCCTGAACACCTCCACGTTGTGCGATCCGGAGTTCCCCTGCCCGGAGCCGACAGGCCTGGTGCGGTGAAAAGCAGGGTCTGCAAGAGGTTCGGTCTTCCCCAGGACCGACCGCTCCTCCTGTACCTCGGGAGCCTGGAGCAGAGGAAGAACGTCCTCGACCTTCCCCGCCTCCTCACCCAGCTCTCCGCGCCGACGCCGTCTTCGCGGCCGTTCCTCGTCGTGGCCGGCGAAGGCCCGCTCTCCGATCGTCTCGCCCGGGCGCTGACCGAAGCGGGACTCGACGACGACGCCAAGCTGCTCGGCTACGTCGATGAACCCCGGCCGCTCGTTTCCGCTGCCGACGTGGTGATCCTGTTGAGCTCCGCAGAAGGGGTGCCGCAGGTTCTCGTTCAGGCAGCGGCCGCGGGCACTCCGTTCGTCGCGTATGCGGTGGACGGCGTGCGGGAGTTGATCGAGCTCGGGGCAGAAGGTGTCGGCGTTCCGCTGGGAGACCTGACAGCCGCCGCCTCCACGCTCATGGATGTTCTCGGGCGTGAGCAGCCCTCGAACCCCGCTCGGATCGATCTGACCTCCTGGTCCCCCACCGCGATCAGGTCGGAGTACCGACGGGTGATCGGCGCAGTCCTCGAGTCGGGTACGGGCATCACCGTGGATCGATCCGATCGAGACGAGCGAAGCGTGACCGCATGGTAGCCAGAGGCGAGGACCTTCAGATGCGCGATCGCGGTGGACCTCGCGCGGCGGCTCCGTCCGACACATCCGGGCTCCCGAACTTCTTGGTGATCGGAGCGATGAAGTCGGGCACCACGAGCCTGTTCAACTACTTGCGGGCGCACCCGCAGATCTTCATGTCGCCGTTGAAGGAGGCCGACTTCTTCGTTGAGGAGAAGAACTGGCAGCGCGGCCTCGACTGGTACCGGACGCAGTTCGCGGGAGCCCCTGCGGGGTCGGTCGCGATCGGCGAAGCCTCCACCTCATACTCGAAGTACCCCGAGTACCAGGGGGTCCCGGAGAAGATCGCGGCGTACCTGCCCGATGTTCGATTAATCTATGTGGTGCGAGATCCCATCGAACGGATCCGGTCGCACTATCAGCACGACGCTCTCGTCGGCAGGGAACGCGCCCCGATCGAAGAGGCGGTGCTCGCCGACCCCAGGTACGTGGATTGCAGCCGCTACGCGTTCCAGCTCGAGCGGTACCTGAACTGGTTCCCTCGCGAGAGGATCCTCTTGGTCGCGTCGGAGGAGCTCAGGTCCTCGCGCGCATCGACGATCCGTCTCACCTATCGGTTCCTTGGGGTTGACGACGCATACCGTCCGGATGAGCTGGATCGGGAGTTCTATACGACCCAGGAGCGCGCCGCCTATCCCTCGTACGCATGGCGCATCCGTCGCATCGCGAAGCGATACCTCCCCGCTGGTCGCCGGGCGAAGGAGCTGATGGATCGACTCGTCCCCGCATCCGTCGGACGGGTGAGGACTGACGGGTCCGCCGCCGCGCCCGCGCCGACGGATCTCATGACGGACGGGCTTCGAGCCCGACTTCAGGAGCTCCTGAGGGACGACGTACACCAGCTCCACACATACATGCCGGATGGATTCGACGGTTGGGGGATCGCCTGATGACTGCAGACGGACCGAAGGAAGAGACTAGGGGAGGAACGGAAAAGATGGGTCCAGTTACTGCGATCGTGCTGTCGGGGGGCGCGGGAAGTCGATTCCATGGATCGTTCATCCCCAAGCAATTCGTCGAGATCGAGGGCAAGCCGATCCTCGCCTACTGCCTCGACACCTATGAGGCTCTGTCGATGATCGACGAGATCGCCCTCGTCATCAACGAACGGTACGAGCAGCTCTACTACGACATCTGCTCGACGTTCGGCTACCTGAAGGTTCGTCGATTCATCGCGGGCGGATCGACTCGTCAGGAATCCGTCGCCTGCGGGCTCGCGGCGATCGACCCGTGCGAGATCGTCGTCGTGCAGGACGGGGTTCGCCCATTCTCGTCGGAGAAGTCGATCGCTGAGGCGATCGAGGCCGCTCGGATCCACGGCGCCGCAGATGTCGTGGTCCCGACGCTGGACACGATCGTCGAGGAGCGTGACGGCTTCATCGTGAACATCCCCGACCGCACATACCTTCGGAACGGGCACGCGCCACAAGCCTTCCGCTACGACGTGCTTTCGAAAGCGCATGAGCACGCGCGAGAGATCGGTACGACCGAAGCAACGGACGACGCGCAACTCGTCCTGGCGAGCGGCGGCCAGGTTCGCGCCGTCGAGGGGACGTTCGAGGGCTTCAAGGTGACGACCAACATCGACTGGCTGTTCGCTCAGCAGGTGCTGGAAGCTCGCCGGCGAGGCTGGCTGGGGTGACGACTCGCACGTCGGAGGCGACGGTCTTCCGCCTGACGCATCCGTTCCGGATCGAGGCGTTCGAAGAGCAGACCGAGCTCCCCGAGCCCGGATGGCTGCGTCTGCGCCCGCTCCGATTGGGTATCTGTGGCTCGGACCTGAAGCTGTACACGGGAACCAGGGAGCGATCCGCGATGATCAAGAAGCTCCCCCTCACGTTGCTGCACGAGGGTGTTGCTGAGGTCGTCGCGGTGGGCGCCGGCGTCCCGTTCTCCGTCGGCCAGCGCGTCGTTCCTTCACCCAACATCCCGTGCACGATCGCCCATCCGGGACGCTATGCGAGCATCGACGAAGCGTGCTACGCGTGCCGGCCGGGCGGCGCGGGTGAGAACTACTGCATGGACGGGAACTTCCTCTCCAGCAACGTCGACGGCATGGCCCGAACGGAGTTCCTCCACCCTGCCGCATGCACGATCGCCGTGCCCCCCGAAGCATCGGAGACCCTGGCGGTGTTGATGGAGCCGTTCGCCACGGTGCTGGCGGGGCTGGAGCATGCCTCGGCGGCATCCGACGCGCTCTTCCTCGTGCTCGGCAACGGCGCGATCGGGATCCTCACCGCCATCGCTCTTCGAGCCACCTTGGGAGCCGGTCCGGATCAGATCATCATGACCGGCCGTCATTGGGACGCTCGCGCAGGTGTCGTCGAAGGCCTCGCAACCCCCGTCGAAGAGGATGGCGGTGCGCTCGCCTCCGACATCGCCGGGCGGGTCGACGTCGCGTTCGAATGCGTGGGCGGAGAGTCGAACGATGAGACGCTCGCCACGGCGATCGACATGCTGAAGCCCGGAGGCAAGGGCATCATGTTCGGGCCGTCCGAGGGTCCGTTTCTGTTCGACACCCGCAAGGTGATCGCGAAAGGTCTGGTCATCGCCGGATGCAACAGAGCCCTGACGAAGCATTTCAGCGACGCCCTTAGTCTTGCCGGTGAGCCGAAGCTCTGGAACCTCCTCGAAAGAGCGCTGGCGCCGAAGGAATTCGCGGTGCGCACGGCCCGAGATCTGGACGATGCCCTGTATTGCGCCTGGACGAAGACGGATGCCGGCCGGACGGTCACGACGTGGTAGCTCTACGTCGGACGCATTAGAAGAACTACGTCAGCCGTCAGATACCTCCGCAGTCGAACCTTCTTACACTCGACATCTTGCGGCCAACATAGCTCTACAACCTAGATAGAGGCGAAGCTGGGTGGGTTACACCCTTGAGGAAGTCCGTGTTGGGGCCAAGCGGGAGCTCTTCCGCGCCGGACCCCGGATGCGCTTCGTCATGCCGCGGATCTCCGTTCGAGTAACCACCTGGGTCCTCAATCACGCCCCCTGGGCAACCCCCAATCAGGTGACCCTCGTATCGGCGGTGCTCGGCATCGCAGCCGGAGTGTGCCTGCTGGCCTTGGGGGGGGTGGTACCGGCCGTCGCGGCCTTCTTCCTCTATCAGCTGCACATCCTGTCGGACTACGTCGACGGTGAGCTCGCCCGGGTCAACCACCTGGAAAGCGTCAAAGGCGCGTACTACGACCTCATCGTCGGCCGCCTGACGAAGCCCGTGGTGCTGTATTCGGCCGTCATCGGAACCTGGTTCTCGCATCGGGGCGCGCAAGGAGCTTCACTGGACCTCGTCTTCGGCACGCTCATCGTCGCGGGTTTCCTGTTGGACAAGGAGGCCGTGGACGTCTGGTACCGAGCGAACCAAGGTGGCACCGTCGAGAACCCGTACGTCGTTCGATCCGAGCAGGCGTTCAACGGGCCCCGCCGCATCATCGTCCGGGTCGTCGTCGCCCTCACCAGCATCCAGGCGTTCCTCGTCTACCAGATCGTTGCTGCCATCGCGTTGCTGCTCGGCGCAGGGCACTTCACGTTGTTCGGGACGTACGACGTCACGCCCCGCAGCGCCATCCTCATCCCCTACGCGATCGCCTTTCCTGCTCTTGCGGTCGCACGCAGCATCTACATCGCGCGTACCGGTCATATCCCACGACGGCAGGATCTGGTTCGAGATGCGTGAACGGGTGAACAGGAAACGACGTTCCATCCGCGTCGCCCTTCCGAGGGTCGACGTGGCGCTCACGATGCTGTTGTCCGTGCTGCTCCTGATCACATTCCTTCCCACCCCTGCAGCGGCGCAGCCGAACAAGCTCACCCCGAACGGACAGCTCGATTTCACCTACGGATCCACCGTTGAGGCGGACGGCACTGCGGCGAGCGGGGAGAAGCCGGAGAGCAAGCTCTTCTACACGACCGACGGCGTGGTCCGATGGTGGGCCGTCCTCGGCACGTCCGGGCCCTCGCCGACAGCGGGGGTCTGGCTCTTCGAGCTCGTCGATCACGCTTGGGTGTCGAGGGTGCAGTTGCCGGGGGCGGCAGCCTGGGAGAAGGCCGACACGCTTTTCGAAAACAACGCCTTGTACGTCTCTTTGCGCGACAACAAGAGCCCGACGGAAAGCGATCTCTACGAGATCCCATACCTCGGTAACGGCAGCTGGGGGACGATCGCGGGGCCGTTCAAGATCACCAGCGCGAGCCCGGAAGCGCTCACGATCGCGAAGGACAGCGCCGGCCGCCTCTGGACCACGTACGAGAAGAGCACGAACATCCTGGTCGGCTACACGGCCCCCGGCGGCACGTCGTTCACGTTCACGACGATCTCGAAGACGAAGGTGAACAGCGACGACATCTCGGCGGTCACCTCGTTCGGCGGCAACAAGATCGGCGTGTTCTGGTCGGATCAGGTCGCGAAGAAAGACTTCTTCGCGTGGCGCGCGGACGCAGATCCGGCCACCGCGGCATGGACGATCGAGACCGCCTACGGAGGAGGAGCCGGCGGGTGCCCCACCGCGAACTCCAACCTCTGTTCAGACGACCACATGAACATCAAGGTTTTGGGAGACACGATCTACGTCTCTGCCAAGACCAGTCTCAACGACACGTCCGGAGCTCCGAACGACCCGCAGATCGTGCTGCTGCGGCGGACCTCGGACGGGACCTGGTCCGCGTTCACGGTGAGCAGGGTGTCCCAAGCGACGACGCGCGCCGTGACGCTTCTGTCTCCCGACCAGGACAAGGTGTGGGTATGGTCGACGCGCGGCAGCGGCGAGACGGATGTCTGGGAGAGCTCGCTCTCCTCGCCAGGATTCACGAGCTCGACCTTCACCTCCTGGATCAAGACCGCGGGCGTGAACAACTCGACGACGACGAAGCAACCGGTCACGGCCTCGACCGGGGCTGTGGTCGAAGCGTCGGTCAGCGGCACCGGTCAATACAAGTACTGGCACAACGAGTTCCTGCCCACCGGCACCGCCCCATCGCCGACGATCAGCGGGTTCTCTCCGGGCTCCGGACCGGTGGGGACCTCCGTCACGATCACCGGCTCGAACCTCACCGGAGCGAGCGCGATGAACTTCTTCAACAACGTCTCCGCCTCCTTCACGGTCGACTCAGATACGCAGATCACGGCGACGGTTCCCTCCGGTGCCACCACCGGGCCCATCTCGGTGACCACGCTGGGCGGAACCGCGACGAGCTCGACCAACTTCACCGTGAGCGCATCCGCACCCACGATCAGCGGGATCTCCCCCAGCTTTGGACCGGAAGGGACATCGGTCACGATCACCGGCTCGAACCTCACCGGAGCGAGCGCGGTGAGCTTCTCCAACAACGTGTCCGCCCCGTTCACGGTCGACTCCGATACGCAGATCTCGACCACGGTCCCCACGGGCGCGGCCACCGGACCGATCTCTGTGACAGCGCCCGGCGGTTCTGTCAGCTCGGGCACTTTCACGGTGACGACGTCTTCCGGTTCGGCTATCTCCGAGGTACAGCGGGCGTTTGCATCGGCCGGTTCGTCAGCCATCTCTGCGACGTTCGGCTTGACCCCCGCTCAAGGAGATCTACTGGTCGCGGTGCCAATCAATGCTTCGTCCGGAACGGGCAGTGTCACATTCAGCCCGCCCGTGGGGTGGTCTGTCGGTCGATCGAACGGGCGGGCGGCGATCTTTTACAAGGTCGCCGGCGCGAGCGAACCAAAAAACGTAACCGTCAGCGATTCGGACGGGCAGACGTACACGCTTCGTATGTCGATCTACGAGTTGAGCGGTGTCGACGCTACCAACCCCTTCGACCAGAGCGGCGAGGCAACGTTCTCAAGCACGACCAGCACCACGATCTCCACCGACGGGATCACCGACAGAACCGGTGAGTGGGCGGTCGCGATGATCGGTTGGAACGGGGCAATCACGAACGGCAGCCAGTCGTTCGATAACGGTTTCACGGTCTTCACCGGGAACGGCCGCGGCTACGCAGCCACGAGCGTGCTGGCGGTGGCGGGCATCGCATCCACGACCGCGTCATGGACGACCGCATCGGCCGGAGTGAAGATCGTCGGGACGTTCAGACCCGCGCCGGCGCCCTGAGCGTCAACGAGAGCGGCGCCGGCCGCCGCTAGGGGTCGTCACCGTGCCGTCCGGACGGGAACCCGTGGTTCCTGGTCGAGTACGCATCCAAGATCTCGATGGCGACACGCCGTAGCGCGGCTTCGTCGCGCTCGGTCAGATCGAGCGGGCGGAGATCTGGGACCACGTCGATCAACGCCCGGTAGGCGTGCTGCTGGCGGATGGTCTCCTCGAGCGTCAGCTCTTGCTTCCTGGCGGTGATCACTTCAGGGTCTCCTTCGAGGAAGAACGTCACGTTCGGTGCCGGGATGACGATCGTCGCCACCCGCCGGAACCATCGCCGGCGGACCGTCGGGTTGTTGATCCTGAAGAGGTCGTACGCGTACCGGTCGGCAAGCACGAGACCATGACGCGCCAGGTGCGGTCGCACATGAACCCAATACCGAAGGATCTCATCGGCCGTCACGTGCAGCGCACCCCTGAGCCGGCGAGGCGCAACGTCGCGAACCTGCCTGTTCTTGTCCGATGGCTTGTCCGCGCCGTGGAGTCGTCGCGCCAGCTTTCGGGTGGGCAGCAACGGCTGGCCGCTGCCGAGGTAGACCCGATCGACCGGAAGCACGTCGCCCTGGGTCCCGAGGAGAGTGGCCAACAGATCCGTGGTTGACGACTTCCCTGATCCATCCGGCCCGAGGAGGACGACGAATAGTCCCGACGGCTTCAGACGCAGCCGGATCTGGCGCAACTTGCTCAGGGCCTGGAAGGTGGGTCTGCGCCACATGTTGCCCGGGTTGCGTCGATCGATCGAGCGCGCCAGGGATCCGCGGACGGCGAGCAGCTGCGATCGTGTACGCACGCCCGTGATCCGTTCGGCGAGAGCCCGGCCCACTCGCCCTCGAGCGACCTGGTTCACGGCTCCGGGTCCCAGCCGTTCGAGTTCGGCGAGACGCTCGATGTACCGGGGCTTCAGCTCCCTCTTCTTCAAGATCGCATGCAACAGGAGTGCGTACCCCTCCATCCCCGGCGTCGGTATCCATACGTCGCCGGACCTCCGTCTGCCCGCGAGGACGCCCTCGGCGTCGATCAGCAGCCGTCCCTTGAAGGCGACGGCCCACTGGATGTCGACGAGCAACACGAAGCGACCGCTGAGATCGGGTGTGGCCACCGCGAAGGTGTGATGCTCCAATCCACGGTACGAACGCAACAGGAAGAGCCCATCGCGCTTGACGGCGGCGCGGATCACGTCCTCGGTTGCTGCTGCGTCCTCGGGGTGAACGACGATGTCGACGTCGTCACCGACCTGATCCGGAAGATCCTGGTGATTCCGTAGGACGACCCACCTGACCTTCGCCTGGTCGAGATCGCGTACGAGGCTGCGGATGAAACGAGCCGTCCAGTGAGCCGGCCCCTGTTCGGGTCGGTGGGCGTCGGGAGCCGACAGTTCGGTCACGCCGGGGCTCGACTCGGACAGCATCCCATCGCCGTCTCCGGTCATGACGTCTGCCCCTCTCGAGCGCCGGTGGTGGTCCTCTGCTCGGGCGAGAACTCGTCGGTCCACGTTCCCGGGTGCATCGCAAGCGCGAGCAGCACCGATCCCCAGCCGGCGACGGAGCGAGGCGAGTCGTCGGCCTGCACGATCTGGCGAACGAGATAGAGCGTCGTTGCCACCGGCAGCCAACCGCGCGGGATCCCTGCCCTGTCGAATGCCCTCACCAATGCATGCCGAGCCGTGTCCGCCAACCATCCGGGCTGGACGAAGGCTGCACGGAACCCAACCGCGAACCGTGGATCTGCGACGTCGTTCCACGCGCCCATATCACCCCACTGTGGCAGGGCGGCGGCGCCGCGCTTGGGGATCGAGCGGTAGCGGTCGAGGTGGTACGCGGCTGAGCCAACCGCCTTGACGGGGTCCCAGAACGGGAGATCATCGATCGTCGAGCGCTCCCAGTCCACGACGCCAACCACTCGCTCGCGTTCGACGAGCACGTTCCCCGCCCAGTAGTCGCCGTGCACGACGACCATCGGCAAGGAGGTGCCGTTGAGGCTCCTCGCCTGTTCCAGCGTCCGGTCGAGGAGGGCCGCGACGCGCCGGTCGCCGCCGAGAGCCGCGAGTCCCGCCTCGGCAAGAGGTTCGAGCTTCGTCGCTATCAGCCCGTTATCCACGAGCTCGGAGTGCCCCGAGGCGGCCTGCAGCGCATCCCACCACGAGAGCACGACGTCGAGCTGGCGCGCGAGCCCGGCCGGGCTCAGCCGTCCACTTGCGGTCTCGGCGACGAGGTGCCGACCGCCGAGGCCGGTCTGAAGCAGAACATCGGTGCCGTCGATCGTGTGGATACCCAGCGACCGAGGGATCGCGGCCCCGATGGTGTCGCCGACAGCGCGGGACACTCGCTCGAGGCCCGCCGCCTCGCGTTGCAGCGAATCGTTGTGACTCCCGTACCGCGGGAGCTTCGCAACGACCGGGTCGTGGCCGCCCGGCGGGAACAGCAATATCGTGACGACGCCCGTGTTGGGCCGCCGATGTCCGACGACGAGAGGCTCCAGACGCTCGGGAGCCACGCCTGCCAAACCCATGCTCGTCCACCTCCAACGCACGAGAGCGATGATCTGACTGAGAAGAGGGTCGGGCGCCGACCCCGACCGGACGATCGCAAGTTTGCCCGGCGCCGCCCGAACGGCCAGCTCGGGCGGAGCGGCGAGCACGGCTCGGCTCAGCAGCTGGCGCGATCGCCCCTTGAGTCCCGCCCGCCCAGGCTCTCGATACGCGAAGGCCATACGGCGCATGAAGTAGCGCGTCACATCGCGATCGTGCGGATCGAGGATGAAGGCCGGACGGCGTGGACTCGGAAGCGCAGTCATCGTCGAAGTCGAGTGCCCGCGGAGCCCTCGGCGGAGCGCGAATGCCACGCGTCGAGAGCGCGATCCGATCACGACTCGACCGGTTGGACGACACAGCCGCTGCGCCTCGGCGAGGACGCTCTTGGGCGGGCGGCCCGTCGCGCCGAGATCTTCGACGACCACCAGATCGAACGAGCGGGGCGCGAACGGGGCGCGGTCCGCCAGCGCCTCGACCGCGCGCCACCCGTCCCCGCTGCGGACCGTGGGGCCGATCACGATCGCGAGCCCGGCGAGTTCGTCGAGATGGGGACCGAGGCTATCGCCGCCGAGCTGGCACGCGGCCTCGACGGTCCCTCCTGGAAAGAAGACGCGAGCGTTCGCCCAGACGTGGTCGACCGAAGCCGCTCCGACACCACCTGCGCTCGTCGACATCTCGCTCAGCTATCCGGTTGCGGCACGAGCGTCGCCGATGTTTGCCGCCCGTAGAGATAGACGCCTCCCAAGATCCCGAGCAGTGCCCAGACGTGGCGGTAGTGCAGGATCTCGTGCGTCGTGGAGGTAGCCGCGATCGCGAAGACGGCGCCGAGGACCAGGGACGGCCTCGCGACCAAACGCGCGTATGCCGGTGCCAGCGGACGCAACGCGATATAGAAGGCCCGCAGGCCGATCGCGCCGATCAGGATGATGAGTCCGATCACCCCGATCCCTCCTCGCTCGATGAGCGTTGCGAGGTAGTCGTCGTGTGCTTCCTTCACGATCTCGCCGAGGGAGGATCCCAGGCTGGTCTTCGTGCTCGCGGGCCCGCGTCCCAACAGGCTCCCGCTCCGGTAGAGCTGGAACTCCTCGTTGTACAACGTCTGGCGCCCGGCGGCGCTCTTGGGTCCGCGGGCGACCGAGCGCTGGATGAGCACGTTGGAACTGTTCTCGAGGTTCCGGACGGTCCCGCTTTCAGCGGCCGCGTAGATGCTGCCGATCAGGAGAGCCCCGACGACCGCGGAAACGGCAACAGCGGAAACCATGTCTCCGCGCCGCCACAGAGCGACGAAAACGGCGACGGTGGCGCCTACGGCAAGTGAAAGGAAAGCGGCGTTGGATCCCGTGAGGACCAGTGCGGCCGCGATGATCAGATACGCGTATGTTCGCGCGATCGGATTCCGTGGGTAGCGGCTGATGATCACCACGAAGAACGAGATGAGGAAGTAGTCGGCGGCCATGTTCGGGTTGTCGAACGCGAGCTGGGCGCGGGCCCCGTTCCCGCTCTGCGCTCCCGCCCCGGCCAACCACCATTGATGCGTGAGCACCGCCCCTGCCAACACCGAGGCCCAGGCCATCGCGCTCCACGCCCACGTGGACAAGATCAACGAAAGGGTCTTCGGGCTCCGGCAGAGGGTCGCGATGGAACCGGCCCAGGCGAGAAGGAAGATCTCCTGGACGGCCGAAAGCAGTCCCGTTTGTGGAGCGATCCCGAACAGAGCGGCGAACATCCCCGTCAGGATCAAGATGGCAACGGGGATCGCGTAGGGCGCATGAACCTCGACCCGGTTGGTTCTGGCCCACAGGACGATCCCGATGATCGTGGCCGACATCACGAAATCGGCAGGCGTCAGGTGGCCGGGACCTCGTGGTTTCAATGCCGGCAACGCGATGATCGACGCCGCGATCAGAACCTTGGGGAGTAGGGCTTGATCCGCCCGTCCGACTACGTGCTCGGTGGCCACGACACGTCGCTGCTCACGTTGTGCCACGGCCGGCTCGCCCTGGCCTTCCCGACGAGCCATCCGAACGATCGTGGCGAGCGACTCCCCTGATACGTGATCATCCCGAGCGCCGGCCACCCGGTCAGGGCAAGCATGTCACGCACCGGATCGAGGTCCGCTCGCTTGACGACGCTGGGCGCCACGATGACGAGGCCCGCCTTCTCCCCCGCGTTGAACGAGCGGACATCGGTGGGGTCGAGAGCCCGGACACGCAACGCGGGCTGCGCGGACTTCGTGGCACCAGATCGTGCCGCTCGGTCCTGCGGCGACTCCGGCGCTGGTTTCAACGCGGCGGCCAGGGCGTCGAGATCGAGGCTCTCTCCAACGCTTGTGAGGT
Organism: Actinomycetota bacterium; assembly: GCA_030774035.1. Classification (GTDB taxonomy): domain Bacteria; phylum Actinomycetota; class UBA4738; order UBA4738; family HRBIN12; genus JALYLM01. The sequence goes on from JALYLV010000009.1 coordinate 17,925, forward strand.
ATATCGTCGAGAGCCTGTTGCGTGACGCCTGAACCCACAAACGCCAACCGAGGGACGACAGATCCCGCCACTCAGACTCACGCATCCCCGGGAGCGTTCCGAGAACCGGGGCTCCGGATGCCGCGGCGAGCCCGTCGTTCCCGACCACCGTTGGATGCAACGCCTCGAGCACGGCCGCCGCCACGATCCCGACGACGAGACCGAAAAGAACGCCGAGCACCAGGTCTTGGATCCGCGTCGGAGGAACCGCTCGCGCACTCGATGGAGTGGCGCCTTCGATGACGTAGGGAAGCGGGCTCTCTGCGATACCGGCGTTGTTCATCACATCGACGACGGCGGCAGCGAGCGAGTTGGCGACCGCGGCTGCCACGATGGGGTCCGTGTCTTCGACGTTCAGGTTGACGATCCCGGACGATCCAACCGCCTCGGTGGACACGTTGTGGACGAACTCGCTCGGAACTCGATCGGCGTGCGCGTAGACCAGCGCTGACGCAACCTGGGGCTGCGTCGTCGCGATCGCTGCCACCTCGTCGGCGGCTGACGACGCGTCGCTCTTGCTCGAGCTGGCTGCGCTCACGAGGATCCGCACTGAGGAGACGTAGCTCGTCGTCTGATCGCTCGCAGCGACGATCGGGATCAGCAATCCCAACAATGCACACAGGATCAAGAGCTTGATGTGCCAGAGGATGCGATGCGTGGCTTCGCTGAGTTCCGTAGCGGTTCCTTCGGGTCGGGGGTAGACACCGAGACGTTACGTAAGGACAGGGGCCCCCTGCATCCGCCTGCCTGCGTAGTACTCATTACCGCACATTGACCAGGTACGTTGACGTGCCAGGTCCTACCTTCGGTTCATCGAAGATCCGTTCGCCCAAGAAGACACCGTCGGCAGCAAGGAAGCCCAACGGGTCGCCGGCGGAGCTATGGTCGGTCGCACTCGTCGGCGGTGGGCTCTCGTTCGTGCTGTCCATCGTCTACCAGGTCGTCATCGCCAGGCGACTCGGCACCGCGGGATTCGGGGTGTTCGTGCTGGCCTTGGCCATCTCGAATCTGCTCGCAGAAGGGAGCGATCTCGGACTCGACTACGGCGTGCTTCGATTCGGAGGTATCGCACATGGCGCAGGTGATCCTGGTCGGTTCCGTTCTGCGTTGAAACCGGCGCTGCGCGGATCCCTGATCGCCGGCGTCGTTGCCGGAGCAGCGCTGGCGTTCGGAAGCACGCTCGTCGCGCACCTGTTCGACACGCCGGGCCTTCGACCGGTGCTCATCCCGCTTGCCGCGTCGATCCCGTTCACGGCCACCACGGAGATCGCTCGGTCGGCGCTTCGAGCGATGGGCAACGCAACGCGGCCCGTCGCCTCCGCATCGGTCATCACACCCGTACTCCGTCTCGCAACCGGTGCGTGGGCTGTCCTCCTCGTGCCCTCGGCGCAAGCCGCCGCCGAGGCGTACCTGGTCACCGAGGTATCGGTCTTAGTCGTCACCGCCCTGATGCTGTGGCGATTCCTTCCCCCCGCCGGTGATCGCGCCCCTCGCGCCACGGGCTTGTACCGATTCTCGTTGTCGATGTCACTCAATCGTTTGATGCTGTACAGCAACAACCAGACCGAGATCGTCATCCTGGGGTTCCTTGCTCCCACGACGACGATCGGGATATTCGGGGCCGCGCGCCGGCTGTCCGCGTTGATCAGTGCGCTGCTTGCTTCGATGGCGATCTTGCTACACCCGATCATCGCCGATCTTCATCACACCGGCCGAAACGCCGAACTCGACAAGATCTTCAAGGCGTCGACCCGCTGGCTCTTCACCATCGGACTGCCTGTTTGTCTCATGGAGGTCATCTTGGCGCCGAGCATCTTGCGGCTCTTCGGCAAGGACTTCGAGCACGGCGCGGTCGCCCTCGCCATCCTCGCGTTGGGTCAGTTGGTGAACGTCGGAACCGGTACCTTCGCAGGCCTCCAAGCGATGGCCGGGTATGCACGCCTCACGCTGCTCAATTCCTTGCTGTTCCTTGTGCTGTCGGTCGTGCTCGACCTGCTCCTCATCCCGAGCTTGGGCCTCCTGGGCGCGGCGCTCGCGTGCAGCGGGTCCATCGTGGTCGTGAACGTGCTGCGCGTGTGGCAGATCCGACGGGATCTCGGCATCTCGCCATACGATCGCAGCTTCTTGCGTCCGATCGTCGCCGCCGTGCCTGCCGGGCTGCTCGCATGGTTGCTGCCGCTGCCAGACCTGCCGAACGTGGTCGACCTGGGTATCCGCATCATCGCTCTCGAGATCGTCTACCTCGGCACGCAGCTCGCCCTCGGCATCGAAGAGACGGATCGCGAGCTCGGGCGGGCGACGATTGGCCGCCTCCGGAACCGCCGCGGCAGCCGCGCACCCTGAACCGACGATAATCCGGGGTGTGAACCTGCTCGATGTACTGCTTGTCCTCATGCTCATCCTCGCGGGGATCTCGGGGTTCCGTCGGGGGGTCGCGCTTCAGCTGTTGTCGTTCGGCGGGTTGCTGGTCGGCCTCGCGTTGGGCGCCGTGATCGCGACCCCGCTGGCGACCCTGCTCGAGAGTTCTGCGGCGCAGGCATGGATCGCCGCGATCACGGTGCTCGCAGCAGCGATCGGCGGAGACTGGCTGGGCTGGTGGGTGGGAGTGAAGGCGCGGACCAGAGCGCGCGCTTCGCGGCATCGCCGCTTCGACCCACCCGGAGGTGTGGCCCTTTCGATCGTTGCCTCGCTCCTCGCGATCTGGTTCGTGGGGCTGAACCTCGTGAGCGGCCCGTCCCCGTTCGTCGCCAGACAGATCAGCGGCTCGGCGATCGTGCGGGCCCTGGACGATCTGTTGCCCCCACCGCCTTCGTTCCTCGCGGAGGTGCGCGGATTCTTCAACGAGTTCGGCTATCCGGACGTGTTCACGGGTATCCCGCCGGCACCTGCGGAACCCGTCCAACCGCCCGACCGCACGCAAGCGCAACATGCGTTCGATGCAGCCGACCAGAGCACGGTGAGGATCGTGGGGCAGACGTGCGATCACATCGAAGAAGGGTCAGGCTTCGTGGTGGCTACCTCTTACGTGGTCACGGCCGCGCACGTCGTCGCCGGCATGCGGGAGCCGCAGGTCCAGGAGCAGCAGGGCGAGAGCCAGCCTGCAACCGTCGTCTTGTTCGACCCCGACCTCGACCTCGCGGTGCTGCTGGTGAGCGGAACACCGCCCCCACTCGAACTCGCGAACGCAACCGTTGGGCGTGGAGCTGTCGGCGCTGTCCTCGGGTACCCACAGGGTGGAGCGCTCGTGGGAGACGATGCGGCCGTCCGTGCTCGCATCACGGCGGTAGGGCGCGACATCTATGAGAACGGCGAGGTCTCGCGGGAGCTGTACGAGCTACAGGCCAAGGTGCAGCCGGGGGATTCCGGTGGTCCGTTCGTCCTGGTCGATGGGACCGTTGCCGGCATGGTCCTCGGAGCGTCGGGCGCCGATCTCGCCATCAGCTACGCGGTGACGTCGACTCAGATCATGCCCGAGGTGAACCGCGCCATCGGCGGGACACGATCCGTTTCCACTGGCGCGTGCCTTCGCTGACCCGGCAGAAGAACTCCCATAAGACAGGCCCAGGGGAATAGGATGAACAACCCATGACCGATCACTCGAAGCCACGCGACCTCGTCCCGAGCAACGATGAGGAGAGCCAACGAACGAACAGGGAGTCAGGATCCGACTGGCCCCAGCCCGACGACGGGAAGGCGGCAGCTCCCGGCTGGCCCACGTGGGCGATCGTCGATTGGGAGGAGCTCGCTCGTGGTGAGAAACGCGGCGAGGATCCGAGCAGCTCCGGGTCCCACCGCCCAGACGAGTCGGGCAACGCTGCCCGGCGTGGCGAGCCGGCTCGCTCTTCGCACCCAACACCGGCGCGAAACGAAGCTGTCGATCACCCACATGAACGCAGCCGAGCCGCGCTCACCCAGCTCCTCAACCAGGCGACGGAGGCGACCCGCCTGGCAACGGAGCGAGCCGAGCGCGCCGAGGCGGAGGTGGAGAGCCTTCTCGGGGAGCTAGAGCCCGAACGCGCAGAACGACAGCGCCTGTCGAGGAAGGTCACGGATCGTTATCGCTTCCTTCACAGGAACGACTGACGTCACCCGACGCCGGGTCCTCGGTTCTACCGACATGACGATTGAGAACGGTGTACGGAGGTCCGCCTGCTTGAGCTTCGGTTCCAAGAAGCTATTGAGCGCGGCGATGCCGATCCCCTTCTGCAGAAGCTGCCTTCCTCAGTTACCGAGAACCCTTCGCTCTTCGCGTGGTAACGCCATACCTCACGCGCGCGTTCCCACATCCGGTCCCACTTCTCCCAGCCCGTGTTCCAGTCGGGAGGTTCACTCACGCCCCTCTCGCGAGAGAACTGGTAGCGCTTCTCGGAGACGGTCGCAGGCATGAGTGAACCTCCCCAGGATGGACTGAGGCGGTACCGGCTTGAATAGGAGCTTCTTAGAATGGCCAGTCTGGCGGATAGAGCCCACCCGATTCGCGACACAGAGCTGCAGCACCGTCGCGCATCACGTCCAGCTTCGGGTTGGTCGGGTCCGTCACCGCTAGGTTGTTCATCTCGTACGGGTCGTTTGCCTCGTCGTACAGGCCCTCACTCACGGGTTCCTCCTGCGCGTTGTACCTCACATACATCCAGTGGCGACTTCGCACACCACAGTAGGTGGGGACCAGGCCGGATTCCCCGCTCCAGTGTTCGAGCACGAATCTACCGCGGTCGGAGGTGAGCATGTCCAATCCTTCGATGGTGTGGCCCGACGTGAAGCCGGCGAGCCTTTCGAGGGTCGGCAACACGTCCACGTTCAATACGATCCGGCCGTCATGACCGGTGGTGGACAGCGGCGTTGCGAGGTTCTTCCCGACGATCCGGATAGGGATGCGGATGGCCTCGTTATAGGGAACCTCTTTGGGCCTCCAACGGTGCGAGCCAGTCATAAGCCCGTTATCCGACATGAACAACACGACCGTGGTATCCGGCAACGCGGACCAGAGTTTGCCGATGCTGCGATCCACGCCGTAGATGGCGTCGAGCTGCTTGGCGTAGAACCCATCGGCTTTGGCCGTGGCCTCTGCATCCCACGACAGAGCTTGGATGTAATCGGGCGCCCCATCCTCCACAACCCCGAAGTTGGGTGAGTGGATATATCCGCTCGGGGCGAACCGACCGACGTCCAAAGGGTCAGGCGTCGATGGGCTGTGCGGCGCGGTGGTCGCGTAGTAAAGGAAGAATGGCTGGGTACTAGGTATGGTGATGAACGCGTTCGCTCGGTGCTGCAGCACGCGAGTGATGTAATCCTTCGGGTCCGAGCCGAACAACGCCGATTGGTGGCCGTTGGTCGCTGCATAGTAATCGTAGTAAACGCCGGTCGCGACGGCGAACCACCGGTCCCACCCAGGGGGGACATAGTTCCAGTGCTTGCCGCCGGGGTATCCGTTCAGATATTTGCCGATCAGGGCGGTGCGGTAGCCCGCGTCATGCATACCCGTTGCGATCGTCGTCGTATCGTTGACGGAGCTCGTGCTGTGACCCTCCGGTGCAGGCGTGAAGGCACCGAACCCACCCCAACTGCCCTTGTTGCCGAACACACCAGTGGTGTGCGAGTAGTCCCCCGTCAGCGTGGATGCACGGCTCGGGCAGCACATCGAGTTCGGAACGAACGAGTTCGCATAGGTGATCGACGGATTGTTGGCTAGGATCCGCGTCAGGTGGGGCATAGCCTCCAGCGTCGCGGTGTCCCATCCTTGGTCATCGGTCATCAGGATGACCATGTTCGGCCGCGGACTCGCGGCCTGCACGCCGACCCGTGGTACCGAGACGAGACCTGATACCGCGAGGCTCAGCGCCGCGATAAGCCTGAATCTCATCATCCTCCACCCCCGTCGCTGGGTCATGACCACATACGAAAAGAGAGGCCCGCAGGCCTCTCCTTTCACACTGTCGTCGCTGCGACGTTCCGGAGCGCTATTCCTTGAGCTCCAGCGTCCGCCTGCGGTGGATCCAGAGGTATCCGAGCCAGAGGCCACCGACCCCTAGGAGAGCCCCACCCACCGGGATCCCCGCACCGGACCCGAGACTGGCACTCGACGGGTTGCACGGGGGTGCCGAGCCGTCGGGGCAGTGGATCCCCGCGGTGTGGTTGACGACCACGATCGGATACGTCTGCACGCTCCAATGACACTGGGGTACGCCACGGCAGCCGTTATCGTTACTTTGCGCAGCCGCGCCGGACGCGAGTAAGACCGGAACGAGGAAAACAACGAGCAGTCCAACGATCGCGGTCGCCGAGATGAGCCTCGGGCGTCTCCTCATCGTGCTTCCCCCTTCTTGCTCGGTCTACACCAGTTTCTCTCGGAAGTAAGGCCTAAGGCAAACGCCTCACTCGTGAAGGCTATCGGCCTGCCTATACCTAGTCAACCCCCCCAAGTGGGGCAATCCCTTGCACACGTCTTCGACTTGTATCGGAACGATTCTCAGAGCTTGATGATGGGCATCGTGAGGACATGCCACACGAACAGCCACGCGCGGCGCAGCGGCGCGGGGCGGAAGGAGATCTCGAGTTGGAACAGCTTGGCCGGGGTGCCCTCCCATATCGCACTTCCACCGCTCACGCGCATGGGGACGTTCGTGGACGTGATCTGCATGCCGTCGGGGACCTGGATCTCGAATCGGAGATCCGTGGGCCGGATCGTCGGCTGGTTCAGGAACGTGAAGCGGTACGTGCCGCCGAACTGATCGCCATCCCACGCGTTCTGTACGGCGATCGAGTAATGGAGCGACGCGCCTTCCTTGCTCGGGATCTTCACGTAGTCCCACGTGAACGGTTGGCCGAGCTCGAAGTCGCCACCCTTGTCGGACACGTCACCCGTCGAGGTCTTCGAAGCGAACGAGCAGAGCTCCGAGCAGTACAGCGAAACGAGCGACACGTTCTCGCCCCGGGCAGAGACGCCCGGGAACGGACCGAGAACGTACTTCGGGGCTCCTCGCATAGGCGCGTTGTTCTCCAGTTGCACGTCCACGGCTCCGCTCGCGGTCCCTTCGGCGCCGAGTCGCACGGAGTAGGCAACGGAGCGATCGAGGTAGTAGTCGATCTTGGTGCCGCTTCCGCTGTTCTGGACCAGCGCTAGGAAATCACCTGGCCCCGGATCGAGCGCACCGCCGACCGACAGGTCGGAGAAGGCTCGTTCGAGATCGGGGTCGTTCACGTAGACCTCGATGTGCCCGCCGCCGAGGCTCTGACTGAGCGCTCTAAGGGAGGCGTCGGGGGAAGTCGTGCCGGCCAGGAACGCGCTGACGATCCCCTGGGTCACCAGCCCCAGCGCCACCTTTCGCTGGTACTGATTCGCGAAACGCGAATACACCTCGTTCGTGACGAAGGGAACCACGTTCCCCTGGTTGAGCGAGACTCCTAGGCGCTTCGCATCGAACGGCCCCGTGGCACCCAACATCGCCCGCAGCGCGTAGGGATCAGCGAGGATGACCCCGTCCACCTGCCCCCGTCCGCCTGCGCGCCACAGGTTCTCCAGCGCAACCGCGGCCGAGGGGAAGTCGGGCGTCATATTGCCGTTCTGCCAGGAGCCCTGGCCGCCGAAATGATCGTAGATGCGAGCGTAGTCGGCGTTCGGAGGGGTGACGTCCTGAGGCGGAAGCTCAGGTGCGGTCGTGTCAGGGCGGAAGCTCGAGAACCCGAGCTCACCACCATCGATCGTGAGCAGCGAATAGACGCCGATCAGGCCCCCCGTGCCACGAAGCTCGGCCGGGTTCTGAGCCCCGAAGAGGTAGGTCTTGGGTCTCCCTTCGCCGAGCAACGAGGGCGCGTGTTCGAGGATCGTCCGTGCGTCCGCGAGATGGTTCGAGAGCACGGAAAGTTGGCCGATGGCCGCCGCTCGCGCGTCGGCGACGGGAGAGGGCAGGAGGGAGGCCGCGGTGCCCTCCAGTTCATGCAACGAACTCTCAGTAAGAACTGCGGCATCCGCAACGACTGGGGTCAAGCGCTTGATCTCGGCCAGCGGGAATCGACCGTTGTCCGGCGTCAGCGAGCCGAGGCCGTCCGGCAGTGCGCTGACGCCATCGGTGATGCTGATCCCACTCTCAGCGAGCGACTCGCCGACGTCGGAGATGGCCGCCAAGACGTCGGGGGTCCGGCCCAGGACGGGGAGGGGCGAGTACATGCGGATGAGCGGATTCCGCGCGGAAGCCCGAGCTGCGATGAACTCCTCGTCGGCCTCTCGGAAGGTACGTCCGGCGGTCTCGAGATCGCCGGCAACCAGGGCCCGCTCCGCCGACTTGAGCCGATCGCGGCCGGCGACGAGATGCCGCCGCGCTTGCAGAGCGGGCAGCAGCGTCAGCGCGGCTATGGCGGCGACGATCGCGAGGCCGATCGCAACGTTGCGCAAGCGCTTGCGCCACTTCCGCCAGCGACGATGCGGCAGCGGAACGCGCTCGCGAACCCGGATCACCTTCCGATCCCGATTCAGATCGCGGACCGCCTCGGACGTCGTGGTCCCTCCCGGCTAGCGTCGCGCTGCGCGTTTGTCGGACTCGTCCTCGTATCGGTACCGATACGTGTACCGGGAACCGTACTCGTAAGAGTACGAGCTCGCTTTGGACGGGTCGAACCCGTTCAGCACCGAGCCGATGATCCGCCCGCCAACGTGTTCGAGCTGGGTTCGAGCACGCAGCACGGTCTGCCGCGTCGTTTTGCCCGCGTCGGCGACGAAGAGGATGCCGTCGACATGTGGCGCCATCGCGAGCGCGTCGGTGACAACCAACGCCGGCGCCGAGTCGATGATCGTGAAGTCCGCGGAGTCACGCAGCGCCTCCAGCAGGGTCGCCATCGCCTGTGACTGCGCCATCTCAGCGGGGTTGGCGGGGATCGGTCCCGAATCCAGCAGCCAGAGGCCGTCAACGCCGGTCGGCTCGAGGGCTTCCTGCACCGTCGTGGACCCCGTGAGGACCGCCGTCAAACCCGATTGCCCGGCGGTGTGCCGACCCGTCGGGTCGAAGAACTTCCCGATCCTCGGCTTCCGCAGGTCGGCGGAGACGAGGATGACGCGCTTGCCAGCTTGGGCAAGCACCGTTGCAAGGTTCGCCGCGGTCGTGGTCTTCCCCTCGGAGGCGGCCGCGCTGGCGACCATTAGGGATCTCAGGTCGTTCTGGGCACAGATGAACAAGATGCTCGTGCGGAGCATCTTGTAGGCCTCGGCGGGCGCTCCCCGTGGATCTTCCAGCGTGACCAGCTTCGCTCGACTCTTGTTGCGCCAATCCGGGACCTTCGGAATGACTACGAGGGTGGGGGCGGCAATGTGCTCTTCGAGGTCCTCCCGGCCCTTGAGCCTGTCGTCCAACCGTTCCCGCAGGAAGGCGAGTCCGATCCCCAGGGCCAGTCCGACGAACAGACCGATCCCCCCGTTCAAGATGTGGTTGGGACTCGAGGGTGCCGTGGGAAGAACGGCCGCTTGGATCACCGCGCCAGGGTTGATGTCCTGTGTCGTGAGCGATGAGATCTGGTTGGTAAGCAGCGCGATCCGGCTGGAGAGGAGGCTGATCCTGTCGTCCGCGCCCCGCTTGGCTGCAGACCCAGGAGACGAGTTGTCGGACGTCGTGCTGGCATGGTTGAGCTGTACCTGGAGCCCGTCGATCTGATGCTGGAGGCTGTTCGCGACGGTGGTGTAGGTGTCGAGGGCCTGATTCCGTTTGAAGGTGATGTACGAGTCGGCGAAGGCCTGGGCGCCCCGCTGGGCAGTCAGGGGGCTTGGGTCCGTATACGTGATCTGGAGGATCTGCGTCTGCGACGGCACGGAGACCGAGAGGTGGCGCACGAGTTCTTGGGGGGCCAGGGGGGTGTCCATTGCGTTGCCCGCCAGTTCGGCCACCGCCGTCGATTTCACGATCTCGCGTTCCGTGTCCAGGCTGAGCGTGTTGAGTGGCACCGGGTCCAGCAACTGCGAGCTCCCCGTGAGCGGCTTAACGAGAACTCTCGCCGTCGAGGAGTACTGCGGTGTCATCCGCAGGGAGAAGAACATCGCGGCGAACAGGGTGATGGCGGTGGTCGCGATCACGGTCCACCGTCGTCCGCGAAGCACCGCGAGGTATTCGCGAAGGTGAAAAGGCTGTGGAGTAGGGACGTCGCTGGTCATGGGGGCAGCGATGCTAGCCGATGAAGTCTCCTGGAGTCATCCCCCAAATCGGGCTAGCTGTCGTATCTCTCTCTACGTCGCATGGGTATAGACAGGTCGCGTGAACGCTGGATAGCCTTCAATGTTCGACTTGGGGAGCCGCGCCGACCACTGGAGGGAGAAGGGCTTGGGACTCGACGTTTCGACGGGTCGCACGATCGGGTCACAGGAGGACCCTGAGCCCACACCGGAACACCGCGCGCCGACGCGCATGCAGTATCGGCGACTCGCCGTCGAGATGGCGTTCACCGACGCGATCGCCGTTCTCGCCGGATTCAGCGCGGGCTACGTGCTGCGATTCGGGTATTCGAAGCCGCCGTTCGACAAGGTCCTCGTCACAGCATTCGCTCCAGTGCTCTGGATCGGGCTCCTCGCGGTGTCTCGGACGTACGACGTCTTCCGCCTCCCGCCAGCCGAGCAGTTCAGGAGGCTGTTCACCAGCACGACCCTCGGGATCACGCTGGTCGTGATGCTCTCCTTCTGGTCGCACGGATCCTTCTCCCGCCTTTGGATCGGCTTGGCGTGGATCCTCACCTTGAGCCTGCTGCTCCTTTCCCGCCACATCTGGAACCGTTGGCTCGCTCATCGCAGGTCACGAGGAGATTTCACGTTCAGGACGCTCATCTTGGGAACCAACGAAGAGGGGATCCGGCTCGCTCAGGGTCTGTCGACCGGGAACCACGGGTTCCTGCCGCTCGGGTTCATCAGCACAGGGCGAGGTGGGCTCGTCGGCGACGGTTTGCCGGTCGTGGGCTCACTCTCCGACGTGCGAGATGCGGTGCGGCGGGCCGAAGCTGAGTGCATGTTCGTCGCATCGAGCTCGCTCACCTGGGACGAGATGCAGCGGGTCATGAAGGAGATGCGGCAGGAACGGGTCGAGGTGAGGGTGTCCGCGAACCTGCCGGAAACCCTGTCGAAGCGCATCGCGGCTCAGACCCTCGGAAGCGTGACGACGTTGTCTCTGCGCCCGGTCCAACTGACGGGGCCTCAGGCCGCGGTCAAACGCACGTTGGATATCGTGGGTTCCGTCGTCACCATCATCGTGCTCTCACCGCTGTTCCTGGCGATCGCCATGGCGATCAAGCTCACGAGCCGCGGTCCGGTGCTGTTCACGCAGATGAGGACCGGCCGCCGGGGCGAACGGATCGCGCTGATGAAGTTCCGCACCATGGTTAAGGGCGCCGAAGAGATGCGAGACAACATCCTCGACCTGAACCAGGCATCCGGTCCGCTCTTCAAGGTGCGTGAGGACCCACGGGTCACTCGGGTCGGTGGCTTCCTCCGAAGGTGGAGCCTCGATGAGCTCCCTCAACTGATGAACGTGCTGATGGGTGACATGAGCCTGGTCGGTCCCCGGCCCTCGCTCCCCGAGGAGGTGGACCACTACGAGGACTGGCAGAGAGACCGGCTCGAGGTGGCTCCGGGGATCACCGGTCTTTGGCAGGTCAGTGGCCGCAGCGACGTGAACTTCGACGACTACGTTCGTCTCGATCTCTTCTACATCGAGAATTGGTCCGTCGCGTACGACCTCTACATCCTTGCGAAGACGATCCCCGCCGTCCTGTCGAGGAAGGGGTCGTACTGATGCAGCTCGCCGAGGGCTTGAGACCGCATCACTCGAACGCGAGCACATCGGTGATCGTGAACGGTGTTCGCATCGATCCGATACCGAAGAGCGAGGTTCCCGGAACGATCGGAAGGCTCCTTGACTGCGGCCGGAGTCACACGGTTCATTTCCTGGCAGCCGATCCGACCGTGGTGGCCCTCTCCGATCGCACCTATCGGGACGTCTTGAACGCGGGCGACCTCAACCTGCCCGACGGGATGCCGGTGGCGTGGGCTGCACGATGGGCGGGAGCCAGAGCCGAGCGGGTTCCGGGAACCGACACGATGCTGCAGCTCACGAGCTGGGGAGTCGACCGAGGCGTTCGCCACCACTTCTTCGGAGCGGCCCCGGGCGTCGCCGAGCGCCTGGCGAGGGTCCTCGAACGACGGGCGCCGGGCCTCCGATGCGTCGGCACGGGATCTCCGCCGTTCCGACCGCTCGACGCCGGTGAGCTCGACGACTACGCGCGACGCATCCGAGAGGCCGGCACAGACCTCCTGTGGATCGGCGTCGGCTCCCCAAAGCAGGACCAGATGGCGCTCGAGCTTGCCGCCCGCGAAGCGGCGCCGGTGATCCTCTGTGTCGGCGCCGCCTTCGACTTCATCGCTGGCACCAAGCGGAGACCTCCGGTCTGGATGCAGCGCGCAGGTCTCGAATGGCTCGGGCGTCTTGCCAGTGAACCTCGGAGGCTCTGGCGCCGGTATCTGATCGGCAACGTGAGGTTCGCAGCCGGGGTCATCAGTCAACGGCCGCGCATCGCATCGGGGCGCGCCGCCCAGCCGGGGAGCGACGCATGACGAAGCGAACGCTCGTCACCGGAGCCGGCGGGTTCATCGGTCACCACCTCGTCCGATACCTCAAAGACCGCGGGTGCTGGGTCCGCGGCGTCGATCTGAAGGAGCCCGAGTTCGAGCGCAGCGGCGCGGACGAGTTCCTCCTTCTCGACCTGCGGGACCTCGTGAGCGGCGAAGCGGCGGTCGAGGGCATCGACGAGGTGTATCACCTCGCTGCTGACATGGGAGGGATCGGGTACATCACGGCCTCGCATGCCGAGGTCGCCAGGAACAACATCCTGATCGACGCCAATATGCTGGAGGCGGCGAAGGATGCGGCCGTGCAGCGATTCTTCTTCTCTTCGTCCGCCTGCGTATACCCGATGTACCGGCAGCGTGACCCCGATGTCGTCTCGCTCAAGGAAGAAGACGCATATCCGGCCGACGCTGAGAAGGGCTACGGCTGGGAGAAGCTCTGGATGGAGCAGCTCTGCCAGTACTACCGCGAGGATCACGGACTCGAGACGCGCGTGGCCCGCTTCCACAACGTGTACGGGCCGCTCGGCACCTACGACGGCGGTCGTGAGAAGGCGCCTGCCGCGATCTGTCGCAAGGTCGCTGCGGCAGACGATGGCGATGACATCGAGATCTGGGGCGACGGGAAACAGACCCGCTCCTTCATGTATGTCGACGACTGCGTCGAAGGCGTTGTGCGCCTGACCGAGTCCGGTCACCCGGATCCTCTGAACCTCGGATCTGAGGAGCTCGTCACGATCGATGGGATGGTCGACATCGTCTGCGACATCGCAGGCAAGGTCCTAACGAAGAGGCACGACCCCTCGAAGCCCCAGGGCGTCCGCGGACGCAACAGCGACAACAAGGCGCTTCGATCAGCGCTCGGCTGGGAACCTGCTGTTGGTCTGCGAGAGGGGCTCGCCTCGACCTATACGTGGATCGCGGATGCCGTTGGACGGACCGGGGTGGAGGGACGCTCGCCAAGCGCCATCTCCGATGAACAGGGGAAACGTTGAACCGTTCGCCTCGGTCGTTCCTACGCGCTGCCAAGTACGGAATGGAACTCAATACTGCGCGGTTGAGAGCGTTTCTGCCCGTTCGTCGGCGTCGCTCCCCCATCGCGTTCCTCATCGGCTGTGGCCGCTCGGGAACGACGCTCCTCGGCGAGTTGCTCGGGACGATGCCCGGGGTCCATTACCTCCATGAGCCCTACGCAGCCTGGGCGGCAGTCGATCCGCGCTTGGACTTCAGCGGTCTCTATACGGCACCGCCGCATCACGTGTTCATGGATGCCGACCATGTCGATCCGTTGGCGCGCGGACGGTTCGAACGGATCTTCCTCCGCAGCGGCCTACGAGGGGTCCGCTTGATCGTCGAGAAGACCCCCACCAATTCCTTTCGGATCGCCTACCTGCATTCCCTCGCACCCCAAGCTCGTTTCATACACATCGTGAGGGATGGGCGTGCCGTCGTGCCTTCGATCGAGCGCGTCGCCAAGCTCTCTCGCCCAATCGCCGGGCGAGGATCGGTCAACGATTGGTGGGGGGTCGGTGATACGAAATGGCAGAGGCTCGCGATCGAGGGCGCCGAGCGGGGCTACCACGCAGACGTGGTGTCTTCTCTGAAGAGCCACACCGAGCGGGCGGCGTATGAGTGGATCACCTCCATCCACGAAGTCGATCGGTGGCGCGAGGCGCTAGGCACCAGTCTCATCGAGGTTCGCTACGAGGACCTGGCCCTCCATCCCAACGACGAGCTCGCTCGGATCCTCGCTTTCCTCGAGCTCCCAAGCTCGGTCGATCGGGTCTTGGCCGCTACGCGCCGCGTCCGGCACGGATCGTCGAATCATCCTCCGGTGGCTCTTCCCGCTGGCCTCGCCCAGGACTTCGCTTCGCTTCGAGAGCGACTGGGCTTCGCGGAGGATGGCGTGGAGTCAGAGGCAAGAGCGAGGACACGAACGACATGAAGGAAGGAGTCGATGAGGATCTGCGACAGGGCGTCTCTCGTGACCTGAGTCTCAGCCGTGTCGTGTGGAATGTGCGGTCCGGTGTCCGAAGCCGTTTCGACCCCCATCCCTCCCTCTTCCTTCCTATCGCGAGAAGGCGATATCCGGCTACGAGCGGGGCAGCAGCAGTTGGACCTGGGATCGACATCGTGATCGACGGGTTCCAGCGCAGCGGAAATACCTTCGCGACTCTCGCGTTCATGTCAGCTCAGTCCAGAGACGTGAAAGTGGCGCACCATCTCCATGCACCCGCCCAGTTCGTGGAAGCGGCGAAACGAGGGATCCCTGCTCTCCTGCTGCTCCGCCAGCCTGACGACGCAGTCATCTCGCGTGTCATCCAGGTCCCTCAGTTGTCGCTCCACCAAACCCTTCGCCTCTACGTCCGGTTCCATGAACGGCTCGCTAAGTTGCGTGGTCATTACGTCGCGGGTTCGTTCCCGCAAGTGACAACTGATTTTGGCCGGGTCGTTGACCGCGTGAATGCGCGGTTCGATACCTCCTTCGATCGATTCGACCATACGCCGGAGAACGAGGCACATGTCTTTCGGCTCATCCACGACAGGCACAGCCGAGGGACCAGGCATCGGGACCGATCGTATGAGGCGACCGTCGCGCGGCCCTCTTCTGATCGGCAGGCTATCTCCGCACACCTCGCGGGTCTTCTCGCTTCTCCAGCCCTTACACGACTGAGAGCGAGGGCGATGGAACTCTACGAAGTCATCGGTGCAGAGAGCTGACATGGGAGGGTTCTCGCACGACACGTCGCGTTCGCCTTCGATGATGTCGATGGGGTATCGGGGGGCGACTGCGGACGGACGGGGGATCCTGGCACGCGTCGGGCCGTTGGTCGGACTCATCGTCATCTGTTCAGCGTCCGGATGGGCGATCGCCACCGGCAGCGTGAAGGTATTGATCCCAACGGTTGGGCTCGCAGTCGCGATCGCGATCCTTGGCTTGGCCCTCAACTCGGGGATCGCCATCGAGCGATGGACGCGGTTAGTGCTCTGGATCGGTCTACTTGCTCCGATCGGCCTCAATCAAGCACGGTCGACAACCGATGTTCTCGCCTCCCCGATCTCGACGTTGTCCATCTTTCAAGCTGTTGTGCCAGCCGCCTGCCTGATCTTGGCGTTCCTGCTTGCGCGCCCGCGCCTGTTCCCAGTGACTCGGATAGAGAGTTGGCTGCTGCTGTTCCTTGGGATCTCCGTGCTGAGTACGGTCTGGTCCATCCAACCCTTTCCTACGTTCCTCAAGGCAGTTGCCTTCATCGCTGCCTATATCCTGGTCCTGCTGCTCATCCGGTTGCATGGACGCGCTGGGGTGGACTCGATTTCTGCTTTGGGTACCGTCGTGCACTACTTGTTGCTAACCGTTCCTCTGGGCCTGCTGGTCAGCGCATCTCGCGCGTTCGCGCCTATCAGCTCATTGAACCCCGTGCACCGCCTCAAAGGTGTCATCCCGTATATCCATCCCGACGCGCTCGGATTCCTCGTCGCTTGTGGCATCGTGCTACTCCTCGCCCGTATCGGTCCAGACTGGACGAAGCGGGTGGGCGCCAGGTACGCATTGTTCGGGCTCTACATCGGGATGATCCTCGAGACGCGATCGCGCTCCTCGTTGGTCATCTGCATCGTCGGTGTGCTCGCGCTGATGATGCAGCGTCTCAATCGCCGATTGAGCCTTATCGTCGTAGCACCGGCTGCACTGCTACTGATCATCCTTGTCTTCGACACGTCCTCGTCGACGATCGTCACGTCGTACGTCCAGCGCGGCCAGAGCTCAACCGCATTCACTTCTCTCTCCGGACGCACCGTTTCGTGGCACGCAGCAGTGAGCCTGTGGAAACAGGCTCCCTTGTTGGGCCAGGGGTATTACTCGGGCACGCGTCTGGGGAATCTCGAAGATATCCTCAACCGCTCCACCTCGAATACCGGCAGCGTCTGGGTGGACGTCCTGCTCAACCTAGGGCTCTTAGGCCTCATACCGTTCGCCTTCTTCGTGTTCTCGGGAGCCCGGGCCGCGCTGGATCGTGGTGGAGGCCAAAGCGCACCGGTGACAGCGCGACGAGCGCTCATTGCGATGTGTCTAGCCTCATCACTGGTCATCGTTTCTCTGGAACAACCCGGTTACTCCATGATCATTTTCTCGATCGTCCTCCTCGCCCGGCGAAGTCGGGAAGAGAGCCAACCCGTCCGGGATGAAGACCTTTACCGTAGCGAACCGTCCTTGAGACCAAGCGATGGAGCCGGAGCCCAGGTTGGACGCGGGTAGGCGACCCGGCCGGTCAGGCAAGACGCCAGGGGCGGACGAGCAACTGGGTCGCATCGCTGGTCAGATCATGATCAAGCTCGGGGGCAGCGCAGGTAGCGCGTTGTTCAACTTCGTTCTCGTCGTGATCCTCTCGCGGGAACTGAAGGCGAGCGAAGCGGGTGCGTTCTTCGAGGCGATCGCTGCGTTCCTCATCCTCAGCTCCGTCGCTCAGCTAGGCGCGGATATCGGCGTGCTCCGCATGATCTCGCGGCACCGGGCCCTCGGCCATATCAAAGATCTCAGCAGGACGATGGTTATCGCACTGGTCCCCACGCTGGTCCTGGGATCACTGTTCGGTTTCCTCGTGTGGACCTACGCCGACGACATCGCCGCCATCGTCGCCCACGGGCCGCACACGGCTGCCGCTGCGCAGTACATGCGTTACCTCGCCCCATTCCTGCCTGTATTCGCGGTGGCGGAGATCGCCCTGGCGGGGATCCGGGGGTTCGGGTCTGTCCTCCCGATCGTGATCATCGACGATCTCGGCACGCCCGCGCTCCGACCGATCCTGGCGTTCTTCGCCCTGTCATTGGGGCTTGGTTCACTGGCGTTGGCTCTCGCATGGGGTCTGCCGCTGGCCATCGGAGGCGCAGCCGCGCTGATCCTGTTGGGCCGGTTACTCAGGCACGAGAACCAGCGGCGGCTCGGGGACGGATCGGTCGAGGAAACGTCTCTTGGCGCACTCGCTGCATCGTTCTGGCGTTTCTCATCCGCCCGTGCGTTGGCCGACGTGTTCTCAACGTCGGTTACCTGGCTCGACATCTTGTTGATCGGCGCGTTCGCAACGACTGGGCAGGCGGGAGTGTACGCAGCGGCAAGTCGGTTCCTTCTTGTTGGTACCTTGGCACTGAGCGCAACGATCTTGGTGATCTCGCCATACATCAGCGCTTGCCTGGCACGGAACGATCTATCAAGCGCTCGAAACATCTTCCAAACCAGCACGTGGTGGGTCATGTCGGTTTCCTGGCCGACGTACATCCTCGTGGCTCTCTTCTCGCGGTTGTTCCTCTCGGTGTTCGGAGGTCAGTTCACCGCGGGGCACACCGCACTCACCATCCTTGCCCTTGCGCAACTCGTGAACATGGCGACGGGCCCCGTCTCCGCGGTCCTGCTCATGGCCGGATACAGCGCCTGGAATATGGCGAATGCGTTCGCTGCTCTCCTCGTCAACATCGGGCTGAATGCGTACCTCATCCCCCGATACGGTATGAACGGGGCAGCGGTCGCATTCGCCGCGAGCATTATCGTGAAGAATGTCTCCGCGCTTGTGGAAGTCTGGGTCCTTCTAGGGCTTGAGCCGTTCGGCAAAGGCTTCTTGGTGGTGGTCGTGGCGACGACCTTCAGCTTCGGCGTCTGGGGAGCCGCCGTGAAGACGTTCCTGCATGGAGATGTCGCGGCTCTTGCCCTCACGCTGGTTGTTTCGGTCCCGCTCTATCTGTTCATCATCTGGCGGCAACGGGAAACCCTTCAGATCGGGATGTTTCGCGAAGCGCTCCTGTGGCGAGCGCGCCGACGAGACGCCCGAGACGACCCTGATGAACTCGCGGGGCTGACGGCCCAATGAGCGCGCATGAGGCGGAGGAACGTGCACAGGACAAACGCGCGTCTGAGGGAGTCGGGGTGGCAGGCGCTTCGGAAGCCACGAGGACGAAGGCGTCTGGCAGTCGTCGCGTCGACCAGAGGCTCATGAGTGTCCTGTCGCGCTGGCTGTGGACCGGACAGCGATTCGGTTTGTCGCCCGGCAAAGTCCTTCGCAGGATCGCGAATCGGGCGGAGCCAAAGGTCGTCTGCGTATGTATCCCAAAAGCAGGCACGCATCTGCTGGAACGAGCCCTCTGTTTGCATCCGAAGTTGTATCGCAAGATCATCCCCACGCTCGGTCCCCGGAACGTCGGCAAGCGGGGAGGCCTGATCGGAGTGGCCTCGAAGCTCCGGCCGGGGCAGATCGTCATGACTCATCTCCCCTACGATGCTGCGTATCCGCCCGCCCTGGCTCGCATGGGAGTGCGAACGATCTTCCTGATCCGGGACCCCCGTGATATCGCCGTCTCCCAGACGTACTTCGTGATGTCCACGGCTGACCATTGGCTACACGAGACGTTCGCCGAACGATCGGATTTCGAGTCCCGCCTTCGCCTTGCGATCGAGGGCGCTCCGGGTGTTGGGCTGGAGTCGGCCGGAGATCGTCTCGAGGGATTCGCGGGTTGGCTGGCCGATGCCGATACCGTCGTGCGGTTCGAGGACCTGATCGGTGGCGCAGGTGGAGGAGATGACGTTCGGCAGATGAAAACATTGACTCGCCTCTACAGGACGCTCGGTGTTCAGGCCGACGAAGCGTTGTGCCGGTTCGTCGTTGAACGACTTGTTTCGGCCAAGAGTCCAACGTTTCGGCGCGGGATGATTGGACAGTGGCGAACGCAGATCGATGACGAGTCGGCAGAGGTCTTCAAGCGAGTCGCTGGAGCACAGATCACGCGGTACGGGTACGGAGGCGACTGGTGAGCGGGGCAGACGGCCGCTTCGGATCGCTCCGTCCTGCGCCATCTTCTCGGAACATCGGGCGGTTGATCCGCCGACCGATCGTCCTCCTCGGGCTGCCGAGGTCGGGGACCTCAACGCTTATGGCCATGCTCTCGACTCATCCTGCACTCTGGAGCCTGCACCGAGAGAGCACCCACATAGTCGAGGACCTGTCGTTCCATCCCATGCGGCATGGGTGGTCTCACGAGCTCTCAGCCGATGATCTCGATGAGTCTGCGCGGCGCGATCTCGAACGACGGTTCTATCGGGAGGCTGGGAACCTGGAGGTGCTTCCCTTCAGCCGTTTCGCCCCGGTGCGCGGACGCGGCAAGCGTCGCGCGGCCCAGGCCATCACGTTGGTGTCGCGACCGTTTCGCCGCCCACCGATCAGGATCGTCGAGAAGTCGGTGCCGAACGTGATGAGGATCATGTTCTTGAGAGAGCTCTTTCCGGACGCACAGTTCCTCCATCTGACCCGGCATCCACGCGCCAACCTCGCGGCCATGTATCGGGGATGGAACAACACCGAACGCCATAACGACTATCCGCTCCCCGACGGATTCCGCATCGTCGGGTATGAAGGAAACGCTTGGGCGTTCTTCCTACCGCCCAGGTGGCAGTCGTGCGATGGCAGAACCCTGATGGACGTCTGCGAGCTGCAGTGGCGGATGGGCCACGAGCGTTGCCTGGCCGCTTCGAACATCTTGCCAGCAGGCGACTACCTGCGGCTCAAGTTCGAGGATCTGCTCGTTTCTCCGACCGAGGCCCTCGGAAGCGTCGCCAGTTGGGCCGGCATCGATCCTGCGCCCTTCGATCGCTTCTCTGCGCGACTGCCTCGGATCAACGCGGGGTCATCGTCATCTTCCAGTGAAGTTCCAGGAGAGGCGTTGGCACGAGCCGTCGAGGAGTTAGAACCGCTGACCCGCCGCCTCGGTTACGAGTAGGCAGACGCATGCGCGTTCTCATCCTTCATTCACGGTATTTGTCGGGCGAGGTTTCCGGTGAGAACCGGGTCGTTGCAGACGAAACGGATCTCCTTCGTCAGGGCGGCCACCAGGTCACGGTCTTCGATCCTGAACCGACGCCGGCCAAGACATCGAGCCCCATCAGGCTCGCCGTCGATGCCGTTTGGGGGATCGAAGCCGTCGCGAGGGTCCGCGAGCTGATCCGTGAACAGCACATCGAGGTCGTTCATATCCACAACATGTTTCCGATGCTGTCACCCGCAGTCATCCGCGTTGCGCACGAGGAACACGTGGCGATCGTGGTCACGCTCCACAACTATCGCCTCATGTGCCTTCCTGCCACCCTTCGTCGTGAGGGAGCGATATGCGAGGATTGTCTCGGTCACGTTCCCTGGCGAGGGATCCGCCATCGCTGCTATCGGAACTCCCGAGCGGCAAGCGCCGTCTTGGCCGCGTCCCTCACCCTGCATCGAGGACTCGGGACGTTTGATCGCGTGGATCGTTTCTTCGCTGTTAGCGACTTCGTGGCTGACAAGCACGCGGAGGCCGGTATCCGGCGATCGCGCATCCTTTACAAGCCCAACTTCGTCCCCAAGGCCACCGAGCGCCAGGGGCCAGGTCAATACTTCCTCTATCTCGGCCGCCTCGCGGAGGAGAAGGGCGTTGATACCCTCGTCCGCGCCTGGCGCGACGTACCCGGTCAGCTCCTTGTCGTCGGCGATGGCCCGATGGCTGAGCAGCTCCGGCAACTCGCTCCATCGAACGTGACGTTCGGTGGTCAGGTGCCGAACGCGGAGGTTCCCGAGATCCTCCGCCTGGCGAGAGCGCTGTTGGTCCCGTCGCAGTGGTACGAGGGAGCTCCCCGAGGGATCGCTGAAGCGTGCTCTGTCGGTGTCCCCTCGCTAGTCGGCCGGATCGGAGGACTGCCAGAGATGGTGGAGCATGGAGTGAGCGGATTCCATGTGACCGCAGACGATCCGATCGCATGGGCTGAAACCGCCACTTCTCTGATGGATGACGACCTTTCCATCCGTCTGGGGCAAGGGGCGTTGCGTCTGTGGGCCCGCGAGTACGCACCGGAAGCCGGCTTGCGGAACCTGGAGTCCGGATACGCTGCGGCAGTGCAATCATCTCGCAGACGTCTCGATCTAGGATCACCGTCATGACACGACCCGGCAATGGGACTCCGGATATCCTTCTGCTCCTTTGCGACACGGCCCGGGCCGATGCGTTCTCTCCATGGCGTGCTTCAGCTCAAACGCCGATCATGCAACGACTGTCTCAGGAGGGCATCTGGTACGAGAGAGCTATCGCCCCGGCACCCTGGACGCTTCCTTCGACCACTTCGATCTTCACCGGACGGCTTCCGACGGAGCACGGGATCACCGGCGAGGTGATCGCCCGCCGCGGCCGTCGCCTGAGCTCCCCTGCCCACGCCATCCGAGACCTCAAAGACTCGTGGTTGCCTGAACGACTACGAGAGCGCAGCTATCGCACGATGGCTGTGAGCTGCAATCCGTGGGTGAGCCGTTGGGGTGGATTCGATCGTGGATTCGATCAGTTCGTCGACATCAACCCGTTGAAGAACAGATCGACCCCTCGCGCCGTGAGACGACTCCAGCGTCTAGTCGACCTCGGACGGGGAGATAAGGGGGGCATCGAAAGCCTTCGCAGGGTACGGGCGTTCCTGACTGATGAGCCGGGCCCACCCCGGTTCGCCTTCGTGAACTTGATGGAGATGCACGCTCCCTACGTCCCTCCGAAGAGGTTCCATCCCGCACCACTGTCGATCCTGGATCCGTTGCGGAGTATGCGCACCTTTTCATACCAACTGAGGCAACGACGGTTGAACGACGGCGCGAATCGTCCGTTCGAGCCCATCGTCCGCTCCCTCTACTTTGGAGCCGGACGATACGAAGACTGGCTCGTGGGACAGTTCTTGGGTCCCCTGCGCTCTTCCGTACGGCCCATCGTGGTCGTTGTCGTGGGCGATCACGGAGAGAGCCTCGGAGAGAAGGGCGTCTTCGGCCACCATTCCTCGCTTCACGAATCCGTCCTTCACGTCCCGCTACTGCTTTGGAGCCAGGGAGTGGACATCGGGAAAGGACACAGAGGTGAACCTGTCTCGCTCCTCGGCCTCTCCTCGTGGCTCCTCTCGCAAGCTGACGGCAAGGGTGGCGAGCTCCCGTCGGAGACCTTCGTTCTGAGCGAATACGAATCCACGATGCATCATCGAGGATTCGGTGTTTCGCTGGGCTCCACGTCGAAGGGTCTCTCGGGCCCGCAAGCGCTGACTCAGGAAGCCGGACTGTCGATCCGGAAGGAAGGCCTGAAGTACGTGGCCACCGAGTCCGGCGAAGAGGCGATATACGACCTGGAGGTTGATCCAGCTGAGGAGCAGGACGTCTTGGGCGACCGACAGGGGTTGGTTCCCGAGTTTCGAACAGAGGCTGACGCGTGGCGGAGACGCCGGGGAGCGCAGGTAGTGTCGAGCGACGGTCTGTCCGAAATGGCAGAAGAGGAGATCGTTGAACAGCTTCGCGCCCTCGGCTATATCGAATAGGCCACCTCACCGCCACGATGAGAACCAGGTCCGCAGCCGGAGGGCGTGATCGGAGAGCGGCCCGCCCGTGAGCGTCGGCCAGAAGAAGACGAACAGGCCGGCCGCGATGGCCACGAACACCATGGCCACCGGTCGAAGCGGGTGCATGGGCTCCCCCGCTTCGGTCCTCGTCGTGTAGTCCGACAGCGATCGCAACCCGTACACGCAAGAGAGCACGAGGAACGGACTGAGCGGTCCGGCATAGAACAGGAAGCCGGGGTGCGACGACAGGAACCACGGCACGTAGAGCGCCAGCACCGTGACCACGATGAACCCCGCCCGCCAGTCCTGCCGCCGTATCCATGAGAACGCGGCGTAGGGAACCGCGACGAGGCTCCCCCAGAAGATCGCAGGGTTCCCGTTCGCGTAGATGAACCTGTTCATCCCTGAGCCGCTCACCCCATAGAACACGACCGGCCTCCGGAGCAGGAGCCACTGCCAGGCGGCCGACTTGTCCAGGTTCGGTTCCTCCGAGGAGCGGAGCCCCGCTTGGAAGTCAAACATCAGTCGCTGCATCGTGGCCCACGCGTTCAGGTTCCACCCGAAATGGAGGAACCACGGCACGTAACTCGCGACGTAGATCGACGCCGGAACCACCACGAAGGCAAGTACCATCCCGAACGTCTCGATCGAAACGGCCCGGCGGATCGGGTGCGGAAGCCGGAAGCGACGCCGCCGCGACGCCTCCCACATGTAGGCGAGGAGGATCGCCGCGGCGATCCCCGTGAGCGCCGACCACTTCGTGGCGAGGCCGGCGCCGAGCGCGACCCCAGCGGCGAAACGCCAGGGGCGCCAGAGCGGTGAGGGAAGCCGAGGGCGCGCCGCGTCGCCGGCCGGCACGTCCCCGGCGGGCGGCTCGGGCGTGCGCCGCTCGATCCACCGGTGATCGAGGAGCATGAACAGGAAGCCGAGCACGATCCAGAACGTGACGAAGATGTCGAGCATCCCCGTGCGAGAGAGCACGAAGTTCAGGTTCTCCACGGCGAGCAGCAACCCGCCCGTGAACGTCCAGATCGGGCTGCGGAACAGCAGCTGCACGATCATCGCCAGGAGGACCACCGTGGCCGTCCCGGCGATCGCGGCCGAGATGCGCCAGCCGAAGGGACCGGTGCCAGCGGCGAGCTCACCGAGTGCGATGGCCCACTTGCCGAGCGGAGGGTGGACCCAGGCGGCGGTGTCGTTCCGCTGCTCGCGGAACGCCTTCTCGTCGGCCGTCTTCACATCGCATCGATCGTTCGGGTATCCGAGGAAGATGCACGCCGACTTCGTGTAGTAGATCTCGTCGAAGACCCTCTCCTGCGGGTAGCCGAGGTGGATGAATCTCAGAGCAGCGGCGATGATCCCGACCGCGACGATCGCGACGACGGGTCGGTTGAGTGCCCGGGCCAGCGATGACATCGGCCGATTCTAAGCCCGGGGCTGCTCGCGCTCGGCATCGAGGAGGCCGATCGCGAGCTCGGACGCGCCGCGCCCGCACATGTGCGGATCGGGGCAACGGCAGGGCGTGTCGGCGACCGCATAACGCGATCCAGCCGTTCGAGCTGGAGCGGGGAATCGAACCCCGGACCCCCTCCTTACCATCATGCCACCCCACGTCTCAGGCTGTCTCCCCCGGTGCCCGCACATCTCGTCACCAGGGCGTTCGCGCTCGCGTTGGGATGTCGATGAGACGCCGAGAAACGGTGCGAGATGCCTGCGAGTGGAACGGGAGTGGAACGTCGAACATGCTTACCGCTGGTTGTTGGGGCTTCGTCCTTCGGTGTCTACGAGATTGTGTACGGGCTAACGACGCACGACCAAGCCTGTTTGTCCACAGTGCCCGAGAGGGGATTCAGCAGCGCTGGTGGCGGTGGATTGTCAGTCGTAGGTGCGGAGATTGAACACGTCGCCGTGGTTCCTGCGCTGCCTGTAACCGACAGGGATACTGTTGCGGGGAGCGTGAACTTCTCGCGCCAGACCCAGGGGAGGCTGTCGGCTATGACCGTCTTCTGGGTTCCGTCGCCCTCCACGTATGTAATGGATAGCGCGCTGGGCAGAGCTGGATGGTAGGTCGTCCAGTCGACCATATAGAGAAGGACGACTGTCCGTCCGCTCTGACCGGTGCCCGTCTTGCTGCAGCTCGTGACGAGGACCAGAAGCGCGAGGGTGCCCGAATACCAGCGTTCTCGACGTTTGCACGTCGTGAACCCTAGACCGCCGATGCTGCAGTGAGCAATGCCGCACATCGAACGGCGCGCCCGCTTCCGTGGTCCGACCGGGCCCGGTTCCCGGTAGCCTCCGCTCATGGGGAAGCTGCTCATCGGTGCAGGGCTCGCCCTTCTCGGCGGAGTCATCGGCGGGGTCATCGTGGCTGTCTACCAGGAATGGCGAACGGAGAAGCTCACCACTCGCCTACGCAGAGCCGAACGACGAGACGAAGCGATGCTGCGCCTCAGTAGCCTCGTCGCGCCCATCGAGACAATACTTAGTCGCATGATTGAAGGAGACGAACGCCTAGGTTCTAGCCCCGGAATCTGGCCGGGCGACGACGCAATACTGATGGCGGCCTTCGAGACTTTCCAATCGTCGTGGGTCGGCGAGCTGTCGGCAGTGATTCGCGATGAGGAGACCGTGACGCGTTGCGGCATGATTCGATTCGACTACAACTCGTTGTTCGACCGAGAGTTTGACGACATAGGCTCGGTTACAACGTTCATTCGCGAAGATGAAGCTCGTGACCTGCTAGTGAACGTAAAGAGCCTGCGGGCGTTTGCAAGACGCGCGTTCGGATGAGGCTCGCGCCGACCTTGAGCGCGCCCGTTCCGGGTAGCGCCCTCTACGAACGGCCCTGGGTCCTGCGCTGGAAGACCGGGGGTCGTTCGATGTTTCAGGGCGCAGGCGGTGGCTCGGCCTGGTACGGTCCGGCGACGATGCGAGGTACTGTTCGAGTTGTAGTCGCCGTGGGCGCGCTGCTTACAGCATGCAGCAGCGGGAGTTCCTCGGTGCCCTCGCGCGTCAACATCGGCCCCGTCGGCCCCTCCGCAGGCCCGGAACATGCCGCCTTTTGCCAGCACTACAACGGGGCCTTGCTAGACGCGCTGAACGCAATGTCAGAGGGTCCGGCCAACGACATCGACCCTTCGCTCGCTGCGCTCAAAACAGCTGCCGTTTATTTCGAAGAGGACACGAAGTCGCACGACGCGCAGGTAAAGGCGTTCTCGTTTCAGGTGTTGGAAGCCATCGTTCAGCAGTCGCAGATGCTCCACGAGGCTGGAACCCTCAGCATCATCGACCAAAAGGGACTTGCCCCGAAGCTCACCGATGTGACTATCGCGGTCGGAGACTACTGCTAGGTCACGCAACCAGCTGCTCCCTCGGAACATCGTCGTCAGCCCCTACGGTCGGGGCTTAGTTTCGACGCCTGGGAAGTTAGCCGTTCAGAGTTCGTCGTCGTCGACCACTTCGCGGCGGCGGCGACGGCTCATGCGGTTCTCGGTCGGTGCGACCGTACGAGCACCAGAAGTCCCGTGACGGCAGCGACCAGCGCGACGAGCGCTACCCACGGAACGAACCAACCTTGGTGGGCTGCGGTCGCGACGAGCGGGTTGCCTCGGTGCCTGAGGATATCGGCCGAAATCCCTGTAGCCTCTGCGACCGTTGCCGGAAGACCGAAGCCGACGAGCAGCCCCTTCAGGCGAGGATGAGCGACGTACCAACCCCTGCCAGGCATGTACGTGACTGGTTGCGGCTGCGCGAATGGGAACACGTATTGCACGACCTGGTTGGACGGCGTCGTCGTCTCTAGGCCCATCGCGTAGGTAAGGGTGTACCGAGGACCGAGGTCCCCCGACGGCTGCTGCGACACCACTCCTCGGCAGTGGCCGCACGCCTCTAGCCAGAACCCCGAATCAGTCATGAGGGGGTCGACTGGGTCCCCAGATTCCGAGGCCAAGATGGTGAGAGGGTGAACGAGTCCCGGTCCTTGGATTACAACGCTGGATGCGCCCTTTCCGAGCGACGCGGTGGCGAAGAGGCTCAGCGCGAGGCTCGCAAGGATGCCGACCCATGCAGCACGCCGCAGTGCAGTCACACACCTATTACACACCCAACCCGCCGTCGCCGCTTGCCGTGTCTGTCAGCTTCATGGTCGCCTTCAACACAAGAGAAGCCGGTCCCCGCCCCCATCACCGTAGGGAGCCCGCTTACCGACGAGCGAGCGACGGACCGACGCGCAGACGGTCGCGCTCCGAGGACCGGCTTCAGTACGGCGCAGGCCAGGGCGCTGGCCCATACCTCACCTGCTGGGATGAGGGGTCGAACAGGGTCGCGAGGCCGAGCGCCGTCGCCATATCGTCGTGCGTGCCGGTCCTGAACGCCCCTGCCTGCAGGTTCGCGCTCTCGGAAACACGAACCTCGTACACGCGAAGTTCCTCGGCGAGCGCTCGGGTGCGGTCGTTGTCCGGCATCCGAAGCCGCGTCGTCTGTAGCAGCGCCTGCAGCCGCGAGACGAGCAGACCTTTGGGCATCGACACCTCCGGCGCGCCGAGCGTGCCGCGCAGCTTCTCACCACCCGTGAACGTGACGGCCGAAACGAGCACGTCGAACGTGGACAGCTTCGGCGTGAGGATGTCGAGCGTCGGTCGGCCGACACCGGTCACGTCGGCGAGTAGGTACGGCCGAAGACCGCGCGCGTTCAGCGCGCGAACGACCTCGGCGACGTGCTCGGCTACGGCGGGGTACTTCGTGCCGAGCTTCAGCCGTCCGACATCGCGTACGTAGAACACATCCTCGCGCTCGGGCTTGCACCGCTCGCAGCTTCCGAACGGTGGCTCGTGGCCGACGTGTACGACGCGACCGGTGCGCTCGGCGACCGCTTCCACGACGGCGAGCGCGGTCGGGTCGCGTCGTTGTCCTATGTCCAGACCGAGAACGGCATAACGTTCCACGTCTCCACCTTTCCGAACGCGCCTTCGATGTCATCCGATGCGAACGCTGCGGTCGCAGCGTCGAGGAAGATGCAGCGATATTCCTGGTCGAACCACCACGCGCCGAGGGCGCGTTCCTGTTCGCGAAGGAACCGGGGCGACAGACGCGCGACCTCTTCGCCAGAGACGGTGAACGTGCGCCACGTATCGGGGTCGCGCGTCGCCTCGTAGAAGAACCCGCGCGCACCGAACGGCGTCGAGAGCAACATGATGCGACCCGCGTCGGGGTCGAGCATCGGACGCGCGGCGGCGAACGTCTCATCGAGCACGCGAGAGGCTTCGTCCACGATGAGCAGCCCAACGGCGCTGAACCCTCGCGTGGTCGCCTCAGTGCCGGGCAGCGCGATGATGCGCGAGCCCGATTCGAGTTCGAGTCGCAGCGTCGTCTCGGCCTCGCTCGGAACCGGTCGGTGGAGTCGTTTGTATGCGTGAAGGACCTTGCGGAACAACTCGGTGCTCTGACGCAAGCTCGGGGCGAGCAGCAGCGTGAGCGACCCCGGGTCGTACACCGCCTGATGCACCGCGAGAACGGCTGCGAGCGTGGACTTCCCCGCTTGCCTGCAGCAGTTGAGGACCACGCGCGGATGAGTTTCGCGCAAGATGTCGGCCTGCCACGGCTCGGGCTCGAACCCCGCACGGCGCGCGAAAGTCGCGGGGTCGAGCGAGGCGGCGAGGTCGACGGCGAGGGGGTTCATTGCGAGGAACCGGCTGCCCGCCCGGGTTCGAATGAGGGATGATGTGGCGGATGAGGCTCCGTTTGGCTGGTGTCGCCCTGGCCGTCATCGGCGTGGTGTTCGCGCTCGCTTGGAATCCCGTGTCGTGTGTGCTTAGGCCCGGAGTCGCTCATTGCAACGGTGATGTCTGCCTCGGCTTGGCGCCTCTGTGCAGTCATGAGTTCGTTTTGCTGCGGGTCGCCATCGCGCTGGCTAGCGTCGTCGTGGGCGTCACCCTCGCGGTGGGGCTCGGTCAGCGCCACCGCTCTGTCCGGTAGTACTCGGCCTTCACCACCCGAAAGGGCACGAGCGACGGCGGCTCGCGCATCGGGGTACGGGGCGAGGGCAGCGAAGACGACAGCGCGCACGGCGAGCCATTCGGGCGCGGCGAGGATGGCCACCTGTGGGCGCTCGTCCAGTTCACGACGCAGCCGCGCCAGCAGTTCGAGGGACTGCCGAAGCTGCCCCGCCAGGTTCGCGTACACGGTGCCGGTGCTCGCCTTCGACAGCATGTCTTCGAGCCGGTGCGTCAGGTCCTCGACGCGCGCGAGCGTCGACGTGTCGGCGTCCGTGTCCACGGCTGCGAGGGGGTCCATGTCGCGGTTCCGGTGCGTGGAGACGGTCTTCCGGCTCAGATTCCATCGCCTCGCGACCTCGGTCGGTGAGCGCAGCGACAAGATGTCTCGCTCGATGGCGGGGCGACTCGGCGAAACACAGACCGGGCAGGGCTTCGGCACGTCAGCTCCGTTCGGCGGCCTGCCGCTCCATGTCGACCAGGTTCAGACCGGCGTCGAAGGCGCGGTGCAGGTCGGCGAGCCGAGCCATGCGGGCCACGTCCTTGCGTCGGTCCTCGGGCAGCACGTCGGGTGTCTGCGAGACACGGGCTCGAACCTCGTCACGGACCGCACGCGCGGTCTGGCGGTCGGTTCTGGTGGCGAGGTAGTCGGCTCCCCAGTCGGATGCGAGCAGCTGGACACTCAGCGAGTCGCCGGACCGCGTGGCGGCGTCGAGGGCATCGAGGGTCGCCTCATGCAGGTCCTCGGCAGTACCGAGCCGAAGCTGCAGGTCGGCCTTCGCCTCGGCGGTCTGGGGGCCCCGTGGGGGGGTGGGAAAGGCTCGCTCGGCCAGCTGGGCGGGCAGAGCGGCGAGGCGGGCACGAGCGGCACGGTCAGCGGCATCCTGGGCGGTAGCCATCTCCTGCGCGAGGGTGGCGCGGAGCCTCGGTACCTGCGAGTCGGCGAGCCGCCCAGCCGCGTGTTCCTCCCGGATGGTCGCGAGCGTCGCGGCTTTCGCGACGATGACCTCCCGAGCGGCGTCGAGCGGCTGCAGGGCCTCGCGTAGCTCCGGGTCGGCGAACAGGTCGTTGCGCAGCGGCACGTACTCGGCCTCGACAGCTCGAACGAAGTCGGCTTGGGTCTTGTCGGTCATGGACTGTGCCTCCCGTGGCTCAGGGCTCCCGTGGGAGCCGGGTCGGAACGTGGAATCGGAGTGGAACGCCGCGCGGAAGCCGCGTTTCCGCAGCGTGCGGGCATCTTTTCGCCGACCGGCTCCCTATCGTGGAGGCGGCAGCGGGCAGCATCAGAGGCGGGCGAGGACGGGGCACTGCGCGCGAACGCGAGGTTGCCCGTGCGATGACGAGCGGACCCGCAGGTCAGCCGCCTCCTGTCAGCCTCCCGGCGTTCGGTTACGTGGTGGAGTCGGTCGCCGACCTTCACCGTTGCCGCCTCGTTTGTTTCGGGATGCGACCGCGACGCGCGCGAGGTGGAGTTGCCTGGGTGACCTCGTTCTCGGCCGAGTGCGCGGCCTTCGCGCGGTCTATCGCGTGTGGGTCACCGCTCGCGTCGGCGCGCTCGAAGTCCCGTTCGAAGTCCTCGCGGCGGGACTTGCTCACCGGGAGCCCCCTATCGCGCTCTGCTCCTCGGCCGCGTCGTGATGAGCGAAGCGCAGCGAAGCGAATCCCGACGCCTCATCCTTCACGAGTAGTGAAGGATGACCTTTCTCCTCATTTCTTCCCCCTTGGTAGTACCGGCGGGACCGCCGCCGCTGAATACCGGGGGGACGCCCGCCGGTTATCACCGGCGGTACCGCCGCCGGTGACGGCCACCCGCGGAGGGGCGCTCCGGTGGTGTCTTGAACCAGTGTGTCGACCGCTTCATCGGGGAGATAGGGCACGCCCTGAGGCCATAGCTCGCGCCCGAGCAGGACGGGCTTCCGTAAACCGCCCACAGGGGCCGTTCGACGGTCTCCGAACCGGATAACGCCTCGACGCCGCAGCGAACGCATGGCCCCCCGAACGTCGCCCTCATGTGGACAGCCGGACCGAGCCGCGATGTCGGCCGTCTTCGCCCAGACGTAGCCTTGCGTCCGCGCCGATGGGTAGTCGTGGATTGCATCAAGGACCCGAAGCTCATTCAAGGTGCGAGCAACGGCGCGAGCCCTGACCCGTTGCGTCTTCGCCAGCGACTCATGCTCGGGCATCGTTTGGCCCGCCTTCGAGCAGGCGCGCGAGGGCCGCCACGGGCACGCGAAGGGACCTCGGCCCGAGCCTGAGGACGGGTAGGGTCCCATCGGCAACACGTCGGTACGCCTGCGCTCGGCTGATGCCGAGCACTCGTCCCGCTTCCTCGACGGTCCAGCACGCCCGCTCGCGAGGGTCCGGCGTCTGCGTCGCCGAGGGGTCAGGCAGCAACCCGGCCCCCCGACATGAGTCGGTCTAGGAGAGCGAGATAGCGGAGCGCCGCAGTGCGTTCGCGCCGGGGGGTCCAGTCAGACCGCTCCCACGCGGCGAGCGTTTGGCGGGAGACGCCCACCACCCGCGCCGCTTCGCGGAGGCTCACGCCCGCGTCCTCGCGCACGGCCGAAGCCAGGCCTACGGACAGGAGCCGACGGAGCCTCGCGAGCCGAGCCAAGTCTTCGGCTGAATCGTTCATACCGGCACCATACCGCTCGCTCCCGGGGTGACAGCAAGTACGGATGTGAGTGTCTTCTCAGCCGTTAGAAAAGCTAACGCGATTGCACATACAGGGCCACCCGGGTAAGATACTGGCACCGTGGCGGAAAGCACGACGTGGAGCGTCTGGAAGGACGAGGACGGCCGAACCTGGGAGGTCGTCGGCACGTGGAGCCTCACGGAGCAAGGCGGATGGGTGCTGACGGGGTTGGAGGTCCGCTCGCCTGAGGGGCACAGAGTGACGCGACGGGTCCTCGAAGCGGTGCCGCTGGAACACGAGCCGTACGCTCGCCTCCACATTCTCCCGACCGTCATCGGGCCGGATGACCAGCCGGTCCCCATCGAGGTCCCGGAGCCGGGACTGGGACGCCCTGTCGTCTACGGACCGGACCACTACCGTCGGGTCGCTGAGGTCTACCGACTGGCCGAAGCGGGCCGACTCGACCCCGAGCTTGACGGGAAACCGCGCCTTGCTGTCATGCGGACGTTCGGACTCCCCAAGCGCACCGCCGCGCGTCACATCGCCGAGGCACGACGCCTCGGCGTCCTACCCCCGAAGGAGGGATGACCGATGCCGGTCCAGAAGAAGCAGACGCGCTCAGGTATTCGTTGGTACGTCTACACGCGCTCGGATGGCAAGCAGACCTGGCACGGCGGCTACCGGACGAAACGGGAGGCCGACGCCGCCGAAGCGAAGCTCCGGGTCTCGAAGGACAGCGGCACGTATCGAGCGCCCGAGGCGACGACGGTCGACGCGTTCCTGGACGGGTGGGTCACGTCGCACAAGAAGCTGCGACCGCGCACGCGCGAGCGGTACCGGCAGCTGGTCCGCGACTACATCTCGCCGGTTATCGGTTCGATGCGGCTGCAAACCGTTCGCCCTGAGGATGCTCAGCGTGTCGTTGACAAGGCCGAGGAGACGAGCGTGCACACAGCGCTGAAGGTCGCGAGCGTCATGCGAGCAGGGTTCACGCTTGCCGTCCGACGCGGCGTCATCCCCCGCAACCCGGCGTCGAGGGACTTCGGCGTCGAGCTACCCGAGAAGCCCGAGCATCGAATCGACGCGCCCCCCTACCCCGATGTGCTGGCCGTCGTCGCGGCGGCCAAAGGACAGCCAAAGTACCTGCCCCTCATCATCGCCGCGCGAACCGGGATGCGTCGCTCCGAGGTCTTGGGTCTCCGCTGGTCCGACGTCGACCTAGACGCAGGGACGCTACGCGTCAGGCAGGCGGCGACGTACGTCGGCGAGCACGTCGTACTGACGGATATCCTGAAGACCTCGCACGCACACCGCACGGTAACGTTGGCCGACGACCTCGTTCGCATCCTGAGCGCTGCGAAGACCGAGCAAGCGGACCGTTTGGGCATCGGTCCCCCGACGCGGCTCGTGGTCGACGACGGTACGGGCCAACCCGTACACCCGGAGCGGCTGACGCGGTTCTTTGGTCGGCACGTGCGTCGGCTCGGCGTAGTGCTGCGGTTGCACGACCTGCGGCACGCGTACGCGTCCGAGCTTCTGTCCCGCGGCGTATCGCCGCTCAAGGTCTCCGAGCAGCTGGGGCACGCAACCCCCGCGTTCACGATGACCGTCTACGGACACGTCGTCCCGCGCGACGATGATGCGGTGCGAGACGCGCTCGCTCTGTCGGCTGAGGTCACGGTGTGACCTTCGGCATGAGCTTCAATGCGGCTTCGTACAGGGGCACCAGGACGGGCGGAACCTCGCACACACTGTAGACAGCGCGTGAGCGGTCGGCGAAGTTGAAGATGAGCCGATAGTCACCGTCGCATCCCGGAGCGACCTTCGTGGGTGGGGGTGGCAAGACGCGCGGGATGTACGCGGCCACGCGTGAGAGCGGCTGACAATTCGAAATGCCAATCATGAGCTCGGGATGAGGGCAGAACATCACGTTCTGTCCGGGCGGGCCAACGAGCCAGAGGTTGAGGAGTTCCGCGCCGGGCTGAGGCCGTTGGCCCTCGCCGGGAGCAACCGGCTGGTCCGTGAGTCGGCCCACGACCACCCCGGCGACGAGGGCGGCCGCCACAGACGCGATGATGACCGGCACCTTCCAGCGCATCGCTAACCCCATCATGCGTCTCCTCGCGCTCATTGTGACGCATACAGGGCCGCAACAGGTTCCGGCTTCCGCCCGGGCGAGTGGAATACGAGTGGAACGGCGCGCCACTCAGCGGTTCTGGCACTCGGCGCAAATAGCGTTTGCGCTGGTAGAACGTCGAGCTGGAGCGGGGAATCGAACCCCGGACCCCCTCCTTACCATGGAGGTGCTCTGCCGTCTGAGCTACTCCAGCGATCGTCGACCGATTCAAGAACCTGGCGGACAACTCCCGCACGCCGCCTGATATCCGGTCCTGCAGTCTAGCCAAGAGACGCCTACCGACGTCGGAGCCGGGTGATTCATGACAGGCGCCCTTGGGGGTTGGGCCGAGCGAGGCGTACCCCCACCTCGTCAATCTGCGGTAGCGGCCGTACGCAAAGAAGCGGATGCGATGATGCACCGCATCGTGGGTAAGTTGCGCTCCTCGAATCCAAGTTCTAAGGAGTTGCCCACGGAACTCAAAGAAGCAGCTCATCGGATCCTCTGGGACTTGGCGCTTCTGACCCTGCTTATCGTGCCAACCGCGGTCCTGGCGGCGGTTACCCACGTCGCTTTCGTCCTTTCAAGGGGTCGCTCTTGAATCTGTTGCGCCGAAAGAGCGGCGGTGCGCGTTCTCGTGTGTTCGTACTCGGCCTAGACGGCGTGCCCTACAGCTACCTTCGCGCAGAGACGGCTGCCGGTCGCCTTCCGAACCTGGCTGCCCTCTTCGATGAGGGCAACCTCGTGCCGATGCGTTCGTCTCTTCCGACGGTCTCGTCGACGGCCTGGACATCCTTCTTTACCGGGCAGGACGCGGGAGGGCACGGAGTGTTCGGGTTCATGGACTGTCGTGCCGAAAGCCACGAGTTCTATTTCCCGAATCTGACGCACGTCACCGCGCCCGCCTTGTGGGATATCTTGGAAAAGAGCGGGAAACGGTCGATAGTGCTGAACGTACCGGGCACGTACCCCGCCCGTCAGCTGAATGGTGTGTTGGTATCGGGGTTCGTCGCTCCGTCCATCGAGCGCGCGGTTTACCCTCCGGAGCTCCTGCCGTCGCTCCAAGCCATGGGGTACCGCATCGATCTGGACGCCTGGGCCTCGCGGGGTTCATTCGAGGCGCTCGACCGCGATCTCTTCGAGACCTTCGACTCGCGAAAGAGGGCCATCCGCAAGTTACTCCGCGAAGAAGACTGGGATCTATTCGTGGGCGTCGTCACCGAGACTGATCGGCTGTACCACTTTCATTGGAACGCGATGGAGGCGGGGGATCGAAGGGTCACCGACCTCTTCCATCGGTTCCATGCAGCGATCGACGAGTTCGTCGGCTGGCTCGTCGAAGAGCTGCCAGAGGGTGCCGAGCTGATCATCATGTCCGATCACGGGTTCACGACTGAGCGATTAAACGTCAACACCAATGCCTGGCTCCGGGAGCGCGGGTATCTCGCTTTCGATGACGCGAAGCCCAAGGACCTGAGCCACATCAGTTCTCGATCGACGGTCTACTCACTTGCTCCTGGTCGCTTCTACATCAACCGCGCGGGGATACGCCCTCGAGGAACTGTGTTACCGAAACAGGTTAATTCCGTTCTCGAACGCCTCGTCTCAGACCTACAGGGATTCACGGGTCCGCAAACCGACGAACTCGTCTACAACGAGTTGATCCTTCGCGACGATGCCTACCACGGGCCTCAGGCTACGCGCGGCCCAGACGCCACCCTGACCTTCAGGCCGGGCTACGAGCTCAAGGCGTCGGCTGGAGGGACCGATGTGTTCGGACCTCCGGCGGAAGGGCTTGCTGGAATGCACACCTACGAGGACTCACACCTGTATGTGCGGGGCGCTGAGCTGCGTCTCGGCCCCTACGAACTTCACGACGTCGCGCCGACGATCGCGGCCCTCCTAGGGGTCGACGCCTCTGGGTTCTTCGGCACCCCGGTCCTTGCCCAGTCCGCTCTGCAAGCGACGAGGTGACCTGATGGCATCAGGCCCCATCCCCGACGGCCCGAGCCTGGTCCTTGTGGTCGCGGACACCGCTCGGGCGGATACGTTCGCGAACAGCTCCCTCGAGGCGCTTCGGCTGAATGAGGAAGTGATCCACTCAGGACGTCTCTATCGTCGGGCGACCTCCCCGAGTTCATGGACCGCGCCATCGCATGCGTCGATGTTCACCGGCCTCGCCCCAAGCGAACACGGGATTTGGAAGCCCAATCTCTTCGACGCTGACGGTCGTCCCAGGACGAAGCTGATACAAGGTGAGTTGGCGGCGCGATGGCTACCCGTCAAGCTCGCCGGATCCGGCTATCACACGCTCGGGATCTCGGCCAATCCCTGGATCGCGCCTTCGCTCGGTTGTGACGTGGGTTTCGAACGATTCTTGTCTCTGAAGAAGTCATCGCAGAGATGGGCCGCCCGCTCGTTATCCGCCCGGTTGGCGCGGCGTGCTCCCGACAGCGTCGCGACATACGTCAGGCGTCGGCGTTTAGGACGGCGGATGGGGCAGCTCGGTCCCGACGTTGGTGCGCGCCGAACGCTAGAGACGATCACCGAGTGGTTGGCGGGACGCGAAAGGCCGTATTTCGCGTTCCTCAACTTCATGGAACCGCACTGGCCCTACCTCCCGCCGGAAAGATTCGAGGGCTTCTCCTCGTCCGAGAGACACCACGCTGTCGACCTGCTGGCACGGCTTGGTCGGTTCAAGCAGTTCTGGATCGACGCATACATGGACGGGACAACATTGGAGCCCTATGACCTCAAGATGCTTCGCAGACTATACGCAGGGGAAGTGTCCTACCTGCAGAGTCGCATCTTGGAGTTGATCGAGCGGGTCGACGAAGCAAGCGGGCTCGACAGCACGGTCCTCGTCATCGTGTCAGATCATGGAGAACAACTCGGCGAGCACGGCCTGTTCGGTCACGGCTCGTCGCTTTACGAAGAGCTCGTGCACGTTCCGCTGATGGTGTTCGGACCTGAAGACTTGGTAGGCCGAGGCGTCGAGGAACGGCGGATCAGCACGCAAGCCCTATACAGAACGATCCTCGGATGGGCGAACGGCGAGCGGACCGAGTTGCACAGCGACGCTCCCACGCTCGCCGACAACGAAGGGCTTTGGTATCACCCACTCGTGCAGCGGAGGCTCGCTGGCAAGCCGCCGGAAGAACGGCTGAAGGCGACGTCGTGGGCGGTGTACGAGGACAGATGGAAGTACGTCCGCAACCAGATCGGGAACGAGGTGCTGTACGACCTCGACGACGACCCGACCGAATCGCGCGACGTCGGCTCCGCCGGGCCGTTGGAAAAGATGCGCGATCTCATGGCCGGATCCCTTGCAGGACGGCGGCCCAGCCTGGTTGATGGAAGCAGCATAAGCGCAACGGATCCCGACCCGGACGTCGAAGCCGAGCTCCGCGCGCTCGGTTACATGTAAGACGGGGGAATCGATGAGTCGAGCGGCTATCGACGGACCGAACATCATGTTTGTCGTCGTCGATACGACCCGAGCGGACGCGCTCGGTCTCGGTGTGGGTGGCGGAGTCGCGCCCGAGCTGTCGGCCGCGGCAGATGGTGGACGCATCTATCTGAGGGCAACGTCGCCCGCGCCGTGGACCCCACCCGCCCACGCTTCGATGTTCAGCGGGCTCACCCCCAGCGAGCACGGCGTGTGGGGGCCGAATCTGCTGGACGATCACGGCTGGCCTCGCCGGGGCGCGTTGCAAGGCCCGCTCCTCGACCGTTGGCTACCGTCGTTGCTGCTCGAGCGGGGTTACCGCACGGTGGGGATCTCCGCGAACGCCTGGATCAGCGAGTACCTCGGCTTCGACCACGGGTTCGAACGCTTCCTTTCGATCAAGGAGAATCCATCCGGGAAGACCGGTCAGAACCGCGCCACGCGCATAGCGCGCAGACTCCCCGACCCTCTCGTGGGCTGGCTCAAGCATCGGCGGATGCTCGCGGGGCTCCGGAGCCGAGGTCAGGACTGGGGTGCAACTCGGGCGATGACCGAAATCAGAGAATACCTCCGCGAGCCCGGGGCGCCGTTCTTCGCGTTCGTCAACCTCATGGAGCCGCACTGGCCATGTCATCCGCCACCGGACTTTGAGGGATTCTCGCGTGAGGAGGCGGACCTCGCGGTCGAGGTTCTCCTCCGCTACCGCAGTCCCCTGAAGTTCGATGCGCAGGGCAGGATCACGAAACGCGAGCTTCCGCCAGAGGATGTCGCAATGCTGCGGCGGCTCTACATGGGAGAGGTCACCTACCTCGATCGCCGTCTCGGAGAGCTGCTGCGTTGGCTCGATGATGCCGGAAGGATGCAGGACACCGTGGTCGTCATCGTTGCGGATCACGGAGAGCACATCGGAGAGCACGGCCTGCTCGGTCACGTCGGTTCGGTCTATGAGGAGCTTCTGCACGTTCCTTTGCTCGTGCTCGGACCGGTCGAGCTGGTCGGACGGGGCACCGAGCACGCCCGCGTCAGCACCCAAAGCCTGTATCGGGCGGTGCTCGATTGGACGAACTGCGAAAGCGCGACGCTCCCCCGGCCGACGCCCGTCGTCGCCGAATATGAAGGGGCGTGGAACCACGCAGGATCGGTGCGTCGTGCCCAGCGTGACTTCCATGACGGTGCTTCGAAGGCCTCGAGCTGGGTGTTGTACGACGAGGACTGGAAGTTCGTCCTTGACAGTGCGGGCCGGGAGCGGCTCCACGATCTGGGCAGCGATCCTTCCGAGACGACCGACGTGTCCGGGGGCGGTCGCAGGGACGTCATGCGGAGACGGCTCGCCGAGGCGATCGCGGATCGACGACCTCCTCTCCTGGGCCCAGGGGCTCAGACTGGAGAACGCGATCTCGTGGTCGAGAGGGAACTGCGAGCTCTCGGTTACCTCTAGCAGGTGGCAGGCGATCACACGGGCGCCAGCAACTCCAACACCGCTCCTTCGCGGATCGATCGTTCAGGCAAGGTATCCCATCGCCTCGAGCTGTCGACGCACCTCGTCCTCGATCGGAGCGGCGGGTGGTGGAGCATCGGCCGACTCGCCAAGCTGCTCCACCCAGCGCGCCAGCGATCCGGCGAGCTCGGCTGCCCGCTCGGGTCGCTCCAGGGCTAAGTTCCTCGTCTCCCCGGGATCCGCTCGGAGGTCGTAGAGGAGATGCTCCCCTTTGGAGTCCCAGATGAACTTCTCGTCGTCTGCTGTCCGCAAGGCCCTGAGCGAGCGGTCGAATCGATGCAAGTCGGCATTTGGGTACTTCAGGTGCATCGTCTCCATGCTCGGAATCGGGGCGAGGTACTCCGCCACCGCGAGTTCGCGCGGGACTGGAGCACGAAGACTGGTGCCTGCAACCTCCGATCCGAGGGAGCCACCCACGGCCTCGACGATCGTTGGCAGGATGTCGGCCGTTTGAGCCAGGCGGGGGTCGCTCGTGCCACCGTCGGCTCCGTCCGGGTAGCGGATGATGAGGGGGACGTGCAGCAACGTCTCCCAGACGGAGTAGTTGTGCCCCATCAGCCCGTGTTCACCGATGTTGTCACCATGATCGGAAAGTACGACGACCGCGGCGTTCCCCAGGCCTCTATGCCTGTCGATGGATCCGAGGAGTTGCTCCAGCCGTTCATCGAGATACCGCACCTCCGCCCGGTACAGGGCCCCAAGCACGGCCCAATCACGATCTCGCAGGTGAGCGACGCCAGCATTGACCTTCGACGAGCTTTGCGGGATGTGTCGAGCGTACGAGGCGCTGGTGCCGGAAGGCAGGAAGCGCTTGCGGTGACGCCGGGGGGCCCAATAAGGAGCGTGCGCCTCCATGAGATTGACAAAAAGCAATAGGGGACTCGACCCCGCGCTCTTGACGATCTCGAGCGCCTCGCGATTCACGGCTCCAGCATCGAAGTCGCCGTACCGGACCCGTCGCCGCGCATATCGGAACGAAATGTTGACGAGTTCACTCGGGTGATGGGTGGCGAGCACCCGCCATGCCTTCCCCGA
The DNA here is from genome assembly GCA_030774035.1 of Actinomycetota bacterium. GTDB lineage: Bacteria > Actinomycetota > UBA4738 > UBA4738 > HRBIN12 > JALYLM01. The sequence goes on from JALYLV010000009.1 coordinate 57,635, forward strand.
GCGCGACAGGTGCTGCGAATGCTTCAGCACCTTCGTGACCTCACTATCTGCCTTCTTCAACTGCCACACCCGCACGAAGTGGTCGAAGCCGCGGCCAAGTCCAAACTCAGGGCCGACCCAGGCGTTCGCGGAGACGGCGGCCGTTCGATAGCCGTTCTCCTTGAACCATTCAGCCAGCGTTGGAAGGCCAGTCCCCAGAGAAAGGTTCCGCTCATGGGCGCCGTGGACGGATGGGTAGTGGCCGGTGAAGAGAGTCGCGTGAGCCGGTAGCGTCCAGGGGGCCACGCTCGTTGCCCGGGTGTAGGCGACCGCCTCCTTGGCAGCCCAAGCGCTGAGCCACGGCATGGTATCCGCGGCCACGGGACCATTGGGCCCTTCTGACGCCCGTAACGTGTCGAGGACGACGATGTAGACGTCGGGTGGACGCGTTGTCATTCATCACCGTCCGGCCCGAAGGAGATCCCGCTACGAATCATCTGGGCTTGTCTCAAACCGCCGGTTCCTCAACCGGGCGACTACCGCGCGAGCGATCTCGCGGTCGATCGGCTCGAAACCGAGGGCACTCAGGCACCCCAAGTAGACCACTCCGAGTACGGCCGCGCGTGCCAGCAGCTCGAACGCGTCCTGCAGATGCTCCAGCGGGACGAAGTGCCCGACCAAGGCGGCCGGTACCGCCGCCGCAACAGGGCGCAGGAAAGAGCGGTCGTAGGGAGTGAGCCCTAGGTTGCGGTGGATCTGCCACAAGCGGAGGACATTCACGGCCACGAGTGAGGTGCTGTTGGCCAAAGCTGCCCCAACGATCCCAACGCTCGGGATGAGCAGGAGGTCAAGGATGATCGACAGCGTGAGGAACAGGAGTGAATTGAGGAGGGTGATCTTCGCGAAGCCCGTCATGGCCTGAAGGTTTGCCACCGTGCCGGTCCCCACGTTGACCAGTTGCCCGAGAGCGAGGATCGCGAGCGCCGTCGCACCGGCCGCGTAGCCCTTGCCGAAGATCTTGAGGATGAGCGGGGAGAACAGTACCTCGATGAGGCAGACGGGAAGCCCGATCGTAAGCAGCCATCTCGTCGCCGTCTTGAAGACGTGATCGAGCTCATCCATCCGACCGGAATGATGCAGCTCGGCCGCCATCGGATTGAAGAGCAGCGCGATCGAGGCGAGCAGGGAGCTGAGCAATAGCGAGAGCCGCCTCGAGACGAAGAAGATGCCGAGCGTGGCGGCTGGTGCGAAGATCCCGAGGAAAAAGATCTCAGTCTGGTTGTTGCTGTAGAGGAAGATGCGATTCAGCGACATCGGCAACGAGAAACGGTAGAGCCCTTTCACGGGCGCCTCCCGTGGACCCTCTACGCGAGGCACCAACCGCCAGAGCATGAGGGCGGTGATGCCACACACGACAACCTCTGTGCCCATATAGCCCAGCGCGACGGCTCGGGAAGACGGCACGACCAGGACTGCGACGACGCCCGTGCATAGGCGCAGGCTCGGCGTGATGAGAGATGCGGACGCCACCGGTCGGAAGGCATTGCCCATCGCTCGGAGTCCCGCGCGCAGGACCTCCGTCGTCGCAGTGAACGGGACGGCGATAGCGAGCGGGACCAGCACGAGGAGCGAGGGCTTATGGAATATCTCCGCGCCTAGAGCGCTCCCCGTAGCGAGGGCGCCTCCTGCGATCGCTCCGGCGATCAAGCATCCGCGGACTGCCGATCGGGTCGTCGACCGGAGCCTTCCCCAGTCGCCCATGCCGCGGGCGATACCTCCGAATCGCACGACCCCGTAGTCGAGCCCAAGATCACTGCCCTCGGCCAGCAGGTTCGAGATCGCCAACGAAAGGCCGAAGATACCGATGCCGGCCGGACCCAGCTTCCTTGCGATGATGACGGAGTAAGAGAGGGTCAGAATGAACGAAACCCCCCCGCCGACGAGCGCAAGCAGCGCCCCGCCGGCTATTCGCTGGGCTTCTTTGCTGCCGGTGGTCCTGACGTAGGTGATGAGCGAACCTTAGGGCTTCGAAGGGGAACTGCACACCATCAGAGTGTTCACACGGCAAACCGAACCCATCGACGGTGGCTGGCAGGACGCTACCTGCGAGACCTCGCGGCCGCATGAGCAGAATGGCGTAGATCACGTTACGGCGTCTCGCGGTGTTCGGGGGATCCGGATCGAGGTTGACATAGCCACTCCCTACCAGGGAGGTGCTCTCTGGCGAAAGGACCGCGATCTCCGGCGGTGGCTTTCCGGATCTGCTGGGCCCGGACGGCTGCGTGGGACGATGGGCCGCATGCGGCGCATCGCACCCGTGATCCTCGCATTGGGGGCCGCTCTGGTTGCCGCCGGTGCTTGCTCTTCCCCCTCGACGTCGACAACCACGACGAGCTCGCTCGGCGGTGAGGGAGTGCTGCTCGTGAACACCGCCGAAGGTCAAGCCACGCTGCACGTGACGATCGCGGATACGGATGCCCTCCGAGAGCGTGGGCTGATGGGCCGCACCGATCTTCCCGCGGAGACTGGCATGGCGTTCCTGTGGGGAGACCAACCAACCACGAGCACGTTCTGGATGAAGGACACGTTGATCCCCTTGTCGATCGCCTTCTGGGACGCGAGCGGGCGGATCGTGGCGATCCGGGAGATGACGCCGTGCACGGCCGACCCCTGCCCCACATATGGGGCTCCTGTCCCGTATCTTGGAGCGGCGGAGGCGAATGCGGGGTGGTTCCAGAGACAAGGGGTGCACGTGGGGGACCAGATCGATCTAACGAGAAGCGGATGATCGAGCCCGACTGTTTACTCTGCGCTGCAGAGCGTGTCAGCGTCTGGTTCCACGAGGACGAGGAGTGCTGGGTCGCGGAGTGCATGGTGTGCCGCGCCCCTATGGTCGTCTCACGAACGCACACCTTCCCCGATCCCGAACATGAGGCAGCGATGATCGCCCGCCTCGAACACGTCGCCGCCGAGCGCTACGGCGACGATGGCTACTGGCTCGACCCTGAACGCCGACGCATCCCCGACCATTGGCACGTCCACGCACGCCCAGCGGGCGATTTCTTCGACCCGTCCAGCCCGTTGCATCCTGGCCGTTAGGGCCGCCGGTCGTTCGTCCCCCTAGGGGATGTTGTGATCGTGTCACGAACGAGGGTCGAACCAACGCACGGCGCTTGACAGGGAAACCTGGAGTCGGTAGACATCTACCGTCACGCCGATCGACCGGACGACCGGAGATCCGGCGGCGACTCCCACGGATCTCGGCTTCGGGCCGCGTGACCGACGCTCGAGGTTTCGTGCGTTCCACCCTTTTCGGTTGACCGGACCACCGGAGGCCGAGCACCTTCCAGGCCAATCGGCGGATCACGTCGGTCGATCGAGAGGAGTTCGGATGTCAGTCCGGTTCAGAAGCGTCTTCGGGGTCACGGTCGCGACCCTCATCCTCGCGTCATGCTCTTCCAACGGTGGCTCAACGGCATCGTCGGGCCCGTGCACACCGTCTGACAGCCCCACGATCACGTTCGTCGCATACAGCACGCCGCAGGCCGTATACGACGCCAAGATCATCCCCGCCTTCAAGTCGATGTGGAAGGACGAGCACGACGGCCAGATCGTGAACTTCTTCGAGTCGTACGGCGGCTCGACCACGCAGGCGCAGAACGTGGTGAACGGCCAAGAGGCCGACATCGTCGCGCTGTCGCTCGCCCCCGACGTTGACACGATCAAGGACGCGGGCCTGATCACCCACGACTGGACAACAGCTCCGGACGCCGGGATGGTCTCGTCCTCGGTCGTCGTGTTCGACGTTCGTCCGAACAACCCACTGGGCATCATGGACTGGAGCGACCTCGCCTCGAAGGACGTGAACATCCTGACGCCCGACCCGGCGCAGAGCGGCGGCGCCCGCTGGAACCAGGTCTCGATGTGGGGTGCAGCTCTGCGCGGCGACGTGCCAGGGATCGCCAAGGACGACGAGGCCGGAGCCACGAAGCTCGTGCAGGACGTGAACGGCCACGTGTTCGCCTACGACAGCTCGGCGCGAACCTCCATCCAGAACTTCGAGGACGGCAACGCCGACGTCGCCATCACCTATGAGAACGAGGTGAAGACCGCGAACGCCGCGGATCTGCCGGATGAAGCCGTCTACCCCAAGGGCTCGATCCTGATCGAGAACCCCGTCGCCCTCGTGGACAAGAACGTCGACGCACACTGCGTGCGCGACGTCGCGGAGGCATTCGTCGACTTCCTCCACTCGAAGGACGCGAAGACCTTCTACACGGACAACGGGTTCCTGCGCTCCACCGATCCCGCGAAAGCCAAGGCGGGCGACCCCGCGAACGGGTATCCGGCGATCCAGGACCTGTTCACGGTCCAGGATCTCGGCGGCTGGGACGCCCTGAACCAGAAGTTGTTCGGCGACACCGGGGTTGTCACCCAGGCGATCGCGAACGCCGGCTAGCAGTTGAAAGGACGATGATGAGCAGCGCCGCGCACGTTGCGGCCGGCAACTCCAACCGCGGGTTTTCGCCCCGGTCGGCTGCGCGGTTGCGGAGGCTGGGCTTGCGCGGCGCTGCCATCGTCTACCTGGGCGGCGTGATCGCGTTGCCCGTCGCAGCGATCCTCTGGAGGGGGTTCGGCGAAGGGCTGGGCTCATTCGGGCACGCGCTTCGAGGACCTGGAGCCGTCGCGGCGATCCGGCTCACGCTTATCACGGCCACGATCACCGCTCTTGTGAACGCCGTGATGGGAACCCTTCTGGCGTATGTGCTGGTGCGGTACCGATTCCGGGGCCGCGCCGTGCTGTCCACGGTTGCGGACCTCCCGATCGCGATCCCTACACTCGTCACCGGCTTGATGCTCGTAGCGATCTACGGCCCGGGCGCACCGATCGGTCGGTTCCTCACCCATGCAGGCATCAAGGTGATCTTCGCCCCGCTCGGGGTTGAGCTTGCGCTGCTGGTCGTCACGCTGCCGTTCGTGCTGCGAACCGTTCAACCCGTGCTGTTGGAGCTCGACCCCGCCGAGGAGGAGGCGTCGGCGACCCTCGGCGCGAACGGATGGACCACGTTCCGCAAGGTGGTGTTCCCGACGATCCGTCCAGCTGTGGCTGCCGGGGCGCTCCTGTCCTTCGCTCGGGCCTGCGGGGAGTTCGGGAGCATCGTCCTCGTTTCCGGCAACATCGTCGGCAGGACCCTCACCGCACCCGTGTACATCTTCCAGCTGACGAGTCAGTTCCGGTTCGAAGAAGCCGCGTCTGTAGCGAGCCTCCTGTTCGCGATCTCCTTCGTGATGGTCCTCATCACGGCGCGACTGCTCCAGCGCAAGGAGGTCACGTGAGCACCACGCTGACCCGCTCGCCCGCGGCGGACATCCCTCCGACCCGTACGGCGAAACGGTCCGACTTCCGTCGCCGGCGGTTCACGCGGTACGCGCTGGTTGCGGTGGCGGTCGCGTACGTTTCCTTCCTCCTACTCCTTCCGGTAGGCGGCATCGTTTGGACCGTCGTGGATGCAGGCTGGCACAGCGTCGCCGAAACCTTCGCCCAGCCCAACGTCCAGCACGCGTTCCTGCTGACCGGGATCATCGCTGTCATCACAGTCGTCGTCACCACCGTGCTCGGGGTGCTCGTCGCGTGGGTGCTGGTTCGGCAGCACTTCCGGGGCAAAGGGTTCCTGAACGCGATGGTCGACCTTCCCTTCGCGCTCTCACCGGTCACGGTCGGTCTCGGCGCCGTGCTCCTCTTCGGACGCGGGGGTTGGTTCGAGCCGTGGCTCACCGCGCATGGCATCCAGATCATGTACGCGCTCCCGGCCATGACGATGGTGACGATCTTCATCAGCCTGCCGTTCACGATCCGCGAGGTGCAGCCCGTGCTGCAGGAGCTCGGCAAGGACGAGGAGGACGCCTCCCGAACCCTGGGCGCATCGATCACCCAGACCTTCCGCAAGGTGACCCTGCCGAACATCAGGTGGGCCCTGCTGTACGGCGTTGCCCTCTCAACCGCGCGCGCGATCGGTGAGATCGGCGCGGTGCTGCTGGTGTCGGGGAATCTGCAGGGCAGGACCGAAACGGCCACGCTCTACATCCTCAACGCGGTCGATCAACGTCAACGAACCTCTGCGTACGTCGTGGCACTCACGCTCGCCGCGGTCTCCATCATTCTGCTGGCGGGAATCGAGGCAGCGAAACATCGGATCCGACGACAGCGGGAAATGACCTCATGACGCAGCCCATCGTGGTCGAGGAGCTCTCGAAACGCTTCGGGTCGTTCCAAGCCGTTTCGGATGTGTCCTTCACGGCGCCCGCGGGCGCGATCACCGCGTTGCTCGGGCCGAGCGGCTCCGGCAAGAGCACGGTGCTCCGCGCGATCGCGGGGTTGGAGACGCCGACATCCGGCCGCATCTGGGTGGGCGACGAGGAGCTAACGGACAAGAGCGTCCAGCAGCGCGAGGTGGGATTCGTGTTCCAGCACTACTCCTTGTTCCGGCATATGACGGTTGCGAACAACGTGGCGTTCGGCTTGGCGGTACGCAAGGAGTCGAAAGCGGTCCAGAAGCAGCGCGTGGAAGAGCTGTTGGAGCTCGTCCAGCTGGGGCCGTTCGCCAATCGCTACCCCGACCAGCTCTCGGGCGGGCAACGACAGCGTGTGGCCCTGGCGCGCGCTCTGGCACCGAAGCCGCGGGTGCTGCTGTTGGATGAGCCGTTCGGAGCCCTCGACACACGCGTCCGCCAGCAACTCCGCCGCTGGCTGGATGAACTTCATCGTGAGCTCAGCGTGACGAGCCTGCTCGTCACCCATGACCAGGAGGAAGCGCTGGAGCTGGCCAACCAGATCGTCGTGATGCACGAGGGGAAGGTGGAACAGGTCGGTACGCCCGACGACATCTACGACAACCCCGCCACCGCGTTCGTGGCCGGCTTCGTCGGCTCAGCGAACGTGCTGCACGGACAGGTCGTTGATGGACACGTGCACCTGGGCGCGCTTCGCGTGCCCGGCGCCGACCACCTGGAGGAGGGCTCGGCCGCGACCGCCTTCATCCGTCCTCACGACGTCCGGATCGCTCACGACGCGCCGAATGGCTCGATCTACGCGAAGATCGAGCGCGTTTCCTCACTCGGATGGCTCGCCCGGCTCACCTTGCGACTCCCCGACGATTCGGTCATCGTCGCGCACGTCCCACAGGACCAGCTCTCCGGCGCCGGCCAGGGTGACACGATCTCCGTGGATCTTCGCAACCCCAAGGCGTTCCACCGCGAGGACGCCCTCGACCCCGCCAAGCTCGACGAGATCGCCGAAGCTGTGAACGGGTCATGATCGATCGAGGAATCGGATAACGTCGGCCGCGTCAGCTTCCAAAGCGACCCGATCGACTCGTTTCAGTGGCGCGAACGGAGATAGCGCAACACGTCCCTCCGAGATCTTCCACAGCCCGACCGCGCGACCACGCACCAGTGCGAAGGGGCGGAACAGGCCATTCCCGACGATATCCGAGCTGTGGGCCCCGAGGATCGGCGCGCGCGAGAACCATCCGAGAAGCATCGGATCGTACTGACCCAACAAGCGGGGCGGCGGAAGTTCCGGTGGGATCGCAAGGCCGGGAAGAGCGACTAACCCGTCCGAGCGCTCATCCAACTCCGACTCGATCGCACGCAGCCCCGCCCTCGCGTCGCGCAGCGGTATGCCGGCCCATCTGGCAAGGTCGCGGTCCTCGGCCGGCCCGTGTCCGCGGAGGTACCGCCGGGCAAGCTCGGCGAGAGCTGGATCCCGGTCTATCGGCGGGGGTTCATCCAACCAGTCGCGAACGAGGACGTACGCATGGTCGGAGCCGACGATCGGCCCGCGGACCGTGATCCCTCGGAGGGCCGACAACATCAGGATGTGCACCAGCGCCTGTCCCTTCGTCGGCACGCCCGCCGCGCCGATCCGATCTTTGAGCTGCTGACGCGTAAGCGGTCCCTCCTTCTCCAACGAGCGCTCGATCACGGCGACCCCGCGATCGGCAGCGGCGGGAGACACGCCTTCCTGTGCGAGGCGGCGGGCGTTCCCGGTCGCGAGTTGGGGCGTCGTAAGAGCGTGCAACCAGGCGTAGTCCTCGGTTCGCACCAGGTGAAGCGTCCCGCGGTTGAGCCACGTGATCAGGATCGACCGATCGTCGGTCAACGCCCGATCGACCGAGCTCGCGGTCAGGCCACTCGTCCGCGCCCTGATGGCGAGGCGTACACCCGGCAAGTCCTGCGCCTGGACCGCCAGCAGCTGTTGGGCAACGGCGGCAGGTCCCCTGGCCGGCCTGCCCGAGAGCAGCTGCGCCGCCAGACGCGCCGCCTGCACCGCGCTTCCCACGCCATGACGTTACTGCCAGAACCTTCGCGGCCGTGTTGGGCCTGTCGGGCATCTGACAGGCCGATTGTCGCGTGGATGACAGGTTGGCGTCCCTCTTGACACGAAGATACGAGCAGTAGGAGGGTCCCTTGGAGGAAGAGGGGGCCCACGAGCCGGAAAGGAGACCGGCGATGGACGAGAAAGAGACGGAAGAGATCCAGGACGACACCGAGGGTCATCGGGTGAACAAGATCTCGGAGGAAGACGACACCGAGGGTCACCGCGTGAACAAGGTGTCTGAGGAAGACGACACCGAGGGTCACCGCGTGAACAAGGTGTCTGAGGAAGACGACACCGAGGGTCACCGCGTGAACAAGGTGTCTGAGGAAGACGACACCGAGGGTCACCGCGTGAACAAGGTGTCTGAGGAAGACGACACCGAGGGTCACCGCGTGAACAAGTAGTACGGCTCCCGGCTAGCCGGCGAGAAGGCCGCCTCAGGGCGGCCTTTCGCTATTCCCGGGCGGATCCGACAACCCTTGGAACCTCCCGCCTCGCGCGACACGCCAGCCTGTGGCACAGTGCCAGGGTGATGCTCGTCTCCGACGGCAGGACATCGTGAACACCGATCGCACCGTGGCGCTGTTGAAGGAGACTGCGCTCTTCTCCGGGATGGAGGAGCGTGCACTTGCTGAGCTCGCCGGACACGCCAGCGTGCGGACGTTCCCCAAGGGTGCCCTGATCTTCTACCAGGGCGACCCCGGGGACTCTGTCTTCATCTTGGCTGAAGGGTCGGTGAAGGTGTTCATCGCTTCGGATCAGGGCGAGGAGATGGTGCTCACCACACTCCGCCCGCCCGACGCCCTCGGCGAGGTCGCACTGCTCGACCAGGGTGGTCGGTCGGCCTCCGCCGAAGCGCTCGAACCCGTGACGGCGATCGCGTTCGCACGCTCGACCCTCCTCGAGCTCATGCACAGCCTCCCCGGCATCGGCGATGCGGTGCTGCGAAGCGCAGGTGCCCTGCTACGACGGCTGACCGGTCAGGCGGCCGATCTCGTGTTCCTCGACCTCGAGGGACGTGTCGCGAAGTTGCTGGTCGGGATGGCCGAGCAGCGCGGTGAAGAGCGTGACGGGCTTCTCACGCTCGACTTGGGAATCACCCAGAGCGATCTGGCCGCCATGGTTGGGGGCTCGCGCCAGAGCGTGAACCAGATCCTGCAGACCCTCGCGAACCGCGGGTTCCTGGAGGTCGAGGGGAGGCACGTCACGATCCGACAACCAGACGCGCTCCGGCGACGCGCAGGCCTGTGAGCTCCCGAACTATGCTGCGTCACACGTGAAGACGACCGTGAGGGAGGACCGATGAGCGAGGACCGGATCGAGGCTCTCAGGGCCGTGCCGCTGTTCAAGGAGTTCTCAGAGAAGGATCTACGCAAGACGCTCGAGATCGCGAAGGAGGTAGCGCATCCCGATGGCACGATCTTCATCGAAGAGGGCTTGTCCGCGGTGGGCTTCCATCTGATCGTCGAGGGCAACGCCGAGATCTCGGTCGGCGGCAAGGTTGTCGGCACGTTCGGCCCAGGCAACTACTTCGGGGAGATGTCCCTCATCGACGGGAAACCACGCTCGGCCTCCATCGCGGGCAAGAACGGTTTACGCACCCTTGGGATCTCCGCGTGGAACTTCAACCGCCTCCTGGACCAGCATCCCGACATGATGCGCGCTCTGCTCGTCGTGCTCTGCGACCGCGTTCGTACGGCCGAGCAATCCCCCCACGAGTGACCGACGACCCGCTGGCGACGGCCCCGCCGATGGCGAAGAACCGTCGAGTCAGGCGTTCCGGGCCGTTGCTGCCAGGATGGTCTTCACCTGGAACGGTGTCAGGCCTGGGTGCTTCGACAGGATCAGCGTGATGAGGCCAGCCATGTGCGGCGCCGCGAAGCTGTTGCCGGTGGCCCGGATCGTGGCACCCCCGAGCCATGCCACCTCCAGGTCGATGCCAGGGGCGCCGAACTCGACCGGGCCGTGCGGGTTGTACTCGAACGCGAACGGATCCGTTTCCTCGTTCGCCGCCACCGAGAACACGCCGGCGAACTCCGACGGGTAGGAGGCTCCGCTGACGTTGTTGATCGCCGAGACGAGCATCGCGCGCTTGAAGTAGGCGGCATCGACGACTTCGTGGAAGCGCCCGAAATGCGCACGGGCGCCGGTCGAGAGCGACAGGTTCAGCACGTCGATCCCATGATCCAGCACCCAGCGGATCCCCGCGGCGAAGATGAAGCCCTTACCCGTCAGACGCTCGCCCAGCACCCTCACGCTGTACAACTCACACTCGGGAGCGAGCGAGCGGATGATGCCTGCACACGCCGATCCGTGACCGTACAGGTCGTCGTGAGGGCCTTCGACGTAGCGGACCTGGCCAGGCGCGTCCGCGTCGTAAGTGATCGCCACGGCTCCGTTCACTCGGCCGACCCGCGGATGACCATCTTCGATCCCGCTGTCGAGCACCGCGACCTTCACTCCCGCACCGGTCGCGCCGCCCCACGCCCATTCGGGTGTGATCGGCCCGTCCAGCCCCAACTCGGGGACGGAGTCCAAGACCTCCCGCTCGAACTGCCAGGACCAGGCCGGCTTCATGTTCCCTGCGCACCGGCCGCGTAGCGGAAGAACGCCATCAGCATCGTCGTTGCGGTCTGCCGCTCTTGGGGACCGAGCCGACGGAGCTCGAGGAAGATCCAGGCCAGCTCCGCGAGTTCCTTATCGGTACCGCGCGATGATCGAGCGGCATCTCCCAGCGCCTCGGCGAGCTCTGAGTCGCTCGGACCCGCCGACTTCGCAGCCGCCTGGAACAACACGGATCCAAGATCTCGGAAGACGCCAGCGCTCTCGAGCGCGAGCGCGGCCAGGCTGGCGAAGTGGCCGATCAGCTCCATCCCGCGGGCTTGGCCAACGGAGCCACTGCTCGGATCGAGGATCTCGAGCACGCCGAGCACTCCTCGGTCGGTCTCGAGCGGCGCCGCGACGATCGAGGTCGGGACATAGCCCGTCTCATCGGCGAACGACGCTGCGAATCGGGGGTCGGTCGTGACGTCGTCGATGACGAGCGGTTGGCCCGAGCGGACCACGAAACCCGCCAACCCTTGGGAGGCAGGGATCGTGAGGTCGAGCACGGCTTCGGCGCCCTGTCCGACCGCGGCCTTGAACACGAGTCGTGGTTCGGCGCGCTCCTCCTCAAGCAGGGCGATCGAGCATGCGGCCGCGCCGAAAAGCGTGCGGGCGGTCTCCGCGATCGACCTCAGAAGCTCGTCGTGGCCGGGCGGAACGAGCGCGGGCCCGAGCGAGTCGGCGAGCGCCGCGAGGCGTTGCAGGATATCTTCGGCAGCCATAACCTCCGAATCCTAGCCCGCGGAGGGGTGTCGGGAACTTGCCGGTCTGTTCTCGATCGGCGCGAGCCCGCCAGCTGGACCTGCGTGCACGCCTGGCGTACGTTCCCGCCGTGCGCGCCTTCAGGCTTCGCCTCGCGGCTCTCGTGCTCGTGATCGCCATGCTCGCCTCATGTACAAACGGCGGAAGCCCGAGCTCGCTCGGGTCCGGCGGTCCCGCGGGAGGCACGCTTCGCCTCGGGATGGAGAGCATCCCCTTCTACTCGATGGACCCGCAGCAGGAGTATGCGTACAACACCTGGGAGCTCTTCCGTTGCTGCCTCCTTCGCACGCTGATGTCGTACAACGGTCTCGGCGGTCCATCGAGCACCGAACCGCAACCCGATCTGGCGTCCGGTCCCCCGGATGTCTCGATCGACGGACTCTCATGGACGTTCCACCTGCGCCCGGGTCTTCGCTACGGGCCGCCGCTTCAGGACGTACCGATCACGTCCAAGGACATCGTTCGGGCTCTCCTCCGAGGGGGAGACCCAAAGACTGGCGACCCCCAAGCGCTCGCCAGCTACTTCTCGATCGTCCTGGGGTTCTCCGCCTACGCCGCAGGCCAGGCCGACACCATCGCGGGGCTGGAGACCCCGGATGCATTGACGTTACGCATCAAAGAGACCCATCCGGATGCGACCTTGCCGTACCTGATGGCGATGCCGATGACGGCCCCGATCCCGCCGCTGCCTAGCTCCCCCGACGCGCTCTTCGGAGCAGCGACCGGGCACGTGCAGTCGGGTGACTTCACCGACACCGGTGGCTACGGCAGATTCCTCGTCGCGTCCGGACCGTACATGTACGAGGGATCCGACGAGATGGACTTCTCGAAGCCGCCGGACGAGCAAACTCCGGCGTCGGGGTTCGAGCCGTGGATCTTGCCGAAAGACTTCTTCGACAGGGACGTCCCCGCGAAAACATGGGGTTCGATCACGTTGGTTCGCAACCCGTCTTGGGACCCTGCGATCGATCCCCTTCGCGCTGCGCTCGCCGATCGGATCGAGATCACGGGAGGTGACTCGAACGACCTATTCCATCAAGTGTCGGCCGGTTCGCTCGACATGGTCTTCGACAACGTGTCGCCACCCGCGATCCTCCGCCGATACCAAGATGATCCATCGCTGCGTCCTCTGGTAGAGACCACCGACGGCAACGCGGTCACGATGGCGGAATTCAACATAGCCCAGCCTCCCTTCGACGACATCGCCGTTCGTCGCGCGGTGGCCGACGCGATGGACCGCGCGCGCCTGGTCGAAGCGTCGCGCGGCAGCTACCGCCAGGACCTGCTCGTTCTGGCGAACCATTACGCGTCGGACACCACGGAAGCATCGCTCCTTTCCTCGTGGGCTCCCTTCCCGGGGCGCAACGGAGCTCCGGACCTCGCGGCCGCCCGTGTCGCGATGTCGGATTCCCGCTACGCCCGGGGCGGCCGCTGCGTCGACCCCGTGTGCGACGGAGTCATCGTCTTGCTTAATCCGGGGCTGGAGGCCGCGATACCGTCGTTGCGATCTTCACTCACCGCCTTGGGTATCAACGCCACCTTCGAGGCGCCCGACGACTTCTTCGACCGGTGCCTCGACCCTGCTTCACACATCGACATCTGTGTAGGGGAGGGGTGGGGGGCAGATTTCCCGAACGCCGACAACTTCATGAGCCCGTTCTTCTCGGCGGGAGGATCCATAAACCAGAACCATCTGGGCGCAACGCCGGTTCAGCTGGCGCGCTGGGGCTACGACGTGCGGCACATCCCTTCGGTCGACGCGGACATCGAACGGTGCGTCGAAGAGGTGGGCGCCACGCAGCCCGCGTGCTGGGCTCACCTGGATCAAGCGATCCTCACGCGGTACATGCCCGCCGTGCCGCTGGCCTTCATCCAGCCGCTTCGAGTCTCGTCGCCGCGGATCGGGCCGTTCACTGCATGGGACGAGGCGACGGGACAGCCGGCCCTCGACAGGCTGGTCGTCGCGCCCGGCTGAGGCTCGTCGGGCGAGATCAGCGCGGCCTCACCGCGACCCACACGTGTCCATCCTCGTCGGCCGCGAGCGCATCGGGTGCCCCATCCACCGTGAGGCTGGCCGTGATCGCGGCGCTCTTGGGGTCGATCCGGAGCACCTCTTGGGAGAGCGAGCACGCCACCCAGACCCCGTCGCTGCCGACCGCGAGTGCGGTGGGCGCGTTGCACCCGCTCGCGCCCACGTCGATGGAGGTGCGCACACCGCCGGTGGAGGGATCCAGCACGTAGACAGCATCAGCTGTTTCGCTGGCGACCCAGATCGCGTCGGAGCTCACGGCGATCGCTGAGGCAGGACCTCCGATCGACGACGTCTTCACCGACCTCGGGTCCTCGGCGTCCATCCGGAAGATCTGGTTGTGCGCGGCGTCGCCGATCCAGAGCACCTCCCCGTCGAGGTTGCTAAAGGCGATCGCTTCCGGCTCGGGGGCGTCGGTCCCCGACGTGGGCAGAGGAAACGTCGAGGCGACGTGTTGCACCGGGCTATAGCGCGTCACGCTCGCGGCGTCGTGGTTCGCGACCCACACCGAGTCGGCGCCCCACGTGATTGCGTCCGAACCCACCGGCGTATCGAACGCCGGTGCGATCTGACGACTCTCAGAGTCAAGCCGGCTCACCGACCCGCCGGGTCCCTGGCCCGTCCCGAATCCGTTCGTGATCCAAACGGCACCGCCACCGACCGTCACGCCGGTAGGCGTTCCCTCGGTGCCGCGTGAACCCACCTGGCCGCTAGCGATATCGACCCAGAAGATCTGACCCTGCTGATCGAGTACCCAGATCCGGCCTTGACCAGACGCGAGTCCAGTTGGGAACGACGCAGCATCGATCGGTCGATCGAACGCTCCGGCGCCATCGATCTTGGCAATGGTCCCCACGGTCGGCGTATACGTCGCGTGAGGCCGGAATGCCACGATCGCGAGGGCCACGACCACGAGTGCAGCAGCAGCCGCAGCAGGGACGATCCAACGTCGGCTCCGAAGACGGGGCCTCGCCGATGCCCGCTCGCGCCGCTCCGACGCGACCGTCGCACTTTCGATCGGCTGCGGCCCGAGTTCGTCGTCCACGGACACGACGTCGTATACGGTCCAGGTTCCTGGAACGCCCTTCAATTCATAAGCGCCTCGCTCCTTCACCCGGAAACGGGCTCCGGCCACCAGATCCTTGACGGTCTGCGTGATGAGGACCTCGGCCGCTCCCGCAAGGGACATGACTCGCGCCCCCGTGTGCACGACGATCCCGTGGACCTCGCTCCCGGACGTCTCGATCTCACCGAAATGCACGCCGGCACGGATGTCGAGACCAATCTCCTGGACCGCGCGAACTGCAACGAACGCGCAGCGGACGGCGTCAGCCGGGCTCTCGAAAACGGCAAACAGGCCATCGCCAGCGGTGTCCACCTCCCGGCCGCGATTCGCCTTCAGGGCGGCCCGGAGCACCCGGAACTGCGCCGCGAGAAGACGACCCCATCGCTCGTCGCCGAGCTCGTTCGCGAGCTCGGTCGAACCCACAACGTCCGTGAAAAGCACGGCGCGGAGCGCGGCTCCTCCTGGCTTCGGCACGGGAGCAGTCTGCCGTGTCGAACGGCCCATGGAAAGTCCAGGAGGACTCCGTATCAAGTCTTGGCTCTTAGTACCCGTTCCCCCCACACGAACCGGAAGGGCTGGAGGATGCCTCGAGTTGAGCGATCTCCCAACCCGACCTAGGGTTGGACCCGAGGATCGGGACACGGTCAGGAGGGACGCCATGGGATCGACAGAGACCGCGATGACGATCACCGAGCACGAAGCCAAGCAGGTCAGGGGTGCGAACTCGTCCGGGCGAGTGCCCGTCGTGTTCGTCCACGGCCTGTGGCTGCTGCCCAGCAGTTGGGATCGGTGGGCAACCCTGTTCGAGAAGAACGGATACACCGCGTTGACGCCTGGATGGCCGGACGACCCCGAAACGGTCAGTGAGGCGAAGGCGCATCCTGAGGTGTTCGCCAACAAATCGGTGGGCCAGGTTGCGGATCATTTCGACGATGTCATCCGGGGGCTCGAGAAGAAACCGGCCATCATCGGTCACTCCTTCGGCGGGCTGCTCGCGCAGATCCTCGCGGGTCGCGGGCTGGCAGCGGTGTCGGTGGCGATCGATCCCGCGCCGTTCCGCGGTGTCCTTCCGCTGCCGATCTCGGCCCTGAGGGCCGCATCGCCGGTGCTCCGCAACCCCGCGAACGTCCACCGCGCAGTTCCGCTCACGTACGAGCAGTTCCGCTACGCGTTCGCCAACGCGGTGAGTGAAGACGAGGCCAAGGAGCTCTACGAAACCTTCGCCGTGCCGACCTCAGGCGAACCGATCTTCCAGGCTGCGGCGGCAAACCTCAACCCGTGGACCGAGGCGAAGGTCGATACAAAGAATCCCGACAGAGGCCCACTGCTCATCATGGATGGAGAGAAGGACCACACGGTCCCATGGGCGATCGCGAACGCTTCCTACAAGCGCCAGGCGCGCAACGAGGGCGTGACCGAGATCGTCAAGGTCCCGAACCGCGGGCACGCGCTGACGATCGACAGCGGCTGGCAAGAGGTCGCCGACATCGCGCTCGCATTCGTCCAAAAGCACACGAAGGCATAACCGATCTACGAACGCAACGCCTCGTCGACCGACGGAGAAACGTTGCGTGAACGGTGCGAGAACCAGTGATCCGTGCATCGGATCCGTCGTTACGGTGTCGTCATGGTCTTCCCCGACTGGGCGAAGCGCGATGACTGGATGCGTGCCCTCGCAAGTCACTATTCGGTTGTTCGCGACAGGAATCCCACTGACGAGCTCGCGATCGTTTTCGACATCGACGGCACGATCTTGGATCTTCGGCATCTCACGGTTCATGTGCTGCTGGCGTACGACCGCGATCGAGGGACGGATCGGTTCCACGGGCTCGTGGCTGAGGACGTGACGACGCCGGAGAACCAGGTGGAGGCGTTGCTCGAGAGTCTGGGCGTGCCCGAGGCGCAGCGAGACGACGTCTCTGCGTACTATCGCGGCCATCTCTGGGATGAACCCGGAGTGATCGCTGCGAGCGCGCCTTATCGCGGCGTCCTCAGCGTGATCCGTTGGTTCCAGATCCAACCAGGCACGCGCGTGGCGTTGAACACGGGCCGCCCCGAACACATGCGGCCGATCACCCTCGCCTCATTTAACGCCGTTGGTGAAACTGCCCGCGTGCGGTTCGAGCCGGAGCTCCTCTTCATGCGAAGTCACGAGATCACGGTGCCGGACGCGAAGGTCGCCGCACTCGACGAGATCAGCGCGAAAGGGCTCCGCCTCGTTGCGGTCGTCGACAACGAGCCGGACAACCTCGCAGCGATGTTCTCGTCACATCCTCACGAAGACGTTCTGTTCTTGCACGCCGACACGTTGTTCGACTCACAGCGCCGCGATGGCCTTCATGTCGTTGGGGGCACGTCCTACGAGCTCGGCGGGCTCATCAGCGAGGACGCGCTTCGCGAACACGTCGAGCTGGTCTGGCACGGCGTGAATGACGCGGAGAACCTGCGGCAGTTCCTCGGCTCAGGGATAACGTGGGCGGAGGTCGATCTCCGCTGCGACCCGGTCGGCCGGCTGGTCCTGCGGCACGACGGCTTCGACGAGCGTCCTTGGAACCGCCACGAACGCGCGCTGCTGGCACGACCGAACGTCGAAACGCTCGCCGCCGCGGGTCGCTCGATAAAGATCGACGTCAAGGAGAACGACGACACGCTCCTTGCAGCCTTCGATCTGATCGACGACCTCGGGCTCAGCGACGGTCGTGTGTGGTTCAACGGCGAGATCGACGTGGTGGGCGCGGCGGGATTCGAGACGTTCCGCGTCCGCTACCCGGGCGCCACCGCATCCTGCCCGATCGACTTCCTAACGCCCCTGCTCGCGGTCGCACCCGATGAAGCCGACATCGTTCTCGAGCGTCTGCGTTCGTGGGGAGTGAGCCGCCTTTCCATCAGATGGGCGAAGGACGTCCGCCACACGATCGGTGAACTCGAACGGCGAGGCTGGAAGACGAACGTCTACGCCGTACCCGATCTTCAGTCTTTCTTGGAGGCGGCTGTTCTCTTGCCCACATCTGTCACCGCGGACTTCAACTTCCCTCTTTGGCGGTACTTCGGACGCGGCTCCGGGCAGCATGGCGTCGTCCATCGGTACGAGCCCAAAGCCGTACCCACGTTGATGGATGCGGCGATGGCGGATCGCTGAACCGTCCGCTCCCATACGCGCTGTCCTCACGTGATCCGAGGTAGGAAATCCGAACGGGGCCTGGATGACGTCCAGACGGTTCGCGGCGCGGGTTACCGCTTCCTCGGCTGAACGCCGACCGCCTCGGCGAGATCCCGGATCCGGCGGAGCATCTTCTGTTCCATCAGGAAGGCGCCAGGATCTGACAGCGCGATCCATATGTACGTGCCGGCGGACTTCGGCCAGTCCTGCTTCCACCGGCTGATCAGCCGTGTCCGATGTTCCGGTGTCGGCTCGACCAGAAGGCACCACGAATCCGTCTCGCCGCTGCTCACGATGTAGTGGTTGGACGCGATCTCGCCGACCACGGGCCCGAGGCCCGGCAGCATCTCGATGCGATCACCGACGGCGAGCTGTTGCAGTGACGGATCGATCCGCTCCACGCTCGGCTTCCCGTCATTGTCGATCCAGTCGTAGCTGTACCAACCGCCCCGTCCGTATCCGATCTGCAGCAACCACGGGAAAACCTCCTCCGGCGACGCGTCGATGGTGATCGCGCGCGTAGTCGAGGGAGCAGCCGGTCGCAGCAAGGCATCGCCCGGCATCGATCGGTGGAGCTCCTCGTCGGTTGTCCCCCACCGGCGCTGCCACGGGCCCACCACGAGTAGGTACGTCCCGATGACAGCAGACGCGATGAGGAGGCTCACGACGATTCCCCTCGTTGCGCCGAGCCACACGATGAGGCCAGCGAGCACGACGAGGCTGGCCAGGATGCATGCGAGAAGGATCAGTCCGACGACCTGTTTCGTTCGCATCGTCGATCACCTCTTCGATGCCAGCTTTATGGATCGCGCACCCTTCCCCGAGGGTCGCCGGTCCCACATCCGTGAGGCCGTTCGGCTCTCGTCGGCGCCCGGGGCCTCAGGTTCACTGTCTGCGTGAACACCGAGGTATGCGAGGGCACACGTCGGCCATCAGCGGCCGTGGATCTGTACTGGATCCCCTTGGGCGCGGGCCAGCACGTCGTAAAGCTGAGCGGAAAGCTGTTCGAGGCGATCAGCGCTCGTATCTATCGACGACATCCATGCGACGTCTATCACTCGGCTCTCGTGGTCGTCGCCCCAGAAGGCCGCTTCGTGATCGAGCAGACCCCCGCCTCTGATGGTCACAGCGAACGACATGGAGTGGTCATCGAGGGAGCGGTCGGATCGAAGTTCGCCGGACGCTTCCGTCTCTTCCGGTACGAGGTCCGTCGATGGCGAGATGGCGTCATCCCGGATATCGCCGAGGCTGTCTCGAGCCCGGTGCGCGTGACAGATGACCCTGTTCGAGCATCACTGGTGCTCCGGTTGGCACCATCCGTTCCAGCCCTGGTTTGGGGTCGAGACGAAGGCCACACGGGCGACATGTGGAACTCGAACTCGGTGATCTCGTGGTTGCTAGCGAGCGCTGGTCTCGATCCTGGCGGGATCCAGGCGCCCCTTGGCGGTCGGGCGCCGGGTTGGCGCGCCGGCATCGCGATGGCAACACGTGATGTAGCGGTCGTGCCCGCGTAGGCGTCCCCAGGACCTCCGCGACGCATTCACAACGCCTTCACATCTCGGGAGCACCCTGGAGGTGGACGCGAGAGAAGGAGGACGAAGATGCGTCGAGGGATCGCGATCGTCGCGCTGCTGCTGGTGATCCTCGCGGGGATCGGCATCGGGAGCGCGTACCGTGCTGGCGAGCGGCACGGTATCGAGCAAGGCATCGAGCAGGTTCAGCTCGCACAGCAGAACGGGCAGGAGGTCCAGGTGATCCACGTCGTGGGCGACCGAGGACCGTACTTCTTCCCCGGGTTCTTCCTGTTCCCGCTCTTCTTGTTCGGGGCGTTCTTCCTGATCGGTGGGATCTTCCGCGGCGCCGGGCGCTGGGGTGGGCACCATCACGGGCCGGGACCGTGGAACCAAGAAGGGCGCAAACGCTTCGAGGAACGCGCTGCGGAGTGGCACGCGCGAGAGCATGGCGGGTCACCTCCCGGTGATGCGCCGGCCGGTGCGGCAACACCAACGGCGTGACTCCGAACGAAGGGCGGGGGCACGCTGTTGCCTCCGCCCTTCCGTCGCGAGAGGCTGAACCCGATGCGGCAGATCCTCGTGGTGGAAGACGACATGCAGATCGCGGGCACGCTGCGCGACTACCTCGAGGTGGCCGGCTACGCCGTCACGGTCGTCGGTGACGGATCGGCGGCGGTTGCGAGTTTCCGCGGCGACCGACCCGACCTGATGGTGCTCGATCTCGGTCTGCCTGGCGTTGACGGTCTGGACGTGGCGCGGGAGGTTCGGCGCGGGTCCACCACGCCGATCATCATGCTCACGGCTCGTGGCGAGGAGTCGGACCGGATCGTCGGCCTTGAGCTCGGCGCCGACGACTACCTCGTGAAGCCGTTCAGCCCGAAGGAGCTCGTGGCCCGCGTTCGCGCCGTGTTGCGGCGCACCGACGGCGCGGTCGCGGGCTCCGAGATGCTGCGAACCCGCGATGTCGAGGTTGACGTGTCGAAGATGCAGGCCCGCGTGGCAGGTCGTGCGGTCGAACTCACGCGAACGGAGTTCCAGCTTCTCACTGCTCTCATGCGCGAGCCGGGTCACGTGTTCACTCGCGCGCAGCTACAGGACGCGGTGCACGGGACGACGATCGATTCGTACGACCGCGCGATCGACGCTCACGTGAAGAACCTCCGCAGGAAGATCGAGCCCGAGCCCGGACGGCCCCGGTACGTGCTCACGGTTCACGGCGTCGGATATCGGTTCGCCGATGACTGAGCCGCATCGGGGCCACGGCCAGCCGTGGGGAGACGGGCCTCCCCCATGGGTGGGACGGGGTGGGTTCGGGCCGCCTTCTGGGCGCCGGTTCCGTCGTGGGGCGCTCGGCGCGTTGTTCTTGCTCGTCCTCCTGGTAGCTGCGCTGGCGACGGTCGTGACGTCGATGGCCAGCGGCAACGAAACACATCTATGGGTCACCGCGCCGATCGCCGCGGCTCTCGTGTCCGGTCTCGGCGCAGCCGCACGATGGTTGTGGAGGAGCACGCGGACGATCGGGGTCCTGATGGACGCCGCTGACCGCGTTGCGGGGGGCGACTACGCAACTCGGGTCGGACATGTGCAAGCCCGTCAGCTGGTGCGTCTCGCCGGCTCGTTCGACCAGATGACTGAACGGCTGGAAACGAACGAAACGCGACGCAGAGAGCTGCTTGCCGACCTTGCGCACGAGCTTCGATCACCGCTACAGGTGATCCGAGGCTCGGTCGAAGCGATGCTCGACGGCCTCTACCCGACCGACGAGTCGCACCTGCGGCTCGTGCTCGATAAGACGAAGCTCATGGCCAGGCTCCTCGACGACTTGCGCACGCTTTCGATGGCCGAGGCGGGGGTGCTCGCATTGCATCGCGAGACCCTCGATCCGCGTGTGGCGGCGGAGGACTCGGCGAGCGCGTTCCGAACGGCGGCCGACGAAGCAGGCGTGACGATCGAGGTCGAGACGACATCGGACGTACCAACGTCGATCGATGCAGACCCTGTGAGGCTGACAGAGATCCTCGCGAACCTGCTGACGAACGCGATCCGGCACACTCCTCGGCAGGGACGGGTGACGGTTCGGGTCGCAGGTCGCGCAGGCGGACACGGAGCTGCGTTCGAGGTCGACGACACCGGGGCCGGCATCCCTGCGGATCAGCTAGCGACAGTGTTCGACCGGTTCGTCACAGCGGCCGACACCGGTGGGACCGGACTCGGCCTCGCGATCGCCAAACGACTCGTGGAGGCGCATGGGGGTACCATCGCCGCCATGTCGGCCGACTCGGGCGGCACGCGGGTGCGGTTCGAGATCCCAAGCTGACGTTCTTCTGATCGAGCCGCTCCCCTTGTGACCAGCGCGCTCGCCGAGATACAGTCGCGGCCGCATTTACACGCACCTCACCCCCTGGACCCGGAGGAGCGACCATGCGCAAGCTCATCGCATCGCTGTCGATCCTGTCGTTGATGGTGGCGCCCTCGCTCATGGGCATGAGCGGCGCACACGCGGCGGGAGCCGCGGGCTGGTCGGGCGAGAAGCTCCTGAGCGGCATCTACGACTCGTGGGAACCCGAGGTCGCAGCCGACCCCAGCAGCTCGTACGTCTACGTGATGTACAACCGCTTCGACAGCCCGCAGCTCTGCCCGCGGTGTCCCTACGTCCCGATGGTCGTGCAGGCTTCGCCGGACGGGGGCGCGACGTGGGGGGATCCCGTCTACGTATGCGAGTGCCGGCACACGCAGACGCAGTACGACCCATCGATCCTCGTTACGTCCAGCGGTGATCTCTACGCCACCTGGCTGAGCGACGGCAACACCGACTTCTCGAAGTCGCAGGATCATGGCCAGTCCTGGTCGAAACCGATCCCGCTATCGCCGAACCGATGGACCGATCATGGGTCGATCGGCGCGAGTGCCGACGGTCGCAACGTCTACGTCATGTGGGCCCAGGGCGACGCGTGGGAGACGCACTCGCACGATTTCGGCGCAACGTGGTCGACCCCGGTGCAGGTGACCCATCGCAATCACTTCTTCTATTACCCCGAGGGCATCTCGGTGCTGTCTGACGGATCCGTGGTCCTTGGGATGTCCGCGTATCGGTGCGGCAAGGGATCGGTCAATTGTGCAGGCCCGATCAACATCAGCGTCCTTCGCTCGACGAACGGGGGCCGCTCGTACACGGAGGACATCATCGACAAGCTGTTCCTCGGCGTCGACTTCAGCACGTCATCGCTCACCACGATCGGGAACGATGCCGCCAGGAACCTCGTCGTCATGTACACCGGCGCCCTCACCGAAGGAGCGAACTCCGAGGTCTGGGTTCGCAGCTCGAGCGACGAGGGCGTCTCGTGGAGCTCGCCGCTCGAGCTCGGCCAAGGGCCGAGCGTGAACTCGGGCTTCCCGTCGATCGCGGGAAGCGGTACGGGTGATTTCAAAGCGATCTACATGGACGAGCGAACTGGACACTGGAACGTCTGGTACCGGTCCTCGATCGACGGCGGTGCTACGTGGTCTGCCGACGTCCGGCTCTCCGATGCGCGAACCGGCGCGCCCTACGTGTTCCGCAACGGCTTCGGTAACCCCTACGGCGACTACCAGTCGATCGACGTGAACGCATCGGGGCAGGCGATCGCCGCCTTCGGGGAAGCACCGACCTGGGACGGACCCGGCGGCATCTGGGTCACTACGCAGAGCCTTTGAGCTCGACGCGGGTCATTTCCCTCCGGAGAGATCGAAGGCGACGGCGGAGCGAACCAGATCTTTTAGAGATGCCGCGTCGATCTTGTCGCCGTCACGGAAATCGATGGCACGCGTGGCCTTCGCGTCGAGTCCGGCGTTGAAGAGACCCTTGGGATCCTTCAGAGAAGCGCCCTTGAAGAAATTGACCTTCACATGGTCTTTGAAAGCACCTGCGCTGCAGACAAGCCCCTTGTGGCTCCACACGGGGGTGCCCCATTTCCATTCCTCCGTCATGTCGGGAGCTGACTCGAGGATCAGTTTTCGCAGTCGGCCGAGAAGCTCGCCGCGCCAGTCCCCCAGTTCGCCGATCAGGTTGGTGATCAGCTGCGATGCGTCCGAGCTCCCTGGTGTCCCCGCCTTCGCCATATCCCCTCCTCGCCGTTAAGCAGCCGACTCCTGCGTGCCTAACCCTAGATGGTGCTCAGGCAGGGGTGCCTTGACCCCGCATCGACCAACTCTCGCGTAGCGTCGAGATCACGTACACACCTGCCCCGTGCAGCTCCGATCCGACGTTCAACATCGCCGGCGCTCCGAGCGGCACCACCCTCGCCATCGACGTCACTTTGCCGGACACGGCACTGGCGCATCCGTGCCCGTCACCGCAGGCTGTCAAGGAGACCGTCGATGTCCCCGATGGCGCAACGCAGCTCCAGTACGCGCCGACCGGGTACGTCCGACAACTGTGACTCGAGCGGTCGACGAAGAGGCGCGGGTAGACGTTCGCCCGGGAACGCTCTAATCAGGAAGCCGAGACCCGGTTGAGGGCCTTGCCTAACGCGATCGCGATCGGCGCGGAGCCGAAGAACCAGACCTCGAGGATCTTGACGAGCATCGTCTCTTCCCCCTTTGAGGTGCGTTCTCTTCGAACGTATCGTCGCCTCGGAACAGCGAGTTGACCAAGAGATGAAGAGGTCGCGAACGATCAACGTCGTCTTCCCGGGCCGAGATAGCCCTACACACCCTCTGCGAGCTGGCGCGCGTATTCCTCTGCGTCATAGCTGCCCAGCGAGGCGGCGATGAGTCCGTCCTCGTCGATCGTCCACGACTCGAAACCGTCAACGCGAACCGCGTTGCCGGTGCCGCCCGGGCCCGTATTCGTGCCCGTGAAGGTCCAGTGATACTCGATCCGATCCCCGTCCGCGACGAGGTCGCGGAAGTAGACCTGCATGTCGGGGAGGGCTTCGTAGAAGCTTGCGGCGACCGCGGTGATGGCGTCGCGACCCACCGCCGCCGCACCTCCGTTGATCGCAAGAGAGCCCTCCGGCGCGTAGTGCGCGGCGACTGCCGCCGGGTCCATGCTGCACCAAGCCGCGGTATAGCGCTCGGCGAAGGCCCGAAGCTGCTCGAGACCTGGTGTCATCGACAACCTCCTCGGTCGGTAGTACACCGTACGCTGTCGCAGACCCCATCCGTCCACAGGAGCGACATGCCATACGCCAGCGTCAACGGGTTGAACATGTACTACGAGATCCACGGGTCGGGTCCACCGTTGCTGCTGCTCCACGGTGGGACAGGATCGATCCCGGAGACGTGGATCCCTTCAATCGCTCCCCAGTTCCAGGTGATCGCGATGGAGCAGATGGGACACGGGCGCACGGCAGACGTCATGGATCGTCCGTTCCACTACCACGACATGGCCGAGGACACGGTCGAGCTGATGCGCCAGCTGGGGATCGCGAGCGCCGTCATCGTCGGCTACAGCGACGGGGGGATCATCGGCCTCGACATCGCGATCCATCATCCCGACCTGGTGACGAAGCTTTCGGTCACCGGGGCGAACGCCCGCACCGATGGTTACACCGCGGAGAACCTCGAGTGGGTGCGCACCTTGGATCCAGACGCCGAGCCGGTATCCGACGCATATCGACGCCTCTCCCCCGATGGTGCGGAGCATTGGCCGATCTTCATGGGACGTCTGAGATCCATGTGGGCTGTGGAGCCGAGCTTCACGCCGGAGGAGCTGGGGAGCATCGTGGCGCCGACACTGCTCATCATCGGCGATGCAGACATCGTCACACCGGAGCACGCCGTCGAGATGTTCCGAACGATCCCCGGCGCACAACTCTGTATCGTTCCCCGTGCCGGCCACGGAGTCATGCCGACGGAAACCGTGCTGACGTTCCTGAACGAGGCTCCCCCGTAGGTCGGGAGCCCTTCCCTCGATGGACCGACAACGGTCGGCCCGATCGTGGCCAGGGCTCCCGACCATCTGCGCCCTTAGTTCACGCCTTGGATGCACTCCTTCGGATCGATTACGCCCAGGTTCTCGACGATCTTGAACTCACCGTTCTTCGCCTGGGCGATGTACATGTTCATCCGAACGTGATGCTGACCGGGCACCATCTCGGCTGGGCCACCCGGGCCTTCAGCGATCTTCGCGTGATCGAGTGCCTTGATGACGTCGTCTTGCTCCAGCGAACCTGCCTCGTTCACTGCAGCCTCCCAGAGCTTCAGCCCCCGGTACATCCCTGAGCACGCGCTGCCGGCCGTGAACTTTGCACTGCCGGGGTAGAGCTCGTCGTACCGGTCGATCAGTTCCTTGCTGAACGGATCGCTGACGTCGTGGTAGTAGTCGAGGCAGCTGTACAGACCCTCCACGTGCTCGGCCGGCACGAGGTTGAGGAAGTTCTCGTCGAAGTAGGTGCAGATGATGTGGCCACCTCGCTTCGTGAATCCGGAGTCGTAGAGCTGCTCGAGGAATGGCGTGAGCCCCGGAGGAACGATCGTGTTGAAGACCACCTCCGCGCCGCTGGCGTTGATCTTCTCGACCGTCGCCGTGTAGTCGGTGTGATCGAGGGGGTAGTACTCCTCTCCGACGATCACGCCACCGTTCGCCGTGGCGACCTCACGGACCTTCTCGTTCAGGATGTGTGGCCAGATGTAGTCGGCCGATGGGAAGTAGAAGCTCTTCGCTCCCGTTTCTTTCATCAGCCATGGGATCAGCGGCTCGACCTGCTGCGCCGGCACCGGGCCGGTGCAGAAGATGAGCGGGTCACATTCCTGTCCCTCGTATTGCTCCGGGTAGATGTAGAGCGTCTTGCCATCCACCACGGCGGGGCCTTTGATGGCCTGCCGCGTGGAGCTGTAGATGCCGCCGAAGATCACGTCGACATGGTCTTGCTTGACGAGTTTGGTGGCTGCGACTTCGGCTGCGCTGTCGGTGGTTTCACTGTCCTCGAGGTACAGAGCGATCTGTCGCCCCAACAAGCCACCGTTCGCATTGATGTCATCGATGACCATCTTGGCAACGTTCGCATCGGCCGTTCCCATGAACGAGAGTGGACCCGTCTGGTCCGTGATCACGCCCACCTTGATGGGTCGATCCGCTGAAGTTGTTGATCCGTTCATCGCGTTCTCCTCTCAAGACGATTGCCATCCGCGAGCAGGTTCGGAACGTCCATCAATGAGTCGCCATCACCTCCTCCGAGCCGACGCCGGCTCCTGTCGCGACCACCTTGGGGACGGCATCGGCGCGCCGGCGGCGCACGAGCGTCACCGCGATCACCACGTTCGGGATCAAGGACACGGGCACGGAGACCGTCGAAACGAGGTCGCCGATCGCAAGCGCGTGCACGAAGAACAGCGACATCGACACCGTGACGATCGCGTACGACGCGAGCGAGACCCCATCGCCTCGCTCGCGCCGCAGCTTCATGACCTGCGGCCAGGAGACGAGCTGCCCCAGCGCGACACTGGTCCAGCCAGTGATCTCGCCGAGGTGCACGCTCGTCTCCCGTCCGCTCGCTTCTCGCCCTAGACCGTCACTGCCACTCGGGGCTGGATCGGTGTGAGGACAGGGGCCCGGTCCTCGATCGCCTGAGCCGCGTCCAGCACGAGGTCCTCCCGGAAGCGGTCGCCGATGAGCTGCACGCCCTGGGGCAAGCCGTCGTCGGCGCCGACGGGCACCGCGCACGAGGGCAGCCCGAGGATGTTCACCGGCACGACCATCCGCATCGCCATCGCGATCTCCCCGACCCGGGAGATGTCTTCATCGACGATCCACGGGCGCTCACAGCAGACCGGCGAAAGCACGACTGGGTGTTCCTGCAGGAACCGCGTCCAGGCCGCGCCGATCTGGTGCACGGCGACCCAGGCCGCGAGCTGCGCCGCCTGGTCGACCGGCTTGAACACGCCCTGCTCGACGCACGCGCCAAGGAACGCGCGCACACCGTCGCCGGCGACGGGCTCCATCCCCGGCCAGATCGTGCTGACGTCGGCCCAGATCGTCTCGACCCACGCCGCCGTGGCTTCCGCGATCTGCGGAGGCTCAGCGTCGACGACCTCGTAGCCGCTGTCGGACAGCCAGTCCGCGGCGCGGTCGATCCCCGCCCGAACGTGCGGGTCGATCCCGGCGCCGAGCGGGTCGCGCACCACGGCCACCTTTAGCGGCCCGTCGACGGCCGGGCCCTGGAGTGGGGCGGGCACCCAACGAGGGTCGCGGGGATCGCGCGCGCTGAGGATGCCGAGCGCGAGCCGCAGGTCGGCGACGCGGCGGGCCATCGGCCCTTGAGACATGGTCATCTGGATCGAGATCGGTTGTGCCGCCGGCTCCGTGACTGCGGCGTCCGCGACACGGCCGCGCGACGGCTTCAACGCCGCCGTCCCGCACATCTGCGACGGGACGCGCAGCGAGCCGCCGAGGTCATTGCCGAGGCCGAGCGGCGTCATGCCGGTCGCGAGCGCGACGGCCTCTCCACCGCAGGAGCCGCCGGGCGTGCGCGTCGGGTCCCACGGGTTGGCGGTGTGGCCGGCCCGGCCGCTCGTGGTTTCCCAGCGGAACGCGAAGTCCGGCAGGTTCGTCCGGGCCAGCGGGATGGCGCCGGCCTCGCGCAGCCGGGCAACCGCCGGAGCGTCGGTCGAAGCCATCTGCTCGGCGAGGGCGGCGACTCCCCACGTGGTCGCGGAGCCGGCCACGTCGATGTTCTCCTTGACGGTGAACGGCACGCCGGCGAGCGGTCCGAGCAGCGTGCCTTTCGCCCTCGAGCGATCGACGTCGGCGGCGGCGACGCGGGCCTCGTCGGCCAGGGTAACGGTCACCGCGTTGAGGTCGGGGTTGATCTCTTCGATGCGGGCCAGATGGGCTTCGACTACGTCAGACGACGTGACCTCACCGGCCGCGATCATCCCGGCGAGCTCGCCGGCTCCCTTGCTGTATAGCTCGTTCATCGTGCTCTCCCTTCGTGCTCGACGACACGGCAAATCGTGTACGTTCACGTGCCACGTCACATCGGGAGGTCTCCCCATTTCCGGTCCGACTCTTCGTCTGGGTGAGCTCGTCGCGACGCTCGCTCTCGGGCAGGACAACGCGTTCGGCCAGCCGCTCGAATCGCAGCTGCGCTCGTGCCTCCTGGGGGTGGCGATCTGCGATGAGGCGGGGTTCGACTCGCAGCTGCGCGAAACCGTCTACTGGCTCGCGCTGGTTCGCTACGTGGGGTGCACGGGCCACGCCCACGAGGTATCCGCGGTCTTCTGGGACGACATCGCGATCCTCGCCGAGACGCTGGTGATCGACATCGCGGATCCGGCCGAGGTCGGGCACGCCATGATCTCGTTCGCGACTGCCGGCCGTGGTCCCGAGGAGAGCGAGCAGATCACGCAGGCGCTGATGGCGGGCGCTCACGACTGGGCGGTCTACAACTTCTCGACGGGTTGCGAGGTGGGCGACATGCTGATCCAGCGGCTCGACCTCGGGCCCGAGGTTCGGGATGCGTTCCGCTTCACCTACGAGCGATGGAACGGCAAGGGCTACCCCAACGGAGCGACGGGCGACCAGATCCCGTTGGCGATGCGCATCGTGCACCTCAGCCAGGACATGGAAGCGATCGGACGCCGCGCCTCACCGGCGGCGGCGGTAGAGGCCGCACGAGCCCGCCGCGACCGAACGTACGACCCGGAGCTCGCCGATCTGTTCGTCGCGCGCGGGACCGACTGGTTCGACCCGCTCGACAAGGTGGACCCCTGGGACGCGGTGCTCGACCTCGAACCGGAGCCGCATCGGACGCTGGAGGGCGACGAGCTCGACGAGGCACTATTGGTGGCGGCCGACTTCATCGATCTGAAGTCAACCTATATGGGAGGGCACAGCCGGCGATGCATGCAGCTCGCCGCCGACGCGTCCTCGTCGCTCGGCTCGAGCGACGAGGAGGTCGCGGCACTGCGGCGTGCCGCCCTGCTGCACGAGCTCGGCACGACCGCGGTTCCGAACTCGATCCTCGACAAGCAAGGTTCCCTCACCCGCGCAGAGTTCGATCGGGTCCAGCTTCACTCGATGTTCACCGAGCAGATGCTCGGTCGCTCGCCAGCCCTCGCCGCGTTGAACCCGATCGCGGCCGCCCACCACGAGAAGGCCGACGGATCGGGCTACCACAAGGGCCTGAAGACACCGGCGACCGAGCGAGCGGCTCGCATCCTCGCGGCCGCCGACATCTACGTCGGGCTCACGACCGAACGCGCCGATCGTCCAGCGTTGTCCCCCGACTCGGCAGCGACCGAGCTTCGAGGGCTCGTTTCACGAGGAGAGCTCGAACACGACACCACTGACGCCGTGCTCACTGCGGCCGGCCACGCATCGCGCACCCCTACGCGCCGCGTCCAACACCCAGGCGGGCTCACCCGTCGAGAGGTCGAGGTTCTGAACCTCGCGGCGAGAGGACTTACGACCCAGCAGATCGCCGACCGGCTCTTCATCTCGCCGAAGACGGCCGATCACCATATCCAGCACGTCTACACGAAGATCGAGGTGTCGACGCGAGCCGCCGCGGCGCTCTGGGCGATGCAGAACGAACTCGTCCAGTGAGCACGCGCTGAGCCCGAGGAAAGGACTTACTCAGTCCGGATGGTTTGAACCGCTCGTTTCGGTGTACCAGCGAACCCGACAGAGCTCGCGGAAACCGATCTCGCGGTAGACGCTGAGTCCCATCTCGGAGGACTGGAGAACGCCGGCGCGATACCCCATCGCGCGCGCTTCCAGGAGCGGCCTCGCTGTGAGGGCGGTCCCGACTCCGAGGCGACGGGCATCGGGCGCAGTGACGACGTTGTACATCCCTGCCACTCCCGCAAGCATGAACATCGACGAGGCGCCGACGAGGCGCCCTTCGACTAGAGCGACGTAGTTTCGTACTTGGTCACGCAGCTCACCGGGAAGAGCCCCGAACAGGTCCAAGAAGTAGCGGCCAACGAACGCCGGCATCTCGAACACATCCGTAACGAGTTGCATCGCACGTTCAAGTTCCACGTCGTCGCCGTCCACCCTCCGGATCTCCACAGCAGGCGGGAGGTCGTCGGAAACCCCGGCAAGCTCCACCGCCATCCCCGGCGAGTCAGCAACCCGTTCAAGACCCCGCCCTAGGAGTCGTTCCTCGAGGTCGATCGGACGAGACGTGGGATCCGTGATCCAGATCATGGGGAGTTGCCGCGTTCTGAACGGCGCGAGAGCCTCGTCTATCCACGCCTCGGGGTCCGGCCCTTCGTAGCGAGCCTCGACAACCCCGTTGAGGATGAGATGGGGAAGACCGCTCAGGTACCAGACTCGATCGGCGTCCTCGTGAAGTTCAGTGCCCGGTGCCTTCCCGAGCAGGGCAAAGGTCCGTGCGATGTTCTGCAACAACCCGCCCCTGAGGCGGGTTTTCGATAAGTCGGTGAGGATCTGCGACATCGTCGGTTCACATACCTTCCGTCTTGGGATCCGCAGTCATCCTCCGCCCCTTCGTCCTGAATGTGAACATGAACACGGGTCGATGCGAGTGGGTCGCGACGCCCGGCGTAGACTCCGCGGGTGCTGACCTGCGCGGAGTGCGGACGCGACAACTCCGAGGACGCTCGATTCTGCCAATACTGCGGCGCACCGGTGAGCGCAACTCCCCCGTCGGAACAGCGCAAGGTCGTGACAGTGGTCTTCACCGACGTGACAGGCTCTACCGACCTCGGCGAGCGACTGGATCCCGAAACCATGCGCGCGGTGATCACGCGCTACTTCGATGCGATGCAGACGGTGATCGAACGACACGGCGGCACCGTCGAGAAGTTCATCGGCGATGCGGTCATGGCTGTGTTCGGTGTGCCGCAGGTGCACGAAGACGATGCCCTGCGCGCTGTGCGTGCCGCGGTGGATATGCGGGGAGCTCTGGCGGCGCTCAACGAGTCACTTCACGCCGAACGCGGCGTTACCATCGCAACCCGGACCGGCGTGCACACCGGCGAAGTGATGGCCGGCGACGCGTCGTCACGGGAGCGATTCGTGTCCGGCGACACCGTGAACGTGGCGGCACGCCTGGAGCAGGCCGCCGCACCCGGCGAGACGTTGCTCGGCGCCACGACCTACCAACTCGTCCGCGACGCTGTCGAGGTCGAGCCCGTCGAGCCCCTGACGCTGAAGGGGAAGTCGGCCCCGGTCGAGGCGTATCGGCTGGTGGCGGTCCGCGCCGACGCGACCGGGCACGAACGCCACATGGACGCACCGATGGTCGGCCGCGCGCGCCAGCTGCGGATGGTGCGCGACTCCTTCGAGGCCGCGGTCGAGGATCGCACGTGCACGATGTTCACCGTCCTCGGTTCGCCTGGCGTCGGCAAGACCCGACTGGTTGAAGAGTTCCTCGCTGGGGTCAGGGACGATGCCTCGATCCATCGGGGGCGGTGCCTGTCCTACGGCGAGGGGATCACGTTCTGGCCGGTGGATGAGATCGTGAGATCGATCTGTGGACTGGAAGCTGATGACGACGCGGCCATCTCGGAAACGCTGCGTGGTCGGCTGGCCGGTGCGGACGAGGCCGACGCGGTGGCGACCGCGGTCGAGGGGTTGCTCGGACTGGGACTCGAGCGCGTCGACCTGCAGGACGGATTCTGGGCGGTGCGTCGCCTCTTGGAGCACGCGGCACGTGAGCGGCCCGTCGTGGTCCTGTTCGACGACATCCATTGGGCGGAGCCGGCGCTGCTCGACCTGATCGAGCACCTGGCTGATTGGTCTCGCGAGGCACCCGTCCTGCTGCTGTGCACCGCGCGCCCCGAACTCCTCGACATGCGTCCCAACTGGGGCGGCGGCAAGTCCAACGCGACGACGACGCTGCTGGAACCCCTGTCGGCCGAAGAAGCCGGGCTCCTGCTGGACAACCTCCTGGGCAGCGAACTCCCGCTCGAGGCTCGGGAACGGATCGTCGCGGGCGCCGAGGGCAACCCGCTCTTCGTCGAGGAGATGCTCGGGATGCTCGTCGATCGAGGCCTCCTGGTCGCTGTGGACGGCCGATGGGTCGTCCAAGGCGAGATCGGGGACGTCGCGGTGCCCGACTCGATCCACGCATTGATCTCGGCTCGCTTGGATCGGCTGGCGCCCGAGGAACGGATCGTGATCGAGCGTGGCGCGGTCGAAGGCAAACTCTTTCACGTCGGGGGTGTCGCGGCGCTCGCGCCTGAGCTCAAGGGCTCGGTGCGAGCCCAACTGATGACGCTCGTCCGCAAGGAGTTGATCCGGCCCGACCGAGCCGACTTCGCCGGCGACGAAGCGTTCCGGTTCCGACACCTGTTGATACGCGACACCGCCTACGGATCCCTCCCGAAGCAAACCCGAGCTGACCTCCACGCCCGGTTCGGTGATTGGCTCGCCGCGCACGCGGTGCGGGCGGGCGGGATGGATGCGATCGTGGCGCACCACTTCGATCAGGCGCAGCGCTATCTAGTGGAGCTCGGGGGCAACGAGGCGCGCGCCGCAGAGCTCGGCGGCCTCGCCGCCGAGCGGTACGCGGTCGCCGCTGAAGCAGCGGTCGAGCACGGAGACGATCGCGGCGCTCTCGCCCTGTTCGAACGAGCCGCAGCGCTGTTACCACTCGACGATCCGGACAGCCTCGAGGTGCGCGTCGGCCTTGGCCGTACGCTGATCCGCCTCGGGCGCTTCGACGAAGCCGAAGCCATCCTGCGCGACGTCGAACACACCGCGAGCGATGCGGGACATCGACTCATCGAACTCCACGCAGCGGCCGGTCGCTTGGCCCTTAAGGACGCGGTGGAGACCGACTGGAGCGACTCGCGCTTCATCGGGGAGTCCGAACGCATCGAGGCTGGGCTCCGAGAGCTGGGCGATCGCGTGGGCGCGGTTCGCGCGGTGCTCCTGCGCGTGAACTGGATCACTCGTGCGAAGGGCGAGAACCTCGCGCGGTCGGCGGCCGCAGAAGCTGCCGAGATCGGCGACCGTTCGCTCGAGTGGGAAGCGGTGTTGTGGTTCCACTCCGTGGGGCTCTGGGGTATGCGTCCAGCGGACGAGCTCGAGCGATCGCTCCGCGAGTCGCTTGCGCGACCGATCCCGAATCGTCACATAGAGGGTTCGCTCCGAGCCGAGCTGGGCTCGGTGCTGGCCATGTTAGGGCGCTTCGACGAGGGCTCGACCGAGGTCGACCGAGGGCTGGCGATCTGTCACGAACTCGGACTGGCACGAGAGATCCAACAGCGGGGCTTCTTCCGGGGGGTGCTGCTGGAGGGCCTCCGCGGCGACCTGGAGACCGCCCTGGAGACCATCGAGCGCTCGGTGGATGGCCTCGGCGCGATCGGCGAACAGAACCGGCGATCGAGCCTCGCGGGCGCCGGGGCTTGGCTCTCGGCGCGGCTGGGTGACGTGGCGAACGCGGAGCGCCTGCTTCAGATCGCGATGGATACCGCCACACCTGACGATGACGACACCCACGCGCTCGCGTCACAAGCCCGCTCGGTGGTCGCCTCAGGACGTGGTCAGCACGATGAGGCGATCACGCAGGCGAGCGATGCGATCCGACTCCACAGGAAGCGGGCTACCTGGGTGGAGGGCGACGGCCTCGTAACGCTCGCCGACGCACTTTCCGCAGCCGGCGATCCTGCCGGCGGCCGTTCTGCGCTCGAAGAGGCACTCCTCGTGTTCGAGACGAAGGGCGTCGTGCCCAAGATCGACGAGACGCGGAACAGATTGGGCAAGCTGCTCGACTAGCCGTTACGACGACATCAGTCCCACCGAACGACGATCCGCCCCTGGATACCGGGCAGCGGCAAGGACACTGCCTCCGCTTCGACCGCATCGCGTTCGGCGCGCGAAAGACGGCGCCATGTCTGGATCGTCATCGTCTCCTGCGAACGTCGCCACGTCCCGACGAGCTCTCCCCCCACGAGGAGCCCGCCCGGCCATACGCGCGGGGTCCAGAGCTGCCGGCGGCGAGCGGCATCGGGCACCAGCAGTTCGCGATCGTTGCCCTGAAGAAGGAAGTACGCATCGCCGCTCGGGAGGAACAGCGCCGGTGCCGCGGACCCCGGCGCCGCGCGAAAGGTCGGTTCGTCGGACGTGAGGATCCATGCGTCGCCGATCGGCGTGCGCACCGGGGTCAGCGACCTCTGAAGCGCCTCGAAGGTTGCCACGCCCTGGCGCGGCCGGATCCCGGCCCAATCAGCGAACGCCACGTCGGTGGCGGGGCCGAAGACGTGCAGGTGCCGGCGCGCCAGCTCGAGGCGCGCCTTCCCCGGGTCGACCTCGGGTGGTGGCACGGTCCAGACGGTCGGCTGTCGCGCGCCGTCCCACCGGATCGCGACCGTACCGGTCGGTGCGGCGTATCGGAGCGCGTTGGGATTGACGCCGAGCGCTCTCCCCGCTTCGCCGTAGGTCATCTTCTTGCCGCCGAGGTGCGAAAGCAGCCGGGCCGCCAGATCCTCCGCCCTATGCCGCGAGCCCTCGTCGTCCGGCAACCGCCCGAGCGAGAAGACCGCGAGGTCGCGCGCCGCGACGACGTATGCGCTGTAGCGCGGTCCCCAGAGCTGGACGAGCGACGCGTCCTCCCAAGTGGACGGTTCCGTCTCTTCGACGCGCGCATGGATCGAGAGGAGCGCGGCGCGGGGCATGCTGTCCTGCAGGCCGGCCCAGGCCGCTTTCCGGAGCGAGCGAGCTCCGCGAGGGAGCCGCTCGTCGAGCGCGCCGACGCGCCGACGGAACCCGAGGATCTGCGCCCGTGTGAGATCGAGCCGCGATGTCGTCACGCCGACCGACCGAGCGCGCTCCTGCCGTCGAGAACCCAGCCGGCTGCACCGCCCGCCAACGCACGCAGCCGCGCTTCGAAGTGAGCGATGTCGTCGGCGTCGAGCAACGAGGCCCAGTCACGGGTGCCACCAACACTGAAGAATCGCTCGGGTGAGGACCAGATACCGGAGTTGGCGTTCGGAGCGGTGTCGTCGGCGCGCGAGCGCATCGACGCCAGCCCCGCGGCTCCGACGAACGCCGGCCAGCGCGCTTTATCGATGGGCACGCCGAGGATCGCCGCCACACGCCGCATCTCGGCGTCGCGATCGTTCCATAGGTCCGCATAGTGGAAGAGGTGCACGTTGGGGTCCTCGCGGGCGTCCCAATACGTCCTGATCTGGCTGCTGTAATCGGCGAGACCGTACGGACCGCTGCCGGTCGGCTCGACGTCGTTGTCGATGAACCAGCGGAGGTACGCACCCGGCTCGTCGGGCGCCTCCTCGAGCGGGCGGATGTCTTCATCGACCGGACCCGACGCCGCGATCCGCAACGCGATCGCGTGCTCGGTTCGCATGTTGTCGTGGTGGTCCCGATCGGACATCGCAACGTCGAGCGGGTGACGGATCAAGCAGAGATAGGTAACCGAGGGGATCCGCGGCACGCCGTCGAGCGGTGTATGCGTCTTGATAAATCGACGATGCTTCTGCCGCGCGAGCAGGTCGAACACCTCGTCGTCCGTGTGGATCAACATGTCGAGCCAGGGAGAGATCGTGGCGATCGGAGCCCCTAGCTCGATCCGATCGAGCAAGATCATCCCGACGATCGTCTGCATCCACGTCGTGCCGCACTTCGATGGCGTCGAGATCACGACGTCATCGGGCCGGAACGCGAACCGTTCCCACCGCGCGCTGTCCGCCATGAACCCCCGATATCGCCGCAGCTGCGTCACGATTGATCCATCCTGAACGTGAACATGAGCTCGGGTTCGATGCGGGCGTAGAAGATGTCGTCGGAGGTCGCGAAATCCTTCCAGCCCTCGCCGTATCGGGGCACGTACACCTCATAGCAATAGTCGCGGAACGGTCCGGCGTCAGCGTCGACTAGCGAGAAGAGCTGCGCGGTTCCGTGCACAACGATCGAGAGCTCCTCGCCCCTGGTGTGGGCCGCGCTCACCTGCGGTCGCGCCCGCAGATGCCGGTATCGCATCGATGTCTTCGACGAGCCGAAGTAGAACCGGCCCCTGAAGAACAGTCCGTCCACCGGCCCCACCCGCGGCAGCCCTGCCGATGTGACCGTCGCCACGGTCAGGATCTGCACCCCCGGCAGCAGCTCGCCCAACTCCCGGGCTGGGATCCGCCGCTCTCGTGTGGTGATGCCCCGCAGGTGCTCCCCCGCTCCGTCATAACTACGGTCCAGCACATCCTGCAGCCACGCCAGGTCAGCTTCGGTCTCGTACACGATTTCCCGATCGTCCCTGATCCCTGAACATTTGCACGACGATGGTCCGAAGGTCTAGCTGACTACCTGGACGTTCGCAGCAGCTCCACGATGTGTGCGCTCGCCGCACTGCCGCTCGCGACGGCGCCCTCGATCCATCCGGTTCCCTCGGGAGTGATGTCGGAGCCGGCGAAGGCCAGGCGTCCCTCGGGCGTCATGAGCGCGTCGAACGTGCCGTCGCTGAACCACCCGGGCGGGGTCGCCAACCACGTCCCTTTCGAGTACGGGTCGCTCACCCAGTCATGGCCGTCGGTTGAGACAACCGTCGCTTGAGGGAGGTGAGCCTTGACGGCCTTCGCAACTGCATCGTGGTCGGCGAGATCGACGCGCGGTTGAACCGAGAAACCCATGAAGAGCTGTCCGTCCTGCGTCGGGATCGTCACGAACGCCGCGTTGATTGGGGTATCCCACCCCATCCCCACGAACGACTCGGGAGCGCCGCGCACAGCGGCGAGGACCTTAGAAACCTGTCCGGGTTGCCGCTCGGATGCTGCCCGCTCCTTCGGCGGAGCCAGAGGAGGGTTGAATTTCACGTCCCCCCACAGGTTCAGTGGTAGCGCCACGATGACGGCGTCCGACTCGATGGTTTCGCCGTCTGCAAGCGTAATCGCGACCCCCTGCTCATCCTGTCTCACGTGCGTGACGACCGCCCCGAATCGGACATCGACGTCCAACGCCATGGCGTCAATCAGGCTTTTGGTCCCGTGGGTGAACAGCTCGCCAACTTCTACGTACGCGTCGATCGGGCTGTAGTTGAGCTCGATCATGTCCCATAGCAGAGGCAGGACCGAGCTCTTCTCGATCGTCGTCCCGCCCATCGCAGCGATGAACGCGCGGAGGTAATCGGCAGCCTCCTCGTCGCAGTCGAGGGCGTCGATCCACGCCGCCGACGAGATATCGTGCTCGGCTAAGGAGAGGCGATCACCGTTGGCGACCGCCTTCGCCGTCTCACGAAGCGCGTCGGTCAGACCCGAGCTCGCGAGCTTCACCCGCACCTCTTCGAACGCGTCAGTCCCCTCACGGCGCTCAGAGCCACGGACCCACGCACCCATCGCCGGTTCGGTCGAGGATGTGACCGCGATCCCGTAGCGCTCGATCTCTGCAGCCAGACGAGGTTGTGTCGAGCGTGAGAAGAACATGCCTCCGTACTCCGCGGAGATACCCGCACCCGGCATCTCGCGGTACCAGGTTCGGCCGCCGATCCGGTCGCGGGCCTCCAACACAGAGACGCGAACGCCCGCGTCACGCAGGTCCCGCGCCGCGGTGATCCCCGCGAACCCCGCCCCCAACACCACGACCTCGGCGTCCATCGGCGGAACCTACCAGGAGCTCTGAGGGGCGAGGCAATCTACGAGGAATGCAACCAGTCGCTCAGCGATGTTCCCGCCGGGGTCTAGCCGAGGATTGAAGATCGCGACGTCCATCCCGCGGGCACGCCCGGTCGCCAGCGCAGAAGACACGATCAGGGTCAGCTCTTCCCAGGACAGGCCACCTGGGCTGCGGTAATCGACGGCAGGCATGAGATCGTCGTCAAGCACATCGACGTCGAGGTGGATCCAGAACCCGCTCAGGTCCTCGCGTGCGACCACCTCGATAGCGTCGGCGGTTGCGCGCATCACACCCCGACGTCGCATGTCGTCCAGGTCGATCGCCGTGATGGCGGTGTCTCGGATGTTGATGCCCAGGTTCGTATCCGTCCCGTCGTCATGCACCCGGTACCCGAGGACCGCGACCCGATCGTCGTCGATAAGCGGATCGAACGTGCCGGTCGGATCGAACACCATCGGACCATGTCCCGTGGCGAGTGCGAGGTCCATGGACGCCGCCTCTCCGGAAGGTTCGTCCTGAGGATGAGCGAAGTCCGCATGGCCGTCGAGGAAAAACAGACCATGGCGTTCCCGGCCCGCCAGAGCGAGCAACGGCCCGAACATGATCGTGCAATCACCGCCCAGGACGAGCGGGAACGCTCCGGCGTCGAGCTCGGCCGTGACCGTATCCGCGAGGGTTCGCGTGAACGCGACGATCCCCGCAGCGTTGTTGATGCCCGTCGCCAGATCACGCTCGGGGGAGTACGCAGGCGGGACAAGGGAGCGGTGCCTGGATACACCAAGCCGACCAGCGAGGTCGTGCCGGTGCAAGGCGGCAGGCAGCGTCTCGACCCCGCGCGGGAAGAGGCCCAACACCGACGGCGCATCGACGATCGAGAGCATCATCCTCGGCTCCCGGCAGGCTCATGGCGATGAGGCAGAAGGTACACGTCGTGATATGACTCGTTGATCGCCTTCACCCCGTCGCGAGGAGGGTCCCATTGAAGCTCGTCCGTTTGCCCACGTTGCTCGCCTTGACCATCGGCGTCACCTCGTTCGGAACAACGGCGGCGGCGAAGACGAGCGTGACGTTCCGCGCGAGCGTAGCTGTGGCCAGCGCCGAACCCAACGCGAACAGCTCGTGGCCCTCCCTCTCGGCAGACGGACGCTTCGTGGCATTCTCCTCGTGGGCGTCGAACTTCGTCCCTCGCGACACGAACGGCGCTTCGGACATCTTCGTACGCGATGTCGTCAGCGGAACGACCTCCTTGGTGAGCATCAGCTCCGACGGTGTTCAAGCCAACGGAAGTAGCTTCTCGCCGTCCATCTCGGCCGACGGGAACATCGTCGCGTTCCGCTCCTATGCCACCAACTTGGTCCCGGGCGATACGGAGGGCAACGTCGACATCTTCGTCCACAACATCGCGGCAGGTGTCACCACGCGCGTCAGCCAGCGGATCTCCGGCGTCGGCGCCAATAGGGACAGTGGCGAGCCGGCTGTCTCCGGTGACGGGCGATCCGTTGCCTTCAGTTCCGACGCCACCGATCTCGTGTCCGTGAAGGTCAACGTCACCGGTCTGTGCTGCGACATCTTCGTCCACAACGTCGCCACGGGGCGGAACCGGCTCGGTGATCCGATGGTCGACGGGCGCGGTGCATCCGATAGCTTCGCCCCGGTGCTGTCGTACTCCGGCCGCTACCTCGGATTCTTCTCGTGGGGATGCGACATCGTCGAAGGGATCCCGTGTCTCGACGAGAGCAGCGTCTACCGTTTCGATCTCAAGACCGATGCGATGAAGCTCGTGACCAGGGCGTACAAGGGAGGCATCGGTTTCGGGTGCGGCTCCAACCCCGCGATCTCATCAGACGGCAGCAAGATCGCGTTCATCTCCGACGGCGCCAATCTCGTTCCCGGCGACACGAACGGAGCCTATGACGTGTTCGTCCGCGATCTCGTGACAGGTGTTGCGACGCGCGTAAGCGTGACGTCGAAAGGCGCGCAGACGAACGGTGGGCTCGGGCGCGTAGCGATCAGCGGCGACGGCCGATTCATCACGTTCGAGTCCGACGCTTGGAACATCGTGCCCGATGACACCAACCTCGTGACGGACGTCTTCGTGCATGACATGCGAACCGGCCGGACGACCCGTGTCAGTGTGAGCTCCTCAGGGGGCGAAGCCAACGCCTACAGCGCGAACGCAACGATCGACGCAAACGGAGATGCGGTCGCCTTTGAGTCCGATGCCGACGACTTGGTCCCCTCGGATCAGAACTTCACGACCGATATCTTCGTGCACACCCCTGCCTGACATGGCGTTACCGGGAGACTCGACACCTCTCAGGCGGCGTGGGACGAGCGGCCGATCTCGGGCGCCACGAACACGTCGGGCTTGCCCGACGGCCGAAGGGTCGAACTCGGAAGCAGGATCACGCGTCCTTCTGGGCCCTCGGTCGGCTGGATCGAGAGCGACGTCTTGCCCGATCCGAGGCTGACCAAGACCTCGTTCACGCGACCGAGGCGCGAACCATCGAGCCTGACGACGATCGCCCCGACCGACGGCGCCGGGACGCTTGCCGGGTCGCGGAACGCGGCCCTCGCAACCCGCAACGAGCCTGGGCCTGCCCGCGTCAGCTTGATCGACCATCTGGCGAGAGCCCCCGGTCGAGTCGTGTCGGCGTAGCTCGTGGGATCGTCAGAACAGCAACGCCGCGGACGGGCTTGGTGCTTCATCCTCGTCGCCAGATATACGGCATAGCCACGCATAAGTTGCCTCCGTTGGGTTCACTCCGATGGCTTCGGTCCTCATCGCGAGGGGGCTGTGATCCGTTCGAACCTACGGGGACGATCCGGAGGCGTCAACGGAAACAACCACTAGTGGTTAATCCGTCGCACCATGTTCATCCGAAGGTCTGCTTGGCACGCCCGAATGACCTACGCCGGCCTCAACGACCTGCTCTGCCTGAGACGCGAGACGATCGACGTTAAGCGAAACGCTAGTGAGCGGCGTCGGTTCCACGGTCGTCCGTGCGCGGTCCCACGAGGTACCAGGTCTCCATATCGCCCTTGCCCTTGATCGGGATCGTTCCCCGCAGCGTGCAGACGAATCCCTCCTTCAACAGCTCGTACGTGGTGCGCGTCATCTGGATCTCGCCGGGCGTCCCATGCGATTCCATCCGACTCGCCGTGTTCACGGCGTCGCCCCAGAGGTCGTAGAGGAAGCGTTTCGTGCCGATCAGCCTGGTATTTCGACTTAGGTTCTCCGGATCTCTCTCCTCGGCTCAGCGTCGAGTCTTGCGGAACATGACCCTGCTCATCGATGGTTTGGACGTGAGGATCGCATCATAAGGGCTACGGCTTCACGCGCTCACCTGACTCCGCGGACCTCTCGATGGCGGCGATGACCTCGTGGCGCCGCACGGCGTCGGCGAAGTCCGGCACGGTGTGAGTCCCGCTTTCGATGTCTGCCGCGAACGCGGCGTAGGCACGCCCGACGTTGTACGCCGGCGCTCCCTCCAGGCTGGCGAGGCCGGGCCATCTCTGGGTCAGCTTCTCCGGAACCGCAAGCTCGGCGGGCTCCTTCCTTCCGCGTGCTCCCCGCGACGGTCAACGGGAAGATCTGGGGCTGCGCCCCGTCGGCCGTAATCCGGAGCGTTCCGTCGGTTCCGTTGATCTCCCAAAGGAACCCGGTACCGCCGGCCACGGACTCACGGACATGGAGGCTGGCGGTCGCCCCCGATGTGAGGGTGCCGATCACCGCGATCTGGTCGGGCGCCGTCTTCACGATCTGCTCCCCGGTCTCTTCGATGGTGATCAGGCGCCTGCGAAGATCCGACACGGCCGACAGGTCGGCGAACTCGTCAAGTACGTAGTTGAGGATGTCCAGGCTGTGGCCGACGGCGATCGTGAGCACGTTGGCCCCGTTCGTCTCGTCGAGCATGTAGGCGTTGGGCTGGCGGACGACGTCGCCCGGGTCTGACAGCCCGACCATGGTCGTTGACAGGACCTCGCCGACGTAGCCGTCGCTGAGCAGCTCTTGGACGAACTCGATCGCCGGGGCCTGGCGGGCCTGCAAGCCGACGACCGTGCGCACCCCCTGCTCGGCGGCGATCGCGGCCGTCGCTCGCGCATCGTCGAGGTCGCGGCCAAGCGGCCACTCGCAATAGACGGCCTTGCCGGCGACAAGTGCGGCAGACACAAGCTCTCGATGGTGCGGGGCCTTGACCGTGACAGCGACCACGTCGATGTCTGGTTGGGTCACCAGCTGCTCGTGATCCGAGAACACCGCGCTGACCCCGAACGCTTCGCCAGCTGCGCGCGCGGATCCCGCACTGTGGGCGCTGAGGGCCCGGATCTCGTAGTTCGGCAGCGCGCGCAGCGCCGGGATGTGCGCGGTGGCAGCCCACCCCCGAACGGGGCTCACCCCGATGATCCCGACACCTAGCGTCGCTCCGGTCATCGTCCCGAGGGCTCAACCAACGCGATGCGCCTCGAGCTCGATCTCGAGGTCGACCTTTTTGCCCACCAGGAAGCCGCCCGTCTCGACCGCCATGTTCCAGGTCATGTCCCAGTCCTCGCGGTCGATCGTCGTCTTCGCCGACGCGGCGAACATCGGCTGCCCTTCCATGTCCGGCCCCCACCCGAGGAACTCTCCCGAGAGGGTGACCGGCCTCGTGATGTCCTTGATCGTGAGGTCGCCGTCGAGCTCGAACGACGTCCCGTCGGTCGACCGGACAGCGGTGCTCTTGAACGTCAGCACAGGGTGCTTCTCGATCTCCAAGAAGTCATCACTCATCAGGTGCTGGTCTCGTTTCTCGTTGTGGGTGGTGATGCTCCCGGTCTTCACCTCGACGTCGACACTGGAGTCCTCCGGTGAGTCGCCCACCTCGATCGTTCCCGTGAACTCGGTGAACTGCCCCCGAACCTTCGACAACATGTGTCGCGCCACGAACCCGACGACCGTGTGGACGACGTCGAGGTCGTACGTGCCGGAGGGTGGGATCGACACCCCTCGATACTCCCTGCCCTTGACTGCGGCCTGGGCCATCTCATGCCTCCTTATTCCCGGCTCCCGCCCAGCGCGGGAGCTATACTTGCTCTTGCAAACACATTCTGAGGCGAGTTTATTGCATATGCAAATAGATGAGGGAACCGATGTGGCAGGGCTGCTCGACCGGATCGTGGCGGCCGAGTTGCCTGAACGGCGGGGGGTGGACGCCTGGGCCTCGCTGCTGCAGGCGCACGCGACGCTGATCCGCAGGCTCGAGTCCGACCTTGAGGAAGAGACGGGTCTCGCGCTTGCCGATTTCGACGTGCTCGCTCAGCTGGCGCGCGCTGGTGGCGAGCTGCGGATGACCGATCTCGCAGCCCGGGCGCTCATCTCGCGATCGGGTATGACCCGGCGCGTCGCTCGGCTGGTTGACGAAGGTCTCGTTCGCAGAGCCGACGCCGACGCGGACGGCCGTGGCGTGGTGGTCGCGCTGACGGACGCGGGCGTCGCCCGCTTAGCAGAGACCGCGCCGGCCCATGCGCGCGGTATCTCGAAGCTGTTCGTGGAGCCGCTCGATGATGAAGAGCTCGCGGTCCTCGAGCGCGCCTTGGGCAAAGTGATCATCGACTGCTCGTTCGGCTAAGCGAGCCGGGCGATCCAAGTCGGCCACCGCCGGCGCGCGTTTCGGACCGGGATGTCTCCACCATAGCCCCGGAGGAGGAGAGCGCCCTTTCCTTGCGACGGTTCGACCCCCCATGATGCCGAGATGACGACGATCGAGCTCCGAGGACTCACCAAGCGGTTCGGGGCGACCGTGGCCGTGGACGATCTCACGGCGAGCGTCGAGCCGGGCTCGGTCACGGCGTTCCTCGGCCCGAACGGTGCAGGGAAGACGACGACCTTGCGAATGCTACTGGGCCTGATCGCCCCGACTACCGGCAGCGCGACGATCGACGGCCGACGCTACGACGAGCTCACGGAGCCGGTCCGCCAGGTGGGCGCACTGCTCGAGGCGTCTGGGTTCCACCCCAGCCGGACAGCGTTGGACCATTTGCGCACTCTGGCCGTCGCGGCGCGGCTACCGCAGGACGCGCCCGCGCGTGTCCTTGACGAGGTGGGTCTTACGGCCGATGGCGGACGGAGAGTGGGTTCCTTCTCCCTCGGGATGCGGCAGCGACTCGGCCTCGCCGCAGCGTTGCTGGGCGATCCGCCCGTGCTCGTGTTGGACGAGCCTACCAACGGCCTCGACCCGCAAGGGATCCGATGGTTGCGCGGCTATCTGCGCGCGCTGGCGGACGACGGTCGAACGGTGCTCGTGTCTAGCCACGTATTGGCTGA
Organism: Actinomycetota bacterium; assembly: GCA_030774035.1. GTDB lineage: Bacteria > Actinomycetota > UBA4738 > UBA4738 > HRBIN12 > JALYLM01. Next base: position 101,947 of record JALYLV010000009.1, read on the forward strand.
GGTCGACCAGACCGCCGACGACGTGCTCGTGATCGCCCACGGGCGCCTCGTCCGGTCGGCCAGCCTGGCCGAGCTCCGAATGGAGGCCGACGTCGGCACCGGCGTACGCAGTCCCGAGATCGAGCGGCTCGGCAGCCTTCTCGAGGCAGCCGGGTACGGCGTCCGCCTGGTCGCGCGCGACGAGTTGGTCGTCGATTGCGCCCCGGAGCTCGTCGGAGAACTTGCCGCCGCGCACCAGGTCGTCCTGCACCGGCTGTTCGAGACGGGACGTCTTGAGGACGTGTTCATCCGGCTCACGGAGGAGGCGCAGCCGTGAAGAGTCTTGTGCGTGCGGAGCTGATCAAGCTGCGCACCGTGCGGATGCCGGTCTGGTTGTTGCTGACGGCGCTCGGTCTCGTGACCCTGTTGGTCCTCGTCACCGTCCCTGCTGGCAACGCACCTGACAACACGCTGTCGCTGCGCGACGAAGACCTTCTTGCGCGCACATTGGGGGTGGGCGCCGGGGGCGGCTGGGTAATCATGCTCGTGCTCGGGATCCTTTCGTTCACACAGGAGCTTCGATTCGGCACAGCAACTTCGACGTTCCTGGTCACGCCCGTTCGTGGCCGCGTACTCATCGCGAAGAGCCTTGCCCTTGCCGTCGTCGGACTGGTGTTCGCCGCGGCGACCATCGCCCTCGACGTCGCCCTGAGCGTCGTGCTCATCGTCGCCCGCGGGGGCAACCTCGGAGGGTCGGCCGAGGCTGCCGAGGTGCTCGCAGCAGTCGTGCTAGTGATGGCGCTGTCCGGACCTATCGGGGTGGCCGTCGGCGCTCTCGTCCGCAACCAGATCGCGGCCGTGGTGGGAGCACTGGTCTGGCTGCTCGTCGCCGAGCAGCTCCTGGTCGCCTTGCTCCCGGTCATCGGCCGGTGGACGCCCGGTGGTGCGACGGCGGGGCTGCTCCAGCTCGGCCGCGAGGCGACCACCCACGGCGACCTGTTGCCGGCGTGGGCAGGCGGGCTCGTGCTCCTGGCCTACGCGACTGTTATCGGCCTGCTCGCGTCGGCCGTCACGCTCCGCCGAGATCTGACATAGGCGCGTTTGGTTGGTGGGGTGTTCTCAGAACCTCTTGACCACCCGGTTTGAAGGCTTCTTCGCCGAGTGCCCACAGGTTAAGGAGGGTAGTGCCACAGCACAGCTGCTCGCTTAACCGTTTGGCTTCCGCCTCTGCAGTTCGGCGATCTGAGCTCGAGCCGCTGCGACCAGCTCCTCGTTCGTGTTCGCGTGTCCGGCGAGCCCCCAGCCGCCGTCGGGCGCCTCGGTCAGAAGGACCCAGGTGCGCTCGGCGAGCGAGGGATCACCGGCCGCCTCAACGACGAGAGCGGTAAGTCGGGTGACGACGGCGAGTTGCTTGTCGCGATCGAGGGCGCCGGCGTTCGTGAGGACCTGGACACGCACGTAGGTGCTGTCTCCGTCGACGTTCGAAAGACCCGACGACGGCAGCTCGTGAACGAAAGCTGCCGTGTTCTTGCGGAACATCGGGATATCGGGCACCTGCTCGATCGTCATCAATTCAGTGGCCAGCCTCTGAGCCAACGCATGCTGGTCACTGAACGTGCCAGCGGCCGCGTAGACGTCGATCATGGGCATGGGTCACGCCTCCTTTCTCAGGCGAACGGCTCTGCGTACGTGTGGCACTCGATCGGCGACGGTCTTCAGGATAAGGCTGACCACGCGGCGGTAGACTGCGCCGACGCACAGCCTGTGTGGGTTGGGCGGTTGGCCGATCTGCGTGACGCCTAATGCCGTGCACCAAGCTCTGAAGGAGAAGACTCGGACGCGGCTCCAGAACAAGTTGGCACTCATCACTGGTGGCGGTTCAGGTGTCGGAGCCGCTGTTGCTCGCCTATTCGCTCGCGAGGGCGCGAAGGTGGTCGTCACGGGTCGGCGTCCTGAACCGATAGCGTCGGTCGCGGCCGAGGTCGCAGGCGTGTCGGTTGCCGGGGACACGAGCGATCCAGCGCACGCGGCTGAGGCTGTTGCTGCCGCCGTCTCGGCATTCGGGGGCCTCGATGTCGTCGTGGCGAGCGCCGGGCTCGGCATCGAAGCTTCCGTCGGTGACATGGACGACGACCACTGGCGACAGACGTTCGACGTGAACCTGACAGGCCCCATGATGATCACGCGCGCGGCACTGCCCGCCATGCTCGAGCGCGGCAGAGGTTCGGTGGTGCTGGTATCGAGCACCAACGCGATGGCGGCAGCTCCCCTCTCCGCCGCCTACGATGCCTCGAAAGCCGGGCTGAACGCCTTGGCGCGCGCGATCGCTGTCGACTACGGCCCCCAAGGGATCCGTGCGAACGCGCTCTGTCCAGGATGGATCACCACACCGATGGGTGACGAGTCCATGGACGAGTTGGCCGCCGCTTGCGGCATCGGTCTTCCGGACGCCTACGACCTCGCTACCGCAGACGTGCCCTTGCGACGCGCCGGGACCGCCGAAGAGATGGCCTATTGCTGCCTGTTCCTGGCCTCGGACGAGTCGTCGATCGTGAACGGCACGACGCTCGTCGCCGACGGTGGTGGCCTGGCGGTCGAACTCACGAGCAGGATGTTCGCCCCCAGATCCGTGTGAGGGATCGACTGTTCCGCCACCGCTTCCCTCCGCCGTCGGAAGATCGGTGGAACGACCCGAAGCAAGGAGGAGGCCGTGCGAAATGCCGACCCGGATGGCCGGGAACGTGCGGAATCACGACTGGGGCGCACCGTTCGGGCCACGGTCGCGACCGCGGTAGCGACATCATCGCGCCATCGCGAGCAGCACCGGAAGACGAACTGGCTGCGCGACGTCATCCTCGGTGGCCAGGATGGGATGGTCAACATCCTCGGCATCATCCTCGGCGTGATCGCCGGAGGGGGTTCGAACACTGTCCTTCTCGCCGCCGGCTTCGCCGCCGCGATCACGGAATCCATCTCCATGGGTGCGGTCGGGTACACGTCCTCAGTCTCCCAGCGTGACTATTACGAAGCCGAACGAGCACGGGAAGCAGCGGAGATCGAGGCAACCCCCGAGGCGGAACGCCGGGAGATCCGTGAGATCTACGCGACCAAGGGTTTCACCGGGGAGCTGCTCGATGGCGTGGTAGACACGATCACCGCCAATCGCGACAGTTGGCTAGCCACGATGATGGACGAGGAGCTCCACCTGCAGCCCGTGGAGTCGGCGGACATCTTCCGAAGCGCCGTCGTGATCACTATCGCCACGCTCATCGGTCACCTGATCCCCCTGCTTCCCTTCGTGTGGCTCGCTCGCACGCCGGCGCTCGTCTTGGCGATCGTGCTCAGCGCCGTGGTCCTGTTCGGGGTGGGCGTCTACTCCGCCGTCACGCTCGTCGGCGACTGGCGAAAGAGCGGCCTGAAGATGATGGTGATCGGTTTGGGGGCGGCCGGGATCGGCTTCCTGATCGGCAACCTTTTCCACGCGACGGGATTATGAGGGCTGGGCTCCGATAGCCCGGACTTGGTACTCATAGGTCGGTCGAATCTTGCTCACGCCGCTACCGCACTGGTTGCTACCGTGCTGCTGCATGCAGGAGATGGTCAGATATTGGAACGGCGCCCACGGAGACGAAGCCAACGCTTGGCTCATGGGCGACGCTTCCCGTTGGAGAGCTCGGTGACCCTGCCGGACGAGGCTGCCGCGATGACGGCGTCGATAACCAGTTGGGCGAAGGGGTCGGTGAGTGGGGCGTGCAGGAGCGCGGCGATGTCACGGTGATCAGAACCACGCTCCACGCGGATCAACGCGGCTTGGCGTCGTCGGATGGATACGCGTTCACGTCGTGGCGTTCCTCCCCTGCTGCTCGAGCGCCCGCGTCATAACGGTGAGATCCTTGTCGCCGAGCCCGTCATCGACGGCCTGCTGCCATTCGTCAGCCAACGACGCAAGGGCGGCGAACCGTCCGTCGTCTGACGCCTGGAGGGCGAGGTGTACATCCTTCAGCGCGAGCGACAGCGCGAATTGAGCCGAATAGTCGCCCTTGGCGATCCGTTGCAGCTTGGCTGCCTGCCAAGCGGACACGAGAGAGCTACCGTCGAAGGCGTCCACCACTCTCTCTGTCTCAAGCCCCAACCGATGAGCGAGGGCCACCGACGCAGCAACCGCTTCCGAAGCGAACGCAAGCCATGTGTTGTTCACGAGCTTCAGTCGCGATCCAGCCCCGACGGCACCGGCCCAGATCGTGCGCTGGCCGAGCGCCTCGAAGAGAGGAGCCACCCGCGATCGGGCTTCGTCGGGCCCTGACGCGAAGATCGTCAGCTGGCCCTGCTCCGCAGGGACTTTGCTTCCCGACACCGGCGCGTCAAGGAGGGTCACGTCGGGACGCTCGGCTTCCACCAGGGCCGTCACGAGCTCGATCCCTGCGACGCCGATAGTGCTCATCTGAACCCAGATCGCGTTCGGGGCGAGGGCGGCGAGCATCCCTTGATCGTGAGCGATCGAGATCACGGCGTTCGCGTCGGTCACCATCGTGACGACGATCTCGGCTCGGCGTGCGGCGTCGGCGGCGGTCTCGGCGACTTCCGCGCCGAGCTCGGCGAGGTCTAGGGTCGGCTCAGGCTCACGGTTCCAAATGATCGTCGGGATGCCGCGGCGCAAAGCACTCGTCGCCATCCCGTGGCCCATCGAGCCGATCCCGAGGAAGGCGACCTTGGTCATCTCGTACCTCCCTCCTACGTCGGCATGCCCTCGGGGTGAGGTCCCCATACCGGTATCGCATCGGCGCGCGCGGCGTCGATGGCCGCGAGATCTTCCACCGTGAGCTCGATGTCTGCGGCGGTGGCCGACTCCTCGAGATGAATCGGTCGCCGCGCTCCGATGATGGTCACCTGCACGGCCGGGTGCGCGAGGGTCCACGCGATGGCGAGTTGCGCTAGCGTGATGCCGCGCTGTTGGGCGACCGTCTTCAGCCGCTCGACGACGGCAAGGTTGCGAGGGAAGGACTCGCCGGCGAAGTCAGGGCTCGAAGCCCGCCAGTCATCGCGGGCGAACCTCGACTCGGGCGTCATGGTTCCCGTGAGCAGCCCGTGCGCCATCGCCCCGTAGACGAGCACGCCGATGTCGTGATCCATGGCATAGGGCAGGATCTCGTCCTCGATCTCTCGACGGAATAGGTGATAGGGAGGTTGCAAGGTCTCGACCCTGCCGAAACGAGCGAGCTCCTCCATCTGCTTGACGTCGTGGTTCGAGACGCCGACGTGGCGGATCTTGCCCCCCCGCACGAGGTCCTCCAGCGCCTCTGCGGTCTCCTCGGCGGGCGTGTGCTGGTCGGGCCAATGGACCTGATACAGGTCGATGTAGTCCGTCCCCAGATTCCGCAGGCTGGATTCGACACCGTCACGCAACCACCGGCCGCCCGCATCTCGGACCAGCCGGTCTCCCTCCCTGCGGAGGCCACCCTTCGTGGCGACGATCACGTCGTCCCTGCGCGCCCGTGCCCACAGCCCCTCAGCAAGGAGGCGTTCGGCCACCCCGAAGCCGTATCCCTGCGCGGTATCGAAGAGCGTGATCCCGATCTCGACCGCACGGCCGATGGTGGCCTTGGCCTCGTCCGTGTCGACCTGACCCCACTCCCCGCCGAACGACCAGGTCCCGAAAGCGATTGGCGAGACCTGGAGCTCGGTCTTGCCCAGACGTACCCGTTCCATCGCTGGGTCTCCCCTCCTCGCGAACGGTCGTTACACGTCCTTCGTATTGGTTGTATCTCAATCTTCGCTATCGCGCTCGGCCAGGCGAGACCACCCGCGCTCCTCTCGCCCGATAACGAACAGTGCGGTCGCAGCGCCCAGGATCGCGATCACCGCTTGCACGTGCGGGCGGTCGGATCGCGTCCTGCAGGACATCCCGGGTGCCCGCCACCGCAGCCCGGAGCACCCATGAGACCGGTGCTTCGCTTGCCGGCCCAGCGTCGTCGGCCTCACACTGAAGCCCGATGGCGACCACCACGCGGTACGCGAAGAGCGGTGAGGTCCACATCGCGTATCGCACCCTCGGCTCCGGTCCCGTAGACATCGTCGTGGCCGAGCAGTGGTTCAGCAACGTCGAGATCGAGCGCGAGGTCAGACCGCTCGCGCGGTTCAACGACCGTCTGTCTGCGTTCGCGCGTGTGATCCGCTTCGACAAGCGCGGCGTCGGCTTGTCGGATCCCGTGCCGGCGACGGCCCTTCCGACTCTCGAAGAGTGGATGGACGACTTGCGGGCTGTGCTCGACGACATCGGGAGCGAGAAGGCAGCCATCGTGACCGCGATGGCCGGTGGGTTCCTCGCCTGCGTCTTCGCGGCGACGTACCCGGACCGCGTGCGCGCCCTCGTCCTCATCGACGGGTTCGCGCGATTGACGCGCGCCGACGACTATCCGTGGGGACTCACCGTCGACCAGAGCAGAAACATCATCCAGGCGTTCGAGTCGGACTGGGGCACGGGAATGATGCTCGACCTGTTCGACCCAGACGACGCAGATGACGTCGCGCTCCGCGAGTCATGGGGGCGCTACGAGCGTCATTCCGTCAGCCCGGGAACTGCCGCCTCGATGGTCGACA
>JALYLV010000010.1 GCA_030774035.1 Actinomycetota bacterium
GCGCCCCGGAGGCCTCGACGTGGGTCCGGTGTTCCTCGATCGCCGCCCAGAGCTCCTCGATCCCCTCTCGTTGCTGGGCGGATGTCGCGAGCACTGGCGGCTCCCAGTCACGGGCGGCGCCGAGGTGCAGCATCTGTTTCAGCTCTCGCGCGACCTCGTCGGCGCCGTCCCTGTCGGCCTTGTTCACCACGAAGACGTCGGCGACCTCGAGGATCCCCGCCTTCGCCATCTGCACAGCATCTCCGAGCCCGGGCGCGAGGATGACCACCGCAGTGTCGGTGGCGGCCGCGACGTCGACCTCCGCCTGCCCGACGCCCACAGTCTCAACCATGATCCGCTCGTAGCCGGCCGCATCGAGGATCCGCACGGCCTCCGGAGCGGCGAGCGCCATCCCGCCGAGATGCCCTCGCGTAGCCATCGACCGGATGAACACACCGGGGTCGGTCGCGTGTTCCTGCATGCGGACGCGATCGCCCAACAGGGCACCCCCCGTATACGGGGACGTCGGGTCGACCGCGAGCACGCCGACCGACAGGCCGAGATGTCGTCCCACGCGAACGAGCTCCGCGGCCAGGGTCGATTTCCCCACCCCGGGAGCGCCGGTCAAGCCGATCGTCGACGCTCGCCCCGTCGATGCGAAGATGCCTGCGGAGAGCGCTTCGAGCTCCGCCGAGCCGTCCTCGACCGCCGAGATCGCTCGTGCGACCGCGCGGCGTTCGCCGGCCAGCACCCCGCCGATCAGCTCTGCGACGTCCACGATGGTTGAGCCTACCCGGCACCCGTGCCGGCGGGAGCAGCGCCGGGGATCGCGCGCAGCGCGTCGCGGAGCGACCGGCAATACTCGCGCTGACGAACGAGCGCCGGGTCCTCGTCCCCCTCGGCCTTCGAGCGGAGCATCGCCAACGTGATCTGCTCGCGCTGGAGCCGGTGGAGCAATCTCGCGGCCCGCGAACCCGCGCGCCGGCGCATCGCGAGCCGCGCTGCCCGTCGCAGCTGCGGGCTCTCCAGCAATGCGAGCTCGTCGGCCAGGATGCCGTCGAATCCCACTTCATCGCCGAGCCCCCCGCGCACCCAACGCCGCTCGCGACCCCGAGCGAGCGAGACCGCCATCGCGACGAACCCCAGCAGCGGCAGCACTTTCACCGCCGTCGCCGCGGCGACCACCAACCACTCCATGCCCGTCCACGGCTCGCGTGGGAAGAAGTCGAGGAGCGGCGAGTCCCACAGGAAGTGCCCGAGCACGGCCACCGCACAGAGCCCGGCACAGACCCACAGACGCCGGGCCTTCGCGGCCGCCGCCTCGCGCGACACGACGTATCCGATGCCCATCCCGACGATCGCGCTGTAGAAGACGTGTGAGTACAGCCCACTTGCGACCACCCGCACCAGGAACCCGCGCAGCACACCCGAGGGCTGTCCGCCAAAGACCCCCATGAAGTAGAAGACGTCCTCGACGATGGCGAAGCCGAGGCCGCACATCGCTCCGTAGATGAAGCCGTCCACCTCGTCTTCGATCGCGCCGCTCGCGATCAAACAGAGCAGGACGACGCCGACCCCTTTCATCGTCTCCTCCACCGGCGGGGCGGTGATCGCCGCCGTCCAACGGGCGGCGAACGCCGGACCGCCGATCCGCGCAACCACGAGCGCCCACCCCGCGTTCGCGACCGCCGCGAGGGTCGTCGCAGCCACCCCGCCCCACACCAACGACGCCACGATCAGCGAGATCGGCTCGCGCTGGTACAGGTCCAGAACGAGTACGAGCGTGACGACCGGCAAGGCGTAGAGGGCGAGCAGCCCCCACGACAGCGCCCACCCCGCCGGCGACAGCATCCGGAAGAGAGCCTGCTGCCCGACCGCGAAGAAACCCGTCGCGACGACGATCGCGAGATAGAGCCAGAAGGCAGGCTCCCGCGGTTGGATGAATCGTGCATCAGGCCGCATCGTCTGTCTCACGACAACGCCGCCCTGGCGATCATGGTGTGGAGGTCGCCCTGCGCATACGCGAAGAGCCCCTCGTCGGCCCACGCATCGAACACGACGGCGTTCCCCGACGGCGCGAAGACGACGGTGACCTCGCCTTCGATCGACTGACCGGTCTCGCCCGCCACGCCGACGTACGTGAATCGGAGTCCCTTCGTGCCGTCTTGAAGGCCCACGTCGGTGAACCGGTTCGACACCGAGAGGCGTTCGAGCTGGGTGCTGAGGACGCTGCTCACGTATCGGGCGGCCAGCGTCCGGCTATCCTCGCCGAGCGGTGAGAACGCAACGATGTCGAGGTTCCCTCCTCCGCGTGTGAGTCGGACGAGCGGCGCTCCCGCTGCCTCGCGTTGGCCGGCGAACTGCCATCCGGACAACGGCTGCACGGTCACCACGCCCTGGAAACCGACCGGTGGACCGACGGGTTCGGCCAGCGCCGCTGCGACGATCCAACCCCCGAGCGTGAAGACGAGGAGAACGCCGACCACGATGAGAGAAGGTCGCCAACTGGGCCGGGACCCCACGCCGTTACCCGCGCTCATAGACCGACAGGATCCTCGTGAAGCGCGAGAGCCGACGCGGGTTCCTGATCAGGCTTTCGATCCGGACCCGTCTCGTCAGGACGTCTCCCAAGACTTCGCGTCCTTGCCGCGAGAACGCATCGGGCAGACCGAACCGCAACGGTGCGGATGCCAGACCGAGCAGCCGCTCGGACGACGCGGTGACGACGACCTGCGCATCCGCAGCGACACCGTTGGAGACGACGACGATGTCGGGGTTGAGCCGGATGGTCACCGCGACCTCCGCGTCAGGGGCCGCGATCGCGACGACGCTGCCGTCCAGAAGGCGCTCGAGGCCGGGATCTCGATCCAGGTTCTGTTGGATCAGGCCACCGAGCATGTGCGCCAGGCCGCACGGATCGCTGTCGGCGAATCGGACCTTCACGGAAGGAGCAGCACCTTCGACGCCTCACGCGCAGCGAACAACTCGTACCCGCGAGGAGCCTCCTCGAGCGGAAGTCGGTGGCTCACGATCGGGAGCGGATCGATGCGCCCGGCGGCGATTTCCGTCATCGCGCGGTCCCACCACGAATGGACGGGGCAGAGACCGGCGAAGCGGACGTCGAGGCCGCGGGCCCAGTACACCCCGAGCTGGATCTCGACCGTCTCACCCGCGTACATGCCGACCACGACGACGCGGCCGCCGCGACGCGCGACATCCACCGCGCTCTCATACGCCTCGGGCGAGCCAACCGCCTCGAGCACGACGTCGGCACCCCGTCCTTCGGTGAGGTCAGATAGCGCGGTCACGGCGTTCTGCGCGCGCACGTCCACCGAGAGAGCGCCTGCCACTTCTGCGAGCGCCAACCGAGCGGGTTCCCGGTCGAGCGCGACGACGCGCTCGGCTCCGAGCGCGATCGCCGCCTGGATGCAGAAGTAGCCGACGGGACCGCATCCGATGACGGCGACGACGTCGCCGGGCTCGATCCGGCCGAGCGATGCCGCGTATACGCCGGTCGTGAGGGTGTCCCCGACGAACATCGCGCGTTCGTCGTCGACGCCGTCGGGGACGTGAAGCAGATTCACGTCGGCGACCGGCACGCGAACCAGTTCGGCCTGCGCTCCGGGCAGCCCACCCCCGAACGCGCCGGCGCCGAGGTTCCGGAAGTCCTCGCACAGATGGGTCTCGCCCCGCGCGCAGAACCAGCAGCGACCGCACGCGATGTCGAACGAGACGACCGCACGCTCCCCCACCGCGAACCGTTCCACCGCTGGACCGACGGCTTCGACCACGCCGACAGCCTCGTGACCGATGCCCTCCCCAGGAGAGATCGGCGCCTTCCCGTTGAAGAAGTGCAGGTCCGAACCGCAGATGCCTGAACGCGTCACGCGAAGGACCGCGTCGTCCGGCTCTTCGACCACCGCATCGGGAACGTCAGCGACGCGAACCCTGCCGATCTCTTCGAAGACGACCGCCCGCACCCGATCAGCCCTCGTCGGGGAAGACCGTCTCGACCTCACCGGTCAGCTGCACCAGGACGTTCGCTGCGTTCACGTACCGGATGATCGTCGGCAGATCGCCGTGGACCCTCAGCTTGCCTTGCATCATCCCTCGCACCGGATCGAGCTCGCCGAGGACGACTTCCTTCCAGCGCGTGTAGGGCGCTCGGATCACGTAGCGCGATGCCGTGCTCTTTTCGGGCCCGACGACGCCACCACCACGGCACGTGCCGTGCCACAGGTCGAGGTAGCCGAACACGTCCTCGGGAACACCTTTGTCGGGCTCCGCCTCGACATGGAAGGTGATGTCCCCCTCCCACGTCCGTGCCGCCTCCTCATAGGCCGCGGACGCGTTGATGTGTTCGATCAGCTCTTGGAACCAGGGATCGGTCGGGAACATCGGCACGCCTTCACCTCCTCTACCGATGGAACGAGCGCGCCACAACGGTGAGCACGGCGATCGAGTTGAACGCCGCGTGGCCGGCCATGTTGGCGACGATGTTCCTGCGCTTCTCATAGATGAACGCAAGGCCGATCCCCGTGAAGACCATGACCGCCTGAAGGGCGACGACGCTCCGCCAGGCGTTGTCGGGCAGGTAATGCACGAGCCCGAACAACAGGGCCGAAGCGATTGCGCCGGGCCAGAACCCATGTCGGTCTCGGATCGCGCGGAACAGCAGCCCACGGAAAACGAACTCCTCGGTCATCGGAGCGATGATGACGGCGAGCAACGCGAACACGACCAGCCCAGCGCCGGGAAGATCCGTGCTGATCTGTTCGGGCAGCGACTCGGGGCCAGGTGCGTTGCCGATCGCGTTCAGCATCGCGAGGATCAAGCCTGCTGCGAACGTGGCGGCGAGCCACACCATCAGCCCCAGCCCCACTCCGATCGCGACTTCACGGAGCCACCGACCTTTCGCGGGGAAACCGATCACGGGTCGCCAGGTCGGATGCCACCGAGAGAGCCAGCCGATCAACACCGCGAGCATGACGAGATCCACGACCGCCGATTGCGCCAGTTCGCTCGCCCCGCTCGCGCCGCCCTGGCGGGTGTCGCCGAAGATCAGATAGATCGGGACGGTTGTGATCGACCCGAGGATGAAGGCTCCCACGACGACGCCCACCGCTTCCCACCATCGCCACGTCGCGAGGAGTCGACCCGCAGTCTCAGGTTGAACGGGGAACCACGGCCCGCCGAGGTCGGGGCGAGGCGGTGGCGGGATCACTGGACGGTGACCGGCAACTCGCGCTCGCGTCGGACCGAGGCTCCGAGCTGGGTAAGCTTCTCCTCGAAGTCCTCGTAGCCGCGATCCACGTGCTGCATCTCGCCGATCTCGGTGATGCCCTCGGCGCCCAGCGCCGCGATCACCATCGCGGCACCCGCCCGGATGTCCAGCGCTCGCACCGGCGCGGCCGAGAGTCGTTCCACCCCTCGGATCACGGCATGATGCCCCTCCGTGCGGATGTCGGCGCCCATACGCTGCAGCTCGCCCACGAACAGGAAACGCCTCTCGAACACGTTCTCGGTGGCGATGCTCGTCCCCTGAGCGGTCGCTAGGAGCGCCATCAGGATCGGCTGGAAGTCGGTCGCCACGCCCGGATACGGCAGCGTCACGAAATCGACCGCGGCGGGGCGGTCCTCTTGGCGCACGCGAAGCCCGCCGTCGGTGAGATCGATCGTCGCGCCCGCTTCGACGAGCTTGGCCAGCAGCAGATCGATGTGATCGGGACGCGCGGCTGCGAGCGTCACGTCACCTCGGGTCGCCGCGGCCGCAACGGCCCAGGTGCCGGCTTCGATTCGGTCGGGAACGACCTCGTGCTCGCTCGGCGTGAATCCTTCGACGCCATCGACCTCGATCGTGCTCGAACCCGCCCCTCCGATCCGAGCACCCATCGCGACGAGGAACGCAGCCAAGTCAGCGATCTCTGGTTCGCGAGCCGCGTTGTCGAGCACGGTCGTTCCGCGTGCGGCGGCGGCCGCCATCATCAGGTTCTCGGTGGCGCCGACGCTCGGGTAGTCGAGCATGATCGCCGCGCCGTGAAGCCCGTGCGGCGCCGCGGCGTTGAGGATGCCGTGCTCGAGAAAGATGTCCGCCCCCATCTTACGCAAGCCCTCGATGTGCAGGTCGATCGGACGCGAGCCGATGTCGTCCCCGCCCGGCAGCGCGACGAACGCATGGCCCGCACGCGCGAGCAGCGGCCCGAGCACGACGATCGATGCTCGCATCTGCCGCACGAACTCGTACGGTGCCTCGACCGTCTCCAATTCGGTGGCGTCGATCGTGAGGACGTCCTCGTCCCACGCGACGTCCACGCCGAGATGCTCCAGTACCTTGACCATCATGTGGCAGTCGTAGATCCGAGGGACGTTGTGCAGCACGGTGCGACCCGGCGCCAGCAACGACGCTGCCATCAGCTTCAACGCGGAATTCTTCGCACCGCCGACACGGACGGTTCCGGCGAGCCGGGAACCTCCGGTGACGAAGAGCCTGTCGGTAGTGATCCTGTCCGCACTCATGGGGGTCTCATGGTAGGCCTGCCGGCGCAGCATGGGTGGATGTGCGGGTCTCTCGGTGACCGGTTCAGTGCTCGCCGACATCGGAGCCGGCGCCCATCTCGGCGTTCGTCGCCATGACGTCCACGCGCGTGCCCTCCTCGCCGGAGGACACGTGGAGGAAACCGCCGTCCACGGTCGCGACGATCTCCGATCCCTCCGCGCGTTGGATCCGCAGCGGGCCGGTCGCCAGCTGGATCAGGAGCGGGATATGGCCCTCGAGGATGCCGACCATACCGTCGACGCCCCGCGCGATCACCATCTCGCCCGTGCCGGACCACACCTCTTGCTGCGGTGTGACCACATGGACCTCGAGCGTGGAGGTCATCTACGCAGCCTCCATCTTCTTGCCAGCCTCGACGGCTTCCTCGATGCCCCCGACCAGGAAGAACGCCTGCTCTGGCAGGTGGTCGTACTCGCCTTCGCACAGCCCCTTGAACGACGCGATCGTCTCGTCGACCGGGACATACTTGCCCGGGATACCGGTGAACTGCTCGGCCACGAAGAACGGCTGCGACAGGAACTTCTGGATCCGACGCGCTCGCGCGACGATGACCTTGTCCTCCTCGGAGAGTTCGTCCACGCCCAGGATCGCGATGATGTCCTGAAGATCCTTGTTGCGCTGCAGGATCTCTTGAACACGGCGCGCGACGTTGTAATGCTCCAAGCCGACGTAGCGAGCGTCGAGGATCCGCGATGTGGAGTCGAGAGGGTCAACGGCCGGGTAGATGCCGAGCGACGCGATGTCGCGTGAGAGGACGGTCGTGGCATCGAGGTGCGCGAACGCCGTGTGGGGCGCGGGGTCCGTGATGTCGTCGGCAGGCACGTAGATCGCTTGCAACGAGGTGATCGACCGGCCTTTCGTCGATGTGATGCGCTCCTGAAGCTCGCCCATCTCGTCGGCGAGCGTGGGCTGGTACCCGACCGCCGACGGCATGCGCCCGAGCAGCGTTGACACCTCGGATCCCGCCTGCGTGAAGCGGAAGATGTTGTCCACGAATAGCAGGACGTCCTGCCGCTCGACGTCGCGGAAATACTCGGCCATCGTGAGCGCCGACAACGCGACACGAAGGCGAACGCCCGGCGGCTCGTCCATCTGTCCGAACACGAGCGCGGTCTTCTCGATCACACCGGTCTCGGTCATCTCGAGGAATAGGTCGTTTCCCTCGCGGGTCCGCTCGCCGACACCCGCGAAGACGGATACGCCCCCGTGCTGCTCGGCTTGACGCCGGATCATCTCCTGGATGATGACGGTCTTGCCCACCCCGGCGCCGCCGAACATGCCGATCTTCCCGCCCTGAACGTAGGGCTCGAGGAGGTCGATCACCTTGATGCCCGTTTCGAGCATTACGGACTTCGGCTCGAGCTCGTCGAACGGCGGCGGATCCCGGTGGATCGGCCACCGAGTGTCCACGTGGATCTGGTCGGCGGACACGTCGAGCGGGTCGCCGAGGACGTTGTACACGTGACCCAGGACCCCCTGGCCGACCGGGACGGTGATCGGGCCGCCCGTGTTCACGACGGCCGAGCCGCGAACCATGCCGTCCGTCGGCTTCAACGCGATCGTGCGCACGACCGACTCGCCGATGTGCTGAGCGACCTCACACGTGATGGTCGTGGTCGAGCCGCCGAGCGTCACGTCGATCTGCAGCGCCGTGTTGATCTCTGGCAATTCGGCAGGGGGGAACTCGACGTCGACCACAGGGCCGATCACGCGCACCACCCGTCCGTTGGGATGTCCGTTGGGATTTGCTTTATCTGGCATCGCTCTTCCTTCTCCTAGTTCGACTTGAGGGCTTCCGCCCCGCCGACGATCTCCATGATCTCGGTCGTGATCTCCGTCTGGCGTGCTTGGTTCGCCTGCCTCGTCAGCACCTTGATCAGGTCTTCCGCGTTCTCGGTAGCCGCCTTCATGGCGCGCCGGCGCGCGGCGTTCTCCGATGCGGCGGATTCCAGCATCGCCGAGTAGACCTTCGTGATCAGGTATTGGGGCAGCAGCTCGTCGAGGATCTGCTCGGGGCCCGGCTCGAAGACATACTCGGCGTGCGGCTGGCCCTTCTCGCCCTCCACCTCGGCCCGCGATAGCGGGAGGAACCGGGCGTCCTTCGCGCGCTGCCTGAAGGCAGACGTGAACTCTGTGTACACGCAGGTGAGGCCGTCGATCGTCGACTCACCGAAGTCCTCGATCAGCATCCCGCCGATCTCGACCGCGGCTTCGTACGTGGGAACCTCGCTCACGCCTTGCCACTGGCCGCGCATCGGTACCCCTCGGAACCGGAAGTAGGACTGACCCTTCTTGCCGACCACGTACAAGACCGGGTCGAGGCCGCGAGACCTGACCTGCTTCATCGTCTCCTCGGCCAGCCGGATCACGTTCGTGTTGTACGAGCCGGCGAGGCCGCGGTCGGAGGTCACCAGCAGCACCCCGATGTGCGCCGGGCGCTCGCGCTCGTCGAGGAGTGGATGCGAGAGGCTGCCGGTCTGCTTCGCGAGGTCCTCCATCGCCCGGGTGAGCTGCGTTGCGTACGGCCTCGCAGACTCCACGCGCTCCTGCGCCTTGAGGATCCGCGACGCCGCGATCAGCTCCATCGCGCGCGTGATCTTCATCGTCGACTGCACCGACTTGATCCGTCGGCGAACGACGCGGAGCTTCGCGCCCATCGTTTACTCGGCCGCGGGGGCCGGGGTCTCCTCTTCGCTCGTTTCGACCGCCGTTTCGCGTGAAGCCACGGCGTCCTCGGCGGTTGCGACCTGCGTAGCAACGAACGTCTGCGTGAAGTCCGCGAGCGCGGCTTTCAGCGTTGCCTCTGTGTCGTCGCTGAGCTCGCCCGACGTCTTGATCGTCGACAAGACGTCGGCGTGGCGTGTGTCGAGGAACTCAGCGAACTCCTGGACGAACCGCCGGGCGTCCTGCACCAGGAGCTCATCGAGATATCCACCGGTGGCGACATAGACGAAGACGACCTGGCGCTCGACCGGCACGGGCTCGTACTGCGGCTGCTTCAACACCTCGACAACGCGGGCCCCGCGGGCAAGCTGCTGCTGTGACGCCTTGTCGAGCTCGGATCCGAACTCCGCGAACGCCTCGAGCGCCCGGTACTGGGCGAGGTCGAGACGCAGTCGGCCGGCGACCTTCTTCATCGCCTTCGTTTGGGCGTTGCCGCCCACACGCGACACCGAGATGCCGACGTTGATCGCGGGGCGCACGCCCGAGAAGAACAGGTCCGTTTCCAGGTAGATCTGGCCGTCGGTGATCGAGATCACGTTCGTCGGGATGTAGGCGGAGACGTCGCCGCCCTTCGTCTCGATGATCGGCAGCGCCGTGAGAGAGCCGCCACCCAACTCCTCGGAGAGCTTCGATGCGCGTTCGAGGAGCCGGGAGTGCAGGTAGAAGACATCTCCGGGGAACGCCTCGCGCCCCGGTGGGCGGCGGAGCAGGAGCGAAAGGGTGCGATACGCGGTGGCTTGCTTCGAGAGGTCGTCGTAGATGACAAGCGCGTGCTCGCCCTTGTACATCCAATAGGCCCCGAGCGCGGCGCCCGCATACGGTGCGATGTATTGGAAAGGAACCGGGTCGGCGGCGCTCGCGTTAACCACGACCGAGTACTCGAGCGCGCCGTTCTCCCGGAGCGATTCGACCACCTCGGCGACGGTAGAGGCCTTCTGGCCGACCGCCACGTAGATGCACTTCACGGCCTTGTCGGTCCCCCACAGCTCGCGCTGGGCGATGATCGCGTCGATCGCGACGGCGGTCTTGCCGGTCTGTCGGTCGCCGATGATCAGCTCACGCTGACCGCGACCGATCGGCGTCATCGCGTCGATCGCCGTGATCCCGGTCTGCAACGGTTCCTTCACCGGCTGGCGCTGGACGACGGTCGCGGCTTGGATCTCGAGGTTGCGCGTCTCGGCAGCGGCGATCGGACCCTTCCCGTCGATGGGTCGCCCGAGTGCGTCGACGACCCGGCCGAGGAACGCGTCCCCCACCGGGACCGAGAGGATGCGCCCGGTCTGCTTCACCGGATCACCCTCTTGGATGTGCGATGCCTCGCCGAGCAGGACCGAGCCGATCTCGTATTCGTCCAGGTTGAAGGCGAGGCCAAGTACGCCTCCGGGGAACTCGAGCAGCTCGTTCGCCATCGCGCGTGGCAGGCCCGCAACGCGTGCGATGCCGTCACCACTCTCGATGACGCGTCCGACCTCCTCCCTATCGACCGAGGGCTTCCAGCTTTCGACGTTCTTCCGGAGCGCTTCGGCGATGCTTGCGGCGTCCACGTTGAGTGCCATCTACGCGCTCCCCATCTGCAATTTCGCGTCGTCCAAACGGCTCGCGATCGAACCGTCGAACACCTCGTCTCCGACCCGGGCGACGATGCCGCCGACGAGCGACGGGTCGACAGCGACCTTGACCTCGACATCGTTGCCCGTGGCCGTCGATAACGCGGCGGCCAGGCGCTTGCGCCGGGCTTCGTCCAGTGGGACCGCCGATCGGACCTCTGCGAGGACGTGTCGCCGCTTCTCGGCTGCGAGCGCTGCGAACGCCTCGACGATCTTGCCGAACTCGCGCGCGCGACCCGCTTCGACGATGAACCCGATCAGGGTGGCGGCCACGGGGTTGGCCCGTTCGCTCACGACGTCGCGGATCAGACCCTTCTTGTTCTCGATCGGCAAGGTGACGTCGGTCAGCGCTTCACGGAGACCGGTGTTCGTCTCGACGGCCTTGGCGAACTCATAGAGCTCGTCTTCCACCGGGCCGAGAGCGTCCTCCGCCTCCGCGGCCGACAAGAGTGCCTGGGCGTAGCCGTCGATGAGCTCCTCGCGTCGTTCCGTCATGCGCGACCCACCTACGACTTCCCGTTCCCGCTTGCGGCAACGGAGTCGATGTACTCGTCGATCAGGCGATCGTGCGCCGCCTTGTCCAAGGACTGGCCGACGACCCGGCTCGCAAGATCGACCGCGATCTCGCCGACCTGCTGCCGCAGTTCCTGGAAGACGCGATCGCGCTCCGCCCGGATCTCCTCTTGCGCTCGCGCCACCGTCGCCTCGGACTCTTGCTCCGCCTTGGCCTGCAGATCACGGCGGAGCTGGTCGGCGGTCTTGCGGGCCTCTTCGATCAACCGGTTGCCCTCGTCACGAGCGTTCGCGAGCTGCTCGCGGTACTCGGCTAGCACTTTGTCGGCTCCCACCTTCGCGGCTTCCGCCTCCTCCATCTGACCCTGGATCTGCTGTCGCCGCTCTTCGAGGGTCTTGTTGATGGCAGGCAGGACCCACTTCCACATGAAGAAGAACAGGATCGCGAAGCAGACGACCCCGACGATCAGCTCGTTCGTGTGCGGATACAGGTCTTTCTTGTCGCTGACCGCCGCTTCGGCAAGGAGGGAAACGATAGAGATCATCCTGATCCCTCCCTAGATAATGAACGAGAATGCGATGCCGAAGAGCGCGAGCGCCTCGATCAGTCCGATCCCGATGAACATCGTCGTGCGGACCTGATTCGCGTACTCCGGCTGACGAGCCATCGCTTCGACCGACTTGCCGATCAGGATCCCCAGCCCGATGCCCGGTCCGATCGCTGCCAAGCCGATGACGAGGCCCTTCCCTACGGTCTTGATCGAGTCGAGGTTCCCAGTTACCTGTGCAACGAGATGCAGCATCAACGCCTCCTCCTTGTCAATGTCCTTCAGCCAACGCGCCACCGATGTAGGACCCGGTGAGGACGGCGAAGATGAACGCCTGTAAGACCGCAACGAAGATCTCGAACCCCACGAGGATGATCGCGAACGGGAACGATACCCCTACGAGGATCCACGTCTTCGGTCCGTCCTTCAAGAAGAAGATGGTCCCGAGGAAGAAGATCGCCAGCAGGAAGTGACCCGCGAGGAAATTGGCCGTGAGACGGACGGTGAGTGTGATCGGTCTGATCACGATGTTCGAAACGAACTCGATCACCATCAGCAGCGAATAGCGCAAGATCGCCGGCGCTTCGCCGATGATGCACGTGTGTTTCAAGTAGCCGAGGAACCCGTGTTTCTTGACGCCGACGACGTTATACGTGACCCACGAGATCACCGCGAAGATCAGGGGGAACGCGACGCGACTGTTCGCCGAGAAGTTCACGCCCGGAACGACCTCGAACATGTTGCCGATGAGGATGAAGAAGAAGAGGGACGCGAGGAGCGGCATGAATCGATCGGCATCGGCGCCGAGAACGGGGATCGCGATCTGTTCCCGCACGAACTGGATCCCGAGTTCCATCATCGCCTGCAACTTGCCGGGCACAACGGATGGCTTGCGGAACGCGAAGAAGAAGAGCGCCAGGACGATCACGAGCGTAAGGATGACTTCGACCGTGATGAAGTTGAAGCAGAAATCGAAGCCGAAGCTCCCGCCCCAGCATCCGAACACGAAGTCCTTCGTCGAGGGCGGCTCGAACGAGGTCGCGAGTACCGCGACACCGTGCGTCATCGGGGTTGCTCTCGGAAGTACCAGAGGTCGGCTTGTGTCCTGGGGCTAGAGAGGTACTTCATCTCGAAACCGAGCAACACCATGGTGGCGGGCACGAACGCTGCAGTGAACGCCACGGGAGAGAACCAGCTGAACGTCTTCAGTCCCAACAGCAGCGCTGCGAACACCGCGATCCGCACAGCGAAGCCGCCCAGCCCTACGGCGAAGATCGCAGTCGGCGAGATCCTCGAAGCCCACGCGAGCGAGAACCCGGAGGCGACGAAGTTCCCGGCGACGACAACGATCCCGAGCGCCGCAGACCAGCCCGCGTCGACGTGAGCCGCGGCCGCGCCGATGATGAACGTGACAACTGCGATCGGAAAGATGAACGGCAGGGCCCGCCGGATCAGCTCGAGCTCAGGTTCCTTCGCCACTCTCTCCCCTGCCGTACTTGAGATACACAAGGTAGATCCCGCCCGCGCCACCGAGGATGAAACCGACCCCGGTGAAGATGTGCTCGGTTCCGAACAGCCTGTCGATCACGTACCCGACCGCTCCCCAAGCAAGGATTCCCCCGAGGAGCGTTGCAACGATCGAGTATCCGACCCCCATGCCAGACCAAGCGTCATTGCTCTGGGGCCGGGCCATGGAAGCGAGAGTATAGCGGGGGGTCTTCGCAGCCGTCAAAACCCGGAGTTCCGCGTTTCCGCAGGTCAGAGGGGGTTCTGGAGTGGTCCTCCGCGCCCCCGGCCGCCGAGCCGTGGCAACGCCGTTATCAGGAACAGCAACGCCGCACCGATGATGATGACGCCGACGGCGAAGCGGCTCTGGACGAGGCCGAGCGCAAGCGCGCTCCCCGAGATCAGGATGCTCCACAAGTAGAGCAGCAGCACTGCCTGACGGTGGCTGTGCCCGAGATCCATCATGCGATGGTGGATGTGCAGGCTGTCGGCGTGTCCGATCCCCTGCCCACGCCATAAGCGGCGAACGACTGCGAGCACGACGTCGAGGAACGGCACCGCCAGGACGGCCAGGGGCAGGAAGACCGGTATCGCCAGAACCGCAAGGTCGCGTCCTGTCGGAGGCAACGGGTTGCGCCCGACGCCTGAGATCGTGGCGATGACGAGGAGCATGCCGAGCAACATCGATCCGGAGTCCCCCATGAAGATCTTCGCGGGGTTGAAGTTCCACGGGAGGAACCCGACACAGACGCCGGCGGTGATAGCGGAGATGAGCGCAGCCGCCGACGCCTGACCGAAGATGCTCGGCGTGTGCACGATGTAGAAGAAGAACGCCGTCGCCGCGATCGTGACCATCCCGGCCGCGAGCCCGTCGAGCCCGTCGATCAGGTTGATGGCGTTCGCAACCAGGATCACCCACACGATGGTGGGAAGAACGCCGGTGCCACCACTGAGGTTCACCGCAGCTCCAGGCAGGTAGAAGTAGAAGAGCTGCACACCCATCAGGATCAGGACGCCGGCGATGAAGATCTGCGCCGTCAGCTTCGCGAGCGCGGATGTTCCGCGTTTGTCGTCGATCGCGCCCAGACCGACCATCAGCGTGCAGGTCACGAGAACGGCGAGCGGTTCCGGACTCCCGCGGTTCATCTCAGCGAAGAAGGGCAGGAACCTCGATATCCCGAGGCCGGCGAGGACGCCGACGTACATCGCGACGCCTCCCATCGTCGGGGTCGGTTTCGGATGGACCTTCCTGTCGCCGGGGTAGTCGATGGCGCCGATCCGGATGACGAGCCGCCGGACGAAGGGCGTGACGATGAAGGTCGTAGCCGCGCTGGCTGCGAAAACGACGAGGTAGGCGATCACGCTGCGGTCAGTCTGCGGGGCCGGCTCTCGTGCGGCAACCGGCCCGCTCGGCGCCGGCGACCCTAGGGGTAGAGGGGGAACCGTCCCATCAGATCGCGCACCCGACCTCGGGCCGTCTCTTTGACCGCCGCATCGTCACGGCCCCGCAGGACATCGCCGATGATCGTGGCGACCTCCTTCATGTCGGAGTCGTCCATGCCGAGCGTCGAGGGACCCGGCGTCCCGACCCGGATGCCCGAGGGCGTGGAGGGCGGGTTCGGGTCGTAGGGGATCTGGTTCTTGTTCAGCGCGATACCGATCTCGTCGGCGACCGCTTCGGCTTCTTTGCCGGTCACGCCGAGCGGACGGACGTCGGCGAGCACGAGATGGGAGTCGGTGCCTCCGGACACGATCCGGAGCCCCTCCTCGGCCAGGCCGGAGGCGAGCGCTCTGGCCGTGCGCACCGTACGCTCCGCATACTCGCGGTACTCGGGCGTGCCGGCCTCCTTCAAGGCCACCGCTTTGCCGGCGATGCAATGCTCGAGCGGACCACCCTGCATCATCGGGAACACTGCCTTGTCGATGGCCTTCGCGTGCTCTTCCTTGCATAGGATCATCGCGCCGCGAGGTCCGCGCAACGCCTTGTGCGTCGTGAAGGTCACGACGTCCGCGTAGGGCACCGGCGACGGATAGGCGCCACCGGCAACGAGCCCGATGAAGTGGGACGCGTCGACCCACAGGAGCGCGCCGACCTCGTCGGCGATGTCTCTGAACCCGGCGAAATCGATCTCGCGCGGGTAGGCGGTGTAGCCGGCAAGGATGATCTTCGGTCGCTCCTTCTTCGCGAGGTCCCGAACACGATCCATGTCGAGCTGCTCGGTGTCGCGATCCACCTCATAGCCGACGAAGTTGAACCACATGCCGCTGACGTTCACGGGCGACCCATGGGTGAGGTGACCGCCGTGGGCGAGGACCATGCCGAGCACCTTCTCGTTCGGGTCGCCGGGCGTGAGGAACGCACCGAACACCGCCATGTTGGCCTGCGCGCCCGCGTGCGGTTGCGCGTTGGCGTGCTCTGCACCGAACAGCGCCTTCGCGCGGTCGATGGCGAGCTGCTCGGTCACGTCGACGAACTCGCAGCCACCGTAGTAACGACGCCCCGGGTACCCCTCGGCGTACTTGTTGTTCATCGTCGAGCCGATCGCGGCAAGGACCGCCGTGCTGGCGTAGTTCTCGGAGGCGATCAGGCGGAGCGTCGTTCGCTCGCGCTCCAACTCGCTCGCGATCGCGGCGGCGACCTCGGGGTCGGTCGCCTTCAGCGCCTCCCAGTCGGCTGCGTACTCCCTCATCTCACTGCTCCTCTCGCTCGATGTGTGCGATCTGGTCCAACCGAACCTGGTGCCGGCCTCCCTCGAAGGGCGCCGCAAGCCACGTCCTCACGATCTCGCGCGCATATTCGGGGGCGACGATCCGTGCCCCCATGCTCAGCACGTTCGCGTCGTTGTGCTCTCTCGAAAGCCGGGCGATGTACACGTCGTGGCAGAGAGCCGCTCGGATACCGCGCACCTTGTTCGCCACGATCTGCTCTCCCTGGCCCGATCCGCCGAGCACGATCGCTCGGTCCGCCTCGCCGGCTGCGACCGCCCGGGCTGCGGCGGCGCAGAACGAGGGGTAATCCACCGGCTCGAGGGAGTCCGTGCCGAAGTCGCTCACGTCGTGCCCCTCATCCCGCAGGAACGCCTTCAGGTCTTCCTTCAAGGAGAATCCCGCGTGGTCACTGGCCATCGCGATCCGCACGTCGCTCGTCCCTTACTCGCCCGGAGAGGGGCGCGAGTCTAGCAGCGACAGGTTGATCGCCCCAGGCCGGAGCACGCGCGGCTCGCCGTTCGCGAGATCGAGCACGGTCGAGGGTTGGCCCACGAGCGGGCCCTCCTCACACAGGTATACGGCGACGAGCGTGCCGAACGTGCGCTCGAGTTCCTCGCACGTCTCGGCGGGGGGCCGTCCGGAGCGATTCGCGCTCGAAACGGCGAGGGGTCCGGTCGCCGCAAGCACGGCCAGCGCCAGCGGGTGGCGGGGGATCCTCACCCCGACCGTGGTCTGGGTACCCCCGAGCTGCCACTCGCGACTCTTCACCGCGCGAGGCAGCACGAGCGTGAGGGCTCCGGGCCAATACTCTTCGGCCAGCCGCTCGGCGAGCTCGTCGAAGATCGCGACGCCGCGGAGAGCGTCGACTCCGGCGCCCAGCACGGGCAACTCCAGGTCGCGGGAGCGCTCCTTGGCCTCGAAGATGCGTGCGGTCGCCAGGGCGTCGTCCGGCCTCGTTCCGATCCCGTAGACGGTGTCGGTCGGTACGACGATCAGCTCACCGCCCCGGGCGGCGGCCGCGGCCTGCGCGATGGGATCGCTCGTCACGGCCGTTGCCCGGTGACCACGCGATCGCGCCCCGCGAGATCCGGCAAGGTGCGAACGTCAAGGAATCCCGCGTCCTCAGCCGCGGCAGTGACCTCAGCTCCCATCATGTCGCCGATCTCGACGACCACGACGCCGCCCGGCCGCAGCCACAGCGCCGCTTGCGCGAACGATCGACCATAGAGAGGGACATCGCCGAACAGCGCGAGGGGGGGATCGGCCCGCACGTCGGCAGGCAACGTCGCAGCATCCTCGAGTGCGACGTAAGGAGGGTTCGCCACGACGAGGTCGATCGAGCCGCGCAGCTCCAGAGGGAACGGATCGAGCAGATCGCCCAGTCGGACGTCCACGTCGAGGCCGAGCCGGTGTGCGTTCTCGCGCGCGAGTGCGACGGCGTCGGGCGACAGGTCGCTCGCCAGTACGCGCGCAGCCGGACATTCATCCTTGAGCGCGAGCGCGATCGCGCCGGTCCCGGTGCAGACGTCGACCACGACAGGCTCAGCGACTCGATCCAGTGCCCCGAGCGCGACCTCGACGACGACTTCGGTCTCCGGGCGCGGCACGAACACGCCGGCTCGAACAGAAAGGATCAGCCGCCGGAACCCTTGCTCTCCCGTGATGTGCTGGGTCGGCGTCCCGACGCAGCGACGGCAGAGCGCCCGTCCGAACAGCTTCGCCTCGGCCGCGGACAGCCCTTCGCGACGCGCATACAGACCGGCCCTGTCGGTCCCGAGCACGCTCTGGAGCAGCAGCTCGGCGGTGGGCGCCGGACTCTCGACGCCGTGACGATCCAGGTAGCCGGCCGCGCGCCGGACGACCTCAGCCGGGCTCACCTCAGGCTCCCGTCGATGCCTCAGCAAGCTGCTGTGCCCGCTCGGCCGTGTTCAGCGCGTCCACGAACCCATCGAGCTCTTCGCCACCCGAGAGTACGTCAGCCAGTTGGTGCGAGGTGTACTTGATCCGGTGGTCCGTCACGCGTCCCTCGGGGAAGTTGTAGGTGCGGATCTTCTCCGAGCGGTCTCCAGACCCGACCATCGACTTGCGCGCTGCGGCCTCCTCGGCTTGAGCGGCCTGCTGCGCCTGTTGGAGCAGTCGGGCTCGCAGGTATCGCATCGCTTTCTCGCGGTTCTGCAACTGCGAGCGTTCTTCCTGACACGCGACCGCGATGCCGCTCGGTTTGTGGGTGATCCGAACGGCGGAGTCGGTGGTGTTCACCGACTGCCCGCCGGGCCCGCTGGAACGGAACACGTCGATCTGCAGGTCCTCGGGCCGGATCTCGATCTCGACCTCCTCTGCCTCAACGAGCACCGCGACGGTCGCGGTCGAGGTGTGGATCCGCCCCTGCGATTCGGTCACGGGGACCCGCTGTACGCGGTGTACGCCCGACTCGTGCTTCAGCTTCCCGTAGGCCGACTTGCCGTGAACCTCGAGCACGACCGTGCTGTACCCGCCTCGTTCGCTCGGCGAGCTCGACAAGATCTCGGTCTTCCACCGGTGACGCTCCGCGAACTTCGCGTACATCTCCAGAAGCTCGCCCGCCCACAATGCGGCCTCTTCCCCTCCCGCACCCGCGCGGATCTCGACGACGAGGTCTTTCCCGTCGTTGGGGTCCTTCGGTGTCAAGAGCTGCTCGAGCGCGGTCCGCAGCTGCGCGGCTTTGACGTCGGCTCGCTCGGCTTCTTCCCGGAAGTACATCGCCATTTCAGGGTCCGGCTCCGCAGCTGCCAGCTCTCGAGCGTCATCGGCCTGGCGGGAAAGCTCTCGGAACTCGCGGTACGGCACGACGATCTCGCGCAGTTCGGCGAAGCTCTTGCCGAGGTCACGCAGACGGTCGCGATCGACGGCGACGTCGGGTGCGGCCATCTCAGCCTGCACCGCTTCGAAGCGAACTTCGATCTCTTCGAGCCGGTGGTCGAGGTCCGTTGCCATATCGTCGATCATCCCAGGCAGTGCCCGGGATCGACCTCTCGGATGACTGACGGAGCGGCTACCCCTCGGTCTCGGAGTCTCCCTCGTCGAAGTCGAGCTCGATCGACGCGAGGTCGGGCAGATCGACGGTCTCGCTAGAGACCCACAGCTCCTCGTAGCGAGGGTCGACGACGTCGCCAGCGGTGTTCGCTTCGGCCTCGGTCGTCGTTTCGGCTGCGGCATCGGTCTCCGGCGCATCCTCGGTCCAGCGGCCGCGTTCCTCGATCGTGACATCGATGTCGCGCGCGACCGAGAGGAGCTTCGACTGCATCTCGGTGAGCTGATGGACCAGGGCCTCGCGGCGCGACGACAGACTCGAGAGCGTGCGCTCGGCCTCGATCTTCGCCTTCTCCAAGACATCGCTGCCCAGCTGACGCGCTTCCTCGGCGCGGGCCTGGGCATCGACCCGGATCCTGTCGGCTTCGCTGCGGGCTTCCTCGAGCATCCGACGGGCGTCCTCGCCGGCACTGTCCACGACCGTCTTGGCCTCGGAGTCGGCGGACTCGATCACGCTCGCCAGCCGTTTGGCGAGCTGCTCGTAGGGGCTCGTCTCCCGCTTGGCAAGGATCGGCTCGGGCCCGGACTCCTTGGGACCCGGTCCCCCGGGGCTGAGCCGGATCTCACGGATCTCGGCCTCGAGTGCTTCAACCTGGGCGGCAACGGCGATCAGGTAGTCGCGCACCTGATCGGCGTCGTAGCCGCGGCGCACGCTTGCGAACTCACGACGACGGATCTGGTCGGAGCTCGGCAAAAGGGGTAGATCGAGGTCGCTGAGGGACATGGGACAACCTCCCGATTCGTCGGAACGCACCCATCCTCGGGCACGAGATGGGCGGATTCAACGACCCGCCACCTCAGCCTCACGCCTGCGCACTTCCTGGAACGAGGCGATCGCTACCTCGATCTGGCCCAGATCGGGTTCCTGGGTGGTGATCTTCTGCAACCAGATGCCGGGCGTCATCAACGCGCGCATCACGGCGGAGTTCGGGAATCGGGCTCCCAGACGGAGCGCTTCGTACGAGAGCCCCGCGATGAGCGGGATCGCCAGGACGCGCGATCCCAGCCGCCAGGCGATCCCCGGCGTCCCGACCAGCGTGAAGACGAAGATCGTGACGATCATCACGATGATCAGCAGGTTCGTGCCGCATCTGACGTGTTCCTTCGGGAAACGGTCCACCTCCGCCGGATCCAGCGGCTTCTGATGCTCGTAGGCAGCGATCGTCTTGTGCTCGGCGCCGTGGTACTCGAAGACCCGGTGGACATCCTTCGTCCGGCCGATCAGCCACAGGTAGCCGACGAACAGGGCAACGCGGAACACGCCCTCCGATACGTTGACAACAACGCCGTTGCCACCCCGTCGCTGGATCCACGTGAACAGGGCGGCGGGTCCCAACACGAAGACGCCCACGAACAAGACCGCCGCGACGGCCAGCGCGAGGCCGACCTGACGAGAGGACAGCTCGACGTCTTCGTCAGAGGCCTGACCGGCCGCGATCATCAGCGCCTTCACGCCGATCGTGACGGATTGGCCGAGCACGATCACGCCGCGAAGGAACGGCTTCGACAACAGCGGATGGCGCGCAACGATCGACCGGATCTCGTGCGACTCGATGTGGATGTCGCCGCTGGGCTTTCGCACGGCGAGGGCCCAGTGCCCTGCGCCGCGCATCATCACGCCTTCGAGGACCGCCTGCCCCCCGTACAGATGGGAGGGACCCTGACCGGGTGGGTGGGGCGCCGAGTCGCCCACAGGCTATTTCTGGGCTGCCTGCTGCGCGGCCTGGGTCTTCGCGTAGCGGCGCTGGAAGCGCTCGACCCTGCCGCCCGTGTCAACGAGCTTCTGCTTGCCGGTGTAGAAGGGGTGGCAGTTCGAACAGATCTCGGCGCGGATCTCGCTCACGGTGCTTCTCGTCTGGAACGTGTTCCCGCACGAACAGTGGACGTTCGCGATCTGGTACTCGGGGTGGATGCCCTGTTTCATGGTTTCGTCTCCTTGGGTGGAACGGGTTGAAGACTACCTTCCACAAGGCTCAACGCCCGGGTATTCCCGCAGCCTCGATCAGCTGCCGGACGGCGCCTTGGCGATCTCCTTCAAGAACTGCTCGTTGGATTTCGTGGCGCGGATCTTGTCGGTCAGGAGCTCGAGCGCCGCGCCGGGCTCCAGCGCGTGCAGCACCCGCCTGAGCTTGACGACGAGCGCCAGCTCTTCGGTCGGCATGAGCAGCTCTTCCTTGCGTGTCCCCGACGCGTCGACATTGATCGCGGGGAACAACCGCTTCTCGGCGAGGGACCGGTCGAGACGGAGCTCCATGTTCCCGGTGCCCTTGAACTCTTCGAAGATGACCTCGTCCATGCGGGAACCGGTCTCGACGAGCGCGCTCGCGATGATCGTGAGGGAACCACCCTCCTCGATGTTGCGCGCCGCACCGAAGAACCGCTTCGGCGGATAGAGCGCCGTGGAGTCGACACCACCAGAGAGGATCTTGCCCGAGGCTGGAGCCGCGAGGTTGTATGCACGGGCGAGGCGAGTGACGGAGTCCAGCAGGATCGCGACGTTCTGCCCCATCTCGGCCAGCCGGCGGGCGCGCTCGAGCACGAGCTCGGTCACCTGGATGTGCTGATCGGCCGGCTTGTCGAAGGTGGAGTAGACGACCTCGGCCGCCTGCACCGTGCGTTGCCAGTCGGTCACTTCCTCCGGTCGCTCGTCGACGAGGAGCACGATCACGTGGGTGTCGGGACTCGAGTTGATGATGCCGTTCGCGATCTGCTTCAGGACCGTGGTCTTGCCCGCCTTGGGCGGTGACACGACCATCCCGCGCTGACCCTTGCCGACCGGCGCCACCATGTCGATGATCCGCTCCGTGATCGACAGCGGCCCGTTCTCGAGGCGGAACCGTTCGTCGGGGAAGAGCGGCGTGAGCTTGTCGAAGTTGGGACGCGCCTTCGCGAGCTCGACGTCCATACCGTTCACGGTTTCGACCTCAAGGAGAGCCGAGTACTTCTCGCTCTCCTTCGGCCGGCGGATCTTGCCGTTGACGGTGTCGCCCTTGCGGAGCGAGAACCTCCGCACCTGCGAGAGCGAGACGTAGATGTCCTCGGGCCCCGGCAGATAGCCGGAGGTTCGCAGGAACCCGTAGCCGTCCGGCAACAGGTCGAGGATCCCCGACGATACCGGCGCGTTCTGCAGCTCCTGCTCGCGCTCTTGCTCCTCGCGGACCCGGCGTTCGTCGCGCATCTTGCGACGTTCCTCGCGTGAGGGTCGCTGCCGGCGATTGCGGTCGCCTCCTGCTCCCTCGGGTCGCGGTCCGCGATCTTCTCGCGTATCGCTCCGGGCAGCCGCGTCGCGCGGGCGTCCGTCTCGGTTCGCGGAACGATCTTCTTCGCGGGGTCCACGATCGTCTCGGTTGCCCTCCGATGGCGGCCCGTCGCTGCGCTCCGGTGCGCCGTGGTCGCTCGATCCCGTCTCTCGTGCGTCAGCCGTCGTCGAGGCCCCACTCTCTACGGGATCGGCTCCCCCACTAAAGCTTCGGTCCCCGTTCGGGCTCGCAGCTGGGCGGTGCTCCCGCACTGAGCCCGTCGACGCGGCGGTATCGCGGCCGTCGCCACCGTCGCCCGCGGCGACGATGGCGTCGATCAGTCCCGACTTGCGGAGCTTCTGGGCGCCGTCGATGCCCATCGTCTGTGCGATCTTCTGCAGCTCGGGGATCAGTTTCCCCTCGAGCGCGCTTCGATCCTTCGTTGTGTCCATGAGGCTATGCCTCTCCCTTCAGTTCGGTTTGGAGCTTGTTCCAGTCGTCGGAGAACTTCGTCAACCCGACGTCGGTGAGTGGGTGGTGTACGAGCTTGGTGAAGACGTCGTACGGCATCGTGGCGACGTCCGCGCCCGCCCGGGCTGCCTCCACGACGTGCATCGGGTGTCGCAACGACGCCGCGAGGATCTCCGTGAGGTACCCCTGGGTCGCATAGATCGCGCAGATGTCTCGCAGTAGCGCCATCCCATCGCTGCCGACGTCGTCGAGGCGGCCGAGGAAGGGCGAGACGTAGGTCGCCCCGATCTCGGCGGCGAGGATCGCCTGCGCCGATGAGAAGACGAGGGTGACGTTGACGCGGATCCCCTCGGAGACGAGACGCGTTCCGGCGATCAGCCCGTCGGCCGTCATCGGAACCTTGACGACAGCGTTCGGCGCCATCTTCGCGAGCTCCCGGCCCTGCTGCACCATCGAGTCTGCGCTGGATAGGTCGGTCACCTCGAGTGAGATGTCGCCGGCGACCTCCGCGAGGATCTGCTTCCAGACCGCGCCGGGGTCATCCTGCACCTTGGCCAGCAGCGACGGGTTCGTCGTGACACCGGAGAGCACGCCCCACCGGTTGATCTCACGGATCTCGTCGATGCTTGCCGTGTCAAGGAACAGCCTCATGCCGTCATCCTTTCGTGAGGCCTTGCGCCAGGCTTCGCGTCAGGCTTCTTGTCATGTTTCTTGTCATGTTTCTGGGGGCATCGGCTGCCCGTCCCGTCGCGCATTCGGTCACCAGCTCGATCGCTGCCGCGATGGACTGATCGAAGCTCTCGTTGGCGATCACCGGAACCCCGTGCGAAAGCGCCTGGTCGCGAACGTACTGCTGGATCCTCCGGATGTTGGGGAACCCCTCCGCGTACCGACGCGCCGGTCGAGCGGCAACGGCGTCTTCGCGTGCGGCGAAGTGAGTCATGTGCCGCTCCTCATCCGCAACATCCACGACGAACGGCACCGCGAGGATCCGATCGGTGTACGAGCCGATGTCGAAGAAACCCGGAACGATGTGCGCGCCTTCGATGATGATGCTCGTGCCTTCCATCGCGGCGCGCTCGATCAGCGCGTTGATCCCGACCGAAACGGCCGCCGTCTGTTCGCGGAATCCGACGATCAGCGCATCCGATGCGCGCGTCGGCGGCTCGCGCAGGGCGCGGTCCGCTTGGAACGATGAGGTGTGGAGCGTCGGCATCAGCTCGGGCGAGAGCATCGAGCGCATCACCTCGCGGACGGCGTCGGTGGCCACGATCCGCACGATCCCGAGCCGCGCGGCCAGCTGCGTGGCCATCGTCGACTTCCCAACCCCCGTCGCGCCCCCGATCAGGATGACCAGCGGCACATCGAGACGTTCCACCTCCCGCCATCGGGCATAACTCGCTGCGATGTCACCGCCGGCGACCTCCGTGATGATCTCGAACACCACGTCACCCAGCTCGTCGCTGCTGATCGACGCACGTTCGCGGTCGCGCAGTCGGTCTTCGACCGCCTCGGCCACCTGATACGAGCGCAGAGGCGATAGGCCGGTGACCATCACTTGGGAAGCCAGCAAGCCTTTCGAGAACGGCAGGCCGGGTTCCTGATCCGAGATCACGATGTGGGGGATCTTGCGGTCCTTCTGCGTCAACGGGTGCTCCGCTCCAACGAACGATCGATGACCTCTCCGAATGCCGTCTCGAGATCGGCTGACCCTTCGACGGCAACCGCGCGGTTGTCTACGAACACGACCTCTGCTCCCCGAGCCAGGGCTCGCGTCACGCCGATGTCGACCGCCGCGGCCTTCAGCTCGCTCAGGAAAACGTCGTACTCCTGCGTCGCATCGAGATCCTCCGCGAGGCCGGCCCGATCTGCCAGCCGAGCGCTCCAGCCGACGATCCTGCAACCGTGGGCGGACTCGAGGTGATCGATCTGCCTCGCGGCAACCGCCCTCGGCGCCGTCGTGGCGAAGAAAACTCTCCTGTCCCGCACATCAGCCAGCGGTTCCGGGATGAATTCTGTCGCGACGTACGGCGCATCACCGAGGAAGCGACGGATGTGGGAACGAAGTGCGGAGAGATTCTCGGACCCGGTTGGGTCGGCAGCCATAGTAACAACGACAAGGTTCGACCGCAACAAGCGATAGGGACCCAGATACCCACCGACGTACTCCGGCGGGGTCGTCGCGGGGATCACGAGAACACCGGCGTCCCATGGTACCGGCGGGAGAGAGGCACCGCTTCCGTCGAGGATCACGAGCCCTGCGCCACGGCCGGAGGCCAAAGACGCGGCGTCGGCGACGTCGGTCGCGTACGGCGCTCCGGCGAGACCGGCCCCGACGCGCCGAGCCCCCACGGTCGTCACGCCGGTCGTCACCGCGTTCTCGAGGTAATCCGACGCTGCGTGCTCACCGCGCCCGACGAGATCCAAGAGATGCGCGAGATCGACGCTGCCGGCCTCGGCGATCTGCGGCTCTGCAGGCCCGCCGCGGCCCATCGCGACGACGATGGGACGCAGACCGCGACGGTCGGCGAGCCTCGCCAGCGCTCCGGCTATCGCCGTCTTGCCGGCGCGCTTCCCTGTTCCGATCACGGCGAGGGTCGGCTCAGGGATCGGCGGTGACTGCGCGGGAGGATCGAACCGGAAGTCCGAGCCCACGTACGGCACTCTGTGCACGAGCGCGACCGCCACCAGCTCCATGCGCTCCCGATAGCCGAGCACCGGCTCGTCCGACAGATCGAGGACGACGCCTGGCGTGGCTTCGACGATCGCCCGTGCGAGCGTCGCCATGGGATCCTCGCCCGCGGTCCACACGGGCACACCGACGTCGGGAGCATAGGCCTCGCCTTTCTCGCCGCCGAGGAACACGGCACCGACGACCTCGTGCCCGCGCGCGCGAGCGACATCGATCCCCCAGCGCGTCACCGGCGGATGGTGTTCGCCGTCGATCAAGACGATCGTTCGCATCGCCTTGCCGGAGGTCAGTTGGTCCCGCCGTCGGGGAAGAGGCCCGTCCGCATCCCCGCGCGCATCCCTCCGTCGACGAGGAGCGCGGCGCCGTTGATGAACGATGCGCGGTCGCTCGCGAGGAACACCGCGGTCTCGGCAACGTCTCGGGCGCGGCCGATCCGCCCCACCGGCGGCATCGGCCACGTGCTCGGGTCGTCGGGTCGCTCTTCGGCGCCCGGCTCGACCATGTGCCGCATCCCCGGCTCGATGTCCCCCGGGCAGATCGCGTTCGACCGAACCCCACGTCGCCCGCCCTCGATCGCGAGCATGTTCGACAGCATGATGAGCGCCGCCTTGCTGACCGAATAGATCGCGATCTCGACTTCTCCCGTCACGCCTGCGTCGGAGGCGACATGCAGCATGTTTCCGCGGCTCCGCTCCAGATGCGGGAAGGCAGCTTTCGCGTAGCAGAACGCGCCACGCACGTTCACGTTCATCATCTGGTCGTAGTCGACGAGCGACGTGTCGAGCGCACCCTCGACGACACCGACGCCCGCATTGTTCACCAGGATGTCGATCCCGCCCAGCGATCCGGCCGACCGCTCGACGCTGTCGAGGACCTCGCCGGGCTCCGCTGCGTCGGCTCGCAGGAAGCGCGCATCGCCGAGCGACAGCAGACGCTCTTGGGCAGCGCGACCGAGGTTCTCGTCGCGACCGGTGAATACGACGCGCGCTCCTTCTGTCAGGAACGCCTCCGCCATCGAGAGGCCGAGCCCGGAGGTTCCTCCCGTGATCAACGCGCGTTTGCCGACCAACTGGCCCATCGTTCCTCCTCGGTCGCCGGCCGCCCGTGGGACCATACCGGCTGTGACGTGGCTCGACGTGCTGTTGCTGGCGCTGCTCGCCCTTTCCGCGATCGGGGGATACCGGCGGGGCGCGCTCCTGCAGATCACCGGTCTCCTCGGGTTGGCGGCAGGCGTCATCCTCGCCGCGGTGTTCGCACCTTCGATCGCTCGTCTGTCGCACGATCGCGGCGCACGGGCCCTCATCGCCCTCGGGTTCATAGGCGTCGCGTTCGCCGCGGGGATCCTGGCCGGCGCGATCGTCGGCAACAGGCTGAAACGGCGCGCCCGAGCTGGACGGTTCCAGCGTGTCGACGCGGTGGCGGGGGCTGCCATCTCCGTCCTCTCGCTGTTCCTCACGATCTGGTTCCTGGCGCTGAACCTCGCGAGCGGACCGTTCCCGCAGATCTCGCGCGGGATCCGCGAGTCGAAGGTGGTGCAGGGGATCGCGCGGGTGATGCCGCAGCCTCCGTCCTTGATCGGCGAGTTGCGCTCGGTGCTCAACTCCTTCGGACTCCCCGACGTCTTCATCGGGCTGCCGCCCGATCCTGCGGCAGCGGTCTCACCTCCGACCGACGCGCAGGTCCTGCGAGCCCAGGAAGCCGCCGCAGGCAGCACGGTGGAGGTCCTCGGTGACGGCTGCTACACGGGCTTTTACGACCAAGGAAGCGGCTTCGTTGTCGCGCGCGACTACGTGATCACGAACGCCCACGTCGTGGGCGGGACGACGCGCCAATGGGTCCATCAGGGCTCGAGGGACTTCAGCGCGAGCGTGGTGGGATTCGACCCCGGGCTCGACGTCGCGATCCTGCACGTGCCCGGCCTCCCCGCCCCCCCGTTGGGCCTCGAGTCGCGCGAGGAGACGCGCGGAGCCGTCGGGGCCGTCCTCGGCTATCCCGCCGGCGGCCCGCTGACCACGGTGAAGGCAGCCGTCCGCGCGACGATCGACGCGGTTGGCCGCGACATCTACGGGGGAGGCGTGATCACCCGCCGGATGTACGAGATCCAGGCCAAGGTCAGGCCCGGGAACAGCGGAGGACCCTTCGTGCTCGACGACGGGAAGGTCGCTGGGCTCGTGTTCGCCTCTTCGGTGGAAGACGACCAGGTCGGTTATGCGATGGTCATCGACCAGCTCGAGCCGCTGATCGATCGTTCGGTTGGAAGTAGGACCGTCGTCGGCACAGAGTCCTGTACCGGCTAGGGGCGTGTGAGGCTCACGCCTCGACGAATCCCGCACCAGCTGCGCGGAGCGCTGGACGAAGCGTTCGCCACCCCGGACCCGGGTCGGGCACCGACCGATCCGGTCGATCGAAGGCCAGCAGGGTCGGCCCCGCACCGCTCACGCACACCGGGATCCCTTCCGCGACGAGATCGTCGAAGACCTCGCGCACAGCAGGGACGAGCGGGAGCCGGTAGGGCTGATGGATGCGATCGACCAGCGCTGTCGCGAGCAGCGACGGATCACGGGTGAGCGCGACGACGGCGAGCGCCGCGTGCGCGATGTTCGAGACCGCAGCGTGCATCGGAACCGTGGCGGGCAGGACCTCCCTGGCGGTCGAAGTCGCCAATCGGAGTTCGGGGATCAACAGGACGGGACGGACATCCGGATGGGTGTCGAGCCGTTGCACGGCGCTGTTCCCGAGTGCGATCGTGAACCCTCCGAACACCGCCGGGGCAGCGTTGTCCGGGTGTCCCTCGAACTCCGCGGCCAGCCGGAAGATCGTGTGAGCGTCTGGGTCGGCGAGGTCCAGGACGCGGTGCGCCAGCATCACGCCGGCGACGGCGGCTGCCGAGGACGATCCGAGACCTCGTTCCAGCGGGATGCGGTTCTTCCCGTGCAGACGGACCGGGGGCAAGGGCAACCGGACCAACGGCAGCGCCGAAGAGGATCCCGCGAACGAGGCGTGCGCGGCGACGAACGCCATCGCCCGGCTGATCATGTCGGTCCCGTCGGTCGGCAACTCCTCGGAACCCTCGCCCTCCCAGGTGACACCGGGCTCCGCGTCGGTGTCGACGGTGACCTCGTTGCACAGATCGAGCGCGAGTCCGAAGCTGTCGTATCCCGGGCCGAGGTTGGCCGATGTCGCAGGAACCCGAACCGTCAGCCGCACGCCGCTACAGCCCCAGCTCCGCCGCGACGACCGCCGCGTCTGCCGGGACGCTCGTGGGGTGAGCCGCGCCGGAGATCGCCCACTCGGGATCCTTCAGCCCATGCCCCGTCAGGGTGCAGACGACCGTCGATCCCTTCGGCAACTTCCCCTCGGAATGCAGGAGCAGCAAGCCTGCGACGCTGGCGGCGCTCGCCGGCTCTGCGAAGAGTCCTTCGCGAGCGACTCGCCGATACGCCGCCAATATCTCCCGGTCGGACACGGCGGCGATCGCGCCCTCCGACTCCGTGGCCGCACGCACGGCTTTCTCCCACGACGCAGGGTTGCCGATGCGGATCGCCGTGGCGATCGTCTGCGGATCCTTTACGGGTTCGCCGCGAACGATGGGCGCCGCTCCGAGCGCTTGGAACCCGTACATCTGCGGCGGCTCGCCGATGACGCCGTCCGCGAGGTATTCCGAGTACCCCATCCAGTGACTCGAGATGTTGCCTGCGTTGCCGACCGGAACGCAGTGCAGGTCGGGAGCACGCCCGAGGGCGTCGCAGATCTCGAACGCAGCCGTCTTCTGACCCTCGAGACGGAACGGGTTCAGCGAGTTGACGAGCGTCACGGGGTAGTGCTCGGCGAGGTCCTTCGCGAGCTCGAGGGAGGCGTCGAAGTTCCCCATCACCTCAAGCATGCGCGCGCCGTGCACGAGGGTCTGCGCCATCTTGCCGAGCGCGACTTTCCCCTTCGGCACCAGCACCGCACAGGTCAAGCCGGCCTTCGCGGCGTAGGCGGCCGCACTCGCGCTCGTGTTGCCGGTCGACGCACAGACGACCGCCTTCGCCCCCTCCTCGACGGCCTTGCTGATCGCAAGGGTCATGCCCCGGTCTTTGAACGAGCATGTCGGGTTCGCCCCGTCGTACTTCAGCCAGACGTCGCAACCCGTTTCCTCGGAGAGTCGCTCGGAATGCACGAGCGGGGTACCGCCCTCGCCGAGCGTGATGACCGGCGTGGCGTCGGTTACCGGCAGGCGCGACCGGTATTCCTCGATCACGCCGCGCCACTGAGGCACGGGTGGGGCGCCGCTCACTCTTCGCCTTCCACACGCAGCACGCTGGCGACGGCTCGGACCGCCGTGAGCTCGCGCAACTCCTGAACGGTCTTCTGGAACGCGCCCTCCTGAGCCCTGTGGGTGATGAACACGAGCGTCGCCTCGTCGCCCGCGCCCTCCTGCCACACCCGCTCGATCGAAACGCCGTTGCGGCCGAAATGATCCGCGATCTCGGCGAGGACGCCGGGGCGGTCTTCGACGTGCAGGTTCAAGTAGTACTGGCCGCGCGTGTCATCCATCGGGCGCATCCGTCGCTCCAGCGCGCACGTGCATCCGACGCCCCGCCCGCCGGTCATCAGGTTGCGCGCGACGGTGATGAGGTCGCCGACGACCGCGGTCGCGGTCGGATCGCCGCCGGCGCCTCGTCCATAGAACATCAGCTGGCCGATCTTCGGCCCTTCCACGAATACCGCGTTGAAGGCGTCCCGTACCGAGGCGAGTGGATGCGCCGCAGGGATCATCGCGGGGTGCACGCGGGCGCTGACCTCGTCGTCCTCAAGCTCTGCGATCGCGAGCAACTTGACGACGTACCCCATGCGGCGTGCATCGGCGATGTCCTGTGCCTGCACCCTCGCGATGCCTTCGCGGAACACGTCGCTCGCCACGACCCGGGAGTTGAACGCGATGGAGGCGAGGATCGCGCATTTGGCCGCCGCGTCGAAGCCCTCGACGTCGGCGGTGGGGTCGGCTTCGGCGTAGCCGAGCCGTTGCGCCTCGGCGAGCGCGTCGTCGAAGGTCGACCCGTGATCCGACATCTGGGTGAGGATGTAGTTCGTCGTCCCGTTCACGATGCCGAGGATGCGCCCGATCCGCTCACCCGCGAGCGATTCCTTCAGCGGGCGGATCAACGGGATACCTCCCGCGACCGCGGCCTCGAAGTAGAGATCGACGTTCGCGGCTTCCGCCGCGTCGAACAATTCCTTGCCCCCGCTCGCGAGCAGCTCCTTGTTCGCGGTGACGACCGACTTCTCGTTCCCGAACGCTCGAAGGATCAACGAACGCGCCGGCTCGGTTCCCCCGATGAGCTCGCCGACGATATCGACGTCGGGGTCATCGACGACCGATGAGGGATCGGCCGTGAACCGCTCCACGGGAAGCGGCACGTCCCTGCGGCGATCGACGTCTCGCACTGCCACGCTCACGACCTCGAGCCGGCAGCCGGCGCGCAGCGTGATGTCCTCGGCGTGCTCGTGGAGGAGGCGGATCACCGAGGCCCCGACCGTTCCACACCCGAGGAGCCCCACCCGGATCGTGCGCTCCGTCATCGGTCCCGATCCCCTCCGATCCATGCGGCCATCAGTATCTCGTCCTCGTAACCGTAGGACTTGCGCGAGTGCCGTGCGAGCCTGCCCTCTTCGATGAATCCGAACTTCCGATAGAGCGCGATCGCGCCGGCGTTGTTCGGGTACACGGAGAGCACGATCTTCTCCACGCCGACGCTCTTCGCCCAGTCGATCGCCTCGATGAGGAGCGCGGAGCCGATGTTCTTGCCGCGGAAGTCCGACGCGACCGCGATGCCCAGCGTGGCGACGTGCCTCGTGACGGGATGCCGCTCACGCTGGATGTAGACATGACCGATGACGCGCTCGCCCGCAAGCGCGACCACCTGTGCCTCCTCGTCGGTGCGCGGATCGCGGAAGCGGGCGCGGTAGAAGCGGAGCGGATGCGAGACCGTCTCGCTGCGGACGAAACGACCCTCGTCGACGATCGCCTGCCAGAACCCGACGTACGAGCTGGCGTCGCGCGGCCGTGCGGGCCGGATCTCAACGCCCTCGGGCAACGCGGGGGAGGGCACGGGTCGAAAATCTGCGATCTCGAGCCGGTCGAGATCGGCGGCATCCTCTCGCCGGAGCCACGGCGAGAAGCGCCCGTCGCGAACGGCGACCACTGCGGGGCGTCCGACGCGGTTGTAGTTGCTCGCGAGCGAGTACGTGTAGGCGCCGGTGGCGGCGAAGGCCAGCAGGTCCCCGGCGCTGAGGGTCGTCGGCAGTGAAACATCCTCGGCCAGCACATCACCGGACTCACAGTGCTTGCCGACGATCGTGCGAGGGGCAACCCCGCCCGGCTCGCCGGACGGATCGCTCGCGACGGCCACCGTGTATCGCGCGTCGTACAACATGGGCCGAACGTTGTCGGCCATGCCTCCGTCCACCGCGACGAGCGTCCGGTCGCCGGCTCGCTTGATCGTGCCGACGCGGTAGAGGGTGATGCCGGCGTTCGCGACGATCGATCGGCCGGGTTCCACGGCCAGAACCGGAGCCTCCAACCGGTGGGCGCGACAGCCGGCTTCGAGCTCGGCCCGTACCGCGACCGCCATCTCGGGCATCAAGAGCGCGCGCTCGTCGGTGTAGGTGACTCCGAAGCCGCCTCCCAGGTCGACGACGCCGATAGCGAGATCCGCCTCATCGCGCAGGCGCGCCGAGAGGCTGAGCAGCAAGGCGAGCGTCCGGCGGTACGGCTCGACCTCGAGCACCTGGGAACCGACGTGCGCATGCAACCCCTCGATGCGCACGCCCGTCATCGTTGCCGC
Organism: Actinomycetota bacterium; assembly: GCA_030774035.1. Classification (GTDB taxonomy): domain Bacteria; phylum Actinomycetota; class UBA4738; order UBA4738; family HRBIN12; genus JALYLM01. The sequence continues at coordinate 32,444 of JALYLV010000010.1, forward strand.
CTGGCGTGCGATCTCGACGACCTCACCGGCCGGTGTGCCGAACTTCGACGCTTCGTGACCGGTGGCGATCGCCTCGTGGGTTTCGACCTCGATCCCGGGAAGGACGCGCAGAAGAACGGGCTGCAGCTTCCCGGCGTCGCGCGCGATGCGATCGAGCCGGCGCAGCTCATCCAGACCGTCCGCGATCACCCATGCGAGGCCCGCGCTCACGGCCAGGTTCAGCTCGGCGTGGGACTTGTTGCTCCCGTGCAGGGCGATCCTCGACGCCGGCGCCCCGGCTCGCAGGCACGCCTCCACCTCTCCCCCCGTCGCGCACACGAGGTCGAGCCCCTCCTCCAAGACCAACCGGATCATCGCCGACGACGTGAACGCCTTCACCGCGTAGAGCACGCGCGGGAACAGGGCGGCCGCGGTTCGGGCGCGCGCCCGAACCTCTCCTTCATCGATGACCACCAGTGGGGTGCCGTACCGCTGGGCGAGCTCGGCGGCTCGGACACCCGCGATCTGAAGGCCCTCAGGGCCGAAGACTGCACCCGCCGGCCACGGTCCGCCCGCGCGAGAGAGCAGGTCGGCGATGTGGCCCGGCGCTGCGGATCTCGACGGTGCGGCCGCGCCCGAGCTCGCGTCAGGCATCGGTCCTGCCCATCGACTCCGGTGCCGAGACCCCGAGGACGCCCAACAGGTTCGCGATCACCTGCTTCGTCCCCGAGCAGAGCCAGAGCCGCGCCTGCGTGAGCTCCTCGTCATCGGAGACGACGCGACATTCGGTGTAGAAGCGGTGGAAGCGGGAGGCCAGGTCCTGCGACGCGTGGGTCAGACGATGCGGAGCGCGTCGAGAGGCGGCCACCGCCATCTGCTCCGGCACCTCCGCTAGTGCCCGAAGCAGGTCCAGCTCGGCCTCGCTCGTAAGCAGGGAGAGGTCGGTATCGGAGATCGCGCCCAACGCGATCCCGCGCTCCGACGCCTTCCGCAGGATCGACGCGATGCGCGCGTGCCCGTATTGCACGTAGTAGACGGGGTTCTCCATCGTCTGCTGCTTCACGACCTCGATGTCGAAGTTCATCGAGGAGTCGTTGGAGAACATGAGAAGCGTGAAGCGCGCCGCATCGGCCCCGACCTCGTCGATCAGCTGGTCCAACGTGACGAACGTTCCGGCCCGCTTGCTCATCTTCAGCGGCTCGCCCCCGCGCAGGAACGACACGAACTGGTAGATCACGATCTCGACGGCCTCCGGGTCGTATCCAAGAGCGGAGGCCGCGCCCTTAACGCGCACCACGTCGCCGTGATGATCTGCGCCCCAAACGTAGAGGACGTGGTCGAACCCGCGTCCGAACTTGTGGATCAGGTACGCGCAATCGGCAGCGAAATACGTGTGCGCTCCGCTCGAACGCACGATCACGCGGTCCTTGTCATCGCCGAATTCGGTGGATCGGAACCATGTTGCGCCGTCGGCGTCGTAGGCGTGACCCGATGCGCGGAGCCGCTCGACCGCCTGTTCGATCTCCCCGGCTTCATGGAGCGTGCGCTCCGACAGGTACGAATCGAATCGCACGCCGAATCGCTCCAGCGTAGCCTCGGTCGCCTTCAACACGATCGGCGCCGCGTGCTGGAGAACGTACTTCCAGCGCGAGTCGGGGTCGCGTTCGACGAGCGGAGGATCGAACGTCACGTCCTTCGCGATCTGACGCGCGATGTCGCCGACGTACTCGCCCCGATACCCCTCCTCGGGGATCTCCGCCTCGTGGCCCTCCAGCTGCAGGAGCCACGCCTCGACGGAGCGCCCGAACAGCTCCATCTGAGCGCCCGCGTCGTTGAAGTAGTACTCACGTTCGACGGACCACCCGTCCGCCTCGAGCAAGCGCGCGATCGCATCCCCGAGCGCGGCGTTGCGCGCATGTCCGATGTGGAGCGGCCCGGTCGGGTTCGCGCTGACGAACTCCACCTGTGTCCGTTGGCCGTTGGGTTTCAATCGTCCGTAGTCGTCGCCGCGAGCGACGACCTCGCGAAGAGCGTCATGAAGCCACTCGTCGGTCGTGAAGAAGTTCAAGAACCCGGGTCCGGCGACCTCCGTCTTCTCGACGAACGGGGCCGGGGGCAGCGCATCTGCGATCGCCTGGGCGACCTCGCGCGGCGGCCTCCCGGCGCGCTTGGCGAGCGCCAGCGCAACGTTCGTCGCGAAGTCGCCGTGTTCCTTCTGACGCGGAGCGATGATCTCAGGAGCGGGAAGATCGCCGTCGATCCCGAGCTTCAGTGCCACCTCGGGAAGCGCCTCGGCGATCAGGGCGGCAAGCCTTTCCTCGATGCTCAAGCAGGGCCTCCGCCGGTGCTCCCCGCGACGCTTTCCTCGATCAGCCGGCGAACGGTCGCGACCAGCTCGGCGGGGTCGAAGGGCTTGGCGATCATCGCAACAAGGTCTCCCAGCTCTGCCAGACGAGCTTCCTCCTGCTGCCTCGCGGTGAGGAACACGAAGGGGACGCGCGCAAGCTCCGGGGTCTGTCTGAACATCCGGCACACCTCGTATCCGTCGACGCCCGGCATCATGACGTCACAGACGACCGCGTCGGGGGGCGACGCCGTCGCGCGCTCCACCGCCTCGTCGCCGCGAGACGCCGTCTCGATCGCGAACCCCTCGAGTCGGAAGTTGACCTCGAGCAGCCGAACGATCACCGGATCATCGTCGACGAGCAGCACGCGGGATGCCGGGGTGGACACGGACGGAGGATACTCGGCGGGTCGAGGCGGCCCGATAGACTCGAACGGCAACGCCCCCGTAGCTCAGCGGATAGAGCGTCGGCCTCCGGAGCCGGAAGCACAGGTTCGAGTCCTGTCGGGGGCGCAGAGTAGATGACCCGAACCGGGAGGGGCGCAACCACGCCGGGACGATTCGAAGCCAAGGTCGTGCTCGTGACGGGCGGCGCCGCCGGCATCGGTCGTGCCGCGTGTCTCGCGTTCGCGCGGGAGGGCGCCCGGGTCACCCTCGCCGACGTCGATGTGGAAGGTGGCGAGGAGACCGCGCGTCTCGCGCGCGAAGCTGGAGGCGACGCGAGCTTCGTGCGCGCCGACGTGTCCCGCACTCCCGGCGTCGAAGCGCTCCTGGCGGCTGCCACCTCATCGGGCCGGCTGGATTGCGCCTTCAACAACGCAGGGATCAATGAAGAGGACGGGCCGCTGACCGAGTGCTCCGAGGAGCGGTGGGATCGCATCCTCGACGTGAACCTCAAGGGCGCCTTCCTCTGCATGAAGTACGAGATCCCCGCGATGGTGTCGAGCGGCGGGGGCGCGATCGTCAACAACGCCTCGGTCGTCGGGGTGGGCGGATCCAGGGGAACGCCCGCGTACGTCGCCAGCAAGCACGGCATCGTCGGGCTGACCAGAGCTGCTGCACTCGATCACGCCAAGGAAGGCGTCAGGGTGAACGCGGTCTGCCCCGGCACGATCCACACGCCGATGTACGTTCGCCGGCTCGGAGACGATCCCGACAACGACACGAGGGTCGCCGCAGGGATCCCACTCGGTCGTCTCGGACGGCCGGAGGACGTCGCCGGTGCCGTGTTGTGGCTCTGCTCGGACGATGCGAGCTTCATCACCGGACAAGCACTCGTGATCGACGGCGGAGAAGAGGTCTAGTGAGCGACAGGCCCGATCTATCCCTCGACGTGGACGACGTCGCGGCCGATCCGATGGTGCAGTTCCGTCGCTGGTACGAGGACGCTGAAGCCGAGGGGATCCACCTCGTCAACTCGATCGCGCTCGCCACAGCCGACGCATCCGGCGCGCCGAGCGTTCGACACGTGTTGCTCCGGGGGTTCGACGAACGCGGCTTCAGCTTCTACACCAACTATGAGAGTCGCAAGGGGCGCGAGTTGTCCGAGAACCCACGTGGGGCGTTCACGTTGCTCTGGAAGGAGCTCGATCGCCAGATATCGGTGAAAGGGTCGGTGCACCGGACCTCGGTCGAGGAATCCGAGGCCTACTTCGCGACACGCCCCCGCGAGGCGAGGATCGGTGCGTGGGCCTCGCGTCAGAGCACGGTCATCGAGACGCGCGACGAGCTGATGCGGGCCTTCACCGACGCAGACGAGCGCTACTCGGGGGACGACATCCCCCTGCCGCCGTACTGGGGTGGGTTCCGGCTCGTGCCCGACAGCGTCGAGTTCTGGCACGGGCGAGCGTTCCGGTTGCACGACCGTCTCCGGTACTCGCGAGACACGGAGGACGCGAACGGCTGGCGTCTGGAGCGCCTTTCGCCCTGACGGGAACGGCCGCTCCGACTACGCTCCTCCGATATGCAGACCGAACAGCTCCAGGCGCGGATCGCGGCGGATATGGAACGAACGACCGAGGAGCTCGCGCGGCTCGTCCGGATCCCCTCGATCGGCTACCCCGGCTACGACCCGTCCCATGTTCGAGCGAGTGCCGAAACCACCCGGGACATCCTGAGCGCCTCCGGCGTGAGTGATGCCCGGTTGCTGGAACCGGGCGGCCACCCAGCCGTGTTCGGCCAGATCCCGGGGCCCCCGGGCGCTCCCACGGCACTTCTCTATGCACACCACGACGTCCAGCCCGAGGGACCACTCGACGAGTGGACCACTCCCCCGTTCGAGCCGGGCGTGCGCGACGGACGCATGTACGGGCGCGGCGCGGCCGACGACAAGGCGGGGATCGCTGTGCACGCCGCTGCCCTCCGCGCGCTCGGGGCACACGAGGGCCGGGAGCTTCCCGTCACGATCAAGGTCGTGGTCGAGGGCGAAGAGGAGTGCTCGACGGAGCACCTCCCCGAGCTCGTGCAGGGCAACGCCGACCTGCTGCGCGCCGACGTCGCGGTGATCGCGGACGGCGGCGAGTATCGCAACGGCATCCCCACGTTGGGATCGAGCATGCGCGGGGTCACCGACTGCATCGTCGAGGTCCGGGTGCTCGAACGCGCACAACACAGCGGCTCGTTCGGCGGAGCGATCCCCGACGCGCTCATCGCCCTGGCCCGGATGCTCGCGAGCCTCCACGACGATGAGGGCAACGTCGCGATCGACGGTTTGAAACGCTTCGCCTGGGAGGGCATGGCGATGACGGAGGAGGAGCTGCGCGAAGAGTCCGGGGTCCGCCCGTCGGTTCGCTTGATCGGATCGGGGTCGATCGCCGATCGACTCCTCACGAAACCCGCCGTCAGCGTGCTCGGCATCGACGCGCCCCGCGTCGCCGAATCCTCGAACCAATTGGTCCCCCACGCCAGCGCTCGCGTGAGCTTGCGCCTCGCACCCGGCGATGACGCCCCGGCGGCGCGCGAGAAGCTCGTCGCACACCTCCGCGATCACGCCCCGTGGGGGGTCGAGGTCGAGATCCGCGCGAACGAAGCGGGCCAGGGATACATGATCGATACGAGCGCGCCCGCCTATCAGATCGCGAAAGCCGCCCTCGCGGAGGCCTGGGGACGCGATGTCGTCGAGATCGGCAGCGGTGGCTCGATCCCGCTGGTCCCGATGCTGGCCGAGACCTTCCCCGGGATCTCGATACTCATCTGGGGCGCGGGGGACGACCGTTCCTACTACCACTCGACGGACGAAAGCGTTGACCTGTTCGAGGTCGAGCGACTGGCGCTGGCGGAGGCGCTGTTCATCCAGAACCTCGCCGTGTGAGCGTCGCCGTTCTCGGGATGGCTGCTAGGTTGACCGCATGAGCATGGATCCAGACGCACCCATCGGCCAGGTGGTCCAGGCTGTTCCGGTGGAGCAGGCTGCCGGCGCCGCGCAACCCCAACAGGAGACGATCACCGAGCCGGCGAAGCTCCTGCGGATCGCCAGCATGGTTCGGGAGCTGCTCGATGAGACGCGTCAGGCTTCCCTTGACGAGGCAGGCAGGAAGCGCCTCGCGGAGATCTATCAGCGCGCGGTGGGCGAGCTCGCCGAGGTGCTGTCGGCCGACTTGAAGGACGAGCTCTCCGGGCTTGCGCCGCCGCTCGAGGGCGTGCCCAGCGAATCAGAGATCCGCGTCGCGCAAGCCCAGTTGGTCGGATGGCTCGAGGGCTTGTTCCACGGGATCCAAGCCGCGATGTTCGCCCAACAGGCGGCGGCCCGGGCTCAGTTCGAGGAGCTCCGCCGCCGGGGACTCCCGGGCGCCCAGCCACCCGTAGACGACGGCCAACAGCAGCAGGGGCGCGTGCCCGGCCAATACCTCTGAGCCTCACAACCCGGCGGCGGCCTGAACCTGATCGGACGAACGGCCTTCACCTGTACCCAGCCCTCCGCTCCGTCTTTCTCCCGCGCCCGCTAACCGCTGCGCGAAGTAGACGGGCACCAACGAGAGGACCAGGAGGAACAGAGCGACCGCGTTCACTTGAGGGAGGGCACGCCCGCGGTTGATCTGCGTGTAGATCCATATCGGCAGCGTCCGCTGGCCGCCGGCGGTGAACGTGGTCACGATGATCTCGTCGAGCGAAAGAGCGAACGCGAGAAGCGCTCCTGCTACGAGCGCAGTGCCGATCGCGGGGAACGTCACGTATCGGAACGTTTGCCAGCCTGCCGCCCCTAGATCCATCGAGGCTTCGACGAGCGAGCCAGAGGTTCGACGGAGTCGAGCGACGACATTGTTGAAGACAACGACGATGCAGAACGTGGCGTGGCCGATGATGATCGTCAGCAGCGAGAACTGCAGCCCGAACGCGCTGTGACCGAGCCCGATCGCCGAGTTGAGCGCGAGTCCGGTCACGACGCCGGGAAGCGCGATCGGTAGCACCAACGCGAACGAGATGGTGTTCCGGCCGAAGAACTTGAAGCGATGAACCGCGAACGCGGCTGTCGTTCCCAGAAGGAGGGCGATCGTCGCCGCGCCGATCGCGGCCTCCATCGACGTCACGAAAGCGGAGCGGACCTCGCGATCGTGCCATGCGACGCCAACCCAGTGTGTCGTGAAGTTGGCCGGCGGCCAGGTCTGGATCGACGCCCCGTTGAACGCGTACACGACGATGATGAGGATCGGTACATAGAGGAACGCGAGACACAACACCGCTCCCGCTCGGATCGCGAACCGAGCGAGCCGGGACTCCACTTAGAACCCCTCGAACGCACCGAACGCCCTTGCGGCGATCAGGTACACAGCCATGATGAAGACGGGAACCAGCGCATACGCGGCCGCGAACGGCAGGTTATTCGCAACGCCCGAGTAGTCCTTGATCACGTTGCCGATGAATTTCGTGTTCCCGACGAGGGTTGGAGCGATGTAGTCGCCAAGCGTGAGTGAGAACGAGAAGATCGAGCCGGCGACGATCCCAGGAAGGGCGAGCGGAACGACGACACGGCGGAAGGTCGTCCACCCTTTCGCTCCCAAGTCTCCGGAGGCCTCGAGGTATGAACCAGGGATGCGTTCGAGGGACGCGAAGATCGGCAACGCGACGAACGGGAGCCATAGGTAGGAAAAGGTGATCCAGACCGCCCATTTCGTGAAGGCGAGCGAGACATGGATCCCCACGACCTTCAGCAGAGCTTGGGCGGGCCCGTTGCCTTCGAGGATGGTTTGCCAGGCGAACGCCTTCACGAGATAACTCGACCACAGGGGCAGCACGATAGAGATCACGAGCGCCGCCCGAACGCGTGAGCTCGCGATCCGCGCCGCGTAATACGCGAGTGGGAATGCGAGCACGATGTCTGTCAACGTCACCAGCGCAGCCATGCCCATCGTCCGAAGGGCGATACGGCGGAAGGTCGGGTCCTCGGCCATCGTGTGGAAGTTGTCGAGCGACCACGTGTGCACGGTGAAACCGGTGAGCGGATCAACCGTCCAGAAGGCGGTCAAGAGAAGGATCACGAGCGCCCCGAGGTAGACGACGATCATCCAGGTCGCCGTCGGCGCGAGGAAGAGAGCCAGCCTCCCGCCTCGGTGTCGGTAGAAGAAGGCAGCGAGACGTCGGCCCACGCTTTCTCGATCGACGGTGGACTGCAGCGCCACTCGGGTCTCCTCGCTGAAGGCTCCGGGACCCGGATCGGGCCCCGGAGCCGACGAGTGATCTATCCGCCGGTGATGTCAGTCCACTTGGTCGTCCACTCTTGGTAGTCCACGCACGTGCTCCCTCGGCTGTCGCCGCAGTCGGGGAGCGGTGTCCGCCAGAGGGCAATCGCTTCCAAGTAGGTCTGGTCGCCGCAGTGGTAGACCTCGTTCGTGACCGATGCTCCGAGATCCTTCGTCAGGATCGCGCACGACGCTCTGCTGCTCGGGGTCGCTCCATAGGACTCGGCCACCTGCGCTTGAACTTTGGAGGTGGTCGTGTAGTTCATCCACATCAGCATGCAGTTGGGGTCGGGAGCCTCGGTCGACATCATCCAGGTGTCGGCCCATCCCGTCACTCCTTCAGACGGAACGACGCTCGATGCCGGCACGTTCTCCGCCAGCAGGGTCTGCAGGTTGACCGGCCACGCCGTCCCTACGACCAGGTCGCCGCTCTTGAAGGGACCTGTTTCCTGGCCGACACCGCCCCAGAAGTTGCGGATGTTCGGGCGGATCGATTGCATCAGGTTCACAGCTGCATCGAATTGCAGCTGGTCGAGCTCGTACGGGTTGGTGATACTCAGAGTCGGATCGTGAACCTTCAGGTAGAGCGCGGCGTCGGCGAGATAGATCGGGCTGTTGTACGCCGTGATTTTCCCCTTGTACGGCGAATTCGGGTCGAACACCACGTTCCAACTGGTGGGCGCCGGCTGGACCATGTCCGTTCGGTACATCAAGAAGTTCGGACCCCACACCCACGGCACTCCGTAGTGGACGCCGTTCACGGTGTTGTGCGGGGGTGACTGGAGCGCCGGCATCATCTCCTGGAAACCGGGGAACAAGCCCGCGTCGATCGGTGCGACGGCGCCTGCGGCGATCAACCGGTTCGTAGCGTCACCCGACGCAGAGACTCCGTCATACTGCCCGGCCTGCGTCGTCATCGCGCTGTACATGTCATCGGACGACGTCTTCACCGTCGAGGTCACCTGGCACCCGGTTTGCTGCTCGAACGGTTTCACCCAATCGGGTTCAGCGTATCCGTCCCAGATGATCAGGCTGAGCTTGCCTTCGCCGGGGCCGATCGAGGTGATCGGGTGCGGTCCACCGCTTCCACTGCCGCCGGTCGTGTTGTTGTCCTTGCTGCACGCTGCGCCGACGAGTGCGAGCACACCGGCCACGGCGATCCACCTACTAACCCCTCCGACCCTCAGCTTCATGCCTGCTCCTCCTCCTGATCCACAGTCTCGTCCGCTCCGGCCGATGCCTCCACCGGGCGATTGTGCCGGCGGTGCCACACCAGCCGAACGGCTTTCCCTTTCACCTGGAGCGCCTCCATCGACGAAGTGGCCAGGTTCTGCTGCATCACGACCAGCTCGCCTCCGCCGTCGAGTTCCACGATGTAACGAGTGACGGCACCCAGATATACGACTTCTCGGACAGCTCCGGTTGCCGTGCAGTCGTCTTGGCCCACGTTCCTGTCGAGCTCGGTCATCTCGATCTTCTCGGGACGGATCGTGAAGGCGGCGGGATCCCCGGTCACCCCGCGCGCAGCCTCCCCTTCGAGCACGTTCGAAACGCCCACGAAACCCGCAACGAATCCGGTGGCGGGCCGTTCGTAGACCTCGGCCGGCGACCCGACCTGCTCGATCTTCCCGCGGCTGAAGACCGCGAGTCGATCGCTCATAGTTAGTGCCTCGTCCTGGTCGTGCGTGACGTATACGAAGGTGAGCCCGACCTGACGCTGGATCTCTTTCAGCTCGATCTGCATCGCCTGTCGCAGCTTCAGGTCGAGGGCGCCGAGCGGCTCATCGAGCAACAGCACCTTCGGGCGGTTCACGAGCGCGCGTGCGAGGGCGACCCGCTGGCGTTGCCCGCCGGAGAGCTCGGCAGGCTTCCGATCCGCGTATCCGTCGAGGCGGACCATGACCAGGGCGTCGGTGGAACGCCGGCGACGCTCGTCCTTCGGAACCTTCTTCACGAGGAGTCCGTACCCAACGTTCTGCTGCACGGTCATGTGGGGGAACAGTGCGTAGTCCTGGAAGACGGTGTTGACGTCGCGTTGGTAGGGAGGCAGACGAGAGACGTCTGCGCCCCCGAGCTCGATCCTTCCCTCCGTCGGCTGTTCGAAGCCGGCGATCATCCGAAGGCAGGTGGTCTTGCCGGATCCCGAGGGCCCGAGCATCGAGAAGAACTCTCCCTCACGAACGTCGAGGTCGATCCCGTTGACCGCCGTGACGTTGCCGAAGCGCTTCACGACCCCGCGCAACCGCACGGCCAGGGCAGCCTCTTCGGACGTCGACGTGCCGTTCATCATCGTTGCGGGCTCGGCCAAACCAGCTCCCCTCCGGAGATGCCCAATCTTGAACGCCCTTCAGGCGGGCGGCAACACGGGGGTTCCCGCGGGAAGCGATGCGGCGAGTCTCGACGTGATCGTGCCGACGATCCCCGGCCCCTCGTAGATCAATCCGGTGTAGACCTGGACCGTGGCCGCCCCGGCCTCGAGGCAGGCGAGGGCGTCGGCCGCGGTGAACACACCACCGGATGCATTCACCGGGAGGTCGCCGCCCGTCGCCTCCCGGACCTCAGCGACGATGTCGGGCGTCCGCGGCCAGAGCGCTCGACCCGACAAGCCCCCCTCGCCGACGGCCACGCGCCGATCCGCGACGAGCCTGGTGTTCGAGCACGTGAGCCCGGCTGCGCCGGCCTCATGCACGATCCGGGCGAGCGCGAGCACGACCGAGCGCTCGGTCTCGGTCGTGAACGGAGGAAGCTTCACGAAGACGGGTTTCGGCGTGCGCTCGACGAACGCCGTCACCAGCTCTCGGAGATGAGACTCGTTATCGCGGTCGCGACCCCACGAGACGTTCGGGCAGCTCGCGTTCAGTTCGACCCCCTCCACGAGCGGCGAGAGCAGGTCGAGCGAGGCGACGGCATCGTCGACCGCCTCGTCCGCCAAGCTCACGAACCGCGGCGCGGGACCACCGCTCGTGCGGGCGAGGTTGCGGGCGGCGACCTCGGCCCCCGGGTTCGGCAACCCCATCGCATTCACCATGGAGCGCCTCTTCGGGTAGCGAGCGATGCGTGGCTTGGGATTGCCCGCCCTCGGCGCCCGCGTGATCGTTCCGCCGACGACGTATCCGAACCCAAGGGCCCCCAAGGCATCCAGGTGCGCACATGTCTTGTCGAACCCTGCGGCCAGGCCGAGGGGATTGCGAAGAGGAACGCCGGCGAGCGTGACGGCCAGTCTCTGATCGTCGCTCGCATCTCCGATCCGGGCCCAGGGAAGCGGGAGACCGAGCAGCCGGTTCGCGAAGCGATGAGCGGCCTCAGGCGGCAGTGAGAGGAACAGCGGGCGGCCGATCGCCGCGTAGAGGTTCATCGCCCCGAAGGTCAGAGACTTCGGACGCAGCGCCAGATCTGTAGTCGCCACAGGATCCGGCTTCCCCGCTTGTGGAGGTTGAGGAGCCCTTCCTTCATCATCCGCGCCGCCGCCACCGACTTCGCGACGAGATCGGGCAGCGGGAACTCTCGCTCCATGACCGGCACCATGTTGTCACCGAACACTTCGCGAGCCGCCGAAAGGATCGACTGCTCGTCCTGGATCGTCCCGGTTGGAAGATACAGACGGCCACCCGGCGCGAGCGTGTCGCCGATCGTGGCGAGCATCTTGAGCGGGAGCTCGGCGCCCGTGGGACCACCGGAGGGAACCTTCTCGAACCAGCCGGAGAGGGAGGCCAACTCGTCGGGGATCCCCGAGACGTCGCCGATGAGCACCGAGGCGCGGATGTCGCGCATGGGCTCCAGCAGATCGCCGGAGCGGAACTCGCACAGGTCGGATAATCCGAGCCGCTCGGCGTTCATGCGTGCGGTCTCGACCGCCGGCGCCGAGAGGTCGCAGCCGTACACCTTCTTCGCGCCGAGCCTGGCGGCTACGAAGGCCAAGACGCCGCTGCCGCACCCAACGTCGATCACCGTGTCATCGGGTCCGATATCGATCGCTTCGGCGAGCATCCGGCTGGTGTGCGTCGGGCTGAATACCCCGGGTGCGACCTGCAAGGTGAACGGACCGGTGCGGCCCTTCCACTCGATCTCAGCGACCTGGCTCATCGTTCGGGGTCCCGATCCGTGATGCTCCGCCTGCCGCCGACCGGGAGGTCGACCGGCGTTCACCGTACGAGGCTACACGTCCAGAGGCTCAATCGTCGCGTTCTCCCCAGGAATGAGTCGGCCGTGCTCCACGGCCGTTGCGTCCGCGAGCAATCGGTCGCGCAGCGACTGCGTGCGGATCCCGCGGTGGCTGTCGGGGTACGCCCCGACGCGGCCGGCGGCCCGGCGGAGGAGCGTCATCGTCCCGTGGGCGTTGCCGCGCAGCAGATGTACGTAGCCCGCCCCCATCTGCGAAAGCCCTTTGAAGAACTCGGCGTCATCGGTGCCACGAGCCTGTTTCCATGCCGTCTCCCACGCCTCGTGGGCGGGGAACCATCGCCCCTCGCGTACGTATCCACGCGCCAGTTCGTGGTTCTGCTCGAACGAGAGCGCGTCGTAGTCCTCCAACACGAGCTCGTTCTCTGCGTCCCAAGCGAGCGGGCGCCCCAATAGGTCTCGGGGACGTTCGGGCTTGTTGCGCCTCTCGCTCGGCTGGCCGGTCTTGCCGGTAGCTTCCTGCGGCACGCGACGATGTTACCCGGTCCCTCGTTTGAACTGACGGATGCGCTTGACCTTGCGGCGTCCGCGGAAAACCTTGGCATCCATCGGCACGACACTGATCGTGCCGTCGGGCTCCAGGTACGCGACGCGCACACCCGATGCATCGGCGAACCCATGTTCGCGGATCGCCATGTCGACCTCTTCCCGCGCGAGACCCTCATGGCGGATGTTCCGTTCGAGGTATGAACCGTCCTTCACCAGGAGCGTCGGCTCGCCGGCGAAGATTCGCTCGCCGAGCGGGCTCCTCGTGATCGAGCGGACAACGACGAGGTTCACGATGATGAGCACCCCCGCGGCGACGAGTCCGCCTGCAAGCGACGTGTCGGGGCCGACCATCGCGTTCTGCACCGCGTTGGCGATGAGGAGGATCATCACCAGGTCGCCGATGCTCATCTGCCCGAGCTGTCGCTTGCCGAACAGCCGCAGCCCGATCACCACGACGAAGTAGACCGCGAGGGTCCGAAGGGCGATCTCCCAGATGGGCGTTCCCGTGTGGAACACGGTCAGTCCCCTTCGTCTGTCGTGATGAGGTTGTCGAGCGCCTCGCGGAGGGAATCGTATCGTCGGTCGCCGAGTTCCCGGCGGATATGCGTCTCGAGGGCCTGCACGGCTCGCCGGCATTCGGCTGCGCACTGCCGGCCACGCGCCGTGAGCCTGACCATCTTCGCTCGCGCGTCCGAAGGGTCGACGACGCGGCGAACATAGCCTCGTCCCTCGAGGTCGTCGACGACGAGCATCATCCCTTGCTTCGTGATGCGCGCACGCCGCGCGAGCTCGGTGAGCCTCGTTCCCGATCGTCGGTCGATATGAAGGAACACCGTGGCGTGGCCCGGGCGGAGATCTGGATACCCCCGCTCTTCCAACGACGCGTCGAGCTCCCCGGCGATCGCCCGATGGGCTTCCAGCAGCAGGCGTCCGAGGTCGACATCAGCCATGCGCACATCTTCGCGCGTTCGGTGTCAAACGGTCAATCAGACTGACCACCGATCAGCGCGTCGCGGTAGCCTGACGCGATGACGATCGAAGTGCGCGAGGCAACGCCCGATGAGCACGAAGAGACCGGCCGCGTCACCGCTGACGCATATCGGGAGTTCGTGCAGCCGGATGACGACGACTGGGCGCAGTACCTCGATCACATCGCAGACGTGTCCTCCCGGGCGGAGCGCACGGTGATCATCGTCGCCGTCGAGGACGCTCGGATCCTCGGGAGCGCCACGCTCGAGCTCGATGGAAGGGTCGAGCCGGAGCCCGAGCGCGAGCTGGAGCCGCACGAAGCTCACATCCGTATGCTCGGTGTCGCGCCCGCGGCCCGCGGCCGAGGCATCGCGACGCGGCTGATGGCCGAGTGCGAGGACCGCGCCCGCGCGGCGGGTCGCACCCTGATGACGCTCAACACCACCGGCAGGATGCAAGCAGCGCAACGGATGTACGAGTCACTCGGCTACGAACGAACCGAGGACCGCGTGTTCCCCGACGGGTTCGTGTTGCTGACCTACGAGAAACGACTCTGATCGCGGAACTGCTGTTCGTACAGCTTCGCGTAGATCCCGCGCTGCGCGAGCAGCTCTTCGTGGGTACCACGCTCGGCGATCTTGCCGGCGTCGACGACGAAGATCACGTCGGCCGCGAGGATCGTCGACAGACGGTGCGCGATCGCGATAGTCGTTCGGCCCAGCATCAGTGGCTCCAGCGCAGCCTGCACGAGCCGTTCGGACGTCGTGTCGAGCGATGACGTCGCTTCGTCCAAGATCAGGATGCGCGGATCCTTCAAGATCACGCGCGCGATCGCGATGCGCTGCTTCTCGCCTCCCGAGAGCTTGTAGCCGCGCTCCCCGACGATCGTGTCGTACCTGTCGGGCATCTCGGTGATCCTGTCGTGGATATACGCGGCGCGGGCGGCTTCTTCGATCTCTTCCTGCGTCGCATCGGGTTTGCCGTACAGGAGGTTCCGCCGGATCGTTGTGTGGAACAGGTATGTCTCCTGTGTCACTACCCCGATCAGATCGCCCAAGGACTCGAGCTTGATCGTGCGCACGTCGTGGCCGTCGATCTCGACGGCTCCCTGTTGCACGTCGTAGAGACGTGGCACGAGGTAGGTGATGGTCGTCTTCCCCGCGCCACTGCGCCCGACGAGTGCCGCGAGCTGCCCGGGCGCGATATCGAAATCGACGTCATCGAGCGTCCATTCGCGGGCCGGGGCCGCTTCGGTCGCAGCGACGAGATCCGGAGGCGACACCGGGACGATCTCGCTCGCCTCGGGCGGCGTCTCGTAACGGAACCTGACGTCGTGAAGACGCACACGACCCCGAACGGCCTCCGGAGGCAGCTCCACGGCGTCGGGCGCGTCGACGATCTCGTGCTCCATGTCCATGTACTCGAAGATCCGGTCGAACAGCGCCATCGAGGCCTGGATGTCTGTCGAGACCTGGAGCATCGACCCGATCGGGAAGAACAGTCTCGACTGGAGCGTGGTGAAGGCGACGAGCGTTCCCGCGCTGATCACGGTCGACGCAGGGTTCCTGGTGATCACCCAGGCGGCCACCAGATACACGAGCGCTGGGGTGATCGAGAAGAACGTCCCGACGAGCGCGAAGAACGATCTCCCGATCATCGTTTGGCGGACCTGGAGGCCGGTGAGGCGCTCGTTCTCCTCGCGGAACCGGTCGATCTCGAAGCGCTGTCGTCCGAACGCCTTCGACAGGAGGATCCCCGACACGGAGAGCGTCTCCTCCGTGATCGACGTCAGATCCGCGTACGTCTTCTGCGTGAACCCCGCGATCTCACGCCGGGCCTTCCCGACCTTCACAGTGAGCCAAAGGAACAGCGGCAGCAGGAAGAGGGAGAGCGCCGTGAGCTGCCACGACATCAACAGCATCGCGATCAGCGTGCTCACGATGACGACGATGTTCGCCAAGATGTTGGACGCGGTGTCGGTCACGACCGATTGGAGTCCGCCGACGTCGTTGGCCAGGCGCGATTGGATCTCTCCGGTGCGCGTCGTCGTGAAGAAACGCAGCGGCATGAACTGCAGGTGTCGGTAGAGAGAGTTCCGCATGTCTTGCATCACGCGAAGGCCGACGAGGTTGGAGAGGTAGGTCTGTCCGATCCCGATCACCCCCGTGATGATGGGGATCACGATCATGAGGATGGCGTCGCGATAGACCGTGTGGATGTTCGGACACACGCGGCCGCCGCCGCAATCGCCCGCTGGGTTCCCGAACAGTCCGTGATCAAAGATGTGCTTGATCAGCAGCGGGTTCACCACGCCGAGACCGGATGTGATGACGATCGCTACGGCGACGACCCCAACCTTGCGCCGGTACGGCCGGAACGTCCCGACGACGCGACGCACCGTCTGCGCCTTGATCGGCCGTTTGTCCTCCTCGGGGAGGGGCGCGGCGAACATCCTTCCGTGGCGACCCATGCAGGGCAGCATACGAACGGACCGACCGAAAGAAGGGGGACGGTTGGGCTGCGCTACCCTGCGCAGATGGACCGGGTCACTGTCGGGGTGCAACTCTCGATCGTCGGACGGATCGCCTTGGCGGCACTGTTCGGCTTCCTCGTCGGACTGGAACGGGAGTCGCGAGGCAAACAGGCTGGCGAGCGTACGTTCGCGCTCGTCGCGCTCGGGGCCTCCGCGTTCACCGCACTCGGCGTCGAGCTGTTCCCGGAATCCGCGGAAAAGGTTATGGCCGGTGTCGCCACCGGCATCGGCTTCCTGGGGGTCGGCATCATCTGGCGAGAAGAGGGTGGTCAGTCGAGAGGATTGACGACCGCGGCGGCCACCTGGGCGGTGGCGGCGGTTGGGGTGCTGGCCGGCGCCGGACTCCAGCTTTCAGCGGCGCTGGCGACGGTTCTGGTTCTGGCGATCCTCGAGTTCGAGTACCTGCCTTTCACGGGGTCGTGGGTGCACCGGATGCCCGAGGACGACCCGAACCCCCGCGACGGTCGGGCGCCCCCACCTTCGCCAACCTCGATGCCCTAGTCATCACCTCGTCCATCATCGGAGGAGTGAGCTTGCCCGTGAACGTGTTCTGCTGGCTCGGATGGAAGCAGCCGACGATCGTGAACGGGCCGACGACGGCCTCGGTCCCGTGGCCGAACCGAGGCTTCGGCTTCGACGCGTGCCCCAGCGCCGTTAAGGCCAGCAGGATCCCGTCCCACGCATACGCCCCGAGGGCGACGACCACTCGCAGTTCGCTCAGCGCCTCGAGCTCTCGTCCGAGAAACGGCAGGCAGCGATCGCGTTCGTCAGGGGTCGGCTTGTTGCCGGGCGGCGCGCACCTGTTCACTGCAGTCACGTAGGCACCTGTCAACGCGAGCCCGTCGTCGAGCGAGCGCGATTCCGCCTTGTTCGCGAGCCCTGCCCGGTGCAACGACGAGTACAGGAAATCCCCCGATCGATCGCCGGTGAAGATCCGCCCCGTGCGGTTCCCGCCGTGAGCCGCCGGCGCCAGCCCGACGATCAGGACGCGCGCGTTCGGATCGCCGAACCCGGGAACGGGGCGCCCCCAATAGGTTTCGTCGGCGAATCGAGCGGTCTTCTCCCGCGCGACTTGCTCGCGCCATGCGACCAACCGCGGACACGCACGACACGCGACGACGTCGGCGCGGATCCGTGCAAGCTGGTCCTCGCTCATGCGCGGAGGCGTGCGTCGGCCCAGTCGTCGTAGCCGCCGACGAACGAGCCGACGTTGCCGTCGCGCACGTCGACGATCCGGTCGGGGATCCGGTCGAGCAGGTACCGGTCGTGCGAGATCACGATCGCCGTGCCGTCGTAACTCTCGAGCGAGGACTCCAGCACCTCCATCGACTCGATGTCGAGATGGTTCGTGGGCTCATCGAGAACCAGACAGTTCGCGCCCGAGAGCATCAGGAGGCAGAGCTGAAGACGCGTTCGTTCGCCGCCACTGAGCGTGCCGACCGCCTGGCGCATCTGGTCGTACCGGAACAGGAACCTGCCCAGCAGCGACACGGCCTCGTCCTCGTACATCGGTTTCGCCTGCCGAACGAACTCGATCGGCGTCAGGTGCGGCGGTTCGGTTTCATGACCTTGCGCGAGGTGACCGAACACGACGGCGGGGCCCGCCCACCGCTCCCCGGATGAAGGCGTGAGCTGGCCCGAGATCAGCTTCCCGAGCACGCTCTTCCCCGCGCCGTTCGGCCCGATCACGCCGACGCGCTCCCCCCGGTAGACGGCGAGCGCCACATCGAGCAAGACGAGATCGTCGTCGAAGGCCATCGTGACGTCCCGCAGCTCCACGATCTTCTGGCCGCCTCGCGTGGCGCTCCGCATCTCCAGCCCGATCTTGCGCCGTTCGAAGACCGGCTTGTCGATCTTGTCCATGCGATCGATCTGGCGCTGCTTGTTCCGAGCTTGTTTGATGTGACGCTCGTCCACCACGATGCTCGCCCACAGCTCGAAACGCTTGATCGCCTCTTCGAGCCGCGCGATCTCCTTCTGCTGCGTGACGTAGAGCTGTTGCTGGCGTTTCAACGCGATCTCTTTGGCCACCGCGAACGCGGAGTAGTTGCCGTGCCAGATCGTGACCACTCCCCTGTCGAGCTCGGCGATCTTCGAAACCGTGTCATCTAGCATGTACCGATCGTGCGAAACGATGACGACGGCTCCGGGGAACCCCGCGACCAGGTCCTCCACCTGCGCGCGCCGATCCGCGTCCAGGTGGGTCTCCGGCTCGTCGAGCAGCAGGAGATCGGGTTGACGGATGAGGCACGCGGCCAACCCGACGAGCTTGCGCTGACCGCCCGACAGTGCGGTGGTCGGCAGCGTCAGGTCCGCTTCGTCGAATCCGAGCGACAGGAGCAGGCTCCTCACCTCACCGGCGAGCCCCGGGCCACCCGCTTCCACCCATCGGTCGAGGAGCGACCCCTGACGGGTGAGCACCCGATCCATCTTCGACAGGTCGCCGATGACGTCGGGGCGCGCGAGCTCGCGTTCGATGTCCTGGAGCGCCCGGTCGAGCTCGGCCAGGTCGGGCCGAGCCTCGAGCACGGTTCCCTCGGCCGTGCGCTCGTCCCCGTCGGGGTTCTGCTCGAGGTAGGAGACGACGATCCCTTTCCGGGACACGACTTGCCCGGCGCTGGGTGTCTCGAGCCCAGCGAGGATCTTGAGGACGGTCGACTTCCCCGCTCCGTTCGGACCGACGATCCCGATCCGCGCGTGCTCCGACACATCGAGCTCCACCCCCCGAAGCACAGCCCATGATCCGTAGGACTTCTCGACCCCGACGAGGCTGGTGATCGACACGGGCTCGGAACGCCCCCTACCGGCGTGCGGCGATCGCCGAGTCCGCCAAGACGTCGAGTCCCTCCTCGAGCTGCTCGTCGGTGATCACGAGCGGCATCAGGTGGCGGAGGACGTTGTGGTAGACACCGCACGAAACGGTGATGAGGCCCCGACGTTGCGTCTCGGTCATCAATCGTCCGATGTAGTCGGGATCGGGGGCCCGCGATCCGCGATCCTTCACCATCTCGACCCCGATCATCGAGCCGAGACCCCGGATCTCGCCGACCTCGGGGATCTGGTGCGCGATCTCTTCCCATCGAGCGCGGATCGCCTTGCCGACCACCTCCGCTCGTTCGAGCAGGTTCTCGTCCTCGATCACCTGAAGGACAGCGTTCGCCGCCGCGCACGCCACGGGGTTGCCGACGTAGGTACCGCCGATCGCCGATGGCCCCGGCGAATCCATGATCTCGCGGCGCCCGACCACAGCCGACAGCGGGTATCCGGCCGCGAGCGCCTTGCCGAGCACGACGATGTCCGGATCGAGGCCGAAGTGTTCCCCCCCGAGGAACCTGCCGGTGCGACCCGTGCCGGACTGGATCTCGTCGGCGATCGTGAGGATCCCGTGCTCCCGAGCCATCTCCTGGACCCCGGGCAGGAACTCGGGCGACGGCACGATGAATCCTCCCTCGCCTTGTTCCGGCTCGAAGATGATCGCGGCGACCGAACTCGGGTCGACGACGGTCGTGAAGGCTCGCTTCAACACGTCCAGCGCGAGTTTGCCGCTCATCTCGGGATTGGACGAACGGTACGGATAGCTGAAGGGCACCCGGTAGATCTCGGGAGCGAACGGACCGAACCCCTGTTTGTACGGCTTGTGTCGCGAGGTCAGCGTCATCGTCAAGAGGGTTCGACCGTGGAACGCCCCCTCGAAGCAGACGATCGCCGGACGGCCGGTGTAGGAGCGCGCGAACTTGACCGCGTTCTCGACTCCCTCGGCTCCCGAGTTGAACAGCGCCACCTTCCGATCGCCGCCCACCTGCGCAACCAGGCGCTCGGCGAGCTCGACGTACGACTCGTACGGCACCACCGAGAAGTCGGTGTGGGAGAACCGTGCAGCCTGCTCCGTCACCGCCTGGACCACGCGGGGGTGCGAGTACCCCACCAGGTGACAACCGAGCCCGCTCGAGAAGTCGATGAGCGTGTTGCCGTCGACATCGGTAATCGTTGCGCCTTCGGCGTGGTCGATGACCGTTTCCACGTGAAGGTCGAGCGGGTCGCAGACGACGCGTTCCTTCCGCGCGATGATCTCCCGCGCCTTCGGTCCGGGCAGCTCGGTCACCATCTCGATCGTCGGCACGGCAACGGCCTCCTGTGGAACGACGGGGTCACGGCGGTCGCGCCGAAGGCTACACGAGCGTCGCGGTCGCCGGAACGGGCTCGAGCTACGCGCGACTCGAACGAAGGCCGCGGAATCGTTCGGCGGCCTCTACGAACGGTTCGAGCGGCGCGAGCAATCGCTCGACGGCCCAGATCAGGCCCTCGAATCCTCCGAACTCCGGCGCCTCCTCTCTGAACCCGCGGGCTCGATCGAGAGCTTCCATCAGACCTGCGTCGCAACGTTCCCAGGCTTCATCCGTCTGCGGTCCCCGCCAACCCGGCATGTTGAGGCGCGCGCGACCGAGGCCTTCCTCGAACTCCATCAGCGCGTCGGGGAAGGGTCGCCCTGGTTGGCGAGTGCTCGGCATGACCTCGGTGATCGCGGCCTTCGCCGGCTCCACCTCCGCCAGGACGGCCATGAAGGCCGCGAACGACGGCTCCAGCTCGGTCGGGAGGCGTTTGCGCTTGAACATCAGCGGAAGGCTTCGGCCCGCGCTGCCACGAGCGCCGCGGGCTCGTTCGTTGCCACGGCATCCACGCCCGCGTGCATCAGCTCCAGCGCGACCTCGGGGTCGTCGACCACCCAGGTGCCGACGCGCAGCCCTGCGCCGTGGACATCGGCGACGAACCCGTCTCCCGCGTCGCGAAGCCGATCGACGAACGGCAGCACCCAGCCATAGCCTTGCTCCTTGGCGAAGCCATACGCGGCGCGAGCGGTCGCGGTCGGATCGCTCAACAAGCCGGTTGGGATGTCGGGAGCGATCTCACGGGCACGGGCGAGCGAGAACGGGTTGAAACTCGTCAGCAAGATGGCTCCGACGAACCCGGCGCGTCGCACGACCGAGATGGTCGCATCCACCAGTGGATCCGCGTGCGGATCGAACCCTGGCTCCCCGGGGATGCTCTTGATCTCGATGTCCACGCCTGCCTGACCCGAGACGCACGCGAGCACCTCCTCGAGGGTCGGTACGTCGGTCTCGCCGCCGGCCGATGTGCGGATCCGGAGACGCTTGATCTCCTCGAGGCGGAGCTCGTGCACGAGCCCTGCCCCATCGGTCGTTCGAGCAACATCGTCGTCGTGCATCACGATCACGACGCCGTCGGCGCTCGTCCGCACGTCGAACTCCACCGCGTCTGCTCCGGCGGCGATCGCTGCCTCGAACGCCGGTAGCGTGTTCTCGGCTTCGACCGCGGAGGCGCCCCGGTGCGCGATGACCGCACAACGAGCCTCTTGACTGAACATTCGTTCAACCACTAGGCTCGCCCCCACGTTTCCCCGCTGTATCTGCGCCCGTCAGAGTGTGGACGATGATTGAACCCAAGTTCAACAGGGACCCCCAGGAGATGGCGTGGGTCGAACGCGGCCGATGCATCGGCGAGGACCCTGAGCTGTTCTTCCCAGTGGGCATCAGCGGTGCTGCTCTCGAGCAAACCCTTCGCGCGAAAGGGGTCTGTAACACCTGTCTCGTGCGCCCCGAATGCCTGGAGTGGGCCCTGGAGACCTGTCAGGACGCCGGTGTGTGGGGCGGCCTCGACGAGGAAGAGCGCCGCGAGATCCGCCGAGCCAGACGGCGCTCGCGCGAGATCGCTGCGACCGACGAGCTCGGCGCGACGGGCGAGCTCGCCGCTGTCGGTTAACCACCTCTCTCACACCAGGCTCGACGGGCACAGCTCGCTCACGGGACACTCCGCGCACCTCGGAGTCTTGGCCTGACAGATCGCCCGCCCATGGTCGATCAGGACATAGGTGAAGTCGAACCACCGTTCCTTCGGGATCAGACGCATCAGGTCGTTCTCGATCTTGTCGGGGTCGGCGTGTTCGCTGAATCCGAGCCGGTTCGCGAGGCGCTTCACGTGCGTGTCGACAGCGATCCCGTCGACGACGTCGTAGGAGTTCCCCAAGACGATGTTCGCCGTCTTGCGCGCGACCCCCGGTAGCGTGATCAGTTCAGCCATCGTGTCGGGGACCTCGCCGTCGTAGGCCTCGATGAGGCGCGCACACGCCCCACGGATCGACTTCGTCTTCTGGTTGAAGAAGCCGGTCGAGCGGATGTCGTTGGCGAGCTCGCTCTCGGGGATCTTCACATAGTCCTGCGGCGTGCGGTACTTCTGGAACAACGTCTTGGTGACCATGTTCACGCGCTCATCGGTGCACTGCGCCGAAAGGATGGTTGCGACGAGGCACTCCAGCGGGTTGGAGAACTCGAGCGCCACGTGCGCGTCGGGATAGGCCTCCGAGAGCCGCTGGATGATGTGCGGAGCACGCTCTTCGATCGGGCTCGTGCGCCTCGGTTTCTCTGGGGACATCGGCTTCCTCCTACGGCGGGAAGTTACGCCTGATCGTTGGAGACCGACCGCTTCGGTGACTCGTCGACGACCAACCGGAAGACGTCGGGGCGCGCGTAATGACCGACGGGATCGAACTCGAGGCGGTTGCGTCGCACGACGCCGAGGTCGAGGTCGGCGTAGACGATCCCCTCTTCCTTCTTCAGCGGTCCTGCGACGATCTCGCCGTGCGGGTCGACGATCGTCGCCCAACCCTCGTTCATCCAGTCGTCCTCGCCGCCCCACAGCTCCCGCCCCGGCAGGTCGTCGGGAACGTCTGATCCTCGCAGCAGCGGCGCACAGCTGATCACGTACACGCGCCCTTCCTTCGCGATGTGCTTGATCGTCGCGATCCACTCCTCGCCCTGGTCCCACGTCGGCGCCACCCAGACCTCGATGCCCTTGGCGTACAGCGCCATCCGAGCGAGCGGCATGTAGTTCTCCCAGCAGATCAGCCCCCCGAGCCGACCGAACGGCGTCGGGTGCACCTGGAGGTCCGAACCATCGCCCATCCCCCACACGAGCCGCTCGCCGCCCGTTGGCATCAGCTTGCGGTGGCTGCCCAAGATCCGTCCGTCCGGGCCGAAGTACACGAGCGAGTTGTAGACGGTGCCACCCAGCGGTTCGCGCTCGTTCACCCCGACCGTGACGTAGGCCTTGGCGCGCTTGGCGGCCTTCCCGATCGCGTCCGTCGCCGGACCGGGGATCTGCACCGACTGGTCGAGCAGTCGTTCGTGCAGGTCGCCGAACGGCCCCTCCCACGCCGGGGCGCGCCATACCCAATCGGGGTAGGTCGGGATGAACGTCTCGGGGAAGACGATCAGACCGGCTCCCTCCGCCCCCGCCTGCTTGATCAGCAGGCAGACCTTGTCGACCGTTGCGTCACGGTCGAGGAACACCGGGGTCGCCTGGACCGCAGCAGCTTTCACCGAAGCCATGGCATCCCCTTCAGCTCGCCGCCGGAACGAGGTGCCTCTCGAACGTTTCTCCTGCCCGGTGGTGGGTCCACTCGCCGTCGGAGAGGACGTGAACGCCGGAGCTCCCCATCACACGCCAGCTCGAGCCGTCGCCCACCATCGCCGTCGTCTCATCGATGGCGACCAGGGTGGTGCCCGCCGGCACCGACGAGATGATGAACGTCGTCAGGCCCGGTCGGTAGTCATCGAGCATGTCCCAGTGCGGCATGAGCCAGGCGCCCTTCACCAGGCCGAGGCCCGGATGCAAGGCGTCCACCGTGATCTCCTCCACATCGCTGTCCGGCGCCATCTCCGGCAGGCACGCGACGCCGGCGCTGCAGCCCGCGTACGCGAGCCCGTCACCGAGTCGCGACACCAGCCGTTCCCAGAACGGCGTGCCCACCAACACGTCGGCGAGATACGCGGGGTTCCCGCCGGAGAAGAAGACCGCAGGTGCCGCATCCAACAACGAGACGAGATCCTCGCGGTACGCGTCCTCGCGGGTCTTCAGCGGCACGACCTCGACAGGAACGCCTCCTCGCCCGTAGTGCTCGAGCCCTTTCATGGCCCAGGCGTTGAACACCTCGTCGCCTTCCCTCGCCGACGCGGTGGGCAGCAGCAAGACCTTTCCCGAACCGGCCGCGGCTTCCAGCAGCCACAGGTCGAGGTCGTCGTGCCATTCCTCGAACTCTCCTGAGCCGAGCCACGCGAACCTCACCCACGCGCCTCCTGGATGGCGGCGGCGAACCCCGGGATGGCGCGTTCCAGCATCTCGTCGTTGGCCGTCACCGAGATCCGAAACCAGCCCGGCATCTCGAACGTGTTCCCCGGTAGCACGTAGACGTCGTGAGCGTTGAGGATGTCGCAGAACGCCAAGTCGTTCTCCAGCGGCGAGCGCACCGTGATGTAGAACGTTCCCTCGGGTACGAGGCATTCGTATCCCTGTTCCTGCAATGACGAGCACAGCACGTCGCGCCGTCGCTGGAGGGTCTTGATGTCGACGGTCAGGCCTTCGAGCTCCGGCACCGCGTATTGCAAGAGCGCGACCGGGAAGGCCCACCCGAACGTGATCTGCGCGATCAGCAGCGCTTCACGGAGCTCTTCTCGCCCGGGCATCGAGGGCGGGAGCGCCACATAGCCGAGGCGCGACCCCGGCGCCAAGAGCGTCTTCGCGTACGTGTACAGCAAGAGCGAGTGTGGGTAGTGCGCGGTGGGTGTCGGGAACACGCGGTCATCGAACACGATCCGGTTGTACGCCTCGTCGGACAGCAGGTAGATGTCGCGCCCGCTCCGAGCGGACGCGTCCGACAGGGTCACCGCCAGCGCGTCGAGGGTGGCGGTCGGGTAGATCCTTCCCGAAGGGTTGTTCGGCGAGTTCACGATGATCGCGCGCGTCTGCGGCGTGATCGCGGCCGCGATCGCGTCGAGGTCGAGGTCGAACGTCGCTCGGTCGGCGTACACGCGGACCGGGGTCGCCCCCGCAGCGACGATGAGCGTCTCGTAGAAGAACCAGGGAGGTGAGACGAAGATCACCTCGTCACCGGGGTCGGTCAGCACCTTCAACGCGATCGCGAGGCCGGCGAAGTTGCCGTTCGTCATGAAGACGTCCTCGGGCTCGAACGGCAGGTCGAAGCGGCTAGCGAGGCCCGCGGCGATCGCCGTCACGGCGTTGGGCTCGTTCATCTTGTAGGCGTAGTGGTCCGGGCCGCTCGGCTGCACGCCGCGCATGAGCGCGTTCACGTACTCGGGCATCGCAACGTCGTGCGGATTCCCGAAGCAGAAGTCGGAGATGCCGGGGCGATCCAGGTCGGTCATGATCGTCGAGTTGAAGGCCCACTCGGCGAACGGACCGAGCGCGTCCTTCACGCGCCGCATCTGCTCCGACACAGGGCCGGCCATCACGACTCCTTCTCTTCGACGAGGCGGAAACTCTCCTCGCGCATCCCGCGACGGAAGAAGTCTTCTCCGAACATCTCGAACATCGTCTCGACCTGGCTCACGTGCTCTTGGATGGCACGCATCTTCAACGCGAGCAGCTCCTCGGGAAGTTCGAACGCGATCGCGAGATCCTCACGAGGCACCACGGGCGGCGTCCCCGGACGGAACACATCGAACTTGTTGAGCTCGGGCACGAACTCGTCGGCCCACTCCTGCGTGTAGACCGCGTAGTACAGCTTCGCTCCTGGCGGCGCCGACGCTCGGAACGCATCGGTCGCCCACCTCGAGGCCGACATGTGGGCAACGTGGCCGGTCATGCCATCGGGC
This sequence comes from Actinomycetota bacterium, assembly GCA_030774035.1. Classification (GTDB taxonomy): domain Bacteria; phylum Actinomycetota; class UBA4738; order UBA4738; family HRBIN12; genus JALYLM01. The sequence continues at coordinate 58,298 of JALYLV010000010.1, forward strand.
CCGAAGGTGAGCACGGTGTCGGGGCGGACCTCCTTCATCAGCTCGCCGACCCGACCGGCGCCGGACTCGGGGAGCGGTGTATCCATGTCGATGTCGGGCAGGTCGAGGAACTCGTGCTCCGTCACGCCGAGGACCTCGAAGCTCCGGAGCAACTCCCCTTCGCGGACCTTCCCCATCGACGCCGATGGCCAGCGTTCTTCGTCGAATGAGCCCCCTTCACCGCGGGTGGCCGTAACGCAATAGACGCGAGAGCCTTCGCGGATGGTCCGGGCCATCAGCCCGGCGGACAGATACGTCTCGTCGTCGGGGTGCGCCCAGATGCCCAAGATCGTTCCGAGACCGTCCATCCGCTCAGCCTCCCACCGATCGCACGAAGTGATAGGCGACCGTGTGACCACCGTAGGTGAGAGGGATCATGTCCGTCTCGGCGTCGAACGTCGAGCCGTCCGCCTTGATCGCCCTGAACCGGAACGAAGCCGGGAACGCGAGCGGCTGCACCCGGTTCCAGTAGTTCCACGAGAAGAGCTGCTGATCCTCTTCATGCACGAACTGTTGGAGGAACCCAGGCGTATTCGACCACGTCTCGACGGTGAGACCGAACATCGCAGCCATCCGTTGGTTGCACGCCGAATGATGCTCGTCGAGCCAGATGTAGACGCCGTCTGGGCTGGCGTCGAAGATCGGCTGCAGGTGCTCTGCGAGTTGCGGGATCACGTCTTCGTGCTCGACGCGCATGCACACATCCCTTCACTGAGCGGCTCGATGAGAGCCGAACTGGAACCGGACGACGCACAGGAAACCCCGCGGCGCAGGGTTTCGGCAAATCCGGCGAAAGACGCGGAGCGGAGCTCAGGAGATGGGCTCAGCTCACCGCTTTCTTCACAAGCGCGGCGATCTTGGCCTCGTCGGCGGCGGTCAGCTTCTTCAGCGCGAACGAGGTCTGCCACATGCCGCCTTCGTCGAGGTTCGCCGCGTCCTCGAAGCCGAACGTCGCGTACCTGGAGTTGAACTTCTCCGCGGGCTTGAAGAAGCAGACGACCTTGCCATCCTTGGCATACGCGGGCATCCCGTACCAGGTCTTCGGCATGAGGGCCGGCGCGCTGGCTTTGACGACCGCATGGAGCCGCTTGGCCATGGCGCGATCCGATGCAGGCATCTTGGCGATCGCCGCGAGCACGTCGCGTTCCCCTTCCGCCCTGTCCGCGCCGCGGCGCGCCTCCGCCTTCAGCTCCCGGGCGCGCTCCTTCATCGCGGCCCGTTCCTCGTCCGTGAATCCCGTGGACGCCATGCCGGTGGTGCTCTTCGTGGACTTCTGCGTGGTCTTCTTTGCGCTCATCGGTCCCTCCTGTGTCGGCTGTGCGATCGTGACCGGCGCTTCGGTCCTTAGGCGCTCGGCGGGCCCGCTTCGGCGATCAGCCCCTGGACCCTGGCGATCAGGTCGGGTGGGACCTCGTCCCCAGCGCACTTCGACCAGATCATGACCTTCAGGTGCCGGCGAAACTCGGTCCGCTGCATACAGGGGTTACAGCCGGAGAGGTGGTGTTCGATGGCGACCGTAGCCCCTGGGTCCAGTTCGCCGTCGAGGAAGCGCTGGACCTCGCGGAGGGTCTCTCGACAGATGGGGCCGCAATCGTCCAAGTCACTCATCGATAAGTCCTCGCTCCTTCGCTGTGTCCCACAACGCCCGCTCGAGGCCTTTCCTTCCCCGGTGGAGGCGGCTCATCACCGTGCCGATCGGCACGTCCATGATCTCCGCGATCTCCTTGTAGCTGAATCCCTCCACGTCGGCGAGCAGGACCGCGAGGCGGAAGTTCTCGGGGATGGATTCGAGCGCCGCCTTCACGTCGGCATCCGGGATCCGGTCCAGCACCTCGGTCTCGGCCGAGACCTCCACGTTGCGTCCGCCGAGGCGGTCGTAGAGGTACCACTCATCGATGTCATCTGGACCCTCGACGGTCTGCGGTTCCCGTTGCTTCTTGCGATAGGTGTTGATGAAGCTGTTCGTGAGGATCCGGTAGAGCCATGCCTTGAGGTTCGTGCCCTCCTGGAACCCACCGAACCCGCGGAACGCCCGCAGGTACGTTTCCTGAACGAGATCCTCGGCGTCGGTCGGGTTGCGGGTCATCCGCATCGCGGCCGCGTAGAGGCTCGGCAGAAGGGGCAGTACGTCCCGCTCGAAGCGGGCGCGCAGCTCCGCTTCGTCGGGCGCCGGCGGGGCGCCGGCGAGCACGGGATCGGGTGCGCTTCCGCTCATGGTGTTCAGGGTACGGCCGATGACCTGAAGTAGCTCGCAGCGACTCCCCTGCCCAGGGCCCGCTGTGACATATCCGAACTCGATGGGAAGATTGATGCCATGCCAGACAACAGCAACGAACCCAGCTCCCGCCGAAACAGCCCAAGTGGCCCCGGCGTACCCAAACCACGGGTATCGCCCTGGATCCTGATCCCCGCAATCCTGATCGTGTTGGTGGCGTTCCAGCAGTGGTTCCGGACGAGTTCAACCCCCCCCTCGTTCGGCCAGTTCCAGCAGGCCCTCGACAAGAACCAGATCCCCAGCGGAAGCACCGTCAAGATCTCCGATGCGTCCATCACATGGACGCAGGTCGAGGACGGCAAGGATGTCACCCACACGGCGACCCTCTCGGCGAACTTCCAAACCCAGGACCTCACCAAAACCCTCGGCGAGGCGGGGATCGACGTCCAGTTCGTTGGCTCCAGCATCTGGGTCGGGTTGCTGATCAACTTCGTTCCGTTCTTGATCTTGATGTTCGTTGTCTATTGGTTCTTGTTCCGAAGGATGGGGGGAGGCGCGAGCGCCGCCCTCAACCTCGGTCGCAACAAGGTCAAGATCTACGACCGCAAGGAGATGAAGACGAGCTTCAACGACGTCGCCGGCGTCGACGAGGCGAAGGAAGAGCTGAAGGAGATCGTCGAGTTCCTGCGCAACCCCAAGAAGTACCAACGGCTCGGGGGGCGGATCCCGAAGGGCGTGCTGCTGCTCGGACCACCGGGGTGCGGCAAGACGCTGCTCGCTCGCGCGGTCGCCGGCGAGGCCAACGTGCCGTTCTTCTTCATGAGTGGCTCGGAGTTCGTCGAGATGTTCGTCGGGCTCGGTGCCGCGCGTGTGCGCGAGCTCTTCCAGCAGGCGAAGGAGAAGGCGCCTGCACTCGTCTTCCTCGACGAGATCGACACCATCGGCAAGGGACGCGCCGGCGCGATGGGTGCTGGCTTCGGGGCACACGACGAGCGGGAGCAGACCCTGAACCAGCTGCTCGTGGAGATGGACGGGTTCGACTCGTCCAAGGGCGTCATCATCATGGCGGCGACCAACCGCCCCGACGTCCTCGACCCCGCCCTCGTGCGGCCCGGCCGATTCGACCGGCAGGTGGTTGTCGACCGTCCCGACCTGCGCGGGCGTGAGGAGATCCTGCGGGTTCACGCGCGGGGCGTGGCCCTGGATCCCACCGTCGAGCTGCGCACGATCGCTTCACGCACCCCTGGATTCACCGGCGCCGATCTCGAGAACGTTGTGAACGAGGCCGCGTTGCTCGCAGCTCGCCGAGAGAAGAACTCCGTGACGATGGACGAGCTCGAAGAGGCGATCGACCGCGCGTCGATGGGCCTCGAGCGCAAGTCCCGCGTGATGAGCCCGAAGGAGAAGGAGCGCGTCGCATCTCACGAGATGGGTCATGCCCTCGTCGCGCTCGGGTTGAAGAACATCGACCCCGTCCACCGAGTGACGATCATCCCGCGCGGCACCGCGGCCCTCGGGCTCACGATGGTGCGCCCGCTCGAGGATCGATTCCTCGCGACCGAGCCGGAGCTGAAGGACATGCTCGCGTTCGCGCTCGGCGGCCGAGCGGCCGAGGAGATCGTCTTCGGAGAGATCTCCACCGGCGCGCAGAACGACCTGGAGCGTGCGACGGAGGTCGCGCGTGCGATGGTCGCCGAATACGGGATGAGCGGCAAGGTCGGACCACTGTCGTTCGGCCACGACGATCCCGGGGCGTTCTTCGGCGGCCAGTCGACGAAGATGTCGGGGCACACGGCCGAACTGATCGACCGGGAGGTGGCGGCGTTGGTGAACGAGGCCCACGACCGCGCGACCGCGATCCTGAAGGACCGACGCGAGCTGTTGGACAGGCTCGCGCAACTTCTCGTCACCACCGAAGTGATCGAGGGCGACGAGCTCCGCTCCTACGCCGACGGCTCCCGTCCGATCCCAGAGCCGGGAACCGCCATACCGCGCAACGGACAGGCAGCGGCAGCCTCGATCACCCCACCGATCCCCGGGTCGCCTCCGGCGGCTGCGCCCGAAGGGGTGCGGCGAGCAAGCTCGCCGGTCGCACCCCCGATGCCTCGGCTCGACTGAGGGCCTCAATCGTCGTGGTCGTGGTGGTGCTCGTCGTGGTCGTGGTCGGGCGGGTCGGGGTGCACGCATAGGTCGTAACGGCCCCGGAACTTCTCGAGGAACCGGTAGTAATTCCGCTTCGACCACTTCGCGCGCGTCGCTGGCTCGGTCTCGAACCACATCCGGTGTTCGTGCTTCGAGACCGGCACCGGGACGACGACCGCACGCAGCCCGTGATCCTTCACGCGGAACGACCACTCGATATCGGCCGTGCGGTACCACTTGAACTTGTCGTCGAAGAGGCCGACCTCGCCGAGCGTCTCTCGGCGTGAAGCCATCAGATACCCCTCGATCGCGTCGACGTCGCCGGACTCTGGCGCGGCGTCGAACTGCCGCAGGTCAGCCGTCGTGATCCCGAAGGGGCCGCAGACGCCCACCTTCTCGTCGGCCAGCGTCTCTTCCAACGGCCCCACGACATCGCCGGTCGCTTCGACCGAGCCGTCGAGCACGACCACGGTCCGCCCGCGGGTGCGTTTCAGCCCGGCGTTGCGGGCCGCGGCCCAGCCGGTGCCCTCCTCGAGCGAGACAACCTCGACGTCGTCCCCCCACCGCGCCGGGTCCTCCCCGGTCACGTCCGCAACGACCAACTGCACGCTTCGCTCGCCCGTGAAGCCGCGGAACGATGCGATCGCCCGGTCGACGTCGTCGGGCCACCCTTCGACGACCCAATGAAGACTGACGTCGACGGTCGCGGGTTCCTCGAGCACGGAGGTGACGTCCTGGGCTCGCACGCGGTGGGGTCCCTCTGGCTCGAGCGGTGGCGCAGGCTCGAGATGCCAGGTGCCACCCGGCTCGTCCACCACCGACCAGCCGAAGGCGGCGATCCGATCCCGCAGCGCGTCGGCGCCGGCGAAGTCTTTCGCGGCCCGCGCGGTCGCACGTTCCTCGGCGAGTGAGACGACGTCTGCGGGTGTGTCGCTCACGATGAGCGCTTCCGGATGAAGCCCAGAACGGCGTCGTCCGTCGCCTCGGGCTGCTCGGAGTGGTACACGTGCCCGGCCCCGTCGAGCAAGACCAGCTCGGCATCGGGGATACGTGCGGCGAGGATCTCGGCGTTGGCCGGCGCAACGAGCCGGTCGTCCGTCCCGTGCAGCACCAGGGTCGGAACGCGGAGCCACGGGAGGCGGTCGTAGGTGTCGAACCCCTGCATCGCCTCCCACTGTCGCCGCTGCCCGACAGGATGTCGAGGCTGCTGGGCGCCGACGCGGATGTCCTCGGCTACATGCTCGGGGTGCTCCGCCGCGAATGTCTCGCCGTACAGAGCGAGCCACGGTTTGTCCTTCGGCGTCTTCGCGTCGAGGACGGGAACCACGTTCGTACCGCCGCAGTGCGTGCATCCGAGGATCAGGGTTCGGACCCGGTCGGGCGAAGCGAGGGCGAACTCTTGAGCGACCATGCCGCCGAAGGATTGGCCGTACACGTGCGCGCGGTCGACGCCGAGCTCATCCATCAGGGCCATCGTGTCGTCGACGAACGTCATCATCGTGCACGGGCCGGAAGGTTCAGCCGATCCCCCGTTGCCCCTGAAGTCGTAGGCGATCACACGGAGCTCGCGCGCGAGGGTTGGGATGTTCCGGCGCCAGCCCGGGATGTCGCCGCCCATACCCTCGAGCAGGATCAGGGGTGCGGCGTCGTCGGCGCCGCTCAGCTCGAAATGGAGCTTGCAACCATCCGGGCGCGTGAGCTCGGGCAACGAGCCCAGCTCTCCTACGCCGAAGCGTCTTTCGTAGCGCTCCGCAGCCGACCGGCCATCGCCTGCAGCGCCTTCACCGCGATCCCCGGGTGTTCGATCATGAGTCCCCGAAACACCCATTCGGTCAGGGCGAGGAGTTTCACGTCGGTCGTGGCGGTGACCGTCGCGGTGCGAGGTCCGCCATCGAGCAAGGCGATCTCGCCGAAGAAGTCGCCGGGTCCGAGCTTCGCCTTGCGCCGCCCGCCGATCGTCACGTCGGTGGTGCCTTCGGCGATGATGAACAGCCCGACCCCCGGGTCACCCTCACGAGCGATCACCGTTCCGGCCGGGTGGTCGATGTCCTTCACCGCGCGGGCGAGCGTCGTCAGTTCTTTGTTCGAGCATCCGGAGAAGAGCTGCACCTTGGCGAGCTGGCTGGTCACTTCCTTGGTCCCCACGAGATCTCCCTTCGGCGGTGCTGGCCTGCGTGATTCTAGTCGGGGGACGAAGAGGTGGGTTTCGCCGGCGACCCCGAGGCTCCGAGGATCGGACATCCCCCATGAGAGACTCCCCTCGAGGAGCCCAGAGGGCCGTTACGAGCACGCAGGCAGGCGAGATCAAGCGGTCGGTCGTGATCGCCGCCGTCATCGCGGTGATCGTCCTCGCGTTCGGTGGCGGCTACCTTCTCGCACACGACAACGGAGGGTCGGGGGCGGCGAACTCGACGACGACGAGCCCGACCCCGACGAACAGCCATTCACCGAAACCCTCTGTCAGCGTGACCACATCCCCGAGCCCCGAACCGAGCGCGCAACTCGAAGACGGTCGCTACTTCGTCTACGCGAAGAAGGTCACGGGGAGTGGCGATCCCATGAAACTCACGTTCGACCTCGCGTACCTGCTAGGTGGCCAGGAGGCGGACGATGCGGCGGCGGCCCACGGCGATCCCCCGCCGGAAGACGGCTACTACCTCGTGAACGACAACCCGCTCCTGCGCACGGTGCCGATCGATCCCGAAGTCACCGTGCGGTACATCCCCACCGGCGCCGTGGACCAGGCGACGCTGAAGGCCGGAAACATCGACGGGTGGTCCGCCGCCGTCAACGGCACGGCCATGACCGACTACCGTGACGGTGACGCCGGTTGGTGGATCGTGATCCAAGGCGGCGAGGTCACGTCGATCAAGCAGCAGTATTTCCCGTAACGCGATACAACAGGTTCCTGATGGATCCTCAGGAGTACCGCAAGGAAGACCGCTACCGCGCCGACGTCTCGCGCACGTACGCCAACGATCAGATCGAGGTCGTCTGGGAGCCCGCGTACTGCATCCACGTCGCTGAATGCATCCGCGGCCTTCCCGATGTCTTCGATCCGTGGCACCGGCCCTGGGTAGCGGTGGATGAGGCCGACCCCGACGAGATCGCCGAAGTGATCCGCCGCTGTCCCACCGGGGCTCTGCACTACCGCCGGCTGGACGACGGAGAACAGGAACCTACGGACGATCAGACGACGCTCGATGTACAGCCCGGCGGTCCCTTGTACGTTCGCGGGAACGTGCGCATCGTTGGCGGTAAGGGGCAGGTGATCCGCGAAGCCACGCGCGTCGCGCTCTGCCAATGTGGCAATTCCTCCAACCAGCCCTTCTGCGATGGGAGCCACGAGGGGTCCGAAGAGTGAGTCTCGATCTTGCTCGCAAGGCGCTGGAAGCTCACGCCTGGCAGGAGTCGTACGAGGCGTTCGCATCGCTCGCCGACATCGAGGCACTGACCGGCGACGACCTCGTGCGTCTCGCCGAGGCCGCCTGGTGGAGCGCGCATCCGAAGGAGAGCATCGACGCTTTCGAGCGTGCCTACGCCGCGTATACGGCCGAGCCCAACCCCCTCCGCGCCGTCTACGTCGCTCTGCGACTCGGCTTCGAATACGCGGACAGGATGGAGTCGGCCCTCTGGAACGGCTGGTTGCAGCGCGCGATCCGGATGATGGCGGACCAACCCGAGTGCGTCGAACTCGGATACCTCGAGCTCGCTCTGGTTCGATCGACGTTCGAGCGCGGTGCGATCGAGGAGTCGATCGAACATATCAACCGGGTCCATGAGATCGGCGTACGTTTCGGAGACCCGGACCTCGTCGCCTTCGCGCTTGTGCTCCACGGCGGAACGTTGGTGTTCCAGACACGGGTCGAAGAAGGTCTCGCTTTGATCGACGAGGGGATGCTGGCGGCGGTAGGCGGCGAACTTACACCCTACGCCTCGGGTTCGATCTACTGCATCACGATCGGCGTGTGTCGTTCTCTCGCCGACTACAGTCGTGCCGGCCAGTGGACGGAGGCGGCGGCCCGCTGGTGTGAACGCCAATCGATCACCGGGTTCCCCGGCGTCTGCCGGGTGCAACGCGCAGAGATCATGCGGCTACACGGAGCACTGCACGACGCCGAGGACGAGGCACGCAAAGCGCTCACCGAGCTCACGGCGTTCGGCAGATTGCCGCAGGCGGCCGAGGGCTCCTACGAGATCGGCGAGATCCGGATGCGGCTCGGAGACCTGGACGAGGCCGAACGGGCCTTCGAAGAGACCCATCAGCTGGGAGGCGGAACACAGCCGGGGTTGGCCCTCCTTCACCTGGCGCGAGGACGCGTCGAGGCAGCGAGAGCCTCGATCGCTACCGCGCTGGCCGATGCGATGGATCCGCTGTCGCGAGCCCGTCTTCTGCCCGTACGGGTCGAGATCGCGCTCGCCGCACACGACGTAGTCGACGCGCGAGAAGCTGCCGACGAGCTCCGCGAGATCACCTCGACCTACAGCAGCCCGATGTTGAAAGCGGCCGCCCACCAGGCGCTCGGCGCGACGCTCACGTACGAAGAGGACCCGACGGCCGCGATCATCGAGCTCCGCACGGCTGTGCGCCACTGGACGGAGGTCGACGCACCGTTCGAGGCGGCTCAGGCACGCCGGTGGCTCGCCCTCGCGTACCGCTCTGCCGGAGACGAAGCGTCGGCGATGATGGAGCTTCGGACCGCAAAGGCGGCGTTCGATCACCTGGGAGCTCGACTCGAATCGGAGCGATGCGACGAGATGATCCGCGCGGCGCAGGAGGGCGCCGCAGGCCGGCGGGTGACTCGGACGTTCATGTTCACCGACATCGTCGGCTCGACCGACCTCATCCAGACGATCGGCGACGACGCCTGGAAGGATGTTCTCCACTGGCACGACGAGACGCTCCGCACGTTGATCGCCTCCCATCGCGGGGATGTCGTACACACGACCGGCGACGGCTTCGTTCGGAGATCCGGCCGGTGCGGCGAGCTGCGCGATCGCGATCCAGCGGCGTCTTGCGGAGCACCGGCGTCGACATGGGTTCGCGCCGCAGGTTCGGATCGGGCTGCACTCCGCCGAAGCGACGAAGGTCGCCGACGACTATGCGGGGCTGGGCGTCCACGAAGCCGCGAGGGTGGGCGCGCTCGCCGAAGGCGGCGAGATCCTCGCGACGACGTCGACGCTCGCCTACGACACAACGGGGTTCGAGGTCACGAACGAACGCGAAGTCTCACTCAAAGGACTCGCTCAGCCCGTTCACGTCGTGAGCATCGGTTGGCAGAACTAGCCTTGCAGCCGTGACGATATTCGGCGATCGTGGGCTCCTGTTCCTTTTCGATCGGCCGGAGCCCTTCGTGGGACGCGGCCATGGAGGAACTCGTGCGACATGATCGGCGTGATCGCCACCCTCGCTGCCTTCGGCGTCATCGCGACGTTGATGGTCGTCGGGATCCGAACGAAGTTGCCTCCCCCCGATCCCAACTGGCGCGACCACGTTCCGCCAGATCCTCCGCCACGCTCCCGTCTGTGGTGGTGGATATGGTTCGGGCGCCTCCCCATGTGGCTGGCCGTCATCACCGCCGCCGCGTTCCGAGCGCGACGACTCGCGTTGGGACTCGGCATCGTCATCATCGCGATGACCTTGGCGAGCGTCGCCGAACGATCAGTTGTTGCTATCCGTCTCCATAAGACCCAGCGGGAGTCTCGATGACGATGTCAGGACCTCGGGCGAGAACGCTCAGCCGCTGCTTGCCGTAGTACACACGTCAGCCTCGTTGCCCTCGGAGTCGGCCAGGGTCCACCACGACGGGGCGTGCTCATCCGTCACCAGACGGCCGCCGGCGGCGATCGCAGCCGCGACGCGCGCCTCGGCCTGGTCGTACGGCACCCAGATGTCGAGATGGATCCTGTTGCGCTGCGGGCGAGGCGCGTCCATCTGTTGGAACCAGAACGGCGCCCCGCGGCCGTGCGGGTCTATCAGGTCCTCGCCCTCGTTGTCGCGGTCTTCGTAACCGAGCACTGCACGCCAGAACGGCAGCACCTCGGGGAGGACGAGCGCGTCGATCGTTACTTGGACGGTCTGCACGGCGGACGGGTCGGCCGGGACGCCCATCTCACGAGCGATCGCCGAGATCTCCCGGGCGAGCCCGACGTCACGCTCGCTCAACCCGTAGTAGTCGTGCGTGATCGTGATCAGCCGCACGTTCACGCCCTCGTGCCGCAGGTCGACATGGGGCTGGTGGTTCTCGAGGCCGGCCAATTGGCTGATCGCCTGCACGAACTGAGCACCGGTCGCGATCGACCCGGTGCGGAAATACGCGCACGCTCCTTCGCCCAACACGCGCCAATCCGCTACATCGTCGGCCTCGTGGAACTGCCGCGGCGTGATCCGCTCGGCCATAGATCCAACGTAGCAGCGTCGTCAGAAAGTGGCCGACGGGAACCTTAGGAAGTGCGAATGGCCGAATAGGAGGTCTGTCCGCCCCGTGATGCGCGCAAGAGACCGCCGCGCCCTTTCGAGCGCTTGCAATCGCGGGCTCAGGCCACCGTGATGCCGCAGTTGATCCTGCCGAAGTCGCCCAGAGGTCCTTCGGCGCCGTTCAGTGGGACTTCCCAAACCAAGGCCAGCGCACACATGGCAACGATGATGCTGGTCAGCCCGTAGACCTTCCGCCGGGCACCCGCTGCGAAGAGACCGATGAGCCCGGAGACTCCGCCGAATGCTGCCAGCACGAGTGAGGCTATCTGCAGCCATTCCAGCGTCCTGGTATTCGCATCGCCGCAGTCCAAACCACCCCAGCGGTCCTTAAGAAACTCCATCAAGAGGAGGGCGGCAACCGCTGCACCGGCAGTCAGCAGAGAAGTGAGGGCAGCGATACGAGCCCAGTCTCGCGTGCGCTGGCGTTGAGCTGTGACGTGCATGTCAGCAGTATGAGGAAAGGTTCACGCCGCGCGGTTCCCACGAAAAGCGGGTGCACGTTCCTTCCGCCACCCCAAGTGTCGGCGAAGTTTGGGGCAATTTTTGGGCAAGAAGAGAGCCCCTCGGACCATTCGGGCTCAGAGGGGCTCTCTTGTATCTCTTGCTACGTACGCTATCCGCCTCGTCGCGGGGACAGGATTGAACCTGTGACCTCTGGATTATGAGCCCGGTCCCTCTCATTGCACGCAGCGTCTTCTGCCGGTGTCTCGTGCTTTGACCTGCATGGATAACTCCGACCAGGGAGCCTCATCACCGCCCCTGACGTCACCTGCCAGTGCTCTCGGGGGAACGGTTGGGGGAACGGCTCCGCTTGCTCATCCTCGTCACGCTTCCGAAAACTCATCTTCCGCGGTGGAGGTCCTTTCCGAGGAATCGTCGACCGACGAAGGCTAGGAACGCTGTGGCATCGCGTCGGTCCGCTCGTTCCGAGTCTTTTTCGCGGCTCTTCTCATCCATCCAAAACGACGGTCTGCCCCGCTCAGAGATCCCGCCGATCCATCGTGCGACCCCGCCGCTATCGAGGAATCCGACGTGAGCCTCGTGCTCAGGAGTGATCCCGATCTCGACCCTTCCGTTTCCTTCCGAGGGAGTCAGCACCATCCCCGCCTGCCCGTCCTTGTTACGCCGACGTCGAACGCCGGTCTGCCGTTTGCATGGGCGACTCGCACGGTCGAGTGGTCCGTGACGTTCGATGCATATCCGGGCGAGTCATCCTCGTGGGAACCGGGGACCCAGTTCAACGCGGGAAACGTTGGTTGGCGATACCCCCTGACAGCCTTTCCGGTCGGACATTCGGCGGTTCGTCAGAGCTCGACGGCGATGCCGATCTCGATCGTCCGATCCAGGGGAAGCTGGAAGTAGTTCGCTGCGCCGGTGGCGTTCCGAGACATGAAAGCGAACAGGTGCTCCCGCCAGCGAGCCATGCCCGGCCGTGAGGTTACTCGGAGGGACTCTCGGCTGACGAAGTAGCTGAGACTGTCCAAGTCGCAACCGAGTCCCATCACGGCCCGCTCCGCAAGCGCGCGGGGCACGTCGGGGATGTCCATGAACCCGTAGTGAATGACGATCTCGTGGAAGCCGTGGCCTAGGTCGACGCGCTCGGCCCGCTGGAGCGACGGCACGCGGGGCCGCTTCTCGGTGAGGACTGAGATCACGAGGACCAATTCGGGGAGAGCCTTCGTGTGGCGAAGGTTGGCCAAGAGCGCAGGCGGGGTGATGCCGGGCGTGGCGAACAGGTAGGCGCACGCTCCCGCCGTGCGAACAGGCGGATGGTGGAACAGGCTTTCGAGGAATCGGGTGAGCGGGAGCCCTCCATGCAGCAACCGCTGCTGCACCAAGCGGCGACCGGTATGCCAGGTGGTGAGGACGGTGAACACGATGGTCGCCGCGACGAGCGGGAACCATCCGCCATCGGGGATCTTGAACAACGTGGCGCTGAAGAATGCGAGGTCGACCATGAAGAACACCGCGCAGAGCGGGACGAGGAGCGACGTCTTCCACCCGAAATGCTCTCGGGCCACGAAGTAGAACAGGCCGGTAGTGATCACCATCGTGGTCGTGACCGCCACCCCATAAGCCGCTGCCAGGTTGGCGGAGTGCCGGAATCCGATGACCAGTCCGATGCAGGCGAGCATGAGTAGCCAATTGACCGACGAGATGTAAACCTGGCCGAACTGGGTGTCGGAGGTGTGTCGCACCCGGACCCTCGGGCTGTAGCCGAGCTGGACGGCTTGGTGAGTAAGGGAGTAGGCGCCGGAGATCAACGCTTGCGACGCGATCACGGTAGCTACCGTGGCGAGCACGACGAGCGGGTAGAGCGCCCAGTGCGGCGCCATCCTGTAGAAGGGGTTCTCGACGGCGGACGGGTCGCGAAGCAAGAGCGCGCCCTGACCGAAGTACACGAGCACCAGGCTTGGCAGGACGACGGCGTACCATCCGATGAGGATGGGCTTGCGACTGAAGTGGCCCAGGTCGGCGTACAGCGCCTCGCCGCCCACTACGACGAGGATCACCGCGCCCAAGACCAGGAACCCAGTGAAGCCGTTGCGGACGAAGAACGAGATGGCGTAGCCGGGGAAGACGGCGCGAAGCACATCGGGCCGTTTGACGACCTGCGCGGCGCCCAGGACGCCGATGGTGAGGAACCACGCGATCATCACCGGCCCGAAGACGCTCCCGATGCGCCCGGTGCCCTTCTGCTGTACCAGGAACAATGCAACGAGGATGAGCACGGCGGCCGGGATGACGATCACGTGCAGCCCCGGGGCGGCGACGGTCGTGCCCTCCACCGCCGCCAGCACCGAGATGGCCGGGGTGATCATCCCGTCGCCGTAGAGCAAGGCCGCACCGAACAAGCCGACCAGTAGGAAGAGCCATCGCCGGCCCCGCACCGCGGGGTCCTTGTCGGTGAGCATCGACGCCAAGGCGAGGACCCCCCCCTCGCCGTCGTTGTCGGCGCGCGTCACGAAGCTCAGGTACTTGAGGGTGACGACGACGATGAGCGACCAGAACACCAGCGAAAGGAGGCCGAACACGTTCGCCTCGCTGACCCCGACGTGGTGCCGGGCCTGGAACGCTTCACGCATCGCGAACAACGGGTTGGTGCCAATATCGCCGTAGACCACACCCAGCGCGCCCACCGCCAATGCAACGGTGCGGACGTCGCGCGCTGGCCTTTCTGGTGGCTGCCGACGTCGCCTGTCTCGGCGGCTGTCTCTCATCTCTCCTCCGACGGTCGATGGATAGTAGCGACCGCTGACCCCACCACGCGGATCGTCCGTTGCGCTCCCCACCCATCAGACCGCCCGCTCAATGGTGAGTGGAGGACGTTGATAGGCGAAGGTTGCCAAGCGCCTCCCGCATTGACTTGACGTTCCCTGCCAGCCGAGAACTGCCTCCGACGGAGATCGGGGGGCTCTTACGCCGCCGCCCGCCGTTGCGTTGCCCTCAGGTGATCCCGAGCGATCCGCTCGGCGAGCATCGGGATGTACGACGTGATCCGCGCCCTGTGCCTCAAGACCCTTGCCGAGCCTTCGAGACACTCGCCCACGATCTCAGCAGAGAAGATCCCGGCGAATTCCTTGGCTAGACGTTCCTGTGCGAACGACAGGTCCATGTCTATCTCCCTCTTCCCTCACACGCTACCTGGCCCAAACGGCGGGAAGATGGACGTCGCGAAGGGAGAATGAGGACCACCACATCGCCGCGAAACTGGGACAAGGGCTCCGACACGGTGACAGGCTGGAAGTTTCCCGCTGGAAGGTGTAAGCGGCCGAGGTAGCACCTAATGCGTAGACGCTGCCCTCCGCCTTAATCGTCACGGCGACGGCACACACTGGGCGCGTGTGCAAGTAGGCCCCGTGAGGCAAGTGGGAATGCGCGACTCCCCATGCCCTATCCGCCCGCCACCCGATAGAGGTGCCAACGGTCGGGGACGCCCTTCAGCTCGTGCTCGCCGGCGTCCTCGAAGATGAGACCTGATCCGGCAACGAGATCCTTGACGGTCTGCGAGACGAGGACCTCGGATGGACCGGCCTTCGCGCCGACCCTCGCCCCTATCGAGACCGCGATGCCCGCCACGTCGCCCCCGTCGAGCTCGATCTCGCCGGTGTGCAGGCCGGCCCGAACCTGGAGCCCGAGAGGTCTGACGGCATCGACGATCGCACCCGCGCACGTCACCCCCCTCGCCGGCCCATCGAACGTCGCAAGGAACCCGTCGCCCATCGTCTTGACCTCGCGCCCCCGGTACCTAGCGAGCTGCGACCGAACGATCCGGTCGTGGTCCTCCCGGAGCTTGCGCCACTCACGGTCCCCCACCGCCGCGCTCTGCGCCGTCGAGTCCACGATGTCGGTGAAGAGCACGGTCGCGAGCACTCGGTCGAGCCGGGCCTCTTCCTCCCCGATCCCCCGGACGAACGACTCGACCTCGTCCAGGAGCGCGGTCTGGTCGCCGGCCCAGGCCAACCAGTCTTTCCCCGGCAGCTCCACGAACTTCGCTCCGGGGATCCGCTGCGCCAGGTAACGACCCGCCTCCACACGGTCGACATCGTCGTCGCTGCGGTGAAGCACCAGCGTGGGCGCCTGGATCGAAGGAAGGATCGCCCGAATGTCGAGGGCGCGCCAGATCCGTTCGCTCGCGACGACGGAGTTCGGGCTTGCAGACAGTCGCTGCATCCGCAGCCACCAGCGTTGTTGGTCTGCGTCGTGAGCGATCGAAGGAGCGAACCACTGAAGGCCTTGCGCGACGTAATCGGCGGTCCCCCACCCGGCGGCCAAGGCCGACAGATACTCCTCCCACTCTTCGTCGGTGAAACCGAACGGGTAGTCGGGTGCCCTCGCGGCGCGCGCTTCGCATGAGTAAAGGACCAATGCCGAGGTCCGCTGCGGGTATGTCGCCGCGAACATCGCGCAGAGGCACCCGGAGTCCGAGCCGCCGAACAAACTGGCGCGCTCGACTCCTGCCGCGTCCATCACGACGCCCAGATCCTCCACCAGGATCTCGAGCGGCGGGACGTCGATCGGCGAGAGCCGGTCGGACAGACCGACGCCGCGACGATCCATCAGCACGAGCCGCGAGAACGAGGCGAGTCTGCGGAGGAAGCGGGCGAACAGTGGGTTCTCCCACGCGAGCTCGAGATTGCCGATCCACTGTGGCACGAACACCATGTCGATCGGGCCGTTTCCGACGACCTGATAGGCGAGCGTGGTCTCGCCGTTGCGCGCGTAATGGACGTCCGGGTTCTCCACCACGGCATCTTGGGATATGCGAGAAGATGCAGCAAACCGGTGCGATCTACCGCTTGCGCGCGTTCGCCAGGATCTGCCATGCGGCGTTCGCGCTCTCTCCGGTGGAATTCGAGAGACGCTCGGCCGCGAAAGTGTCCGCATGAGACGCTGTCCGCGGAAGCGGGGCAAGGCCACATGCTCGAAAACGTCAACTGGCTGACGCAGATCGAGGGTGGGCGTCGGCTCGGACGTTAGAAGGCTGACAACCTCCGGCCTAGCCGAACGCGGCGCAGAACGCGTCGAAGTCGCCGTGCGTCGCCTGGCGCGGACCCGACTCGAACACGATGTTGAAATCGCTGTCGAACACGATGTGGCCCGTGTCCAGCAGGACGACGCCTCCCCCGGGGACCGTGAGCTTGTTGTAGGGACCGTTGTCGGTGATGGTTTTCAGCGAACCGTCTGGGTTGAACGTGAGCTGCGTGTTGTAGCTGACGTTCGAGCGATTATCCGGCCGAGTCGGGGTTCCTGGGCTCGCTCGCCACCTGCGATGCTCCGTCGAACGAAAGCGGTTTCTGTGATCGCCCCATCGACCGGCGGATCGTAGCGGCGACGCGGCTGCAGATCACGCAGCCCGCGGCCGCGCACGAGCGTTGGGCATCCATCGAACATGACGTGATGGACCAGGCGCCCTGGGTTCCCCTGGTGAACCGATCAGACGGGACCCTCGTCTCCCAACGGCTCGGCAACTTCCTGGTCAGTCCGCAGTGGGGTCCCCTCGTCGACCAGATGTGGGTGCAGTGACGACGGCCTCGATCACGAGGACTGCGCGTTCTGCCGTTGGTCCGCGGACAGGCCCCGCGGGCTGGTCCACCACGTGCCTGGAGCCGCACGGGTCGTCAGCCATGAACGAGACGCTGACGGTCCCTTGCACGGCGCGAGGCACTCCTACGCAACTCTGGCCCTCGAGGGAGGTGTCCGGCTCGACGTCGTGTCACACCAGCTCGGGCACGCCAACGTGGCAACCACGGCGAACATCTACGCCCACGTCTCTCCTGCTGCTGCCGCGGAAGCGGCGGAGAAGATCGCAGCCATCATGGACGGCGCTGGATCCCGATGAGGAAAGCGTCGTTGAAAACTCCGTGGGGGAATATTGGGGGAAAGCAAGAGCCCGGAGGCCGCAACCACCCTCCGGGCTCGCTTCGTTTCTGCAGGTAAACAATCGTCGCGGGGACAGGATTTGAACCTGTGACCTCTGGGTTATGAGCCCAGCGAGCTACCGGACTGCTCCACCCCGCATCATGAGGGTATCGGACCTGTCCGGTGGCGCCAATCTAGACGTACACCTCGGGTGGCGGGGGCTATCTGGGGAGCAGGCGCAGGAACGCGACGGCGACCTCGGGGCGGATGCCCTGCGGGATCGCGAGGTAGTGGCCGTCGACGAGGTCGCGCACCGACCGCCAGGCCGAATACAAGACGACGGGTGATTCCGTGAAGTTCGTCGACAGGCCCGAGACGACGAGGACGTTCGGGTTCGCTGCGCGCGCCTGTTCGGCCGTCGCCGCCACGAACGATCGGTAGGCGAATGGGTCCGTCTCGAGATTCTGGGCTTGGGTCTCGACGACGTCGGCCAACATCGCGGCCTGGCCGGCGATGTCGCACCTGACGTACGCCGATTCGATGGACTCGTCGGGGCCGACGGCGCAAGCCCCGGCGGGGACCGTGACCAGGCTCGGGCTCGGCGTCAGCACGACTCGGTATCCATGGGCGCGGGCGCTCGTCGAGAACGCGCGCATCGCTCCGAAGGGGTCACGCCGCTCGTCCGGCGGAGTGCTCGGCCAGTTCTCGGGGTCGTACATGACCGTGGTCACCGACTTCGGGATCAACCCCTTCCTGATCCACATCTCGTACGTTGCCTCGTTGGCCCACGAGAGTGCTTTCGGATGACGGGAGTCGAACCCCAGGACGATGGCCTCGCTCGATCCGAACAGGCGGGCCGAGATCCGCGGCGCGCCGTAGGTCAACGTCCTCACGGTTCCTGTCGTGACGACCCAGACCTGAGTTGCGGCTGCGCCCGCCGGCCACGATGCCGGTTCTTGGGTGACGACGACGAACACAGCGAGGACCACGATCGAGCGCCAGGCAGTGGACCAGATCCGCTTTTTCGTCTCGCTCACCGCCTTTTCCTCGTCGGCCGTCGTGGTTGCCCATCCTTGCACGGCATCCGTCGCGGAGGCGCGAGTAGCATCACGACTATGGTCACCACGGTGTCGTCGATCGTCGCCGGGAAGCCGCTCGGCGACGTGGCGGGCGGCCGCATCACGATCCCGAACCCGGCCCAGCTGGACGAGATCGTCGCAGAGGCGGTGCTCGCGGACTCCGCGGTCTTCGTCGGAGCGTGCCGCGTCGCGAAAGCGGCGCAACCGACGTGGGCTCAGGTCCCGGCGCCGGTCCGTGGCCGGGCGATCCAGCAACTCGGTTATCTGGTCGAAGCGAACTTCGAGGCGCTCGCCCGCCTGATCACCCGCGAGATCGGCAAACCGATCAAGGAATCGCGTGGCGAGGTTCAAGAGATCCTCGACACGTGCGGTTTCTTCTCGAGCGAGGGGCGCCGCTTGTACGGGCAGACGGTGCCGAGCGAGATGTCCGACAAGCAGTTGTTCACGTTCCGAGCTCCGGTGGGTGTGGCTGCGATCGTCACCGCGGGGAACTTCCCCGTCGCCGTTCCCGCGTGGTACCTCATCCCGGCGCTGCTCTGCGGCAACGCCGTCGTCTGGAAGCCGGCCGAGTACACGCCGGCGACCGCCGAGGCGTTCTCGCAGTTCTTCCTCCATGCGGGGTTCCCCGAAGGCGCGTTCAACATGGTGCTCGCGGACGGGGAGCAGACGTTCGACGGTCTCTCAGCGGCCCTCCACAGCGGTGTGGTCGATAAGGTTGGGTTCACCGGGTCGACCGATGTCGGGAGGCGGATCGGCGAGCTGTGCGGGCGACACCTCCAGTCGCCGTGCCTCGAGCTCGGCGGTAAGAACCCGCTCGTCGTGATGGCCGATGCTGACCTGGATCTCGCTGTCGAAGGCGCTCTGTTCAGCGGATTCGGCACGGCCGGTCAGCGGTGCACGTCGCTCGGGACCGCGATCGTTCATGCGAGCGTGCACGACGACTTCCTCGATCGATTCGATGTAGCGACGCGAGCCGCCGCTATCGGCGACCCGATGGGCGACGTCCTCTACGGGCCGATGATGAACGCCAGGTTCTGCGACCGGTTCGAGACGTGGCTGGGGCTCGTCCGGCCGCACCACCGGGTGATGGGTTCCACCGGAACGGGTCGAATCACGCCCGAGAACCCGCGCGAGGGATTCGTGGGCGATCCCGAACGCGGCCTCTACGTCCACCCCACGATCGTGGACGGCGTCACGCGAGACGACGAGCTCTATCGGACGGAGACGTTCGGGCCGATCGTCGGCGTCGCGTCGTTCGAGACGTTCGATGAAGCGATGGATCTGGCGAACGGCCACGGATACGGACTCACGTCGTCGATCTACACCACGAACCCCGTGCATGCGTTCCGGTTCCGCGAGCGTATCTCGGCCGGCATGGTCAGCGTGAACAACTCGACGAGCGGAGCCGAGGCGCACCTGCCGTTCGGCGGAAACGGGAAGAGTGGAAACGGCTCGCGGCAGTCGGGCATCTGGGTGCTCGACCAGTTCACGCGGTGGCAGGCGATGAACTGGGACTACAGCGGCCGGCTCCAGAAGGCGCAGATGGACGTCGCCGACCTGAGCGCCGATCTCGACTTCCTGCTCGAGCGCTAACCCGTCAGGGAGAGGGCGACGCCGAGGTCGAGGCCGACGGCGATGGCGTCCCGGTCGTGGTGCCGCCGGGCGTGGTCGTGTTCGAGGACGCGGCCTTCGCGATGAGGTCGTTGGCTTGCTTCACGAGACTCTGGGCGAGCTTCAGCTCGCTCTGGTAGGTGCCGAGCTGGCCGGCCGTGAGCGCGGCGTTGGCAGCGGCGAAATGCTGCAGGGCCTGGGAAAGCAGCTGAGCGACCTGTTGGTCGACCGTACCTCCGCCCCCGTTGCCGTTGCCGCCCCCGGTGGTCGCACCAGGCAGCGAGTTCTGCAACGCCTCGGCGAGCGTCGTGCCCACGCCCACCGTGCCGCCGTCGACGACGACCACGCGCTTCAACTCGGGGACGGCCGTCGCCTGAGAGGAGCGGACATAGACCGGTTCCACGAACAGGAACGAGTTCCCCATCGGGATCACCAGGAAGTCACCGAAGAGCACGGTGGAGCCGCCTTGGCCGAGCAGCGTTCGCGTGGATGAGAAC
Source organism: Actinomycetota bacterium (assembly GCA_030774035.1). GTDB lineage: Bacteria > Actinomycetota > UBA4738 > UBA4738 > HRBIN12 > JALYLM01. The sequence goes on from JALYLV010000010.1 coordinate 78,722, forward strand.
CCGGGATCCTGGTTGATCCGCGAGAAGACCTGGGCCGGGCCTTCCGTCGCGTTGTCCTTCGGGAAGGTGAAGGCGATCGTCGTGCCGTAGTCGGCTGGGTCCGAGTCGGCGGCCATCAACGAGACCATGTTCTGCCGGCCCTGCGGGACGAACGGGATCACGAGCTGGAAGTCCTCTGTGGTTTGTCCCGGCAGCTTGATCAGCTGATAGAAGGGATTCAGCGGTGGAACCGCGGGCGACGTCTCATTACACAGCGCGTTGGTCGGGTCGTTCGCGCAGAAGGTCGGGTCGTCCGGAACCTGCCACACGTCCTGGTTGCGATAGAAGACCAACGGGTCGGTGACGTGATAGCGGCCGTACTGCGACGCTTGGATCTGGAAGAGGTTCTCGGGATAGCGGAAGTGCGACCTCAGGCCCTCGAGGGTGGCAGGAGTGTCGGCCGGCGCGCGGAAATCGATCGGCGTGAACAGCCCGGGGAACGCCTCGCTCCAGACGTGGATGATCGGGTCGCTGAGGTCGGCGTAGTAGGTGATCGTCCCGTTGTAGGCATCGACGACGACCTTCACGGAGTTGCGGATGTAGTTCGCCTCACCCGTCAGCGTCGGGCTCCCGGTCGCGTCGAAGAGGTCGACCGACTGCGAGTACGGATACTGCGTCGTCGTCGTGTAGGCGTCCCAGATCCATTCCATCCTGCCGTCGACGATGGCGAGATAGGGATCCCCGTCGAACTTCAGGAACGGCACGGCCTTCGTGGCGCGTTCCTCGATGTCTCGGTAGATCAAGATCTTGCTCTGCGCCGAGATCTGGTCCGAGATCAACAGGTTGACGTCCTTGTACCGCCACGCGAACAACGCCCGCTGCAGCAGGTTCCCCATGGGGATCCCGCCGGCGCCGGCGTACGCCTGCGGCGTGGCCGCACCGTCGTAATCGAGCTCCTGCGTCTTCGTGCCGGTGATGACGAAGGGAACGTCGTTGATCTCGCCGTAGTAGATGCGTGGCTGTTGCGCCAGGGTCGGCTCTCCCACGGGAGGGATCCCCTGCAACGTGAACACGGGCGCTCCCTCGGCCGTCGCCGTATTGACCTGGGACGCCACCGCGCCGTAGCCGTGCGTGAACACGAGGTGCGAGTTCTGCCACGTGCCGTTCGGGATGCCCGTCTGACTGACCTCTCTGGCGGAGACCATGAGCACGCGCTGCTGCCCGCTGAGGTCGTAGCGATCGACGTCGACGTCGTTGAAGTCGTAGTACTGGCGGATCCGCTGCAGCGACTCGAAGTTCTCCTTGAGGACCTGCGGAGCCGATGGGCGCCACAGGCGGATGTTCTCGATGGTCGGGGCGTTCTGCGCCACGTCGCTCTGTGTGACGGTCGGATCTGCGGCGTACGGCTGCACCGCGATCTGCGCGGGTCCCAGGACCGGCCGGGTCCCGCTGGGAGCGGTCTGGGTCGCGCTGGCTAGGGGCTCGATCCCGAAGGCTCGCTGCGTGCCCTCGATATTCCTCTTGATGTACGGGAGCTCGCGTTGCTGCTCCTGCGGCTTCACGTTGAAGTGCTGCACGAAGGCCGGCACGGCGGTGCCGAGCACGACGGAAACGACGCCGAGCAGGGCGACGGCGATCAGCGGCAAGCTCCACAAGCGCACCCGGATGTTCACCAGGAACAGCACCGAGCAGATCACCGCCACGATCGCGAGGAAGGTGAGCGCCGGAAGCTGCGCGTGGATGTCGGTGTAGGACGCTCCCTCGACGACGCCGCGTTTCGAGGTGAGGAGGTCGAACCGTCCGAGGTAGTACCCCCAGGCCTTCGCGAGCATGATCAGGCCGAGCAGGACGGACAGGTGCGCGCGAACCGGTGGGGAGACCTTGTCCGCCAGCATCGGCGCCTGCGGCCGGATCCCGCCCCAAAGGACGTGGGCCACCCCCGCGAGGAACGTCACACCAACGAGCGAGTTGAACAACCAGCCCTGGAGGAACCGCAGCCACGGAAGGGTGAAGACGTAGAAGGCGGGATCCCGCCCGAACAACGCTTCGGGGCTCCCGAACGTGATGCCGCTCGAGTGGCGCCACAGCAGGAACGTCTGCCATTGGCCGGCGACCCCGATCCCGACGAACAACGCGATGATCGCGGACCCGGCCGGAAGCAGCCATCGAAGGTAGGGCTCGACGCTCATGCGAACCCGCTCGACGACCTCCTGATCGGGGGCGAGGATCCGTGTCGGCGGCGAGAGCCACCTCACGATCAGCAGGTTCACGAACAACAGGACGAAGAACAACGCGCCGAACACCATCCCGAGCAGCGACTTCGTTCGGATGACCGTCCAGAACGCCGGTGAGAACCGAACCTCTCGGTACCACAGGAGGTCGACGTAGAACTGTGACATCACGGTGAACAGCACCGCTAGAACCAGCAGCACCACGATGACGGTTAGCGGCCAGCGGCGCGGGCGGCCCGTGAGCCGCACGGTCGACATCTCTGTTCGTTCCCCCTCGGCAGGGCGTCGGCACCCTGCGGGCCAGCCTATCTCATGCCGTTAGCTGCCGGGCCTGCGGCTGTCGGTCAGGCCGGCTGCAGGTACTGCAGCGCACCCTTGAAGGACGAGACGGGGACGATCTTCATGTCCCCGGTGTCCACGCCTTTCAGCTCAGCCATGTTGTCCTGCGGCGCGAGGAAGATCGTCGCCCCGACGCGCTCGGCGGCCACGACCTTGTCCGTGATCCCGCCGATCGGTCCGACGTTGCCCTCCTGGTCGATCGTGCCGGTTCCGGCGATCGTCCGGCCCCCCGTGAGGTCACCCGGGGTCAGGAGGTCGTACAGACCGAGCGACCACATCAATCCGGCCGACGGCCCGCCGATGTCGCCGCTGGAGATCGACACGTCGAACGGGAACTGGTCGATCATCACGACACCCACGAGAGGTCTCTTGTCGTCGGACACACACGTCTTGCGGGACAACGTCACGTCCGCCTGCTGACCGCCCGCGCTGACGTGGAAGGTCAGCGGCTCGCTGACCGGGGTGGAGTCGAAGACCCGAAGGGCCGCCTGTCTGGTGGGCGTGGGCTCGCCGTCGATCGAGGTGACGAGATCGCCCGCGAAGAGGTGTCCTTCGGCGGGGCAGTTCGGAACGATGCCCTCGATGAGCACGCCCGTGCCATGTTCTTTGGGATACGACGTGAGCTGCGACAGCACGACGGAGGCGGCGTCGATCTTGCTCTGATCCATCTCGGAGAGCGATCGCTGGTGTTCCTGCTCCTGCGTCGTGCCCTGCTGAAACAAGACGTCCCGCTTCACGAGGGCGAAGTTGGGATCGATCCACGCACCGACCGCTTGGATGGGCGTCACCTGGTAGTAGCTGACGGTCGTCATGATCAGCTTCCCCGACGACGTGTACGTGGGATGGCCCTGAACGGTGATGAGCGGCTCCACCTCTCGGGCGGGTCCGGGCCCGATCGCCCAGTACGGGAGCCGCACGAACGCAGCCACCGACATGAGAACGATGAGCGCGGCGGCGGCGATCCAGGTTCGGCGTTTCACGGCGCACCATGGTACGGACAACGACCCGAGGCGGGACTACGCTGCCGTGCGTGGGCGACATCGTCGCGTTCGTGTTGGTCGGGCTCGCCGCGGTGGGCACCGGGGCCGCGGTCTACGGGATCACATCGCAGCGCGGCGCGAGCATGCGGGGTCGCATGGCCGACGGCGCGTGGCATACCCCACCCGCACCCTCCTTCGAGGCGGAGTCGTTTCCGGCGGACCCGCCGCCTTCGCCCGGTGGCGGGGCCGCATACCTCCCGGTCGTCGCCTCCGGATCGTCGTGGCACACGAAGGTGATCGGCATCGTTGGCATCGTGTTGATGGTCTCCGTCGGCGCCGTGTTGCTGGCGTTCTCGGTGTTCGTCGGCGGCTCGATGCTCGTCCGTTTGCTGACGCACGCGACTAACAACGGTTGACGCAACCCGCGGACGTCTCAACGTCGGCGCACAAGCTGGAACGCGGACTGATAGTCCGAGAGATGTTCGAGCATCGAGCCCGCGCCGACGGCGACCGTCTCGAGCGGCCGCTCCGCCACATGAACAGGAACCTCGCACTCTTGCGCCAACAACATGTCGAGCCCGCGCAAGAGGCTCCCTCCGCCGGTGAGGAACATCCCGGTCTCGAGAACGTCATGCGTCAACTCGGGTGGGGCTTCGGACAACGTGTTCCGGGTCGCTTCGACGATCCTGCGCACCGGCACCGACATCGCTTGGCGCACCTCGTCAGCGGTGATCTTCACCTCGACGGTGTTCCCGGTCGAGATCTCGCGGCCCGTCACGAGCGCGGCTCGCGAGTCTTCTGAGGGGAACGCCGAGCCGATCGCGATCTTGATCTCTTCCGCCGCCTTCTCGCCGATCGCGACCCCGAAGGTGCCGCGAAGATGGTCCTGGATCGCCGCATCCAGGTCGAAGCCGCCGACGTTGACCGATGAGCCGCTCACCACACCGCCCATCGAGACGACCGCCATCCCCGAGCGCCCGCCCCCGATGTCGACGACGAGGTTCCCGATCGGCTCATGCACCGGTAACCCGGCACCGATGGCCGCCGCGAGCGGCTCGTCCACGAGCGTGACGTGGCGACCTCCCGCGAAGCGAACGGCTTCCTCGACGGCCCGCTTCTCGACCTCGGAGCACATCGACGGAACGCAGATCAGGACGCGGGGACGCATCAGCCGCGAGATCCCGACGCGCCGGAGCACTACCTGAAGCATCCGCTGCGTGATGTCGAACTCGGTCATGGTGCCTGCGCGAAGCGGTCGAACGGCAAGGATGTTGCCCGAGTCGCCCCCGATCCGCTGCCAGGCTTCGTCGCCCATCGCGAGCACCTGACCGGTGTTCCCGTTGAGCGCGACGACCGTCGGCTCGTTGAAGACGACCCCCTCGCCCGATCGGTAGACGAGCGTGTTCGCGGTGCCGAGATCGATCGCGAGATCGCGGCCCATCTAGCTCCCCATGACCCAGTGCGCGTCCCCGGAGGCGAGCGATTCCTTCTTCCAGATGGGCACGTCTGCTTTCAGACGCTCGATGCCGTGACGGCAGGCTTCGAACGCATCCGCTCGATGAGGCGCCGAACAGGCGACGACGACGCTCGCCTCGCCGATCGCGAGGTCTCCGGTTCGATGAAGGATGGATACGCCGAGCACAGGCCACCGATCGAACATCTCTGCGGCGATCTCGTGCAGGCGAGTGTCGGCGAGCTCGTCCCATGCCTCGTATCGCAAGCCGGTCACGTCTCCCGCCTCTGAATGGTCTCGCACCGTCCCGACGAAGACGCACGAGGCGCCCGCCTTCGCGTCCGCGACGAATCCCAGCGCCTCCTCGGTGCTGAGGGCATCTGGCGTAACGCGAACGAGCAACCGACCGGGCACGCGCGACATCGTAATGGAGGCCCCGCCGTACCATGGCTCCTATGGCTGACGACCACCCGACAGGCTCAGGCTTCGACTTCCTCGGCGGCGACCCCGAAGCGTTCCGCGACGCGCCCCTCTTCCGCGAGCTGCAACGAGTGATGGCGTCGTCGTCGGGACCCGTGAACTGGGAGCTGGCGAGGCAGGTCGGCGTCGCGAGCGCGGTCGAGGCGGGCGAGGATCGCGAGCCGACCGACGCAGACCGGCACGCGTTCGAGGAAGCCGTCCGCGTCGCCGAGATGCACGTCGCCGGGTTTACCGGCCTCGAGCCGCCGGGCGACGTCGCGCACGTCCAGGCGATCAGGCGCGCCGACTGGGTGAACGCTAACGTCGAGAGCCTGAAGTCGCTCCTCGAGCCGGCCGCGCAACGGCTGAGCGAGGCGATGGCTCGCGCCGCGGGCGAGCAACTGCCGCCCGAGATGCAAGCGATGGCGGGGCTCATGGGCCAGCTCACACCGTTGCTGATGGGGACGCAGGTCGGGCAGGTCATGGGGTTCCTCGCCCAGAACGTCTTGGGCCAATACGACGTGGCAGTCCCCCGCAGCGGGCCGAGCACGATCATGTTCGTCGCGCCGAACGTGGCGGCGTTCGAGAAGGACTGGTCGCTCGACCCCACCGATTTCCGCACCTACGTGGCTCTGCACGAGGTCACGCATCGGTTCGAGTTCGCGCGCCCGTGGGTCCACGATCGGTTCCGGGAGCTTCTCGACGACTTCCTCTCGACGCTGAGGATCGACGTGGAGGGCATGCAGGCGAAGCTCGCGGCGATCGACGCCGCCGATCCTTCAGCGGTCCAGTCGCTCATGGAATCGGACGAAGGCCTGTTCGGCGCCGAGCTCGACGACGAGCAGCGACTGAAGCTCGCGAGGATCCAAGCGTTCATGGCGGCAGCCGAGGGCTACGCCGACCACGTGATGCAGTCACTCGGTCGCGAACTGCTGCCGAGCCACTCACGGATCGCCGAGGCGATGCTCCGTTACCGCGAGGGCGAGGCCGGGGATCCGGTGTTCGAACGACTGCTCGGGATCGAGATGAAGCGCGACCAGTACGTGCAAGGCCGCGCGTTCTGCGACACGGTCGTCGAGCTGACCGACGAGGCCACGCTCACGCGGATGTGGGAGTCGCCCGACGCGATGCCGTCCAGGCCGGAGATCCACGAACCGCGGCTGTGGCTCGCCCGCACCGTATGACAGTCGCAGCGGCTCCGTTGCGGGCGGTTGCGTGCTGATGACGACCCGCGCCTACCGAGGATGGGACGACCTTCGTGCGATGCAGGCTGTGTGCTCGGCGAGGTTGCTTGCGTTACCAGGGCGGGCTAACGCTCATCCTGGCGACATGGCGTGGTGGGTTGGCTGGCCCCCGACACCGATAGAACGCCTCGCTGATGCGTACTTGCTCTTGGAGGAGGACGACGAGGTCGTCGGCTTCGCCACGCTGCCCCACCCGGGCGACCTCTGTGTGTTCGTTTCGCCGGCGCTCACCGACACGGAGGCAGCTGTCGACTTCGAGGATGCGGCGGTCGCTTGGGCGTCGCGGGGCGACACCCCCGTTCGGTGGACCGAGTTCGAGGACGATACCGCGGCGGTGGAGCGGTGGCGGGATCGCGGCTTCCTGCCAACCGACGACGGCTACTTGAACCTCACACAGGCGCTCGACGACGAGGTTGCTCGGCGCGAAAGAGACGACCGGATCCAGCCGGTCGGTGATGACGACGTCGAGGATCGAGCGTCGATCACCCACGCGGCATTCCGCAAGAACAAGAAGAAGCCGTTCGCGCAGTACGCGGCCGAGTACGCGGCCTTCCGTGAGTCACCCGCGTATCCGCATGGATGGGACCTGCTTCTGCGCGACACTGACGGTCGCGCCGCAGCTTGCTGCATCGCGTGGCCCGACCCCGTGAGCCGTGCAGGCACCTTCGAACCTGTCGCGACCCACCCGAACATGCATCGTCGCGGGTTCGGCAGGGCGCTGCTCATGGAGGGCCTACGCCGCTTCGCGGCCGCCGGCATGACCTACGCCATCATCGCCGTCGAAGTCGACAACCCGGGCGCGAAGGCCCTGTACCACTCAGTTGGGTTCCGGCCTGACCGAGTCTTACGCGTCTACGCACGGCCCTGAGCACCTCAACGCCGGCCGTAGACTTCGACGCGTGAGCGCCTGTCTGAGCTGTGGAGCAGCGAACGCAGATGGGGCAAGCTTCTGCGCAACCTGCGGAGCCAGCCTCGGATCGGTCTGCGCCAACTGCGGATCGGCCCTTCCTGCCGACGCCAGGTTCTGTCCATCCTGCGGTGCAGCGGCCGCGCCGCCGGCCGAGACCGAGCGACAGCGCAAGGTGATCTCGGTCGTCTTCGCCGACCTGGTCGGATACACCGCGAGGTCGGAGATCACCGACGCTGAAGACGTCCGCGAGTTGCTCGATCGCTATTTCGCGCGTGTGAGCGCCGAGGTTGAACGCTTCGGGGGATTCGTCGAGAAGTTCATCGGAGACGCGGTGATGGCGGTATTCGGCGCACCGGTGACGCGCGGCGACGACGCCGAACGCGCAGTTCGAGCCGCCCTCGCCATCCCCATCGCCATCGGCAAGCTGAACGATGAGATGCCCGGAGCCGGACTCGAGGTGCGCGTCGGGGTCAACACCGGCGAGGCGGTGGTGGAGCTTGCGCCGCCATCGGGTGGGACGGCGATCGTCGTCGGTGACATGGTCAACACCGCGTCGCGCCTGCAGTCCGCCGCACCGCCTGGGCGTGTGCTCGTGGGAGACGAGACGTATCGCGTCACCCACCGCACGATCCGATACGAAGCTGTCGAGCCCATAGTCGCCAAGAACAAACGGGAGCCGGTCCCCGCTTGGCTCGCCATCGAGCCGCTTCCCGAGGTCTCATTTCAACCCGACGCGACACCGTTCCTCGGCAGGAACAGCGAGCTGGGCCTGCTCGACGACGTCTGGAAACGGGTGGTCACCGGACGACGTGCCCACCTCATCACGATCCTGGGCGAGCCCGGGATCGGCAAGAGTCGCCTCGCTGCCGAGTTGACGAACCGACTGCAGGTTTCTGGGGCGCGTTCGTGGCAGGTGCGAGAGCTCCCCTACGCACAGAGCTCAGGCTATGAAGCCTTCGGGCAGTTGGTGAAGAACGTCGCGGGGATCTTCGAGCTGGACGTCGAAACGATCGCGACCGAGAAACTGCAGCGAACGTTAGACGGAATGGGGCTGAGCGATCCCGAGACCACGGAGCGCCTATCGGTCTTCGTGGGGACCGGAGAAGCTCCGGCGGAGGATCGACGCGAGGTCTTCGACGCGGCCCGCCGTTTCGTCGAAGCCCTAGCTCACGAGGGGCCAACACTCCTGGTGTTCGACGACATCCACTGGGCTCACCCCAGCATGCTCGACCTGATCGACGCGCTCGCGGCTCGGATCAAGGATGCCCCCATCCTCCTGCTGTGCCTGGCTCGCACGGAGCTCCTCGACATCCGGCCGATGTGGGGCGGCGGGCAGGCCTCCTCGTTCACGATCCGCCTCGACCCCTTGGCTGAGGATGACGCGCATGAACTCGCCGCCCATCTCACATCATCGTTCGCGGACGAGGTCGCCACGCAGATCGAGGCGACCGCTGGAGGCAACCCGCTGTTCATCGAGGAACTGGCGGCGTGGGTAGCAGAGGGCGGGAACCGGGAGGCACTTCCGAACACGGTGAAGGCGATGATCGCGGCCCGGCTCGATGTCCTGCCGAGAGATGAGCGATCGGTGTTGAACGATGCTGCGGTTGTTGGCAAGGTGTTCTGGCGCGGGGTGTTGCGGGGGCTCGGCACCGGCGGTGACGCGCTCGACGATGCTCTGGACTCTCTGGAGTCTCGCGATGTGATCCGAACCGAAGCTTCCTCGAGGGTCGAGGGCGACCGCGAGTACGCCTTCAGGCACATCCTGATCCGCGATGTCGCGTATGCGACGCTGACGAAAGGGGGAAGGCGGGATCGGCACGAGGCAGTAGCGACCTTCTTCGAGAGCACACTTCCCGACAACGACACCCTCGCAGCGATCCTCGCGTATCACTGGAAGGAGGCCGGCCATCCGGAGCGAGCGGTCGGCTATCTGCTCGCGGCTGCCGAGCGCGCAGAGCTCGGATGGGCGAACGCCGAGGCCGTGGCGCTGTACGAAGAGGCGCTCTCCCTGATCCCGAAGGAAGAAGCGGAGCGGCGCCGAGAGATCGGCCTACGTCGGGGTGTCGCGTTCTTCCGTTACGAGCACTCAACCCTCGATGAGGAGACGCTTCGGCGGGTGACGCGCGCAGAACCTGCCGACTAGGTGAAGTCGGACGGCGCCACATCCCCGGCGATCTCGTAGATCAATTCGATCTGGTGCCCGCCCATCGCTTCGGCGTGCTCACGGACGATGGCTTCGTCGGGGGCGACGTAGACGCAGAAGGTTCGAACGTCACCATCGGGGCTCGCGACAACGTGGCTGTGCTCCCACACGATTCGGGTGAACGAGGTCTCCGTTAGCTGCTTGCTCTTGCGCGCGCGTAACTCGAGGTGCTCGTCGTCGATCCGGCCGAAGTTGCGTTGTATGAGGTAACGGGGCATGACTCACCTCCAGCCCGGGATCGGGATCAGGTGCAGACCCTAGCTGCAGGTAAGCGAACCGGTCAAACTATGACTTCGTGGCCCGGGTCCGCCGACGGGTGCAACAGCGGCACGCTGGGCTGCCAGCCGGGGCGAAGGATCTCGACGAGCGAGGGAGGCGTGATCAGCTCGGCCGATCCGCGTGCGGGACGCGAGATACGCTCGATGTAGCCCGCCGGCGACCACCTCAGCAGCTCCGAGCCCCGACGCATCCAGACTGCAGCGTTCGCGGGTTCGGCAGGGCGCTGCTGCAGGAAGGGCTTCGGCGGTTCGCGGCTGCCGGCATGACGTACGCGATCGTCGGCGTCGATGCCGACAACCCGGGCGCGGAAGCCCTCTATCGCTCCGTGGGGTTCCGGCCGGACCGGTTGCTGCGGGTATACGCCCGGCCGTGAGCGTCGGTGCGTAAACTGCAACGCACGGCCGACCGGCGCATGCGCGACCACGATTCCGGGAGAGCCTTCGATGAAGAAGTCAGTTGCTCTCATGCTTTCGCTGGGTCTGATCGTGGTGTCGGCGAGGACCGCGCTCGCCGCAGCCGGTGACCTCGATTTTTCGTTCAGTGGCAACGGCATCGTGAGAACCCACTTCCACCCGGTCGACTTCGCGAACGCGGTCGTGATCCAACCCGACGGGAAGATCGTTGCCGCCGGGATCGGTCGGAGCGATGAGTTCGCCCTTGCTCGCTACGACTCCGACGGAACGCTCGACACAACCTTCGGCTCAGACGGGAAGGTCCACACCCGCTTCCACGGCATCGGCACTTCGGTCGCCTTTGCAGTTGCGATCCAACCCGACCTGAAGATCGTCGCGGCCGGGCGGGCGGGGCCGGTGGGGCGATTCGCCCTTGTCCGTTACAACCCGGACGGGACCCTCGATGCGAACTTCGGCCGTGGCGGGAAGGTCACGACGGATCTCACGGGGCGTCGCGATGGTGCATACGCCCTTGTGATCCAGACCAATGGGAAGATCGTTGCTGCGGGAGCCGCCCGGGAGCCCCGCAGCCAAGTCGGCGGAAACCCCGAGTTCGCCATTGCGCGGTACCGATCCGACGGGACACTCGATCCGACCTTCGGCGGCGACGGCACTGTCATCACCAACTTCACCCAAGGGTTCGACGTTGCGTTCTCCCTGGTCGCCTCGGGCCGGAAGATGGTCGCTGCCGGAACCGCGGGTGGCTTCGGCGGCAAGAAGTTCGCCGTCGCCCGCTACAACCCCGACGGGAGCCTCGACGGAACGTTCGACGCCAACGGCAAGCTCCAGACAAACGTCACGGCGGGCGATGACGCCGCGAACGGAGTCGTCATCCAGCCGGACGGCATGATCGTCGTAGCTGGAACCGGTGGCTTCGGCCGGTTCGCCCTCGCCCGCTACGACTCCGGCGGTTCCCTCGACGCCGGCTTCGGCATCGGCGGGGTCGTGTTGACGGACTTCACAGCGGACGATGACATCGCGCACGCCGTGGCCCTCCAAGCAGACGAGAAGATCGTGGCCGCGGGCTCAGCCGCAGAGGGAAGCGGTCACTCTGCGTTCGCCTTGGCTCGGTACAACACCGACGGGACCCCTGATTCGGGCTTCGGCAGCAACGGCGAAGTCACCACGGATGTCACGTCGGACGAAGACGTCGGGCACGGCGTGGCCATCGACGTCAACGGGATCGTGGTCGCAGGATCTGCCGCGGAAGGGACGGATCACTCGGCCTTCGCGGTCGCGCGATACCTCGCGGCTTGACCTTCGTCATTCCGGATCCGCGGAGGGGTGCAACAGCGGAACGCTGGGTTGCCAGCCGGCGCGAAGGATCGCGACCAATGAGGGTGGCGTGATCGACTCCGCTCGCCCCCGCCCGGGAAGCGAGATGCATTCGAAGTAGCCCGCCGGCGACCACCTCATCAGCTGGCCCCCCAACACGATCCACGGCGCGTCTTCTCGAAGCACGAAGGCGCCGTCGGGGAGCTCATCGAACGACGCTTCGTGATGGCGTTGTCCGCGCGTAACCGGGTCGTAGCGCTCGGTATGCAACTGCCGATCGATCGCGTCAGCGCCGACCTGATCAGGGTGGGCGTACTGCCACAACTCGACGAAACGCCCGTAGTCCTCTCGGCGGCAGAGCGCGCAGGGACGATGTCCCGCGGCGAACGCGGTCGCTTCGTCAAGGAAGAACAGCTCGGTGAAGCGGCCCGGCTGCATCAACGGGCTACGGAGCCAGCCGCGGAAACGCAGCCGGCAGGCGATCCATCGTCTCCCATTGAACCGGCGGCGGATGCGACCGCTCTCGTCGTGCAGGCAACCACGGTTGCCGTAGACGAGGCCGCGCGCGGGGTCGGATATCAGGTCGCCGAGCGGTGTGACCCTGTTCTGCAATGCCATCGAGAGATATCTTCCGGTTCGGAGCCGGCTTCCGCTATCCTTCCCCACCGATGATCGTCGGAGAGCTCGTCGCAGCAGCCGTCGTGGACAAGCGTGTCTGGGACGCGCAGGGCAACGGCGCGCCCGACGGCGTCTACCTCGCCGGCCAACCCGGCCCCGCCCTCCCGTTCGTCATGTTCAGGGCATGGAAGGTCCCGACGGGATACGTCTCCGAGGAGATCAGGTTCATCGGCCCATCGGGCCGCACGATCTACCTCTGGGGCCCGAAGGCGACGCGCATGATCGGATCGATGGACGTCACGACTCTTCTCGACGCGGTAGACGACGCCGTCTTCGACGAGACGGGGACCTACGTCGCATCGTTCATCCTCGACGGCCAGATCGTCGGCGAGATCGAGTTCCCGATCTACGTGCAGCTCGCCCCGGTCAAGCTGCCGAAGGAGACCGAGGACGGCCTGAAGAAGTCCGATGTGATCTGGATCGGCACCGAGTCGGGAGGGAAGCGCCGCACCGTCCCCGCCTGGTTCGCGTACAGGAACGGCAAGATCTACGTCCTGTCGCAGAAGCAACCGGGAGCCCAGGAGCAGACGGTGCCCGGCGTCCCGGACGCGCAGGAGCTCGTCGTGATCACCCGGCGCAAGCTACGTGACACCGCTCTGCAGGAGTTCACGGTTGCGCAGCGTGTGCTCGAAGGTCAGGAGTGGGAGGACGCGGCGAAGATCCTGGTGGACCGTCGCCGCAGTCGCGTCGGCCCGCCCGCCGACTCCCTGAACCGTTGGCGAGGCGCGTGCCACATCGTCGAGCTCACCCCGAACGTTTCTGGCTAACGTCGAGACCCGACCGCTCCTAGCGGTTCATCGGGCGACCGACCGCCGCCGCGACCGCGGCGAGCTCCATCCCGAGCGCCAGCATCTCCTCGGGCAGTAGCGCCTGTGGGCCGTCGCAGAGTGCCTGCTCAGGATCGTGGTGGATGTCGATCATCACGGCGTCGGCACCGGCCGCGACGGCGGCGAGCGCCATCGGGCGAACGAGGTGTCGCTTGCCCACGGCGTGAGAGGGATCAACGATCACCGGCAGGTGCGACTCGTGCATCGCGACCGCCATGCCGGCGAGGTCGAGCGTGTTGCGGGTCGAGGGCTCGAACGTGCGGATCCCTCGCTCGCACAGGATGATCTCGGAGTTGCCGCGCTGGGCGATGTATTCCGCGGCCTGGAGCCATTCGTCGATCGTCATCGCGAGGCCGCGCTTCAGCATCACCGGCTTGTTCGTGAGGCCGGCCTCCTTCAGCAGCTCGAAGTTCTGCGCGTTCCGCGTCCCGATGCGGAGGCAGTCCGCGACCTCGGCGACGTGCTGCACATGGGAGACGTCGACGACCTCGATGATGATGGGAAGGCCGGTCGCGCGACGGCACTCGGCGATGATCTCGAGTCCCCGCTCCCCTAGGCCTTGGAACGAATACGGCGACGTCCTCGGCTTGTAGACGTCACCTCGAAGGATCGTCGCCCCGGCGGCCTTCGCGGCCTTCGTCGCGATCATCGCCTGTTCCTCGGACTCCACGGCGCACGGTCCAGCGATGATCGTGAAGGCGTCGCGACCAACCGGCGTCGTCCCGACCTTGACGGTCGTCGTCTCCGGATGCAGGTCGCGCGAGACCATCTTGTACGGCTTGCCGACCTGGATCACGTGGTCGACACCGGAGAACTGCGTGAACGGGATGGCCTGGAACCGCTCCGTGTCGCCGACGAGCCCGATCACAGTGTGCACGGTGCCGCGGGAGACGAACGCTTCTCCGCCCGCGTTGCGGACCTTCTCTTCGACGAGCGCGATGTCCGCGTCCGTCGCGTCAGCCTTCATCACGACGACCATCTGAAAACGACCTCCCGATCGGTGTGCCGGTTATGTCCGGGTTCGGGTGGCCCGGGGAAGCGAGAACCCCGGGTCTTCCTGCCCGGGGTCCCTGTCCGCTCGTTGGCTACAGGCGACTACGCCGGGCAGGGCCCGAAGTAGAAGAACCAGTAGCGGTACTCGCGCTGCATGTCCTGGCCATGGTGGCAGCCCGACCGCCCCGTGGCAAGCAGCTAGGATTGGCGACTACCCATGACCGTGACCGTCCTCGATCACCCGCTTGCCGACGACATCCTCGCCCGCCTGCGGAACCGCGATACCGGCCCGGCCGAGTTCCGTGCGTTGACCCGCCGGCTAGGAACGTTGCTCGTCGCCGAGGCGACGCGGAGCCTGCCCACCGAGCCCGTCGTCGTCGACACACCCCTCGAACCCACGAAGGGACAGACGCTCGTCGGGGGCCTCGTTGCGATCCCGGTCCTCCGCGCCGGGCTGGGGCTGCTGGACGCAGTCACAGACCTGTACCCCTGGACCGTCGTGGGATATCTCGGCATGGAACGGGACGAGATAACGCTGGAGCCCCGTGACTATTACTCGAAGCTGCCGCCGATGGTCGGTTGTTCAGCGTTGGTGCTGGATCCGATGCTGGCGACGGGTGGCTCGGGCTCAGCCGCCTGCACGTATGTGAAAGCCGTCGGCCCGGACCACGTCGCGTTCATCTGCGTCGTGGCCGCACCCGAGGGCATCGCGAGGATGCGATCGGACCATCCCGACGTGCCGATCGTGACCGCCGCGGTCGATCGCGGACTGAACGCCGAAGGCTTCATCATGCCGGGCCTCGGCGACTTCGGCGATCGCCTCCACGGCACGACCTGAGCTGGTCAGGTCGCAGGCGAGACGTTGCTTCAGTCCCGAACGGGGATGTCGGCCCAGCCACTCATATCCACGGTTTGACGGTGACGCCACGCCTCGCGTGGCACCGGGAAGTCTTCTCGGAAATGACCACCCCGGCTCTCTTGCCGACGGAGCGCCGCGGAGGCGAGCAGCCACGCGATCGACGTGGCGGACACTCCTTCGCTGCTGCCGCCCTCGCCCAACCGTTCGACGGCTTCGGTCAATCCGATCGCTGAACGCTGCACGCCGAGGAGGTGGTCGGAGATCGCGCGGACCTCCGAGAGCTCGAGTCCCTCTTTCGGTGCGCTTCCTTCGATCGGCGATCGTGACTCGTCCCGGGGGTCGTCCATGGGGCCGTCGACGGCGAGCGCTGCTCGACGACCGAATACCAGGGCCTCCGCGAGCGAGTTCGATGCCAGGCGGTTCGCGCCGTGGACCCCGGTACATGCCGCCTCGCCGCAGGCGAGCAGGCCCGCCACGCTCGCTCGGCCCCACGTGTCCGTCAAGATCCCGCCGGTGAAGTAGTGCGCCGCGGGAGCGACCGGTACGCGGTCGCGCTGCAGATCGAGCCCGACGTCGGCACACTGCGCGGCCGCGACGGGGAAGCGGGCCGTCACACCGGCGATGCTCGTCGCGTCGAGATACACGGGGCCGCTGGTCTCCTCCCGGACCCGAAGGACCGCTCGCGCCACGATGTCGCGTGGCGCGAGCTCTTCCCGGGGATCGAACCGATCCATGAAGCGCGACCCGGAGGCGTCGACGAGCACGGCCCCTTCGCCACGCAGCGCTTCGGTGAAGAGCCGGGCCGGCTGCCCTGCCATGTCGAGCGCGGTCGGATGGAACTGGACGAACTCGAGATCTCCGACGGCGGCGCCCGCCTCCCACGCGAGCCACATGCCCTCGCCGAGCGAAACGTCGGGCCCGGTGCGGCGCCCGTAGATGCCACACGCGCCACCGGTCGCCAGAACGACTCGGTCTCCGTCGATCGACGTCCCTTCTGACAACTCCACGCCTGCGACCGACGCATCGCGCGAGCGAAGGGCGACGACGCGCCCATCGACGCGCTCGATGCGCGAGTCCTCGGCGACCCGGCGCGCGAGCAGCTCGAGCAGGTACCTGCCTGATGCGTCGCCGCCGGCATGCAGGACTCGCCTCGCGCTGTGTCCGCCCTCGAGGGTGGGTGCGCCTTCGTCGTCGAAGACCATGCCCAACTCGCGGAGCGTCGAGACGACGACGGGCGCTTCACGGGTGAGCACCTCGACCGCCAGCGGATCCGACAGACCGGCGCCTGCGGTGAAGGTGTCGGCCGCGTGGGCGGCGGGATCGTCGCCGACCTCCATGGCGGCGGCGATCCCTCCTTGAGCCCAAGCGGTCGCGCTCTGGCTGGTCGCGCTCGGCGCGACCAGCCACACGGGACCGCGCTCAGCCGAATGGAGCGCGCACCATAAGCCGGCCGCCCCGGCCCCGACGACGATCGTGCGCACCGGCTACAACGCTCGGATCGTTCCGGCGGTGGGGCCGATCTCGATCATGCGCTCGACGGCGATGCGTGCCCGCTCTGCGATGTCGTCGGCGACCTCGATCTCGTAGATCCCTTCGCGAAGAGATGTCACGAGATTCTCGGGCGTGATCGCCTTCATGAACCGGCAGATCGCGAACTCGTCGACGGCCTCGAACTCTTTGTCCGGGGCGCCCTTCCGGAGCTGATGCAGGATGCCGGTCTCGGTCGCCACCAAGAACCGGCTGGCGGAAGAACTTGCTGCTTCCCTCACCATGCCGCCCGTGGAGAGCACCTTCGTTCGCTCGGGTGAAAGCACTCCCTCAGAAAGCATCCACAAGACGTTGGTGGTGCACCCGCACTCCGGGTGGACGAGCAGCTCGGCGTCGGGCTCAGCCGCGACCTTCGCACGCAACGTCTCGGGCTCGATGCCGGCGTGGACGTGGCACTCCCCCATCCATACGTGCATCTTCCTGCCCGTCTCCCGTTCCACGTGTGCGCCCAGGAACATGTCCGGCAGGAAGAGGATCTCTCGGTCTTCGGGGATCGACCTCACGACTTCGACCGCGTTCGACGACGTGCAGCAGATGTCCGACTCGGCCTTCACCTCTGCCGACGTGTTCACGTAGGCGACGACGGTCGCGCCGGGATGCTCCGCCTTCCACGTTCGAAGCTGGTCGGCGGTGATGGACGCAGCCAGCGAGCAACCGGCGCCGAGGTCGGGAAGCAGCACCGTCTTGGCCGGCGAGAGGATCTTCGCCGTTTCGGCCATGAAGTGAACGCCACAGAAGACGATCACGTCGGCGTCGGTGTCGGCGGCGCGCTGCGACAGCATGAGCGAATCCCCGACGAAGTCCGCGACGTCCTGGATCCACGGCACCTGATAGTTGTGGGCCAGGATCACTGCGTTCCGTTCAGCCGCGAGGCGTCGAACGTCTGCCGCCCACTCGTCGAACGGTCGCGTCGCCGCCGCCACGGCGCTCACGACACGACCTCGAGCGAGACGTCCAGCGACGGCGCCGAGTGGGTGATCCGCCCGACGGAGATCCACCGGGCGCCGGCTGCCGTGAACGCGCCGATCCTATCGAGCGTCACTCCCCCGGACACCTCGAGCCGATCGGGATCGCCGACGCGAACGACCGCAGCGCCGACCAGCTCGGGGGTCGGGTTGTCCAACAAGATGCGCTCGGCTCCGGCTTCGAGCGCTTCGTCGAGCTCCTCCAACGTCTCGACCTCGACCTCCACGGGGACACCGGCGCCCCTCGCGCGGGAGACCGCTTCGGTGATCGACCCCGCCACGGTCAGATGGTTGTCCTTGATCAAGACCGCGTCGGAGAGCGAGGCACGATGGAGCATGCCGCCGCCCGCGAGGACGGCTTCCCTCTCGAGCGCGCGGAGCCCCGGGAGGGTCTTGCGCGTGCAGAGCACCTGAGCGGGCGCGGCCGCGTCGACGAACGCGCGCGTCAGCGTCGCGACGCCGGATAGGTGCGACAACAGGTTCACGGCCAAGCGCTCGGCGCGAAGGATCGACCGTGCCGGGCCGGTGATCGTGGCGAGCACGTCGCCGTTCGCAACGCGATCACCGTCGGCCCGGCGCCACTGGCATCCGATCGCTCCCAGAGCGTCCTGCTGGGAGACGATGGCGAACACGAGCGACGCTGGCGCGGTCCCCGCGAGCACGCCGTCTTGCTTCGCGCGCAGCTCGGCGGTGAGCACGGCATCGGCGGGCACGAGCAGGGTGCTCGTGAGGTCGCCGTCCGGGGCATCTTCCTGCAGCGCCTCGCGAACGAGCGCGATCGTAGGGTCGGAGGTTGCGGTCGTCATGTCATGAAGCGGCGTGGCCGCGGTATCCATTGTAGTCACCGCCCCATCGATCCCCGCGGCGAGCCGGTGGGAGACTACGAGGCCACATGCAACCTCTCGAACGGAACCCGGGCATCGAAGCCGATCTCGCCGAGCGGATGGCCGCGACCGACTTCTATCAGTGGTCGGGTATCGCCCTGGAAGCGGCGTCCGAGGGCGAGGTGGAACTGTCACTGAACGCCGCGGCGAACCACATGAACCTCCAAGGGGTCCTTCACGGAGGGATGATCGCGACGCTCGCCGACACTGCAACGGGACTCGCGGTCCGCACCGTGCTCGAACCCGACACGCGATGCGTCACGGTCCAACTCAGCGTGAACTTCCTATCGGGGGGAAAGCCGGGGCGGGTCGTGGCGCGCGGGCGCGTCGTGCGTGCCGGGCGACAGATTGCCTACGCCGAGGCGGACATCATCGACGGCGAAGACCGACTGCTGGCACGCGCGCAGTCGTCGATGGCGATCATCGCCGAGCGGGACGACGCGAGCGACCCTCAGGCGGGCGGCGAGTAGTCGACATCGAGCGACGCCATAACCATCGGCAACTGCGCGAACGCGCCCTGCAAGCCCAGCAGCAGTCCCATGTTGCCGTCGATCTTGATCTTTCCCGTCATGAAGGCCGTGACGGCAGACACCTGATTCTTCGCCAGACCGACCGCGGTGTCGAAGTTCTGCGTGATCGTGGCGTCGGGTGCCTCCAGGTCGCCCATCCCCATATCGATCGTCCCGTCCGCGATGCGGATCCAGTAACGCGTGTCACCGTCGCCCGTCGAGATGACCTGTTGCAGCGCCGCCTGCTTGCCGGCAGCCGCCTTCTTGAACGCGTCGTCGACGTTGAGGGCCGCCTTCACGGCTTCCGCCCACTCGGGAGAAAGGAACTTCAGGGTCACGGCTACTACTCCTTCGGGTCGGGCGATGCGCCGGGAGTATAGGCGTGTGGGTGAAGCGCGTCGGCGAACAGGTCGGGTTGGGTCAGATGCGTGTCGTCGGCCAAGAACCACACGTGCCGATCGTCCCCGACGATGCGGATCGTGTTGATGCTCGTGTTGGGCGGCAGGAAGAACATTTCCTGTTCGCGTATCCCGAGGATCGCGCTGACGAACGCGTTGATCACGCCGCCGTGACAAACGATCCAGATATCGCCCTCAGGGTGGGCGGAGATCGTCCCTTCGATCGCCGTGATGGCGCGTTCGCTGAACGCCTCCCACGGCTCTCCCCCGGGCGCAAGGGAAAGCACCGGATCTTGCCGAAGGACGCGGCTCGGCATCTCGGGATGCTCGACCAGGAGTTCCTCGAACTCCTTAAATTCCCATTCGCCTCCGAACCACTCGGCGAGCTCATCGACGACGACCGCTTCGCGGCCCGTGGCCGCCTCGTACGGCGCGATCGTCTCGCGCGCACGCCGCAGAGGAGAAACGACGAGCCCGGCGGGCGGCGACATCTTCAGCAGTCTGCGAGCGAGGATCTCGGCTTGCCCTCGCCCCGTGTCATCCAGCGGTGGATCGGCCACACGGCCACGCGACGTCATCGTCTCGTCGGAGGATCGATGCGACGCTTTGCCGTGACGGATCAGGTAAAGGCGTCGTTCCACGGCGCTCACCGTCGACCCTTCGCCGTCGACTTCGGCGGTTTGGGCGCGCCGCGCCGCGCGTACCAGTCCTTGGCGAAGACCTCGACGTCCTCGCGGAGCCAGATGCGTCCCGAGGCGAGCGACGTGAGCGGCTCCGGGAACGACCCGCGGTCGATGTAGGTGATCACGCGACGCTTATCCCAGCGCATGATCTCGGCGGCCTCGGCAACCCCAACGATCTGTGGCACGATCTCGATCATCAGAGAGACGTCATGTCCTGTGACCTTGCGGAGCTCTTGTAGGCAGCGCTCTCGCGTCACCCCCGTCACCTCGATGTAGGCGGACGTGTCGAGGATGTGTGCGTACCAGCGACCACCGGTGTGCCACATGCGGACTCGCACGTCGTCTGCCATCGCGCCGCAGGATATCGCGGCGCGTATGACACCGTCTCGTCACGTCTGGGGCGCCGGCGGCCGATAGTGGCCGGTTCGGCGGAGCTCCTTGCGCCAGCATTCCGTGTGCCAGTGCCGTCGAGCGTCGACATCGTCCGTCGGCACCACGACGAGATGCCAGATCCCCGCCTTGATGGTGTGGTCGCATCCCGGGCAGACGTACGCCTTCTGGCCCCCGACGTGCCGAACGTCGAAACCGGCGGCCTCCGCCCACACGGGAGCGGCGGAGCGAGCCGGCGGCGCGTCGGGTGCTGCGAAGAACTCCGGGTCGCGACGGTTGCGTCGAGGCATCAGCGACCACCGTGCTTCCGGATGAACGAAGCAACGATCGGGGCGACCGAGGCGCCGACCTCGCGCGGATCGTCGCGGCGACCCTGCTCGAGCGAGTGCCCGCCACCTTCGACCGGATGCAGCGTCGCCTTCTTGCCCAGCCGCTTCAGGACGGGGCCGAGCACGTCCGGCGTCGCGAACGGATCGCCCGTTCCCTGAAGGAACAGCATCGGGACCGTGATCGTGAAGAGGTGCTCCGCGCGCACGCGATCTGGCTTTCCGGGCGCATGCAACGGATATCCCAGGAAGACGAGCCCGGCCGCCGGCATCCCCTCCGCGACCGCCATCGACGCCATCCTGCCGCCGAAGGACTTGCCACCCGCCCAGACCGGCTCGCCGCTCGGGGCGCGCGACGACGCCGCATCGAACGCCGCCCGCCAGGCCGCGATGGCAACCGGGGCCGAGTCGGTCCCCCGCTTTCCGGCCTCCATGTACGGGAAGTTGAAGCGGAGCGTCGCGATCTCGAGATCGTTCATCGCCCGGGTGAACCCGACCAGGAACGGATGCTCCATCCCGGCGCCGGCCCCGTGGGCGACGACAAGTGAGGCGTCGGCTCCGGCGGGACGGGCGTAGACCGCGCTCACGCTCCCGCGAGCGGGAACGTCGATCGAGATCGGTTCCTCGGGACTCGGCATGCGTGCCATCATGCACGGGATGGCAGGCACCCTGCACCTGGGCACCTCGGGCTTCGCCTACCCCGAGTGGAAGCACGGCGTCTTCTACCCGGAGGGACTCAAAGACCGGGAGATGCTCTCCTACTACTCCTCGCAACTCTCATCGGTGGAGATCAACTACACGTTCCGCCGATTTCCGACCGAGAAGACGCTGACGAACTGGCGCGAACAGGCGCAGGAGGGGTTCGCGTTCACGTTGAAGGCGAACCAGCGGATCACGCACTTCAAACGGCTCCAAAACACCGACGATGATGTCCGGGAATTCGTCAGGCTCGCGACGCTGCTGGGCGACCGACTCGGATGCGTGCTCTTCCAGTGTCCGCCTTCGCTGCAATACGACCGTGGTCTGATCGAAGCGTTCGTGGGCTATCTGCCCCCAGGCGTTCGCTTCGCGATGGAGTTCCGCCACCCCTCGTGGAAGGAAGCGCGCGAGCTCCTCTTGTCGCAAGGCGTCGCGTGGTGCGTCGCCGAGACCGACGAGAAGGACCCGACCGCCGACGACCTCTCGTGGGAGCCGGCCGGCTACCTTCGGTTGCGCAAGACGGAGTACACGGATGACGAGCTGAAAGCGTGGGCCGAACGCATCGATCCGGCACTCGAGGCCGGCCACGAGGTGTTCGTGTACTTCAAGCACGAAGACGAAGGCGCCAGTCCCAAGATGGCGAAACGTCTCGAGGCCCAGCTTGGCGGGACGGAATGAGTAAGACACGGATCGTCGCCGTGATCGTCGGGTTCGTCGTGCTGGCAACCGGGTGCACCGGCAACTCAACGCCAAGCAAGGAAGGTCTGCCGTCCGGCGCCGGCGGGACGCTCACGGCGCTCGTGACCCAGCAAGGGGGCTCGGCGTCAGGCTTCGGTGGGCTCGACCCACAGATCACATCGGATACCGGGACGCTGGAGCTCGCGCGCTGCTGCCTGTTCCGAGGGTTGCTCTCATATAACGGGAGATTGGCGGCCGACGGCGGGGCTACGCCACGGCCGGATCTCGCCACAACCTTGCCGACCGTGTCTCCGAACGGGCTCACCTGGACCTTCGAACTCCGACCGGGGATCCACTACGCCCCGCCGCTCCAGAACACCGCAGTGGTGGCGGGCGACTTCGTCCGTTCGATCGAGCGAGCCCTGGCTCCTGCTTCGCCGGAGGCGGCGAAAGCATACGGATGCCCCCCTGGCGATCCATGCCAGATCGGCGGCTTCGCTGCGTCCCAGTTGATCGGCGTGGTCGAGGGTACGGATGCCTACGCGTCCGGCGACGCGACCACCATCTCGGGCCTTGAGACGCCATCACCGAACACCTTGCAGGTGCGACTGACCAAACCGTCTGGCGACCTGCCGTTCCTCCTCGCGTTGCCGGCGTTCGCGCCGATCCCAGCGAAGCCGGGGGATCCGAACGCCACGTTCGGCATCGCGGAGGGCCACGACGTCGATTTCGGCCAGGGGTTCGCGGTGGGAACGGGCCCCTACATGTTGGAGGGCGCCAGCAACATCGACCTCTCGCTACCGCCCGACCAACAGCAACCCCCGTCCGGCATCAGCAAGCGCACCATCAAGCTCGTGCGGAACCCGTCGTGGGATCCGGCGACGGACGACCTCCGAGTCGGCTACCCCGATCAGATCGTGCTCCAAGGGGTTTCGGACACGGACCGTGACGGCGAAGCGGTGTCCGAGGCCGAGCAGATGATCGAGTCCGGCTCCGGTGATCTGCTTTTCGATTGGCTCGCGTCGAACGACATCGTCCACAAGTTCGAGGCCTCGCCGGCGCTGCGAGACAACGTCTTCGTTGGTCAGCAGGACGCGCTGTCGGAGATGTCCCTGAACGTCGCCGTGCCGCCGCTCGACGATGTCCACGTTCGCAAGGCGATCAACCTCGCGATCGACAAGCGCGCCTTGCAGCCGCTGCTGTTTACGAGCTCGCAGGTCGCATCCCATATCGGTCCAGACGGGATGGAGAACGACCTGTTACTCAACTACGCCCCTCTCGGTGACGGGAGCGGCGACCTGAGTGCCGCCAAGAAGGAGATGGCGCTCTCCGGGTACGACCGGAACCACGACGGGGTCTGCGATGCGACCGCCTGCCGTTCCGTCGAACTGGCCACACCGAGCGACGACTTCACCGGGCGGGTCGCGATGGGACCGAAGATCCGCGACGACCTAGCTCCGCTGGGGATCCAGGTGGACGTGCGAGCCGACGACACCGAGTGGCTCAGCTCGGCAGCCGATCCGACCGCCGCGGTCGCGATGAGCCTGTTGGAACTACACGAAGGACTATCCGGACGCGACGACCTTCTTCGGGCAATTCGCTTCCACGAACCTGTCGAGCGAGGGGTCAATCCCACACTTCTGGGAGCTTCGCCCAGCCAGCTCCAGCACTGGGGGTATCACGTGCGCAACGTCCCCAACGTTGACGATCGGATCGCCCAATGCACCCGCGAGGTCTTCGCTCAACAAGTGACGTGCTGGAAGGACTTCGACACCTACCTCATGCAGGAGGTCGTCCCCTGGGTGCCGTTGCTCGCCTGGAAGGGGGCCGCCGTGTTCTCTGCCCACGTGATCGCGTTCAGTATCGACCAGTCGACGCCGTTCCCAGCTGCGGCCTTCGACCGACTGAAGCTCGCTCCCGGACCGACCCCTTCGCCCAGCTGATCAGCCGGCGCTGACGGTCACCGATAGGTTTCCTTGGCCATCCACCGTCAGCACTCACCTCGCAGTACACCTTGAAGTCCGGGCGTGGCAGGACCGCGCGCGAGATCGGTTTGCCAGAATGCCCTCCATCGTTCACATTCCCGCGATGAAGGCACGGATCGCCATGGTCGCCGGGTTCGTCTTGCTGGCAGCCGGGTGTACAGGCGACTCAACCCCGCGTTCAGAAGGTCTCCCGGCCGGCGCCGGTGGAACGCTCACCGCCCTCGTAACCCAAGAGAACGGCGCCGCGACCGACTCCGCTGCGCTCGACCCACAGGTCGCGTTCAACACGGGAACGCTCGAGCTCGCACGCTGCTGCTTGTTCCGCGGATTGCTCTCATACAACGGAAAGGTAGCCGGCGACGGCGGGAGCACCCCGCGACCAGATCTGGCCGCGGCGTTGCCAACGG
>JALYLV010000011.1 GCA_030774035.1 Actinomycetota bacterium
GAGCGGGGGTTGGGTGGGACTGGCCCGCGGAGTGCGGGCGCCGGCCCACCCCCTGTATCCGATGGGTTCCGAACGGCTAGATCGTGCGGCTCTCGACCTGTATGCCATCTAAGCTCTGGTTGTGGAGATCGTTGGGCTCGGGGTCGACATCTGCGAGATCGCTCGGATGGAGCGGGCGATCGCGCGGCATCCAACGTTGCGGGAACGGGTGTTCACGGCTGAGGAGCGCGCGTACTGCGATGGGAAGGCTCGGCCGGCTGAGTCGTACGCGGGGCGGTTCGCGGCTCGGGAGGCGACGATCAAGGCGCTCGGGGGATACCGGGGCAAGCTCTGGCAGGACATCAGCGTGTCGCGGCTCGGCTCGGGGGCGCCCTCGATCGTGCTGGCGGGCAACGCGAAGCGGCGGGCAGACTCGCTCGGCGTCACGCGGACGCTGATCACGTTCACGCACGAGAAAACGAACGCGGTTGCGTTCGCGGTGGCGGTTCGAGACGAGGGCGGGTAGCGATGAAGCCGGTGCTGACGCCCCAGCAGGCTGTCGACCTCGACCGCGCGACGCAGGCTCGCGGGATCCCCGCTGACCTATTGATGGAGCGGGCCGGACGTGGTGTCGCCCGGGCTGCCGTCGATCTCACGGGTGGTGTCTACGGCCGGCGGGCCGTCGTGGTCTGCGGCAAAGGCAATAATGGTGGCGACGGGTTCGTCGCGGCACGGCATCTCGCGCGGTGGGGGATGCGGGTCGCCGTCATCTCGGTCGAGCCGATCGACGGGTTGCGCGAACCGGCCGCGACCAACGCCGCCCGCCTGATCGACGAAACGATGGTCCGGTTGTCCGCGTTCTCGTCGGCGACCCTCGAGCGTGAGCTAGACCGAGCGGACGTCGCCATCGATGCGATCTTCGGGACCGGGTTCCGAGGGATCCCCGAGGATGCGTACGCGGAGGCGATCGATGCACTGAACACATCCACCGCTCCGGCGATCGCGGTCGACATCCCGTCAGGGGTGAACGGTCTGACGGGCGCCGTCGACGGCGACGCGGTATGGGCCGAGCTGACCGTGACGTTCGGTGCAGCGAAGACCGGAGCGATGCTGATGCCGGGAGCGGAACACGCGGGGCAGGTTCGCGTGGTGGACATCGGGTTCCCAAACGATCTTGTGGCGGCGGACACGTTCCTGGCCGAGCCAGAGGACGTGGTCGCCACCCTTCCCCTCCGTCCCGCCGACACCAACAAACGCGCCTCCGGGGTCCTGCTCATCGTGGCGGGGTCGCGCGGGATGACCGGAGCGGTGAAGCTGATCGCCGAGGCCGCCGGGCGGATCGGGACGGGGCTCATCACCGTCGCGGTGCCCGAGAGCGTGTTGCCCGTTGTCCAAGCGACGCTCACCGAGGCGACCTTCCTGCCACTGCCTGAAACGTCTGAGGGGACGGTCGCTGCCGACGCCCTCGACGTGGTGCTCGGTCGTCTGGCGAGCGCCGATGCCTTGGCGATCGGGCCGGGGCTCGCGACGCACGATGAGACCGCCGGGTTCGTGCGCGACCTCGTTCGCGAGTGTCCCTCATCGATGATCGTCGACGCCGACGGGCTGAACGCGTTCGCCGGACGGGCCGCCGATCTGGCCGACCGCAAGGCCGACGCCGTCCTCACGCCGCACGCCGGCGAGTTCGCTCGGTTGTCGGGGGTCTCCGGGCGCGACCTCGACGCCGACCGGCTGGGGAACGCTCGGGCGCTCGCCGCGCGTGCGAACGCCGTCACCCTGCTGAAGGGAAGCAGGACCGTCGTCGCGGTGCCCGGTGGGACTGCTTGGATCAACCCCACGGGCAGCGCCGTGCTCGCCACCGCCGGCAGTGGCGACGTTCTCACCGGTGTGATCGGCGGGCTGCTGGCGCGCGGGGTGTCGCCTTCAGATGCCGCCGTGTCGGGAGCGTATCTCCATGGTCTCGCTGGCTTGCTCGTCGGGCGCGACCGGGGTGAAGGAACCGTCGCGGGCGACATCGTCGACGGGTTGCCCGACGCGGTGGCTCGGTTGGGAGGATCTGCGTGAACGACGGCACGTTCCGCCCGACACGGGTCGAGATCGACCTGGATGCGATCCGCCACAACGTCCGCTCGCTCACGCCCGCGGGAGTCGAGGTGATGGCGGTCGTGAAAGCGAACGCCTACGGGCACGGCGACGCGGCCGTTGCACGGGCGGCGATCGAGGCGGGAGCCACCTGGCTGGGCGTAGCGCTCGTCGAGGAGGGGATCAGGTTGCGGGACGCGGGCATCGACGCGCCGATCCTCATCCTCTCGGAGTTCCCAACTGGATCCGAGCACGACGCGCTGGCGTCGCGGCTCACGCCGACGCTCTACACCGACGACGGCCTGGCGAGGCTCACGCAGGCCGCCGACGGCACGCCGATCCCTGTCCATGTGAAGGTAGACACGGGGATGCACCGGGCCGGTATCCATCCTCCGGGAGACACTCCGCGTTTCGTCGAGAGGGTCGCCGAGGCCGGGCTCGTGCTCGATGGTCTGTGGACCCATCTGGCGCGATCCGAGGAAGATGACGTCGCCACGAAGGAGCAGCTCGCCCTGTTCCTATCGGTGCTCGACGATGTGCGAGCGTCCGGCCATACGCCGCGACTCGTGCATACCGCCAACAGCGCCGCGACGATCCTGCACCCGGACTCGCATCTGGATCTCGTGCGGTTGGGGATCGCGATGTACGGCATCGAACCCGCGCTCGGTGTCGGCACCGGCTTGCGTCCGGCTCTCACGTGGCGCTCCGCCATCGCGATGGTGAAGCGTCTTCCCGCAGGGGATCGCATCTCCTACGGCCACCGGTACGAACTGAAGCGAGACTCGTGGGTTGCCACCGTGCCCGTGGGCTACGCCGATGGATACCCGCGGACGTTGTCCTCTCGAGCCGAGGTCCTGATCCGCGGAAGACGCTGCGGCACAGCGGGTAGCGTGACGATGGATCATCTCATGGTCGACTGCGGCGACCTCGAGCCGTTGCCGGGAGACGATGTCGTGCTCGTGGGTACCCAAGGCGACGAGACGATCACCGCGTGGGAGCTCGCCGAGCGCGCCGGCACGATCGCCTACGAGATCGTGACCAGGATCGGCGATCGGGTTCCGCGGGAGCACCACTGATGACGACGAGGCGCACGGCGACGATCGCAGCCGGGATCGCGGCGGGGACCGTCGTTCTCGGTGTCGTCGGTCGCACCGTGGTTCGCCGCCGACATGAGCATCAGGAAGCGGCCGGCGTCCACTGGGAGCTGCCGCCCGACGATCTGGGTTTCATCCGGTCCTTCGACGGCACTGGGATCGCCGTTCGTGCTGCGGGAGACCCGGACAAGCCCGTGTTGGTGTTCGCGCATGGCTTCAGCCTCGACATGACGACGTGGCTGGATCAATGGCGCGACCTTTCGGACGAGTTCCGGTGCGTGCTCATGGATCACCGCTCGCACGGTGGAAGCGAGCGGGCGGCGCATGACGACCTAACGCTGCGTTCGATGGGCCGCGATGTCGCGGCCGTCCTCGAGGCGACATCTCCGAACCGTCCCGCCGTGCTCGTCGGCCACAGCATGGGCGGCATGGCGATCCTCGCCATGGCCGAGCAGCGGCCAGAGCTATTCGGACCGGCGGTCGCGGGCGTCGTACTGATCGGTTCGTCATCCTCCGATCTGTTTCGAGGCGCGATGGGATCGGTGACGGATCTGTTGCGCCTGCGTCTCAGTACGATCGGCACTGCCGTGGCACGAGTCGACCGGCTTCGCAAGGCCGTCCTCGCGAGCCCGGCCGACCTAAGCGGTGCGATCGCGCGTCTCACCCAGTTTGGACCGGACGCGCCGCTGCACGTCGTCGATCATGTCGTCGCCCTCGCGCAGCGAACCTCCTCGCAGGTGTGGACGGACGGGCTCGCCGAGCTCATGGAGGTGGACCTGGCGCACGCGATCCCTCGCGTTCGGGTCCCGGCACTGGTACTCGTCGGCGAGCACGACCGCGTCACACCTCCCGCCGCCGCGCTCGCGCTGACGGCAGCCTTGCCCGATGGGCGCCTCATCGTGATCGAAGGAGCAGGCCACATCGCGATGCTCGAACGGCCCCAGGAGCTGAACCTGCAGATCCGACGGTTCGCGGATGAGGTGCTGGGCTCGGCGTCGCCACCCAAACCCCAACGCAAACCTCGGCGACGCCCGAAGGACGCGGGGGAGCCGGCTGCATGAGCCGCACGTTGTCAGAGGTAGCCGCCGAGGCTTCGACCTGCACGAAGTGCCGGCTCGCGGAGGGCCGCACCCAGGTCGTGTTCGGGGTCGGGGATCCGAACGCGGACTTGATGTTCGTAGGGGAGGCACCAGGGTTCCACGAGGATAAGCAGGGGGAACCGTTCGTCGGCGCCGCCGGCCAGCTGCTGACGCGCATGCTCGGTGAGATCGGCCTGGCCCGCGACGACGTGTGGATCTGCAACGTCCTGAAATGCAGACCCCCGGGGAATCGCGACCCGCTGGAAGATGAGATCGAAGCGTGCACGCCCTGGCTGGTCGAGCAGATCTCGCTGATCCAACCCCGCGTCATCGTCACGCTCGGCAACTTCGCGACGAAATACGTGCTGCAGACGCAGCAGGGGATCACGCGGATGCGCGGAGCGACGTACCCGTGGCACGGGCGCACCGTGATCCCGACCTTCCACCCGGCCGCGATCCTGCATGGAGGCGGGGAACGCTCGCCGCAGGTCGGGTTGTTGCGGGAAGACTTCACGTTGATCGGTCGGACGTTGGAGGAGATCAGCCAGTCGCGTGAGGACGTGTCGCCGGATGACGTCGTGATCCTGCCCGATCTACCGTCGGGCGGCGCGACGACCGCGACTCCTCCGGGCTCGATCGCGCGCCCGGCGTTCGATCGGCCGAGCGCCGTCGACGCGGAGCCGGATGAAGAACAGATGGAGCTGTTCTGACGTGTTGATCTCGCTTCGAGCTGCAACGGCCTCGGACACCCGGGCGATCGGAGAGGCGATCGCAGATACGCTGCGGGCGCGTGATGCCGTGGTGTTGACGGGAGAGCTGGGGGCGGGAAAGACCACCTTCGTGCAGGGAGTGGCCCGCGGGCTCGGCGTCGACGATCCGGTCGTGTCACCGACCTTCACGTTGGTGCGCGAATACGTGGGGCGGCTCGCGGTTGCGCATGTGGACGTCTATCGGTTGGAGCGGGTGCAGGACGTGCTCGACCTCGGACTCGACGAGCTGGGCGGGGGAGAGGCGGTGCTGCTCGTCGAGTGGGGTGACGCGGTTGAGGAGCTCCTGGCCGAGGACCGCCTTCGCGTCGAGCTCACGACGGAGGACCCCGAAGGAACGAACGAGGCACGGCGGATCGCGTTGAGCTCGACCGGGCGGTCATGGACCG
The DNA here is from genome assembly GCA_030774035.1 of Actinomycetota bacterium. Lineage (GTDB taxonomy): Bacteria > Actinomycetota > UBA4738 > UBA4738 > HRBIN12 > JALYLM01. The sequence continues at coordinate 5,391 of JALYLV010000011.1, forward strand.
AGAGATGGGAAGGGCTCGAAGCGCTCCTCGAACCGTGGAGCGCTGCTGCGTGATCGTCGTCGGCATCGAGACATCCACTCCCCAGACGTCCGTCGCTATCGGGACGGAGCGAGAGATCCTCGGCAGCGTCTCCGTTGCGGGAAAGGCTCGGCAGGAATCCGTGACGCCTGCCCTTCATCAACTCCTCGCCTGGACGGGGCTCGATGTCGGGAGCGTCGGGGGCATCGCCGTGGGAACGGGCCCGGGGTTGTTCACCGGCCTTCGGGTTGGCGTGGAAACCGCGAAGACGCTCGCTCAGGTGCTGATGGTCCCGATCCTCGCGTTCACGAGCCTGGATGCGCTCGCGTACTCCGTCCGTCACACGCACAAACGGATCGCCTCGGTGATCGACGCACGCCGAGGGGAGGTCTTCTACTCCATGTACCGGAGCGTGCCGGGAGGCGTCGTGCGGGAGACGGAGCACCGGGTGGCCTCCCCGGTGGGTCTCGTCGCCGAGCTGGAAGCCGACCCCGGTGAGGTGCTTGCGGTCGGCGACGGTGCGATGCTGTACCGCGATGAGCTGGAGGAACTCGGAAGCAGGGTGGAGGTCGGCACCCTCACGACGGCGCACCCGGGGGCAACGGCGCTGGTCGAGCTGGCCGTGCCGCGGTTCATGCGCGAGGAGCTCGACCGGGTCTTCGACGTCGTGCCCCTGTACCTGAGGAAGTCTGATGCTGAGATCGCGTGGGATCAGCGAGCCCGAGGCGCCTAGGATCGAGGTCGCGCGCATGCGCCGCCGCCACCTGCGCGGCGTGATGGCGATCGAGCGCCGCGTTTACGCCCGACCCTGGAGCCCGAACCTCTTCGTGGCCGAGATGACTGAGCCGAGCAACCGTTGCTATCTGGTCGCGCGCATCGACAAAGCCGTCGTCGGCTACGCGGGCTTGATCTGCTACGGAGACGAAGCCCACATCACGAACATCGCGATCGACCCTCAGCACCAGCGGCGTCGGATCGCCACGCGGCTGCTGTACGAGCAGATGTTCCAGGCGATCGAGATGGGCGCGAACGCTGTTTCCCTGGAGGTCCGCGTGACGAACTACTTCGCGCAGAGGCTCTATGCGCGGTTCGGGTTCCACCCTGCCGGCGTCAGGCGGAACTACTACCAAGAGCTGAACGAGGACGCGCTGATCATGTGGACCGACACGATCCGCTCGGAGCCGTATGCGCGTCGCCTCGGGTCGATCGCTGCCGAGCTGCCCGGGGTGCCTGCTCGTTGACGCTCCTGACACTCGGTATCGAGACCTCTTGTGACGAGACCGCGGTCGCGGTGATCGAGGACGGGTTCCACGTTCGCTCGAACCTGATCGCTGCGCAGGTCCACCTCCACGAACGCTTCGGTGGCGTTGTCCCGGAAGTTGCCGCACGTGCGCACGTTGAAGCGCTGAACCCCCTGATGCAGGAGGCGCTGGAGGCGGCGGGGATCGGGTTCAGCGACCTCGATGGAGTCGCCGTCACGGTCGGTCCCGGTCTGGTGGGAGCCCTTCTCACGGGGATGGCGGCCGCCAAAGCCGTCGCACTGGCTACGGGAGTCCCGCTTGCCGGCGTGAACCACCTGGAGGGCCACATCTGGGCGAACTTCCTGGATCAGGATCCCCCGGAACCCCCGTACATCGCGCTCGTCGTCAGTGGTGGGCACACGATGATCGTCCACATACCCGAGATGCACCATCACGAGGTGCTCGGCGAGACCCTTGATGACGCCGCGGGCGAGGCGTTCGACAAGGTGGCGCGGCTGATCGGGCTCGGGTTCCCCGGTGGTCCGGCGCTCGACAAGCTCGCGATCGACGGGGACCCCGACGCGATCCGGTTCCCCCGGCCGATGCAGGACTCCGGAGATTTCAGCTTCTCGATGAGCGGGCTGAAGACGGCGGTCCTCCGATACGTGAAGCGGGAGCGCTCCGCCGGCCACGAGCTCAACCTTCCCGACATCGCCGCGAGCTTCCAGGAGGCGATCGTCGATGTTCAGGTCAAGAAGACCGTGGAGGCCGCGGTGCAACGAGGCGTGAAGACCGTACTGCTGGGCGGGGGAGTGGTCGCGAACACCCGCCTTCGTGAACGGATGCTGTCCGAAGGCGGGCACAACGGGCTGGTCGTCCGCTTCCCGCCGCTCGATCTGTGCACCGACAACGCGGCGATGATCGCCTGCGTGGGGGCCGCGCGGCTCCTTCGAGGGGAACGCACCGCGCTCGACATCGGGGCCGATCCGCAACTAAGGTTGGCGCCGTGAGCGCTCAGGCGGCGGAAGCGGTAGCGCGACATATATGAGCACCATCCTGGTGACCGGGGGCGCCGGGTTCATCGGCTCGCACCTTGCCGACCGCCTCCTCGCAGAGGGGCACCGCGTGATCAGCGTCGACGACCTGACCACGGGGCGCATCGCCAACCTCGGCGAGGCACGCGGCTACGGCAAGGAGTTCACGTTCTTCAACATGGACGTGCGCGCCGACGGCTTGCAGCTCTTGTTCGAGCGACACCACCCCGAGGTGGTCTTCCACCTCGCGGCTCAGTCTGGCGTGCGCCCGTCGCTCGAGGATGCCACCAAGGACGCCAGCATCAACATCATGGGCACGCTGAACGTGCTCGAGTGCGCGGCGAAGTCGGGGACGCGCAAGGTGATCTACGCGGCCAGCGGCGGCACGATGTACGGCGAGCCACGTCGCCTGCCCGCCAAGGAATCCACGGTGCAGGGCTCGCACCCAACGACCCCTTACGGCATCTCGAAGAAGGTGATCCTCGACTACCTGGGGTTCTATTCGCGCTATCGGGGGCTCGACTACACGGCGTGCGCGCCCGGAAACGTCTACGGCCCCCGCCAGGACCCGAACGGCGAGGCGGGGGTCGTCTCGATCTTCACCAGCAAGATGCTTGCCGGCGAATCCGTCACGATCTTCGGCGACGGGAACCAGACGCGCGACTACGTGTTCATCGACGATGTCGTGCACGCGTTCGTGCAGGCGATGGATCGGGGCTCGGGGAAGCTCGTGAACGTCGGCACCGGCCTCGAGTCGAGCGTGAACCACGTCTACCAGCTGCTCGCCGGGATCATCGGCTACGAGCGCGAGCCGGAGTTCGGGCCGTTGCCTCCGGGGGAACTGCGCCGCATCGCGCTGGACATCTCGAGCGCGCCGAACGCGATCGCGTGGAAACCCTGGACCCACCTCGAAGACGGTCTCGCCGAAACGGTCGCCTACCTCAAGGGCGTGTGAGGTTCGACGGTCGGATCGAGAGCGGCCGCAAGATCCCTGGATGACAGAGACCGAGGTCGGCGCCTTCGAAGATGTCGAGCGCCTGTGATCGAGCGAGGTTCACGGATCCGAGACCGTCGTCGCGGGCGGCGAGGTCGTCTCGCTGGCAGGCGAGATGCCGCTGCAGAGTCGAGCGATCGGCTGGGGCTAGCGTCGGCAACGCGCGAACGATCACGCTGGTCGCATCCGGAGACAGGCTGATCAGCTCCGCTGTGTCGAGCCTGCCGATGTCGTCGAAGCGGGCGATGTTGCGCTCCGCGATGAACCGGTCGGGGTTCAGCACGTTCATTGCGAACAGTGTCGTCATGCCTGCGACGAGAAGAGCAGTGGCCAACCATCGACCCTGTCGCCTCGCGATCCACACGAGACCGCAGAGGAGCGAAACACCCAGGAAGATGATGGTCGCGTGGACGATCAGCCTCGGCCAGGTCCACCCGAATGCGCTCTCGTACAAGGCGAGACGTCGGAACGCCGACACCAACACGACCAGCGTGAGCACGACCAGGATCCCGGCCGTCCACGAGAAGAGAGCGCTGTCGCGCTCGCGTTCGCGATGTCCGAACATCCACACGGCTGCGATGAGCGCGGACGTGAGGAGCGACGCGGCGACGAGCTGAGCGAACCCGGTCCGCGCATACTGCGCGAACGTGAGCCCTTCCTGGTGGAGCACCAGGGTTCGGCCGCCGAAGAAGTAGGTCAGCTGCACCAACACGAACGAGGTGAACACGACATCGACGGCGAAAAGGAGGAGGATCCACTCTCCTCTTCGTAGCGTGAACCTTGACCCGGGATGAGGGTCTGTGGTCTCGGTCGACCCTGGCATCGCGGATCGTGCGAGCAACGTGGCGATCGCGATCTCGCCGCCCGCGATCAGTGCGATATGCAGCGGGAGACCCGACGGACTCGGAACGGCTCCGATCGATATGCGCAGATAGTGGCCGAACACGGCGTCGGCCGATCCCAGGAGGACGAGGAACACCGCAACGACCGGGACGACGATCGCCACCGTGCGAGGCACGTGACGCATCTTGTTGCCGCGCGAAACGGCTCGTCCGAATGGTGCGATGGGTGCGATGATCCCTCGTGATAACCCGGAGAACACCGAGAACGTCCGCGCGATGTAGCCGCGCAGGTTTGTCAGGAGCGGATGGCCCTCCGTGGCGAAGGCTGCTCCCAGCGCGAAGAGGCCCGTGGCTGCGACGATGTCCAAGGTGACGAGGGTTGGGCTCGCCCGAAGCACGACGAATCCCAGCAGGACTGGGGCTGCGACGAAGAACGGGAGAGAGGTGCGCGCGGGTCGCGAGAGGATCAGCATGGCGGTGGAGGCGGCGAGCGAAAGGATGAACACTCCCGCGCCCACGCGACCTCGGAGGAGAAGGTCGGTCGCAACTCCGAACGCGAGCGCGCCGATCGCGGTCGGCCACGACGCATCGACCCACCAGGGGTCCACGAGCGCCGTTGCCGCTGGTGGCGGCAAGAGGATCGTCCCGGCCCGCGGTCGCTCGCTCACGGGTTCATCCTGATGCCGGGTCGAGGCCGCGGCAATCGAGAAGCCGTTTCTTCACATGTTCGGCGCAACAACGCATCCTGGCGCGCACATCGACGACTGTCGGGCCAGTCCTTGCTCAACGGGAGCGCGCGACCATCGCGTCCAAGTATCCTCGCGCGGATGGACGGCCTCGTTGAAGAGACATTAGATCGGATCGCGTCCGAGACGGCGTTCTCGGGCGCTGTGCGGGTCGACGACGGCGACGTCGTGCTCGAGAAGGCGTACGGCTATGCGCATCGTGGCCTCCGCATCGCGAACACGGTCGGTACGCAGTTCGCGCTCGCGAGCGGTTCCAAGGGCCTGACCGCGCTCGCGGTGATGAGCCTGATCGAAGACGGCACGCTCGAGTTGACGACGACCGCACGGTCGGTGCTCGGCCCAGATCTCCCGTTGATCGACGACGGCGTGACCGTCGAGCACCTGCTCGCGCACCGGTCGGGGATCGGTGACTACCTGGACGAGGACGACGACCGCCCGATCACCGACTACGTGATGACGATCTCCGTTCACGAGCTCGCAACCACCGAAGGGTTCCTCGCTGTGCTGGACGGGCATCCGACGAAGTTCGAGCCGGACGCTCGTTTCTCGTATTGCAACGGAGGCTTCATGGTGCTCGCGCTGATCGCCGAGCGCTCGAGCGGCATCCCGTTCCACGACCTGGTGCGGCAGCGGGTGTGCGAGCCGGCCGGGATGCACGATACCGAGTACCTGCGCTCGGATGAGCCTAGCCGCGCCGCGCTCGGCTACTTGTCGCTCGACAGTGACAGGACGAACGTGTTCCACATCCCGGTGCGCGGGAACGGAGACGGCGGCGTGTACTCGACACTGGCCGATATCCATTCGTTGTGGAGCTCGTTGTTCGAAGGGCGGATCGTGTCACCGGCGTCTGTTGCCGAGATGGTTCGGCCCCGAAGCGATGTGCCCTCGGAGTCGAAGCGCTACGGCCTGGGGTTCTGGCTCCTGGCTTCGGGGAGCGCCGTGAATCTCGAGGGCTACGACGCCGGTGCCTCGTTCCACAGCGTCCACGATCCGGAGTCACGGATCACCCGCACCGTCGTTTCGAATACATCGGAAGGTGCGTGGCCGCTCGCCCGATATCTCAACGAGCTCTTCTTGGGATCTGCACCATGACGCTCGAGGAGTCTGGCTGACCCTTCTATCGGGGGCCGTTCGGCCCTGACGTCGCAACCCTCGCAGTCGTTCCATCGTTGGTAGTAAGGAGGTATCGCGATGGCACGATGGGAAGGGTTCCGACAGTGTCCCGGGTGCAAGTTCGACTTTGCGACCGGTGAGGGCGGGCGCAGCTGCTCGTGGGGCGAATGTCCGTATCTGCCTCAGGAGCTCGACGTGTTCTGCGCCGGCTGCCGCTTCAACTACTTCACGATGGAGGGCAACCCCACGTGTGATGACCCGATGACGTGCCCACACGGCGTGGAGCCGCGGGCGCACCTCGAGAACATGCGCAGGTGGAGCGCAAGCTCTCCGGCCGCAGGCTGAGACTCGAGACGGGTTCGTACGCGTAGAGTCCGGCTCGATGATTCCAGCGACACCGAGGGTGTTCGCCTTCTTGAGACCGAAGGTTGTCGCGCAGCTCAAGCGACGCGCGCGGGTTTCTTTCGTCTGGTTGCTGGTCGGTTTCGTTTCCGTTCTCTGCTTCGGGTCCTCCCTGATCTACGTCGCAAGGGAAACGGCTTCGATCAACGCGCACGCAGTCGTGGTAATCGCCGACGTGACGGACGTCTCGCTTAGCACGATCCTGCCGGGCGTGACGCTTCGGTATGCGTACGAAGGCGAGCTGCACGAGACGACCGTGTATCCGTACAACGCCGCCGCTTACAACCCGGGTGACACTGTCTGGCTGAACGTTGATCGGGAGGATCCCAACCGAGTGACTCTGGGATCCGACCCAAACCTTCCGAAATACCTGCTCCTCTTGGGTGACGTTTCTCTCGTCCCCGTGATCGCAGCCCCGATCGGTATCGCATTGTGGGTGAGGAAGAGGAAGCTGTACCGGATCCTCACCCGTCATCCCGTGCGTCCGGTGCCCATCCGATCCGTGTCCCGTTTCGGGTTCGCCACCCTGATCGGAATCTCGGATCCGCCGGTGGTGCTGAGATCCGCCACCTCGTTGGTGTGGACTGCGAACCGTTCAGGGATCGCGGCCACTACATGGGTCGAGATGGCGGGTGAGGGTGCCGAACGGGTCTTGGTGGTACCCCCCGGGGATCGAGTGCTCCTCGTCCGGAGGGCTCGCTTTCCCTTCGTTCGTCGCTATCACGAAGGGATCATCGGAATCCGCTAGAACCGCCATCGAGCGTCAGGAGCCCGTCATACAGGTCGGGGCGTCGATCGCGGAAGAGTCCCCATTCGTCGCGATAGTCGCGAACGGCATCCAGGTCGAACGTGGCGGTGAGGATCGCATCCTCGTAGCGCGGAGCCTCGGCGACCTTCTCACCCGTGTGATCGGCGATGAACGAGGACCCGTAGAAGTCGACCCCTGCTTCGACGCCCTCCTCGGTCTCGTGTCCGTGACGATTGGCCGCCACGACCGGGATGGAGTTCGCGGCGGCGTGGCCTTGCATGACCCGTTGCCACGCGCCCGAGGAATCCATCTCCGGAGCGGTCGGCTCCGATCCGATCGCGGTGGGATACAGCAGGATCTCAGCGCCGCGCAGGGCCATGATCCTTGCCGCTTCGGGGAACCATTGGTCCCAGCAGATCCCAACCCCGATCCGCCCGACCCGCGTGTCCCATACGCGGAACCCCGTGTCGCCGGGGCTGAAGTAGAACTTCTCGGTGTACCCAGGTCCGTCGGGGATGTGCGACTTGCGGTACACGCCGAGGATCGCACCGTCTGCATCGATCACCGCCACCGAATTGAAACGAACCTGTCCCGCCCGCTCGAAGACGCTCACGGGCAGCACGACGCCGAGCTCGGCCGCGATCACGCGCAGGCGTTCGATCGAAGGATGTCCCTCCATAGGAAGGGCTCGCTCGAAGTATTCGGGTGACTGCGTCTTCGGGAAATACGGACCATCGAAGAGCTCCGGGAGCAGCACGAGAGTGGCTCCATCAGCCGCAGCCTTCCGGATCGCCGCTTCGGCCCGATCGAGGTTCCGGTCTCGATCCCGATCGCACGAAAACTGCACCGCCGCTACGACGACTTCCCGCATCGGGTCAGGATAGTCCCTGTTCCTTCGAGCACGCGGGCCTGAGTAGGATGCGCGCGTGGATGCGGAGCGAACGCCGACGGCCGACGGCCTCCGGATGCCGGCCGAATGGGAACCGCACGAGGCGTGCCTGATGTCGTGGCCCTCGCGCACGAGCCTGTGGAAAGACGACTTCGACCGCGCGCAGGCCGAATACGCGGGGGTGGCGAGAGCGGTCGCGTCGTTCGAACTGGTCGTCATGGTGTGCAACCCGGGGGACGAGCAGATCGTGCGCGACCGCTGCGGCGATGGGGTCGAGCCGCTCGCGTTCCCGATCGACGACTCGTGGATGCGCGACAACGGGCCGATCTTCGTCGTAAACGAGGTTGGCGAGGTCGCGATAGTTCACTTCGGCTTCAACGGCTGGGGGAAGAAGTACGAGCCATACGACAAGGATGCGGCGCTGCCCGCGCGCCTCGCAGCTCACTTCGGGATCCCGCGGTACGAGGCGCCGATGATCCTCGAAGGTGGCTCGTTCTTCGTCGACGGCGAGGGAACCTTGATCACCACTGAGCAGTGCCTGCTGAACCCCAACCGGAACCCGCAGATGAACCGTGACGAGATCGAGCAGACCCTGCGTGAGTATCTGGGCGTGACCGAGATCGTCTGGCTCGGCATGGGAGAGGTTTCCGACCGCGACACCGACGGCCACATCGACGGCATCGCGCAGTACGTCGCTCCGGGGAAAGTGATCCTCCGCGTGCCCGCAGACCCGAACGACCCGGATCACGAGAGCGCGGACGAGAACCTGCGCAGACTCCGCGGCGCGCACGACGCGAAAGGTCGGGAGTTCGACGTCGTCACCTTCGAACCCGGTCCACCGGGACCGGTTCCGTACGTGAACTTCTATCTGACGAACGGCAGCGTAGTTGTACCAGTTGCGAAGTCCCCGGACGACGAATCCGCGCTCGAGCAGATCCGAGCAGTGCTTCCTGACCGAGACATCGTGCCGGTTCCGGGGGAGTGCCTGTCGGTGGTAGGTGGTGGTGGACCCCACTGCATCACGCAACAGGTGCCCGCCGGGGCAGGAATCGCGTGAACGCAGGCTGAGCCGTTACGGTTCAGGGGCGGTGGCCTGGCTACGACTATGCCGGAGACGGAGGCTGCGTCGGAGGCGGAGGCATCGGCAGCTCGGGCACAGCGCTCAAAGCTGCAACAACCGCTTGGCCGTCATCTCGCCACATGCGATGGACGTTGAACCGGATGTCCTTTTGGGGCGGCTGTACTTGAACTTGCTCCAAAGGGCGTTGCCCATCTCTGCATCACGCACTTGGCCTGTCCCGATAGGGTCGGCTCATGCCAGACCCTTCGGTCGCGTCGTCAACATCGAGGCCCTCATGAACAGCGCGCGGCGGTTGGTCACGACGATGAAGTAGGGACGAGAGCCCGCGAGCAGCATGATCAGCCATCCGAACACTCCGACCAACCACGGACTCGGTCCGGACTGAGCGAACGTCTCCGCCCGGACCTGCTCCTCCGGTTGCAGAAGGGACGACAGCGCGGCTGCAAACTGCTGCTTGATCTTCGCCTTGCGAACCGCCATTTGCCGTCCCCCCCGATCCGCGGCAGTCTAGCAACGGCGTCGGTCGCCCTCGCGAAGCGCCTACTTCTTGGCGGGAAGGGAGCGAGCGTAGGTAGTCCCGAGTTCGACCCACTTGGCGAGTTGGCGTTTGGTTCGAATGTGTTCGCTCGCGACTCGTAACCATCCCTGCATTTCGCGGCCGCGCATCTCCATGGGGCGCGCTGCGGTTTTCGCGACAAGGGTGTCCGACGCCGCTGGGTCGACGCGGACGAGCACTCCACCTTGGCCGCTTGCTGCGATAGCCATGTTTCCATGGACGAGAAAGGCGAGCCCTCCGAACATCTTCTTCTCGGTCACCTTGGATTGACCGGCGAGCAGCTCGCGTATGCGATTGGCAAGGTCCTCGTCGTAGGCCATGACCGCGATAGTAGGCAGACGTGCATCTGTCCGCGCTCAGGTACAAGGGCACGCCTCTTCCTATATCCCGGCCGCACGTTGCCGACCTGGCACTCTCGCGGGTATCTTGTTAGCACTCGCGCACTACGAGTGCTAAGGGCGCGGGCGAAGCACAAACAGTCGGACCGCAGAGCCAAGGAGGCACGCAGCATGGCGGAGTTCAGCCTGAAGCCCCTCGAGGATCGCATCGTCGTTCAGGCGAAAGAGGGCGACGAGACCACTGCATCGGGCCTGGTCATCCCCGACACCGCGAAGGAGAAGCCCCAGGAGGGCACCGTCGTGGCCGTGGGTCCCGGCCGGTTCGAGGACGGCGCCCGGGTGCCCCTCGACGTCGCGGTCGGCGACGGAGTGATCTACTCGAAGTACGGCGGCACCGAGGTCAAGGTCAAGGGCGAGGAGTACCTCATCCTCTCCGCTCGCGACGTGTTGGCCGTCGTCGGCACCAAGAAGAAGTAATACCGATCATCTTCGGGGCGGGGCTCGCGCGTCTGGCACGCGTCGAGCCCCGTTCCATCTGATGCACGCGAATATCCAAGCCAGAGCACGAGAAGAAGGAGGAAGCCTGTGGCTTCGAAGCTGCTGAAGTTCGGCGAGGACGCGAGGCGTTCGTTGGAGGCCGGCGTGAACAAGCTCGCGGACGCCGTCGCCATCACGCTCGGCCCCAAGGGCCAGAACGTTGTCCTCGACAAGAAGTGGGGCGCGCCGACGATCACCAACGACGGCGTGACGATCGCCAAGGAGATCGAGCTCGACGACCCGTGGGAGAACATGGGCGCCCAGCTCACCAAGGAGGTCGCCACCAAGACGAACGATGTCGCCGGTGACGGCACGACCACCGCGACCGTGCTCGCCCGCGCGATGGTGCACGGCGGCATGCGCAACGTGGCCGCCGGAGCCAACCCGATGGCGCTCAAGCGCGGCATCGAGAAGGCGGTCGTCGCCGCCGTCGAGCAGATCAAGGCGCAGTCCAAGGACGTGGAGTCCAAGGAAGAGATCGCGCAGGTCGCCGCCATCTCCGCCGCCGACAAGGCGATCGGCGAGGTCATCGCCGAGGCCCTCGACAAGGTCGGTAAGGACGGTGTCGTCACCGTGGAGGAGTCGAACACCTTCGGCATCGAGCTCGAGTTCACCGAGGGGATGCAGTTCGACAAGGGGTACATCTCCCCGTACTTCGTGAGCGACCCCGAGCGCCAGGAGGCCGTCCTGGACGACCCCTACGTGCTGATCATCAATAAGAAGGTATCGAGCGTCCAGGAGTTGCTTCCCCTGCTCGAGAAGGTCATGCAGGCTGGCAAGCCACTCGTACTCATCGCCGAGGACGTCGATGGCGAGGCCCTTGCGACCCTGGTCGTGAACAAGATCCGCGGCACGTTCAACGCCGTCGGGGTGAAGGCGCCCGGGTTCGGCGACCGCCGCAAGGCCATGCTCCAGGACATCGCGACGCTCGTCGGGGCACAGGTCGTCAGCGAAGAGGTCGGCCTGAAGCTCGACAACGTCACGCTCGACCTGCTCGGGCGTGCCCGCAAGGTCGTCGTCACGAAGGACAACACGACCATCGTCGAGGGTCACGGCTCCGCTGACGAGGTCAAGGGCCGCATCAACCAGATCAAGGCCGAGATCGAGAAGACGGACTCCGACTGGGACAAAGAGAAGTTGCAGGAGCGCCTCGCGAAGCTCTCCGGCGGAGTCGCCGTCGTGAAGGTCGGAGCAGCCACCGAGGTCGAGCTGAAGGAGAAGAAGCACCGCATCGAGGACGCGCTGTCTGCGACCCGCGCCGCGGTGGAAGAGGGCATCGTCCCCGGCGGCGGCGTCACGCTGATCCGCGCCGAGGCCGCCCTCGACAAGCTCGACCTGGAGGGTGACGAGGCCACCGGTGCACGCATCGTCCGCGACGCGCTGGCCGAGCCCGCTCGTCGGATCGCAGCGAACGCCGGCTACGAGGGAGCGGTCATCGTCCAGCAGATCCGCGCCGAGTCTCACAAGGGGTTCGACGCCGCGAAGGGCGAGTGGGTCGACATGGTGAAGGCCGGGATCATCGACCCCGCGAAGGTCACCCGTTCGGCGCTGCAGAACGCCGCCTCGATCGCCGCGCTCGTGCTCACGACCGAGAGCGCCGTCGTCGAGAAGCCCGAAGAGGAAGAGCCTGCGGCCTCCGGCGGTGCCGGACACATGCACTAGTCCGTACCAGACTAGAGATCCACGCACACCGCACGAGGGCGGGGCCTAACGGCCCCGCCCTCGTCACGTGAGACGTCTCGATCGGCTGTGTGCGTCTTGGACGCGGCTCGACATACACTCGACTCGATGTTCGAGGATCTGCTTCGGGACTGGGACGGCGAGGAAGTGGCGATCCGCCATGACCGCGCGTCGGATGCGTGGATGTTCGTCTGCGTCGACTCGACGGTGCTCGGACCCGCGATGGGCGGCACCCGGATGAAGGTGTACGACACGCCCGAAGAGGCCCTCGCCGACGGCCTCCGTCTCTCCGGCGCGATGACGCTGAAGCAAGCCGCGGCCGGACTTCCGTTCGGTGGCGGGAAGGCAGTACTCGCCGTTGAGGCGGTCCCGGATCCGGGGAGCGCGGAACGTCGCGACCTGCTGCTGCGGCATGCGGCCTTCATCGACGCGCTCGGAGGTACCTACCTCACCGCGGCCGACATGAACATCGACGCTTCCGACATGGACGTCTTGGGGGAGCGCACTTCGTATGTCCTCGGCCGCTCGCCGGGGAACGGTGGTGCGGGCGATCCGGCGACGGGAACCGCGGTCGGCTTGTTCCACGGGGTCGTCGCGAGCGCCGCGCGCAGGTTCGGGACCACCGACCTGGGGGGGCGGACCGTGCTCGTGCAGGGGGTCGGCGCCGTCGGGTCGCGACTGGCCGGGCTTCTGCACGAAGCCGGCGTGTCGCTGATCCTTGCCGACACCCACGACGAACGGGCTCGAGCGACCGCCGAGCGCTTCGAGGCAACTGTGGTCGGGCCCGACGACGTGATCGAGACCGAGTGCGATGTGTACTCACCGTGCGCAACCGGCGGCTTCCTGAACGAGGAGACGATCCCGCGGCTGCGATGCGCGGTGGTCGCCGGCTCCGCGAACAACCAGCTCGCGACACCGAAGGACGGCGAACGATTGAGCGATGCCGGCATCCTCTACGCGCCCGACTTCGTGATCAACGCCGGCGGCGTGATCCACTTGGCCGGTTACGAGACGCTGGGTTGGGACGAAGCAACGATGGCGGCACGACTCGCCGGCATCGGCGAAACGCTGACCGAGGTGTTCGAGGCTGCGGAGCGCGAAGGCATCACCACCGACGCTGCGGCTCAACACGTCGCGCGCGCCAGGATCGACGCCGCGCTCGCGGCTCGCTAGCTGCCCCATGACAGCGGTCACGATCCGAGATCTAGCGCCGCGCGATGCCGAGGCGTGCGACGCGATCATCCTCAGCCTTCCGTATCACTTCGGCCAGGAAAGCGGTCGCCGCGATTGCGCGGTCGCCGTACGCGAGCAGCCCGGTCTCGTCGCCGTCGAGAACGACGATGTCATCGGGTTCCTGACGTTCGCCCGCTGGTTCGACAACTCGTCCGAGATCACATGGATGGGGGTCTACAGGGACAGACGCCGGCAGGGCATCGGCGGCGCGCTCGTCCAGGAAGTCGCCCGCCGATTGGCCGCCGAGGGAAGAACATTGCTCGTGGTCCTCACGGTCTCACCCAGCGACACCGACCCAGAGCCCCCCGACGGCTACCGATCCACGCGCGCGTTCTATACGAAGGAAGGTTTCGAGCTCGCGCGAGATCTCGCCGGGCTCTGGGACGGCGATCTCCCGGTGCTCATGGTGAAGCACCTGTCGTCGAACTCCGGTTCTCGCTAGCTCAGCACGCGCTTCGTGAAGCCTTGGATCCCCCAGGCGCTCAGCAGGGCTGCGAACAAGATCAGCCCGCCGTAGATCCCCCAGAGCGACATGTGGTGGATGTACGGCACGAGCGAGACGCGCATCCCCTCGCTCATGTAGACGAGCGGGTTCAGCAGCACGACCGCCTGCAGCCACGGAAGCTTCGATAGCGCGGCCCACGGGTAATACGTGGCGCCTAGGAAGGTGATCGGGATGACGACGATCCCGAAGATCAGCGGCACCTGTCGCGGCTGCACGCGGGTCCCGATCACCAACCCCAGCGCCGAACCCGTCACGGAAGCGAGCGGCAGGAGCGTCACCAGCTTGAGCCACTCGACCTGCAGATGCACGGTCGTCACCGGGATCACCAGCGCGAGCGGAAACACGATCAGCGCGGCGACCAGCCCCTGAAGGGCGCCGGCGGTGAGCTTTTCGACGGCAACTGCCCACACGGGAAGCGGGGCCATCACGCGGTCCTCGATCTCGCGGCTGTATCCGAATTCCTGTACCAGCGGCAGCGCGACCGCTTGGATCCCCTGGAAGATGCACGCGATCGCGATCACGCCGGCGACCAACATGCTCGAGAACTGAGCCTCGCCGGCAGAGCCGCCTACCCCCTGTCCGATCTTCGGGAACACGTAGGTGAACACGAAGACGAACAGCAGCGGCTGCATGACCGTGCGCAGCGCGAACTCGATGAACGTCTTGCGAAGCACGGTGAGGTCGCGCAGCAGGAGCGAACCGAACGCGATCATCGGCGTGCTCCGATGCGGCCCGACGTGCGGCAGCGACGTAGTGGCGTCGGTCGTAAGCGCGCTCATTCCCTGAGGTCCTTCCCCGTGAGGTTGATGAACACGGTTTCGAGGGTCGGTTCGTCGATCGAGACGTCACGAACGTGGAACCCTCCGGCCTCCGCTTCGGCGATCACGCGCGGCAGGAACCCGTCGGCTCCCTGCACGGTGAGCTGCACGATCTCCCCGATCACGGTTGTGCTGGTCACGCCGTGGACGTCGTGCAAGTGCGCGGAAAGACGATCGGGGTCGGATCCAGCCTGGATCCGCACGATCGAGTCGCCACCCACCGTGCGTTTCAAGGCAACGGGAGTGTCGAGCGCAAGGAGCGTCCCGTGATCCATGATCGCCAGCCGCTGGCAGAGGTGATCGGCTTCCTCCATGTTGTGCGTCGTGAGGAAGACGGTCTGCCCCTCGCCGTGCACCTGGCCGATGATCTCCCACAGCGCGATCCGCGACTGTGGGTCGA
This sequence comes from Actinomycetota bacterium, assembly GCA_030774035.1. Lineage (GTDB taxonomy): Bacteria > Actinomycetota > UBA4738 > UBA4738 > HRBIN12 > JALYLM01. The sequence continues at coordinate 20,566 of JALYLV010000011.1, forward strand.
GGCCAGTGGTCGGCTCGTCCATGAACAGGATCCGCGGGCGATGCACGATGCTTCGCGCGACCATCAACCGCTGCGCCATCCCTCCCGAGAGCGTCGCCACGTCGGCCTTCGCCCGGTCGGCCAGTCGGAAGACCTCAAGCAATGCCGTGGCGACGCGGCGAGACTGGCGCGCGCCCATGCCGAAGTACCGGCCGTGGAAGTACAGGTTCTCCCAGACGGTGAGACTCCGATCGAGCGTGTTGGTCTGGGAGACGACGCCGATCAATCGCTTCGCCTCGGAAGGATGCGCCACGACGTCGACGCCGGCGACGGTCGCGATGCCATCGGTGGGAACGACGCGGGTGGTCAGCATGCCGACGGTGGTGGTCTTGCCTGCCCCGTTCGGACCGAGCAGCCCGAAGATCTCGCCCTCGTGAACATCGAGATCCAGTCCGTCGACCGCCTTCACGCCGGTCGGATAGATCTTCGTGAGGGCCTTCGTACTGATCACGGCACCGTCGATGGGGGCCGCCGCTTCTTGCCTTTCACTCACGCAACCAGCCTACGCGAAGGGCTTCTCTTCGCCTGCCCGCCCGATCCCGACCAGCAGCCCCACGGCGAGCAGCGCGTTCAACGCCGAGAAGAGCCACCACAGGACGATGCCTGAGTCACGCGCGCCCACCAGCGCGTTGAGCCCGGTGATCGTCGCGAGCGCCGCGTCGGTGATCGCGAACGTCCAGGCCCACCACCACACGTCGTCGAGCTTCTGGGCGACGAGCACTGCCAGCAACGAGAACCCCATCGACATCACGCCGCAGGCGCGGACGTAGGTGTAGTCGGGGTAAGGCACCTGGCGGAACAGCGTGACGAGCACCCAATGGGGGAGCAGAGCGACGGCGATCCCGGCGCTGCTCCACAGGACCGCCTGGCCAAGCAACATCTTCCGCAGCAACGTCATCGAAGCGCTATCTCCGCAGCTTGGTCGGGGTCTCGAGCGGCTTGGTAGCATACGGCAACCGTGGATCCAGCCCGCTTTCGGCGCGCCCGGGTTCAGCGGAAACGCACCCGACCCGCAAGGACGGATCCGAACGATGCAACAAGGCCCCCGCGTCGCCGTCATCGGCCTCGACTGCGTCACGCCGCAGCTGCTCTTCGGTGACCTCCTCGACGAGGTCCCGAACATCCGCAAGCTCATGGATTCGGGGATGCACGGCGATCTCGCGAGCATCACGCCGCCGATCACCGTGCCCGCGTGGGCGTGCGCGATGACCGGCCGCACGCCAGGCCAGCTCGGCATCTACGGCTTCCGCAACCGCAAGGACAACACTTACGACGGGCTGTCGCTCGTGACCAGCGGGTCGATCAAGCCGCCGGCCGTTTGGGACGAACTCGGAGCTCAGGGCATGCGTTCGGTCCTGATCGGCGTGCCCCCGGGATTCCCTCCGCCCAAAGACTTCCCGGGGTGGCGGGTGGGCTGCTTCCTCACGCCCCCTTCCGCGGAGCGGTTCGCGTTCCCGCAGGAGCTCGAGGTGGAGATCACCGACGAGCTCGACGGAGAGGGCAACTACATCTTCGACATCCCGGACTTCCGCAAGGCGGGCTACGACGTTGCACTCGAGCAGGTGTTCGCGATGACTGAGCGACGCTTCAAGGTGGCGCGCCGCCTGGTCAAGAACAAGCCGTGGGACTTCTTCATGTTCTGCGAGATCGCACCCGATCGACTGCATCATGTGTTCTGGCAGCATTACGACCCACGCCACCCGCTGCACGAGCCGGGGAACAAGTACGAGACGGCGTTCCAGGATTACTACCGGTTCCTCGACCGCGAGATCGGTGAGTTGATGGAGCTGATCCCGTCCGACGCCGTCACGATCCTCATGAGCGACCACGGCGCGACGCCGATGATGGGCGGCCTGTGTTTCAACGACTGGTTGATCCAGGAGGGTTACCTACACATGACAGAGACCCTCAGCGGCCCGACGCCGATCAAGGACGCGCCGATCGACTGGAGCCGCAGCGTTGCCTGGGGCGACGGCGGCTACTACGGTCGGCTATTCCTGAACGTGAAGGGTCGCGAACCCAAGGGCGTGATCGAGCCTGCGGACTATGAGCGCGTGCGCGACGAGCTCATCACGAAGCTCGAGGCGGCACCCGGCCCCGACGGCACGCCGCTCGGCACGAAGGTGCTGAAGCCGCAGGACGTGTACACCGAGGTCAACGGTGTCGCGCCCGACCTGATCGTGTACTTCGGAGACCTCGAGTGGCGATCGATCGGATCGGTCGGCAACCCGAGCCTCTTCACCTACGAGAACGACACCGGCCCCGACGGGGCGAATCACGGTCGAGACGGCGTGTTCGCGCTGGCCGGCCTTCCCACGCAACCGATGGGTCGCGTCGAGGGCCTCAGCCTCGTCGACGTCGGTCCCACCATCCTGTCCCTCTACGGTATCGACGCGCCCGAAGGCGCCGTCGGAAGGAGCTTCCTTTGAGCGAGCACCAAGGATTCACCGTGTGGTTCACCGGTCTGTCCGGTGCCGGCAAGTCGACGATCGCCGAGATGCTGTATCACGAGCTTCAGGCGCGCGGCTTGAAGACCGAGATCCTCGACGGCGACGAAGTGCGCAAGAACCTGTCGAAGGGCCTCGGATTCTCCAAGGAGGACCGCGACACGAACATCCTTCGCATCGGCTACGTCGCGAACCTGCTGACGCGGAACGGCGTCGCGACGATCTGCTGTCCGATCTCGCCCTACAAGGAAACGCGCGACGCGGTTCGTGCGGAGATCGGCAAGTTCGTCGAGGTCTTCGTCTATGCGACCGTCGATGAGATCGCCGCACACCGCGACCCGAAAGGTCTGTACAAGAAAGCCCTCGCGGGAGAGATCACGGGGTTCACCGGGGTCGATGACCCGTACGAGGCTCCCGAGAACCCCGAGCTCAGGCTCGACACGCTCGTCGAGTCCCCGGAGGAGTCGCTGCAGAACGTCCTGACGAAACTGGCCGAGCTCGGCTACATCTCGAACGCCGACGTGATGATCGAGGGAGACCGCGTGCACTCGGGCCTCACCGATCTGCGCGTCACCGCGAGCGGTCTCGTCGCCAAGGAGTCCTGAGGCGTCCGCTCGCTAGGAACACGCACAGCCGGGAGTAGGCTGCGCTCGCCATGAACGACGACGGGCGCGACGATCGGCGATGGTCGCGTCTGTCGACCGATCAGGTCTGGATCCTGATCGCGTGGATCGTCCCCGCGGTCGCGGTGCTGCTGGCGAAGGTTCCCACCGAAGATCTCGCCTATCAGGTGCGAGCGGGTGCCCTGATGTTGCAGCGCGGCCACATCCTGCGCACCGATCCTTTCACGTTCACGGTCTTCGGAACCCGGTGGGTGGATCAGCAGTGGGGGGCGCAGATCCTGCTCGACATGCTGCATCGCCCGTTCGGATGGCCCGGGCTCGTGCTGGTGCGAGCAGCGCTGGTTGCGGGAGCGTTCGGGGTTGTGTGCCTTTGGGCCAGAAGAGCGAGCCGCGATGCGATGGTGGCCGCGTGCCTGACGCTCGGCGCATTCGTCGTCGCGACCTTCCTCCCCGGAACGCTGGCCCTTCGCCCCCAATTGCTCGCGGTCGTTCCGTTCCTCGCGACGATGTGGATCGTCCGCGAACGAGCGGCGCATCCGCGGCGTTTGGCGTGGCTGCCGGTCATCGCGCTCGTGTGGGCCAACCTGCACGGGAGCTTCGTGCTGTTGCCGCTGATCGTCGGGATCGCGTTCGTCGCCGACACGGTTGGTCGGACGCCGACGCGTCGGTGGACCGGCGTCGCGACGCTCGCCGGCGTGCTCGTACCGCTCGCCAACCCGTGGGGTCCAGGGATCTACGGGTACCTCTTCCGCTTGTCTACTGCGCCGATCGTTCGCGAGGTGATCTACGAATGGCGCCCGCTGTGGCGCCAGTGGCCGGCCGGCCCAGTCTTCCTGCTGGCGACGGCGATCCTCGCGTGGCTGCTGCTCCGCGGGACGTTGCGACGCCCAACGTTGGAGGAAACGCTTGGCTTCGCCGTTTTCACCACGCTGGCCATCGCGAGCGGACGGAACCTGTTGTGGTGGAGCTTGTACATCCCCCCGGTCATGGGCGGGATGTGGACGCTGCGACGCGATCGCGCCGTCGACCGTTCGCCGCTCGCATCCGCGGTGGCGGCGCTCCTCGCCCTCCTATTAGTGCTCGGGTTCGTGCGGGTGGCGACCGTCAGTCCTCCCGAGGCTCTCTTGTCGCAGGCGCCGAGCGGCATCACTGCCGAGCTGACCCGCGTGGCAACTGCTAAGAGCCGGCTCTTCGATGGCTGGTGGGGGAGCTGGTTCGAGTTCGCCGTGCCGAAGCTGCGGATGTTCGACGATTCGCGCGCGGAGATCTTCCCAAGCTCGTTGTGGGACGACTACTTCCGCATCTCGGGTGGCCAACCGGGATGGGACGCGACGCTCGACCGCTGGAAGATCGGCGTGGTTGTCGCATCCGTCGAGCATCAGAGCCCCTTGATCGTGCTGCTCGAGCGCGACCCCGCATGGCGAGAGACCTACCGCGATCCGGAAGGAGCCGTGTTCGTTCGCGTAGCGCCGAAGTCGTCGGCGTGACGACGATGAGGCCATGCCTACCGAATGCCACGAGACGATGTTGTCCCCTTGGGTCGAAAGGACCCGCCCCCTCCGCTACTTGCGGAGTGTATACACCGTGCGTATAGTCGCCCCATGTCATTCGGCCACACGTTGCTGGGCCTCCTTGAAGAAGGGCCGCAGCACGGCTACGAGCTGAAGCATCGCTACGACGTGCAGTTCCCCAGCACGAGGCCGCTCCCATTCGGGCAGGTCTACGCCACGCTAGCCCGTCTTCACCGTGACGGCCTCGTGGACATCGCCGCTGTCGAGAGCGGCGCTGGCCCGGATCGCAAGCTGTACGTGATCACGCCGGCCGGAGTGTCCGAGCTCGAGCAGTGGATCGACGCGCCGACACCAGCCGGGAACAGCCGCAGCGAGCTCTTCTCACGTGTGGTTGTCGCGTTGATCTCCGGGCGGAGCCCCGATGTCGTCTTAGACACGCAGCGCGCCTCCCATCTCACGCGGATGCGTGAGGTGACGGAGCGACGCCGAGGCGCCGATCTCGTGGACGCGATGGCCTGCGACTTCGAGCTGTTCCACCTTGAGGCAGACGTGAAGTGGATCGAACACGCAGCCCGGCGCCTCGACAAGGTGCGGACGCGTTCGGAGAAGGGAGCCCTATCGTGAATGACGGAGGCATCGACGCGCCGGCTGTAGACGTCGGGCAGCTCCTCGAAGCCGAGGACGTGCACAAGCGATTCGGGGGTACGGTTGCGCTCGACGGGCTCTCCGTCGAGATCGCTGGCGGGGAGATCGTCGCGGTTCTCGGGCCGAGCGGCTCCGGGAAGTCGACCCTGCTCCTTTGCCTCGCAGGGATCCTGTCCCCCGATGGAGGCGATGTCCGCTATCGCGGGCGCTCGATTCCGGCGTTGACGGATGCGGCGCGGACGAGGCTACGCCGCGACGAGTTCGGGTTCGTGTTCCAGTTCGGACAGCTAGTTCCCGAGCTGACCGCGGTCGACAACGTGTCGTTGCCACTGCGGCTCGCGGGCCTCCGTCGCCGAGACGCGATCGCGCGGGCGAGCGAGTTCCTCGCCTCACTTGGGGTGGACGACGTATCGGACAAGCGAGCAGGGGAGATGTCAGGCGGCCAAGCTCAGAGGGTTGCCGTGGCCCGTGCGTTGGTCGCACGGCCGCGGGTGATCTTCGCTGACGAGCCGACCGGTTCGCTCGACTCAACGAACGGCGAGCTGGTGATGGAGCTGTTCGTCTCGACCGCGCGCCAGCAGGGATCGACGATCGTGCTGGTCACTCACGAGCCTCAGGTGGCGGCTTACGCGGATCGACAGATCGTCGTGCGCGACGGCAAGCTCGCGCACGATGCTGCGCTCGTATGAAACGACTGCGCCTCCTCGGGCTCGGGGCGACGCTCGCCACCGCTGGCGGCCGGGCCGCGTGGATACGGCTGAGTCTCATCGCACTCGGATTCACGATCGGCTCCGCGCTCCTGCTGTTGGCCGCCAGCATCGTGCCGGGCGTCCATGCGCGCGATGTTCGCCGAGACACGATCGACACCGTCGGCATCACCCGACATGCTGCGGGCGCTCTTCGCGTGTGGGACGTGCCGCAGTCCTTCGGTGATCTCGACGTCCGAGTGTCGGTCGTCGAACCGGTTGTGGTCGCACCTGTTCCTCCCGGACTGGGTCGTGTACCGCGACCGGGCGAACTGTTCGTCTCGGAACGGCTGGCATCGATGTGGCTAGCGATCGGATCGAAGATCGAGGCGCGATTGGATGGCCACCTTGCCGGAACGATCGGTCACGATGGGGTCATAGGGCCCGACGATCTAACGATCTGGGCGGGGAAGCCTCCCGGGGTCCAGCTCCGCGCTGCAGACGCGTACCGCATCCAGGCATTCGGCGGCGTCGGCGACTCGGGCGAACCGCTCCCCTTGGCCGCGCTCCTCGCAGTCCTGGTGGCCGCGAGTGCGATCCTGCTCCCGATCTGGCTGTTCGTCGCAACGGTGACCCGGCTCTCGGCCGCGACGCGTGAGACGCGTCTTGCCGCCGTGCGCCTCGCCGGTGGCACAGAAAGCCAAGTGCGGCTGCTCGCTTCGACGGAAGCCGGAGTGGCCGCCGCACTCGGAACGTGGCTCGGCGTACCGCTGTACCTCGCGCTGCGCCCACTGCTCGCCAACGGAGCGATCGGCGGTCTCCAGATGTTCCCCAGCGACCTCACACCCCCACTAGGCCTGACCGTCGCGATATTGCTCGCCCTTCCGGGGCTCGCGGTCGCGATGTCGGCCACGACGATGCGTCGACTGATCATCTCGCCGCTGGGTGTCTCGCGCCACGTCCGGACCTCGCATTCAGGGTGGCGTTGGATCCTCGTCCTCGCGGCGGGACTGGGCCTGCTCGTGTGGAGCGCCAGCCAACATGCGGAGCTGAGGCGTTTCGGCGGTGTCTGGGTGGCGATCCTCGTAGGAGGCAGCCTCGTTTGCCTCGCGCTCGGTCTCGTCGGGACCGCCACCTGGTCAGCCTGGGCCCTCGCGCGACGTCTTGCTCGATCGGTCCGCTCAGTCGCGGCGATGCTGGGTTTCCGGCGTCTCGAGGCCGAGCCGACGTCGGTAAGTCGTGTTGTTGGCGGGGTGGCGCTGATGATCGCGCTGGTCGGTGTCGTCCAGTCGGGCCTTCTGAGCGTCGAGCGCACGGAGGGACCCCTCGCGCTCCCGATGGAGGCGTCGTTGCTCCACGGGAATGAGATCGGCGTCTTCAACGGGTACCTCGGTACTTCCTCGGTCGACCTCACTGACATCCCAGGGATCGGGTCCGTCCAGTGGACCCGCAAGCTCCCTTACGGCAGGGTCGGCCGGCCGAACGGCATCATCGACGCAGATGGCTCTCCCGCGACCCTCGAGGCGATCCGAGACCGGCTCGCGTGGAGCGGCGCTGAGATCTATACGCTGCCGCAGATCGAGGTACGGGCGAAGGCTGTCAACGATGACTACTCGTCGATCCGCCGAGGCGGGTTGGCGCTCACGGTGTTCCTCCTGCTTGTGTCAGCCGCGACGATGCTCGTAGCGATGGTCGACTGGTTGATGGAGCGTCGACGGCCGCTTGCCGTCCTGTCGGCAGTCGGAGTGTCCACCACGACGATCCGGCGCTCGATCCTCGCCCAGGTGGCGCTCCCCCTCGCCTCATCCCTTTTGTTCGGCGTGGCGGGCGCGATCGTGATCACGTCCCTTCTGTACCGCGCATTGAATCAGCCGGTCGTGTTGGCGAGTGGACAGATCTCGATCCTGGTTGGTGTGGTCGTGCTCGTTGTCCTCGGGGTGACTGTGATGTCCGCTCCTTGGCTGCGTATCGCTCGCCGGCCGGAGCTCTTGCGAGAGGCTTGACCGCGCAGGAATGAGCTGACGGACGGGTCGCCCGGGGGTTCCGCCAGGGGCGCTCTGTTACCCTTGGGCGCATATAGGGAGTGACGCCCATCCGGGACCGGGTGGGCGTTCTTGGTTATCGGATCGAACGGGGAGGCCGATGGAGTTCGAGATCGGGATCGGCAAGACGGCCCGCCGGGCATACGGGTTCGACGAGGTGGCGATCGTGCCGTCGAGGCGCACGCGCGACCCTGAAGACGTGAACATCGGCTGGGAGATCGACGCCTATACGTTCCCGCTGCCGATGATGGCGAGCGCTATGGACGCCAGCGTCTCGCCGACGACGGCGATCCAGATCGGCAAGCTCGGCGGTCTCGCCTGCCTGAACCTCGAGGGCCTCTGGACCCGGTACGAGGATCCCGAGCCCGTCTACGAGGAGATCGCCGACCTCTCCGACGAGAAAGCCACCCGGCGGATGCAGGAGCTCTACAAGGAGCCCGTCAAGGATGAGCTGATCAGCCGCCGGATCCGCGAGATCAAGCAAGGCGGCGTCATCGCATGTGCGTCGCTCACGCCCCAACGGGTGGAGCAATACGCGAAGCTCGTGCTCGAGGCCGAACTCGATGTTCTCGTGATCCAGGGAACGGTGGTCTCCGGCGAGCACGTATCCAGCCGCCAGGAGCCCCTCAACCTGAAGGAGTTCGTCCCGTCGTTCGACATCCCGGTCATCGTCGGCGGATGCGCCTCCTATTCAACCGCGTTGCACCTGATGCGAACCGGGGCGGTCGGCGTGCTCGTCGGCGTCGGACCCGGCAACGCCTGCACCACCCGCGGCGTGCTGGGCGTGGGTGTGCCGCAGGCCACCGCGATCGCCGATGCGGCGGCCGCGCGGCGCGAGCACCTGCACGAGACCGGCCGCTACTGCCACGTCATCGCCGACGGCGGCATGCGCACCGGAGGCGACATCGCGAAGGCGATCGCCTGCGGCGCCGACGCCGTGATGATCGGCTCGCCGCTAACCAGGGCATACGAAGCACCTGGTCGCGGATACCACTGGGGCATGGCGACCTTCCATCCGACGCTCCCGCGTGGTGCCCGTGTGAAGACCGAGCAGGTCGCCTCGCTCGAGGAGATCCTGATCGGCCCAGCCCACGAGAACGACGGCACCTTCAACCTGTTCGGGGCGCTCGCGACGTCGATGGCGACGACCGGTTACGCGAACGTGAAGGAGTTCCAGAAGGCCGAGCTCGTCATCGCGCCGACGATCAAGACCGAGGGCAAGAGCTACCAGACGCAGCAGCGCGTCGGGATGGGGCACTAGCCGGGTGGCGAACCCCTCTCCTCGGCCGGTGCTCGTCGTCGACCTGGGAGCCCAGTACGCCCAGCTGATCGCACGACGCGTCCGAGAGGCGCGCGTCTACTCGGAGATCGTTCCCCATGATCTGAGCGCCGCCGAGATCGCGGCGAAGCGGCCCACGGGGATCATCCTGTCCGGCGGTCCGGCCAGCGTCTACGAGGAGGGCGGCCCCCAGGTCGATCCGGGGCTGTTCTCGCTCGGCGTTCCCGTGCTCGGCATCTGCTACGGACATCAGCTGATGGCGCAGGCGCTCGGCGGCGAGGTCGCCGCGACCGGCCAACGTGAGTACGGGGCGACCACGATCGTTGTCGAGACGCCGGGTTCGCTGCTGCAAGACTTCCCCCCGACCGACACCGTGTGGATGTCGCACGGCGACGCGGTCGTGCGGGCGCCAGAGGGCTTCCGCGTCACCGCGCGCACCGAGCAGATCCCCGTTGCCGCGATGGAAGACCCCGAGCGGGGGCTCTACGCGGTGCAGTTCCATCCCGAGGTCTCGCACACGCCGCGCGGCCAGGAAGTGATGAAGCGCTTCCTCTACGACGCGTGCGGCCTGATGCCCGACTGGACCCCGACGAACATCATCGAAGATGCGATCCGGCGGATCCGCACGCAGGTCGGCGACTCCGAGGTGCTGTGCGGCCTGAGCGGTGGGGTCGACTCAGCGGTCGCGGCGCTGCTCGTCTTCCGCGCGATCGGGCAGCAGCTGACGTGCGTGTTCGTCGACCACGGTCTGAACCGCGAGGGCGAGCCCGAGCAGGTCGAGGAGACCTTCGGCCGTCACTTCAACGTTCCGCTCGTTCACGTGAAGGCCGCGGACCGGTTCCTCGCGAGGCTCGCCGGCGTCACCGATCCGGAGCAGAAGCGAAAGACGATCGGCGCCGAGTTCATCCGCGTCTTCGAAGAGGTCGCGCACGAGCACACGGGCGCGCGGTTCCTCGTCCAGGGAACGCTCTACCCCGACGTGATCGAATCCGGCTCGAAGACCGCCGCAAACATCAAGAGTCACCACAACGTCGGTGGACTGCCCGAGGATATGAAGTTCGAACTCGTCGAGCCGCTTCGGGATCTGTTCAAGGACGAGGTCCGCCAGGTCGGGGCCGAGCTCGGTCTGCCCGAGGAGATCGTCGAGCGCCAACCGTTCCCCGGTCCCGGGCTGGCAGTCCGGATCGTCGGCGAGGTGAACGCCGACAACCTGACGAAGGTCCGCGCCGCCGACCACATCGTGCGTCAAGAGGTGCGCCGCGCCGGCCTCGAGCGCGAAACCTGGCAAGCGTTCTGCGTGCTGCTCGCCGACGTACAGAGCGTGGGCGTGATGGGCGACGGCCGCACGTACGAGAACCCCGTGATCGTGCGCGCCGTTACGAGCGAGGACGCCATGACGGCGGACTGGGCGCGGCTCCCGCACGATCTGCTCGATCGGATCGCGAGCCGGATCGTCCGCGAGGTGCCGGGCGTGAACCGCGTCGCCTACGACATCACCAGCAAGCCACCAGGCACGATCGAGTGGGAGTAGGGACGAGCACGAGGTAGTTCTTCGAAGAGCGGGAGGCCGTCTCGATGCTGCCCATCCGGGACAACAATCCGACGCGGCATTTCGCGTTCGTCACCGTCGGCCTGATCGCCGCCAACTTCCTGGTGTTCCTGCTCTGGCAACCGACGTTCGCCCAGGGGCAGAGCGCCGAGCTCAAGCAGCAGACATTCTTCTGGTGTCACGCGCTCATCCCGTATGAGGTGACGCATCGAACGAGTCTCGCGGCCGGAGGCCCGGAAGCCGAGCAGGTCCTGCAAGAGCAATACGGGGGACCGGGCAGCTCCGAAGCCGGGCGAGACATCCAGCGTTTCCTGCAGGAGAAGTGCCCCCACAAGAGCTGGCTCGAGTCGGTGTTCGTCTCGATGTTCCTGCACGCCGGATGGCTGCACATCGGCGGGAACATGCTGTTCCTTTGGATCTTTGGCAACAACATCGAGGATCGGCTCCGGCCGTTCCTATACCTGCTCTTCTATCTTGCCGGCGGTGTAGCGGCGACGGTGCTCGAGGTCGCGCTCGCGCCCAACAACGCGTTGCCGGGGCTCGGCGCGTCGGGTGCGATCGCGGCCGTCCTCGGCGCCTATCTCGTGCTGTATCCACGGGCGCGTGTCACGACGGCCGTCATCTTCTTCTTCATCACGCTCATCGAGCTGCCGGCTGCAGTCGTCTTGGGGTTCTGGTTCCTGCTGCAGCTGTTCTCGGGCTTCGGGCAGCTGGGCACCGACGTCGCATCGGGGGGAGTGGCATATAGCGCCCACGTTGGCGGCTTCGTGTTCGGGCTCGTCGTCGGGCTGATCGTTCGGTCCTGGGACCGCCGGCGACCGGCGCCGATGTTCTCCCCACGTCGCCCCGACGTCTACTGAGCGATACGAGGTCGCCGTCGGCGGGCCACCCTAGACTGGGCGCGTGAACGCCATATCCCCCCTGATCGAAGGCCTGAACGACATCCAGGCCGAGGCAGTTCTTCACACGGAAGGCCCGGTGTTGATCGTCGCTGGAGCCGGGTCCGGGAAGACGCGCGCCCTCACTCACCGGATCGCGTTCCTGATCCGCGAGCACGACGTCTCGCCCGGGGCGATCCTGGCGATCACGTTCACGAACAAGGCGGCGCGCGAGATGGCGGAGCGCGTCGAGAGCCTGCTGGGCGGGCGCGTGGCTCGCGGGATGTGGATCCTGACGTTCCACTCGTCGTGCGCCCGGATCCTGCGGCGGGAGCACGAGCATCTGGGGATCCCCAGCGGGTTCACGATCTACGACGACGGTGACACCGAGCGGCTGATCTCGCGCATCCTGCGAGACCTCGACGTCGATCCGAAGCGGTTCGCGCCGAAAGCGATGGCTTCCGCGATCGGACGCGCGAAGGACCAAGTGATGTCGGCCGACGATTTCGCGACCCTCGCGAGCAACTACTTCGAGGAAGTCGTCGCGAAGGTGTACGCGGCGTACGAGCAGCGGAAACACGACGCCGGCGCGCTCGACTTCGACGACCTGATCTCGCAGACAGTGCGGCTGTTCCGGGAGCACCCGGAGGTGCTCGAGCACTACCAGGAGCGCTTCCGCTACATCCTGATCGACGAGTATCAGGACACGAACCGTGCGCAGTACCTATTGGTAAAGCTGCTCGCGGCGAAGTACCAGAACCTCTGCGTCGTCGGGGACGCCGACCAGGGCGTGTACAGCTGGCGGGGAGCGACGATCCAGAACATCCTGGACTTCGAGCGCGACTATCCCGACGCCGCCGTCTTCCTGATGGAGCAGAACTACCGCTCCACGCAGAACATCCTCGCGATCGCGAACGCGTTGATCGAGCGCAACGTTCAGCGGAAGCCGAAGAGCCTGTGGACCGACGCGGCCGGCGGAGAGCTCACGATCCAGTACCGCGCGCAGGACGAGCACGAGGAAGCCTTCTTTCTCGCCCAGGAGATCGAACGGCTCCGTGAACAGGAAGGCCACCGCTACAAAGACGTGGCGGTCTTCTACCGCACGAATGCGCAGTCTCGAGTCATCGAAGACGTGTTCATGCGGGTCGGCTTGCCCTACAAGGTGTTCGGGGGTGTCAGGTTCTACCAACGCCGCGAGATCAAGGACGTCTTGAGCTACCTGCGGCTCTTGGTCAACCCGCAGGACGTCGTCTCGTTCCGGCGCGCCGTGAACACGCCGAAGCGCGGCATCGGCGACGCGACGGTGTCCGTTTTGGAGTCGTTCGCTCGCGACGAGGAGATCGCGCCTCTCGACGCGTGCCGCCGCGTCGATGAGATCGCCATGCTGCAACAGCGGGCGAAAGGCGCCGTCGCCGGGTTCATGCAGATCATGACGGCATTGCAGACCCGCTTGGACGAGGGCGCTGGACCTGCCCGGATGGTGGAGTGCGCGGCGGTCGAGTCGGGGTACCTGGGTGAGCTCGAAGCCGACCGCACCGTCGAGGCGCAGGGCCGGATCGAGAACCTCCAGGAGCTCGCCGGCGTTGCGGCAGAGCTGATCGCGCGTGAGCCCGATGCCGGCCTGACGGAGTTCCTCGAGTCCGTGTCGCTCGTGAGCGAACAGGACGAATACGACGAGGACGAGTCCATGGTCACGCTGATGACGCTGCACATCGCCAAGGGTTTGGAGTTCCCGATCGTGTTCATCGTCGGACTCGAGGATGGCGTGTTCCCGCACTACCGCTCGATGACGAACGCGGCCGAGCTCGAGGAAGAGAGGCGACTCGCGTACGTGGGCATCACACGCGCCCGCGAGCGCCTCTACCTCACGCACGCCTGGAGCCGGACGCTCTTCGGACAGACCGCGTACAACCCTGCGTCGAGGTTCCTCGGTGAGATCCCGGAGACGCTCGTCGACCTGCGAGAGGCCGAGACCCGCCGGGCGCTTCAAGGAGGGCGCTCCGGTGGGTACGGGGGTCGCCGCAGTGCCAACGGACCCCAAGGAGGCCGTCCCCAGGACGGTGCCCCGGGCCGCGACTGGACGCCCCCGCGGCCGGGAGGGGTAGCTAGGCATGACCCGGCATCGGTCGCCGAGGGAGACACCGTCCTCCATGACAAATGGGGCGAAGGCGTCGTGCTCAACGTCACTGGCGGCGGCGACGGCGCTGAAGCAACCATCGCCTTCAGCGACGTGGGGGAAAAGCGCGTCTTGCTGGCTTACGCCCCCCTCAAGAAGCAGGGCTGAGCAGCACTCGACCAACGAGCGTCAGCGGATCAGCGCGAAGTAACCCGCGACCAGGATCACGAGTCCAGCGACGATCGGTGCGATCACCCACGCCAGCCCGAGCCGTCCCCGATACGGGCCGAGCGTGCCCACTTTGGTGGTCGGCTTCAAGCCCGGAGGACGGATCTGGAACTTACGTCGTTTCATCGCGCCACCGAGTGTAAGGAAGCGGAGCCGTGCGTCGCGCTCTCCAGTCCAACGATTCGCCGGGTGTGTGCGATGACACGCCCAGCTAGTCTACGATATCTGACAGGCTCGTTGAGGTCGCCAGCGACAAGATTCGACAAGCGTAAAATGGCCCTACGCCGCCGTAGTGATTGCAGCAGCGATCCTACTGGCGGCAATCCTGGTGGCCGTTCTTCTACCTCGGCGCATTTGTTCCTACCCCTCGTATATCCCGCCGCTCGAGTTCAGACCCACCTGTTCTGGCGTAGCGGAGTTGCCCCGGCTTGTGATCGCTGGTGGAGGGCTGCTCGCGGGAATCGTCGTCTTGGTCTGGCATCGCAGGTCTTGGTTCACGCAGAAGAAGGGGACCGGCGTCATTCGGTGAGGCGATCTAAGACGTTTCGAGTGATCTGCTGCACGTCGGGGTCGCCGCCTTCGATTCCGCAGGTCCAGTCAGTACAGCCGGCGTTGAAGACGGTTCCTCCTCCCGGCACGTCGAAGGTCGCAACGACTGCGTGGTTGTTCCGGTATCGGACGAGGTTCGCTTCCCATTCGTCTCCGTGCACGACCATCGCGACGTTCTCTAGCTCGCCGGGTTCATCCGCATAGCGGCTGGGCTGTTCCGTTTGAGACCAGAGGCGAGCGGGGGCTGTCGCGAGCACCTCGAGTCCTTCGGGTGCTCCATCCGTGTGCGTCGGGACCGGCAGTCCGGCTTCCATTGTGAGATCGCAGCCGTCGACCTCGTAGGCCACGATCGTGTCGGCCAGGCCGAGCGCATCTCCGTAGTGGAGATCCGTGCCCTCGAACGCCCAGTGTTCAGGGCGCCAGACGGTGTACGCGCCGCTGGCGCCGGGGACCCCGAGCCCGTACCGCGAGTAGCCACCTTGGGAGAACGTCAGACCGATCGTCGACGTCTCCGGCCAGCCGATCCGTCGGTCGACCCATGCGCTCGTGATGAGCCGCTCGTCGGCCGTTCCAACGACGGGGTCGTTGTCGGCGCCGTACTTGAAGCCCACCATCGCGCGCTGTTCATCTTCGTAACGGACCTGCCAATAGCAGGTATTGCCAGTGAAGAACGCGGCGTTTCCCCCGCCCGCCGTGAAACGGTCGACCGTTTCCCGCATGCCCCACGACCAGTACTCGTCGTGACCGACCGAGAGGAAGAGCCGGTGAACGTCGAGGATCTCGGGATGGTCCTCGAGGTCTTGCGAGATCACGACGTCGATCCGGTAGCCGTTCTCTTCCGCCCACTGAATGAACGGCCGCTCCCAGTTCCACCATCCGGCACCGCCGCTCCACACCGATAGCCCGAGCGGCTCTGCCCACTCGAAGAACCAGAGGGCTTCGCGATCAGGCTCCGGCTGCATCTTCCTACGAGCCGGTTCCGGCTTCACGAGGAACCCGCGCGCGAACGGCCGGTCGAACGAAACGCGCGTCCCGCCCGTGTACAGGTTCGGTCCGCCCCAGTCGTTGTACGCGTTCCACGTGTTCGTGGACAGGACCAGGAGTATCGGGGCGGGGTCGTCGGGACGTGGGCGAACCGCGAAGCAGGCGTTGGCGCGCTCGCCACCGGCCGTGACCGTTACGTCGTAGTAACCCGAGCGCCACGCAGCCGCGACCGGGATCTCCAGGGAGACCGGCCAGTTGCACCCGTTCGCGCTCGCGCCCTCGGGTGTGTCGTGGTGAGCACCATGCACATCGTTCGAGGTGAAAACGATCTCGCGCTCTGCCCCCTCACGCGAAACTTCTACGTCGAACGCTGTGGCGTCGGTCGAGACGTGGAGTCCAACCGGCACGCCTGGCGCAGCGGAGAGCGGCCAGCAGTACGCGTCGATCATGGCGGGCAGTCTAGTGAGCGTCGGCTACCCGGTAGAGATGCCAGCGATCGGGGACGCCTTTCAGTTCGTGTTCGCCGGCGTCTTCGAACGTCAGCCCCGACCCCGCCGTCAGGTCCTTCACCGTTTGCGACACGAGCACCTCGGAGGGGCCGGCGTGCGACATCACGCGGGCACCGATCGACACCGACAGGCCACTGCATTTCCCGTCGACGAGTTCGCACTCACCCGTGTGAAGCCCGGCTCGCACCTCGATCCCGAGCGACCGAACCGCCGAGCTGATCTCTTGCGCGCAGTGGATCGCTCGGGCCGGGCCGTCGAAACGGGCATAGAAGCCGTCGCCCGCCGTGTCTTGTTCCATGCCTCGATAGCGTTTCAGCAGATCGCGCACGGTTGCGTGATGTTGCTCAACGAGTCGCTTCCAGCCGAGATCACCCAAGGCCGCTTGGCGTGAGGTCGATTCCACGATGTCGGTGAATAGCACCGTCGCGAGCACGGTGTCGGACGCCGGGATGGGCCGGGTTCCCGTTACGAATTCCTCGATCTCATCCAAGATCGCGTCGGCGTCGCCGATGAACGGCAGGTGGTCGATACCGGGAAGCTCGACGAATGTCGCGCCGTCGATCTGATCGGCGACGTACCGCGCCTGTCGGGTCGGCACGATCGCGTCGTCCGCGCGGTGGATGACCAAGGTCGGCACATGGATCGCCGGCAGGACCTCGCGCACATCGACGTCGGTGAAGATCCTCCCGAGCTCCTCGTACGCGCTCGGACTGGCGACGAGCCGCTCGAACCTAGCCCACCATCTGACGAACGATTGGTCGTTCGCGATCGACGGAGCCTGCAGCTCCAGGTTCCGGCCCGTCCCGACCTCACGGACGAACCGCTCGAAGAACGCCTGCTGTTGCTCCGGTCTTTTCCCGAACGGGAAATTTGGCGTCGAGACGGTCTTGGCGACGGGGGCGTAGAGGATCAACGCCTTGGTGCGTTCAGGGTGGGTCGCGGCGAAGAGCATCGCCATGGTCGCGGCACGAGCGCCGCCGAACACTACCGCGGCTTCCGATGCCGCCGCCTCCATGACGGCGGCGACGTCATCGCGTTGCAGCTCGAGGACAGGGGGCTCCGGCCCGCGGTCGGAGAGTCCCACGCCCCGCATGTCGAACAGGATGAGCCGTGAGAACGACGAGAGTCGCTCGAGGAACCGTGCCCACCGAGGCTCCACCCACATCATTTCGACGTTGGACCAGATGCCGGAGGCGTAGACGAGGTCGGCGGGTCCGTCGCCCACCACCTGGTAGGCGATCGAGGTGCCGTCCGGCGCCTTCGCGTACCGGGTCTCAGGGATCTCGATCACGCCCCATCCTCCGATGGGAACCCGTTCAGTCGCAACCTGCGTGACTCGGGTCCTTCGCTAGACTCCCGGTCGGGATGATGGCCGAACAGAAGTTCCGTGTCGTTGTGGCGAAGCCGGGCCTAGATGGGCACGATCGGGGGGCGAAGGTAGTTGCGCGGGCCCTTCGCGATGCGGGGTTCGAGGTCATCTACACGGGGCTGCGGCAGACGCCTGAGCAGATCGCCGAGGCCGCGATCCAGGAGGATGCAGACGCCGTTGGCCTCTCTTGCCATTCGGGAGCTCACATGACGCTGTTCCCGAAGGTCGTGCGTGAGCTTCGATCGCGTGGGGCCGAGGACGTCCTCGTGTTCGGCGGGGGAGTGATCCCGGCAGACGACATCCCTCGGCTCGAAGCAGACGGCATCGAGAAGATCTTCACGCCGGGCGCGAATACCGGAGACATCGCCACCTGGCTGCGCGAACGGCTCACTTCGCACGCTTCCTGATCTGACCGAAAGGCGCCGCGTGGATCTATACGAACATCAGGGGAAGGACCTGTTCCGCGCGATCGGCATCCCCACGCCGCGCGGCATCGTCGCAGAGACTCCCGACCAGGCCGCCGCAGCCACGCGCGAGCTCGGCGGCAAGTCGGTAGTGAAGATCCAGGTTCGAGCGGGCGGGCGCGGTAAGGGAGGCGGTGTTGTCGTGGTCGACTCGCCTGAGCGCGCCGCCGAGGAAGCAACCCGGATGCTCGGCTCGGACTTCAAAGGAGAGGAAGTCACACGCGTCCTTTGCGAAGAGCTCCTGCCAATCGCGCACGAGTTCTACACGTCGATCCTGCTCGACCGCTCCTCGGGCGACTATCTCGCGCTGATGACGGCCGAGGGCGGCGTCGACATCGAGGAGCTCGCGAGGACGCGGCCCGCAGCGATCCGCAGGGTGCATATCGACGCGATGCTCGGCTTCCGCTCGTTCCACGTGCGCGAGTTGACGGGGACCCTGCCCCAGCAGGCCCGCGAGGGCGCCGACGACATCATGCGCAACCTGTTCCGGCTGCTGCTCGAACAGGACTGCACGCTCGTCGAGATTAACCCGCTCGTGCTGCTATCCGACGATCGCGTCGTCGCGCTCGACGCGAAGGTCACGATCGATGACAACGCGCTCTACCGTCACGAGGACATCGCCGCGCTCAAGGCGGCGTTCCCGATCGACCCGGTGCAGGCTCGGGCCGACGAGAAGCACCTGCAGTACGTGAAGCTCGACGGCGACGTCGGGATCATCGGCAACGGGGCGGGCCTCGTGATGTCGACGCTCGACGTCGTGGCGCAAGCCGGCGCGAAGGCGGCGAACTTCCTGGACGTCGGCGGCGGTGCCAGCGCAGACCAGATGGCGACGTCGCTCGAGGTCGTCCTGTCCGATCCGGCCGTAAAGGTCGTGTTCGTCAACATCTTCGGTGGTATCACGCGCTGCGATGTCGTCGCGAACGGCGTGCTGGAAGCGCTCGATCGCGTCGAAGCACGGGTCCCTATCGTCGTCCGGTTGGACGGGACGAACGCCGAGGAAGGCCGCAGGATCCTCGCCGACGCCGCGCACCCACGGATCGTTTCCGAGGCGACGATGCTCGGCGCCGCCCAACGAGCAGCAGATCTCGCGAAAGCCGCCGCATGAGCATCCTGGTCGGCCCCGACACGACGGTCGTCGTGCAAGGCATCACCGGCAAGGAGGGCACGTTCCACACGCTTCGTAACCGTGCTTACGGGACCCGGATCGTCGCTGGGGTCACGCCGGGTAAGGCCGGACAGGACGTTGAGGGGATCCCGGTGTTCGACACCGTCGTCGACGCGGTGCGCGAGACCGGGGCGAACACGTCGATGATCTTCGTGCCGCCGCGAGGCGCCGCCGAGGCGATCCTCGAAGCGGCCGATGCAGGGATCTCGCTCGTGGTCTGCATCACCGAGGGGATCCCCGTGAAGGACATGGCGTACGTCCATTCCTATCTATCGGGGCGCGACACGACCCTGATCGGGCCCAACTGCCCTGGTGTGATCAGTCCCGGGAAGGCGAACGTCGGCATCATCCCGCCCGAGGTGTGCCTGCCGGGCCGTGTCGGGTTCATCAGTCGATCGGGGACCCTCGTCTATCAGATCGTATACGAGCTCACGCAGCGCGGGATCGGACAGTCGACGTGCGTGGGGATGGGTGGAGACCCCGTCCACGGGATCGGGTTCATCGATGCGCTCTCGGCGTTCGAGGCCGACCCCGAAACCGACCTCACGATCATGACCGGTGAGATCGGCGGCGACGACGAGGAACGCGCGGCCGCCTACGTTGCCGCGCACGTCTCGAAGCCGGTCGTCGCCTATATCGCCGGTTTCGAGGCGCCGCCCGGGAAACGCATGGGTCACGCGGGCGCCATCGTGACGGGCTCGCAGGGAACCGCAGCTGCGAAAGCGGAGGCTCTCGAAGCGAGCGGGGTCCGCGTGGCGCGAACGCCATCGCAGGTCGGCGAGCTGGTCCAGGCCGCCCTGGCGTGAGCGCCGAGGCGGCGCGATCCGACCCTCGCCACCGCAGTCTCGCGCTCGATGCGCTCCGTCAAGGGCTGGCCGCCCTCGGTTGGACGATGTTGGCCGCCGAGACGTGGTCGTTCCTCGCCTACTTCCTCGCGGGCCGGCCCTTCCGGGCATGGTCGTTCGTGAAGATCGGGTGGCTCTACCTCCTGACGTTCTCGCGGGTGGGGCTGGACGTCACGATCGGCCGTTCGTTCTCCGAGATCGTGAACCCTGGCGTGGCGGGAGAGAGCGTCTATCGGGTTCACCTCGCGTTCCTGCTGGGCTCGGCGCTCGCTGGGTGGCTGCTGTTTCGGGCGGGACGCGCAGTCGCGTCGCGCGTCGAGATGAGCCCCCTGGGTCGCGCAGCGATCGGCGCGGCTATCGCGCCCGCGTACGCCGTCCCGCTATTCCTCGTCTCGTTCCTCGCGGTCGTGCGTTTCCCGGAACAGGGGGTGCCCGACGTGCGTGCGGTCGCGTGGCAGGCGCTGGTGTTCCCGTTGGTGATGGCGGCCGCGTTCGGAGCCGCGGGAGGACTGGCGTCGGCGAGCGATGAGATCCGGGAGAGACGACTTGGTCGATGGATCGTGCGTTGGGTTGAGGGCGGTTGGGTGGGACTGCTCGCCGGCCTGACCCTCGCGTTCGCGGGACTCCTCGTGCTCGCAGCGGTGTTTCCCGACTCGACCGGCGCGTACGCAAGGTGGCTCGTCCGGCACGGGCATGTGGGCGCGCTCCTCTTCGCGCACGAGGTGTTGTCGTTGCCGAACCACGCGATGTTCGTTCTGGCGCCGTCGATGGGCGGATGCGACACGCTCAGCGCCGCTGGCTCCTCCGCTCAGATGCTCTGCACGGGACGGTTCACTAGCCCGGAGGTGCTGCTGTACGTGCCCTTCGTGCGCGGCGTTCCTACCGGATCGGACCTCGGTATCGTCACGGGGACGCTGCCATCCGGAACCCGGATGCTGCTGTTCGCGCCGTTCGCCGCAACACTCCTCGGTGCTCGCCGAGCCGCGAGGGGGCTGGAACGCGCGAAGGAACGGATCGCGACCGGCATCGGGGCGGGGATCGCCTTCGCGGCATCGGTCACCGTGATCGCCTGGGCATCGACCGCGTCGTTGCGCATCCCGGACACGGCGGCGGGGCGTGGAATCTGGATCACACTGGGGCCCGACCTGCTGCGAACCGCCGCGCTTGCGCTCGGTTGGGGAGTAGTGGGCGGCGTGATCGGCGCAGCTATCCCGGATCGAAGCGGCCGTACCGTTCCCTGATCAGGACGGAGGAACGCCCGAGCCCGAGTCCGATGGATCCGAACCACCGTCGGGCGAGCTCGGCGATCCGCCGCCCGAGCTGTCTGCGTCACCCATACCACCCGACCCACCGGATGAGCCGCCCCATGTCCCCGACCCGCTCGATCCGCTCGAGCCGCCCGAGCCGCCCGAGCCACCGAGCGCGACTTCCGCGTAGTTCGTCTCGATCTGCGTGTAACGGCGCCATGCGGCGGCCCAGCCGGCGTCGTCGCGGGCGAACCGTTCCATCGGAGACGAGGGCGAGGTCCGATCCCAGATACCGAAGAAGGTTCGGCCGTAGCCGAGCAGATAGCGGGTGCCCGAATGCGTGTATTGGAGCGCTTCGTCGTTGGCAGCGTGCGCGGGGGCCGGCACAGCCCATCCGCCTGACGTTGCCGCGGTCCCACCTCCGTAGGATCCGGCAGCCGGCGTCCCTGCGCCTGTCTGCTGCACGGCGATGTGGTTGGGCTCGAGCGAGACGTATCGCATCCAGGCTTGGCGCCACCCGTCATCCGTACGCGGGAAGCGCTCGACGGCCATGGAAGGCGACTGTCGATCCCAGATCCCGAAGAAATCGGTGCCGTAGCCGAGAACATATCGGTACCCGGAGTGCGAGTACCTGACCGATGCGTCGACGGGTGCAGCGCCGCCCGCCCAGGACGTCGGCGCCGGCGCCGCTTGTTCTCCCGGGCTCGACTGTGCCGGCTCTCCAACGGGCATCCCCCATCCCGCGGCAGCAGGGGCCTCGCCGGAAGTCGAGGAGCCCGGGTTAGACGACGGAGAAGAACTCGCCGACGTAGGAGCTGGCTGGGTCAGATCGCTGTGGCAATAGCGGCACTTGATGGCTTCGTCCTGGATCTCCTCGGCGCAATACGGACACTTCTTCACGGTGGTCCCTCCGGGTTCGTGGGCGTCTGGATGCCGAGCTGTGCCCGCATAGGCTAGCGGAAGCCGCCACGGCGGGCTGAAGACCGGACCGGACGTGAGCGGCACCGTGGTAGCGTGACGACCCTCGATGGACGGTCGGATCGCGGTGCTGGTTTCAGGCTCCGGGACCAACCTGCAAGCTCTCCTCGACAACCCGCTGATCGCTCCCAGGATCGCGCTCGTCCTCTCAGATCGCCCTGGGGTCAAAGCGCTCGAGCGTGCGAGCGCGGCCGGGGTCGAGACCCTCGTCCTACGGGTCGAGGACTTCCCCGACCGTGATGCCTACACGGTTGGAGTTCGCGACGCGCTGCTGGATCGTGGCATCGACGTCGCGGTGAACGCCGGATTCATGCGGGTGCTGGGAAGAGCGTTCGCGGAAGCCTTCTCCGGGAGGTGGCTCAACGTGCACCCCGCGTTGCTGCCAGCGTTCCCTGGTGCGCACGCGGTGCGCGACGCGCTCGAGTGGGGTGTACGGGTAACGGGCGTAACGGTCCACCTCGTCGACGAGGAAGTCGACAACGGTCCGATCGTCTTGCAGGAGGCGATCTCCGTATCTGTCGACGACGACTTCGACTCGCTCGAGGCTCGGGTGCACGAGGTCGAGCACCGGTTGCTTCCTCAGGCCGTCCGTGCGCTCCTGGATGGTCGCCTGAAGGTGGATGGTCGCACCGTGCACATCCTCGGTGAGCCTCTGGAGGAGATCGATGAGTGAGCTGACGCAGGTTCGCCGCGCGTTGCTGACGGTCTACGACAAGACAGGTGTGGTCGAGCTCGCCCGCGAGCTGAGCGCGATGGGCGTGACGCTCGTCTCCAGCGGGGGGACCGCGCAGGCCCTTCAGGACGCGGGGCTCGAGGTCACGTCCGTCGAAGAAGTGACCGGGTTCCCCGAGATGCTGGACGGCAGGGTGAAGACGTTGCATCCGCGCGTGCATGCCGGTTTGCTCGCCGACCGGCACAAGCAAGAGCACGTCGACCAGCTGGTCGAGCACGACATCGAGCCGTTCGACCTGCTCGTTTCCAACCTGTATCCCTTCCGGGAGACGGTCGCGAGCGGAGCGAGGTCCGACGACGTGATCGAGAAGATCGACATCGGAGGACCGGCGATGGTCCGGGCCGCCGCGAAGAACTTCGAGTGGGTCGGCGTTGTCGTCGATCCGCACCGGTACGGGCCGATCATCGCCGAGCTGCGAGCACACGGCGGGTTGACGCTCGAGACGCGCAAGGAGCTCGCCGCTGCCGCGTTCGCGCACACAGCCTCCTACGACGCGGCCGTCGCTTCGTGGTTCGCCACACAACGGGCGGGCGAGACGCTTCCCGAGTTCGTGAGCCTCGGATTGGAGAAGATCGGCGACCTGCGGTACGGGGAGAACCCTCACCAGCGAGGCGCCCTGTATCGGGACACGGCGGGGCCCGGTCCCCTCGGCGGGGCGCGCGTGCTCCAGGGCAAAGAGATGTCGTTCAACAACTGGCTCGACGTGCAAGCCGCCTACGAGCTCGCGAGCGCGCTGCCCGAGAACGCGGCGGTGATCGTGAAGCACAACAACCCGTGCGGCGCGGCGGCTGCGGATTCGTGCGCCGGTTCCTACGCGCGGGCCTTCGCCTGCGACATCGTCTCGGCGTTCGGCGGGATCGTGGCCTTCCACGGCCCGTGCGACGCCGATGCCGCCGATGCGATGCGCGAGGTCTTCACCGAGGTCGTCGTGGCGCCCTTGTTCACGACCGATGCGCTGGCGGCGTTCGCCGCACGCCAGAACCTGCGGGTCGTGGAGGCTCCGCCGCTCTCGGGCGCCGGGCTCGATATCCGTCCGATCCCTGGAGGGGCGCTGGTGCAGGACCGCGACGTCCTGACCGAGGCACGAGCCGACTGCAAAGTCGTCTCGAGCCGAGAGCCGACAGCACAGGAATGGGAAGACCTCCTGTTCGCATGGACCGTGTCCTGGCGTACGAAGTCGAACGCGATCGTGTTCGCCAAAGACCGGGCGACCGTGGGGATCGGGGCCGGTCAGATGTCACGTGTGGACAGCTCGTGGATCGCCGCCCGCAAGGCGGGGGAGCGCGCGCAGGGTGCTGTCATGGCTTCGGACGCGTTCTTCCCCTTCCCCGACGCCATCGAGGTGGCTGCCGAAGCGGGCGTGACAGCAGTGATCCACCCCGGAGGATCGATGCGCGACGAGGAGACGCTCGCGACGGCGGAGTCCCGCGGTATGGCGGTCGTGCTAACCAGCGTCCGCCACTTCCGCCACTGACTGCGAACACTCGCGCACGCGAGCGAACCTGACCGAGCTTTTGGTCGTTCGTTCGGGGGCCGGGGTAGGATTCGCGCCGTGACGGCCATGATCCTCGACGGCAGGGCAGTCGCCGCCCAGATCCGCTCGGAGGTAGCCGAGCGGGTTCGCGCATTGAATGAGCGCGGCATCACCCCCGGCCTGGCGGCCGTCCTCGTGGGCGAGGACCAGGCCTCTCGCATCTATGTCGGCGCCAAGCACAAGGCCTCCGCCGACGTCGGGATCCGTTCCGAGCAGATCGACCTGCCGTCGTACGTGACCGAGGGCGAACTACTCGCGACCCTGCGCCGGCTGAACCGCGACCCTGAGATCCACGGCATCATCGTTCAGCTGCCGATGCCCAAGCACCTGAAGGAGCTCGAGGTTCAGCGGACCGTGGAGCCGGGCAAGGACGTCGACGGCCTGCACCCGTGGAACGTCGGGATGATGGTCCGCGGGGAGCCGACGTTCCCGCCCGCCACGCCCTACGGCATCGTGGAGCTGTTGCTGCGCAGCGGCCTCTCACTCGAAGGAGCCGAGGTCGTTGTGGTCGGCCACGGCGACCTCGTCGGCACGCCCCTTTCGATCATGCTCGCCCAGGACTCGATCCGCGGCAATGCGACCGTCACGATCTGCCACGTGAAGACGAAGAACCTGGCCGACCACACACGCCGAGCCGACATCCTCGTCGTGGCGGCCGGCGTGCCCGAGCTGATCGCCGGCGACATGGTGAAACCCGGCGCCACGGTGATCGACACCGGCGTTCACCGGACCCCCGAGGGGTTGGTCGGCGACGTGAAGTACGACGAGGCGATCGAGGTCGCGGGTGCGATCACGCCGGTGCCCGGAGGCGTGGGCCCTATGACGGTCGCGATGCTGCTGGTGAACACCGTCGCTGCGGCCGAAGCTCAGGCCTACGGCTCGTGAGCGAGGGGCGTCCCGGCGGCCGACTAGCCGCGATCCTGGACGGCGGCGGATTCTGCGTCACGGGAGAGGTCGTTCCTCCCCGCTCAGCCGATCCGACCCCGGTCGTCGAACAGGCCCGTGCGCTGGTCGGGTACGTCGACGCGGTCAACGTGACCGACAATCCGACCGCGACGGCGCACATGTCACCGCTTGCCGGCGTCAGGTTCGTGTCCGATGCTGGCATCGAACCCACGGTGCAGCTGACCTGTCGCGATCGCAACCGCCTGGCGATCACCTCGGACCTGTTGGGTGCGTGGGCGCTCGGCGCCCGGAACCTCCTGTGCCTCTCGGGAGATCCGGCGCACATCGGGGACCATCCCGACGCGGTGGTCGTGAACGACCTCACGGTGCTCGACGTCGTGCGGCTGGCTCGGCGGATGCGTGATGAAGGCACGACCCTGAGCGGAAGCGAGCTCGCGGAGCCGCCTCGATACCTCATCGGCGTTGCCGAGATGCCGCTGGCAGACCCGTACGACCCGGCCCGTCTCGACGCGAAGCTCGACGCCGGAGCCGACGTCGTGTGGACGCAGATCGCCTACAACGTCGAGCGGTTGGCCGCATGGGCCGAGCTGATGCGCTCCCGCGGCGTTCTCGAACGGTCCAAGGTGATCGTCGGGGTTGTTCCGCTTCGCAGCGCCAAAGCCGCGAGGTACATGAACGATCACCTGCCGGGCGTACACGTTCCCGATGCGATCACCGCCGCACTCGACGCAGCCGACGATGAAGCAGCGGTCGGACTCCAACTGACGATCGACGTCGTGAAGGGGATCCGCGAGATCGACGGCATCGCGGGCGTTCACCTCATGGCTATGGGTCACGACGAGTCGGTGAGGGCGGTCGTGGAAGGTGCCGGCCTGTTCCCACGCCCCTCGGGAGGACGCTGAGCGGGGCTACTCCCGTTCGTCGATCGGGACGTAGACCTGGTCGCGCGGGCCAACGTACTCGCTACCCGGGCGGATGACCTTGTTGTCGGCGTACTGCTCGCGCACGTGGGCGGTCCACCCGCTCATGCGCGCGAGCGCGAAGATCGGCGTCATCAGGTCCGTCGGGATGCCGAGCACGTGGTAGACGCTCGCCGCGTAGAAGTCGACGTTGGGATCGAGACCCTTCTGATCCATCACGGTCTGCTCGATCGCTTGGGAGATCTCGAACCAGCGCGTGTCGCCGGCGCGTTCGCCAACCTCCTTCGACAGGCGTTTCAGTACGCGCGCTCGCGGATCCATCGTTCGGTACACGGCGTGGCCGAAGCCCATGATCCTCTCCCGGCGTTCGAGACGCCCGGCGACGTACGCCTCGGCGTTCTCGGGTGAGCCCACCTCCTCGAGCATCTTCATCGCCTCTTCGTTCGCGCCGCCGTGGAGCGGCCCCTTCAATGCGGCGATCGCACCGGTGATCGCGCTGAACATGTCCGCCAGCGTCGAGGCGATGATCCGAGCCGCGAACGTCGAGGCGTTCATCGTGTGATCCGCGTACAGAACGAGTGTCGTGTCGAGTGCGCTCGCATCGTCGGGGTCGGGCTCGTCGCCCAGCAACATCCACAGGAAGTTGGCGGCGTGCGGGAGCTTCGGATTCGGCGGCAGGATCTCCTGGCCGGTGCGCAGCCGGTGGTAGGAGGCGATGAGGGTCGGCGTCTTCGCGACCAGGCGCATCGCCTTGCGGTACTGGGCCTCCGGCGATTCGTCCCATCCGTCCGGGTCGTAGGTGGATGCCGCCGAGACGCTCGTTCGGAGCATCGACATCGGCGACGCTTGCTGGGCGAGCGTGACCATCATCCGTGCGAGGAACGGACTCAGCTCCCGCTCGAGGGCGAGGAACTCGTTCAGCTCCTCGAGCTCGTCCCGGTTGGGGAGGCGGCCGTGATGCAGGAGATGCACGACCTCTTCGAAGGTGGCGTTCGCGGCGAGGTCGGCGATGTCGTAACCGACGTACCAGAGGCGCCCGAGCGCCCCGTCGATGTCGGAGATCTTCGTCTGCGCGGCGACGACCTCTCGAAGCCCTTTTTCGGTCACGATGCACGTCCAGTTTCGGTTGGGCGATACGGCGGCCCCGACAGGGCCGAGTGGCATCTGGCAGGATATCCCGAGTGGCGGACACGGAACAAAACGCGCACGTGCCCATGGTTCGAGGAGATGGTCGTTGCGCAATCGGGTGACGCTGATCCCCGGCGACGGCATCGGCCCCGAAGTCGTCGATGCCGCTCGCCGCACGATCGAGGCGACGGGCGTGGCTATCGACTGGGATCTGCAACACATGGGCTCAGGGGCGTTCGCGAGGACCGGCGAACCGTTGCCGGAGGAAACGCTCGCCTCGATCCGCTCGAACCGGGCGGCGCTGAAAGGCCCTATCGAAACGCCGGTCACGAGCGGTCTGCGCAGCGTGAACCTCGCGCTGCGGCAGGAACTGGACCTCTACGCGAACGTGCGCCCGTGCCGGCTCTACCCGGGTGTTCCGAGCGTCTACGACCACGTTGACCTCGTCGTCATCCGAGAGAACACCGAGGGCATGTACACGGGGTTCGAGTTCGAGATGGGAACCGTGGCCGCGAAGGAGCTGATCCGGTTTGTCGAGGACACGACAGGTTTGCAGGTCCCCGAGGACAGCGGTATCTCGATCAAGACGATCAGCCAGGGAGGGAGCGAACGGATCGTGCGGTTCGCGTTCGACTGGACGCGCGAGCACGGGCGTCACAAGGTCACGGCGAGTCACAAGGCGAACATCATGAAGTTCTCGGACGGGCTCTTCCTCGAGGTCGCTCGGCGGATCGCAACCGAGCAACCCGACATCGAGTACGAGGACAGGATCATCGACGCCCTGTGCATGCAGATGATCATGGCCCCGGATCGGTTCGACGTCCTGGTGTTGCCCAACCTCTACGGCGACATCGCGGCCGAGCTCGGCGCAGGGCTGATCGGAGGAGTGGGGATCGCACCCGGGGGCCACTTCGGCGGTCGGGACGGGCGCGAGCTCGCGGTCTTCGAGGCCACACACGGCACCGCGCCGAACCGCGCCGGCACGAACACCGCGAACCCGATGGGCGTGATGCTGAGCGGAGCCATGCTGCTGCGCCATATCGGCGAGCAAGACGCGGGGGACCGGCTCGACGCCGCGATCGCTGCGGTACTCGCCGATGGCGTCAGCGTTCCGCGGGATCTGCGCGCCCCAGGCGATGACCGACCCCCCGCGGGAACGTTCCAGGTGGCCGAGTCGGTGATCGGGCGGCTCTAGCGTCTCGCAGCGTCGGTTTCCCAGGCGGCCGCGGGCTGGCTACTGTATCCGGGGGGTGAGCATCTTCGTGCTGCCAACGGGCTCGGCGACCTGGCCGCTTGATCCGGTGATTGCGCTCGGGCTCTTCGCAACCGGTGCCGCGTACATCGGCGCGGACCGCCGCGTGCGGCGCGAGCACGGCGGTCACAGCCTCCCTCGCTCCCGTCTCCGTTTCTTCCTGCTGGGGATCCTGGCGGTCTTCGTCGCCCTTGAAACGCCGATCGACACAGGCGCCGCCAGCTCGTTCGCGATCCACATGGTTCAGCACCTGCTGCTGACGATGGTCGCGGCGCCGCTCTTCGTGCTGGGAACCCCAGTGACGCTTTCGCTGATGGCGTCCTCAGGGGCGACCCGTCGTCGGCTGCTGGCGGCGACCAAGAGCCGGCCGGTCCGATTCCTGACGAACCCGATCGTGGCCTGGTCGCTGTTCATGACCGTCCTGTGGGCATCGCACGTCACGGATCTGTACGAGCTGACGCTGGGGAACCAGGCCATCCACGCGCTCGAGCATCTCGCGTACCTCACGACGGCCGTGCTGTTCTGGATCCCCGTTGTCGGTCTCGACCCGGTCGCGTCGGGACTGTCATACCCCGCCCGGATCCTCTATCTCTTCCTGGCGATGCCTGCGATGGCGTTCCTCGGCTTGGCTCTGTTCAGCGCCGATCACGTCCTCTACGCGACCTACGCGAGGGTCGAGGGCGTCGCGCCGGCGCTCGCCGACCAGCGGATCGCTGGGGCGCTGATGTGGACAGGCACGATGTTCTTCATCGTTCCGGCGCTCGCGTTCGTGTTGCTCGATTGGATGCGGGCCGACGAGCGGGAGGCGCGTCGCGTCGACGCGCGGCTCCTCCGCACGCCCGTGCCGACGGAAGGAGCCTCGCCGTGAAGGGCGTTCGGGACCGATACGACCGGTGCATGCGGTGCGGCGACCGGGTCCCGTGGGGAGAATCGGTCTGCCGTCGGTGCAATCCAGCCCGTCTTCCGAGTCCGAGTCCGTCGCAGTACCACGCAACCGTGTTCCTCGTGGTCGTGCTCACGCTCGCCGTCGTTGCAGGCTGGTTGATCGTTCGAGGTTGAGCGCTCTCGTCAGGATCCGCTGACGTGAGCGTGAGACCTGCTTACATCGCGAAGCCAACCGGCCGCCGACAACACGAACATCAGCCCGCCGAGGATCAAGATCCACGGTGTGACGACGAGTCCGATCGCGAGGATCACCGCAGCGATCGCGAACCCGAACGGCCAGATCGTCGGGGCGACGTGCACCTCAGCCTCTTCCGAACCCTCGGACGCAGCCTCGCGGCGAGCTTCCGTCCTGGCGACGAGACCGAGGAAACAGACGGTCGCCGCGCCGACGATCAGCTCGGTCGCGCCCTCGCGCTCGTGAGCCGTCAGCCCGTAGACGACGCCGGCCACCGCGAGGAACAGCGCGAGCGCCAGGAAGATCCGCGAGACGGTGCTCATGTGCTCATCCCCATCATCTCGGCGTGAGGAGATAGAACGTGGTGAACAGACAGATCCAGACGACGTCGACGAAATCCCAATAGAGGGCGCCCGCCGCCAGAGGATCATGGTGCTCGGGCGAAAGCAGGCCGCCCCTCGCCTGGGCGAAGACGAGCGCGAGGAACACGACCCCCCCGAAGACGTGGGCCATGTGGATGCCCGTCATCACGTAAAAGAGCGAGCCGAAGACGCCGTCCTTCACGCCGAACTCGAGCGTCGAGTAGTCGTAGAGCTGGAGGGCGAGGAACACGACCCCGAGAACGATCGTCGTTCCAAGCCAGGTCGACGCTCGCTTCATCTCGCCTCTCCGGGCCGACCGGATGGCCATCTGCACGGTGCCGCTGCTCGCGACGAGGATCAGCGTCAGGATGCTCGCGATGTCGATCTTCAGGTGAGGGATCCCCTTCGGGGGCCAGACGCTCGCGTTGGCTTTGATCGTGAAATACGCCCCGAAGAACGCCGCGAAGAACATCGCCTCCGACGCGATGAACAGGACCATCCCAAGGACCGGCCCGCTCATCTCCCGGGGCACCCGCTCCCTCTGAGCTGCGACCGCGCTCATGCTTCACCGTCCCCGGTCGACATCCGCAGGTCGTACACGGGGCGCGCCGAGCGAACCGGGGGCAGGACGTCGAAGTTATGCGGAGGCGGCGGTGACGACGTCGCCCATTCGAGCGTGTTCGCTCCCCAAGGGTCGTCCGGTGCCGAGCGCGGCTTCCTAAGCGTCGTGAAGATGTTCACGAAGAACAGGATCATCGAAACGGCGATCACGAAAGCACCGACCGTCGCGATCAGGTTCAGGAAGCTCCACCCGCGATCCGGCGCGTAGTCCGCGATCCGCCGCGGCATGCCCCGCAGTCCGAGGATGTGCATCGGGAAGAACGTCAGGTTGAACCCGACCAGCTGGAGCCAGAACTGCCAGATCCCCAGCGGGCGGGAGAGCATCCGCCCAGTCATCTTCGGGAACCAGTAGAACATCCCCGCCATGACCCCGAAGATCGTTCCGCCGAACAACACGTAATGGAGATGCGCGACGACCCAGTAGGTGTCGTGGATGGCGAAGTCCATGGCGGGCGAGGCGGCCCATACGCCGTTGATCCCGCCAATCAGGAACATCGCGATGAAGCCGAGCGCGAAGAGCATCGGCGGCTCGAGGCGGATCTTCCCCTTCCACATCGTTCCCAACCAGATGAAGAAGAGCACCCCCGTGGGGATCGAGATCAGCTCCGTTGTGACGCTGAAGAACGGCAGCTCGACCGCCCCGGTCGCGAACATGTGGTGGGCCCAGACGCTGAAGGACAGGGCCGTAATCATGAGGAACGACAGCACCACGCCCTGGTAGCTGAAGATCGGTTTGCCCGAGAACACGGAGATGATCTCGGTGACGATCCCCCACGCGCCGAGGATCAGCATGTACACCTCGGGGTGTCCGAAGAACCAGAACACGTGCTGCCAGAGCAACGGCACGCCCCCTCCGGTCGGGTCGAAGAACGTCGTGCCGAGCCGCTTGTCGGCGAAGAGCATGATCAAACCGGCGGTCAGAACCGGCGCCGCCAAGATCACCAGCAGGGAAGTGGCGAGGATGCTCCACGTGAACACCGGCATCCGCATCATCGTCATCCCGGGAGCCCGCATCCGAAGGATCGTCACGATGAAGTTGATCCCGCCGAGGATCGAGGCTGTCCCGACGATGATCAAGCCGAGGGTCCACAGGTCCTGCCCCGTGCCGAGCGTCTCGGAGAGCGGCGCATAACAGGTCCACCCGCACGCGGCGGCGCCCCCGTGCGCCAGGAACCCCGACAGGATCGTGAGCCCGCCGACCGGCAGGAGCCAGAACGAGAGCGCGTTGATCCGTGGGAACGCCATGTCCAGCGCCCCGATCTGCAACGGCACGAAGTAGTTCCCGAACCCCGCGAGCAGCGGGAAGATCACCAGGAAGATCATCAGCGTTCCGTGCAGCGTGAAGAACTCGTTGTATAGGGGTGGCTGGATGAACTGGGTGCCCGGCCGCGCGAGCTCGGTCCGCATGAGCAGGGCGAACACCCCGCCGATCGCGAAGAACGAGAAGCTGCTGATCAGGTAGAGGATGCCGATCTTCTTGTGGTCGGTCGTCGTCAGCCAGTCGAGCAGCCAGCCGCCCTGTGGTTCGGGCGCGGGCTTGCGTGCCGGGGCCTCGGTTACAGCCATATCGTCTCCGCGACCATCTCGATCCTCATTTCACGATGAAGGCGCCCGACATCGCGGGGCCGTGAACGTCGCACTGGAAGTAGTAATGGCCGGGCGGCAACGCGCTGATGTTCACCGTCTCGCTCGAGGGCCCTGTGATCTTCGGGGCCTGGAAGAAGGTCTTCTTCTCGAAGAAGCTGTCGTAGATCGAGAAGTTGTGCTGGATCCCCGCGTCCTGGTTCGTGATGGTGACGGTGAACGGAGCGCCCGCCGGCACGGCCAGACAGAACTTGTCCCACGAGATGTCGTGCGCCACGAGCGACAGCGACGACCCGTTCGACTCGCACGTGATGCCCTGGGCCGCCTTCCGTTGCTGATCGATCCAGGCCGAATAATCGGTGGGCGCTACAACGTGGACCTCGAAGAACATCTTCGAATGCCAGAGACCGCAGAACTCTGCGCACTGCGCCTTGAACGTTCCGATCACGGTGGGCGTGAACGTGAACGTGCTGGTGCGGCCCGGGATCGCGTCACGCTTGAACAGGAGGTCGGGAACGAAGAACGAGTGGATCACGTCTCTGGAGGTCAACTGGATCTGCACCGGCTCGTCGACGGGAAGCTCCATCACCGCCGGCACCACGCCCTTGTCGGGCGAGAAGGTCTTGCCGGCGACGAAGATCCCCTCGTCGAGATACAGGAACGTCCATTCCCACTGGAACCCCTCGACCTTGATCACCACCTGTGGCGTTTCCTGCTTCTCGATATTCATCAACGTCGACTCGCCGAACGGGAACAGCACCGCAACGATGACCGCGGGTATCGCGAAGAAGACGCCGAGCGACCGACGCCCACCCACGGTCTGAGGTGGGGGAGCGTCGTCGCGTTTGCGGTACCTCACGACGCACCAGATCAGCAGTCCCTCCACGGCGAAGAACACGGGCGCCGCCAAGATCATGATGATCCCGTAGAGCTGGTGAACATCCTTCCCTTGCGAGGAGATGCCTTCCTTCGCGCATCCGGAAAGCATGAGCGTGCCGAGCGCGGCTCCCACGCGAACCCAAACCCGGGCCCGGACCCGGGCCCGGGTTCTCGAGCGAACGCCCGTCACGCCCATCACGCCCATCGCGTCCTCAAGGTCGCGCAGTCGCTCAGGTCACCGTGAATTCAGCCACCATGCCGATCGAGGCATGCGGGGGACCGTTCTCGTCTCCGCTCTGGGTGCCGGTCTGCCAGCACGCGAACGCATAGTGGCCCGGCGGCAGGTAGAGGGTCTCCACGACGCTCGCTCCGGTGTCGGCCGGCCCGAAGTCACCGCCGATGTGCAGCCACATGTCCTCGGAGGCAGGGCCCGCGTCTCCCGGAGCCTTCGCGGCATCGATGACGTCCTGAGCGGTCTTGCCTTCCGGCAATTGGATCGGGATCATCTCGTGGGTGATCGTGAAGGACTCCCTGTTCTCGAAGAGGAACTGGTGGATGCCCGACGACATCGTTGTCGGCACGCCGTTGTAGCGGAACTTCTGGACGAAGATCGTGTTGCTCGGGGTCGAGTTCGACGAGCTCGACTTCGAGCAGGCGCTTGCCACGAGGACCAGAACCATCACGGCTAGGAGCGCAGCGATCTTCCTTACACGACGAGATGACCGAGGCATACATCCCCCTCTCACGAAGCGGACCCCGCATCGGATATCCGAACGGAGCTTCCACTCCACCTGCTCGTACGATGCTCCGGGCGGTCGGCCCGGCGAACCAGATGATAAAACGGTCCGATCAGGCTGTCGAACTAGGTCTTTCGGCAGGTCTCTGCACCGCAGGCCGTCTGAGGGGGGCTTCACGTGAAGGTCACAGTCGTCGGGAGCGGTTTCGTCGGGCAGACGACCGCGATGCGGATCGTGGAGAAAGGCCTGGCCGAGGTGTGCCTGATCGACATCATCCAGGACAAACCCCAGGGTCTAGCCCTCGATCTGAGGGAGGCGGCGCCGGTCGAAGGCTATGAACCCCTCATCACGGGAACCAACGATTATGCGGACACCGCGGGGTCGGACATCGTCGTGATCACGGCGGGGTTCCCGAGGAAGCCGGGCATGAGCCGGATGGATCTCTTGGGCAAGAACGCCGCGATCATCACCGACGTCATCGACAAGGTCGTTCCGGGCTCGGCCGACGCCATCGTGATCGTCGTGTCCAACCCCCTCGACGAGATGACCTTCCTCGCGGCCGAGCGGTCGGGGTTCCCGAAGGAGCGGGTGATGGGGATGGCCGGCGTTCTCGACTCGGCCAGGCTCCGGTTCTTCATCGCTGAGGAGCTCGGGGTGTCGCCGAGCATCGTCGAGGCGATGACGCTCGGCTCGCACGGCGACGCGATGATCGCGCTGCCCCGCCACGCAACCGTCGGCGGCAAGCCCCTTCCGGAGCTCGTGAGCGACGACGTTCTGGAGCGGCTCTTCCAACGGACGCGCGACGGGGGAGCCGAGGTCGTTGCGCTCTTGAAGTCGGGCTCCGCCTACTATGCACCGAGCGCCTCCGTGACCGCGATGGTCAGTGCCATCGTCACCGATTCGCACGAGGTCTTGCCCGTGTGCGCGTGGACGACCGGTCAGTATGGGATCAAGGACGTGTACGTCGGGGTTCCCGGGCGTCTCGGTCGCAAGGGCGTTGAAGAGGTGGTCGAGCTCGATCTCAACGACGACGAGCTAGCGCGACTGCGCGAGGCAGCCGAGGGCATCCATACGAAATGCGGTGACCTCGCGAAGCTCTAGCGTCGATCGTTGTCGTCGCTCGAGTCGTCGGGCGCTTCGACGTCCTGGCTCGCGACCTCGGCTGCGCTGAGGCGCTGGGACTCCTGCCGGTCGACCCAACGGAGCGACAAGATGCCGCCTATCGCTGCCAGGATCGCGCCGGCCAGGGTCAGCCACAAACCCAGCTGCCGGCTGAACGACACGCGCGCGGCAAAGGTGGCTTGCAGGCTTCGAAGGATGTCCGCAGCAGATCCTGCTCCGGCTTTCGACAGCTGGCTTGCGATCTTCCCGAGCTGTGACTGGTCGGCGAAGCGATCCTTCCCTCGGATGACCGTCGCAACCATCAGCCCGCTCGCGAAGAGGCCGGAGAGCGTGACCGCGAGGGCGGCGGCCCGTCGCATCGGAGCCTTCGAGGCGATCCGCATCGCCACGATGCCGAGCAGGGCGAGGACGCCGATCGCGAGCGTTACCTTGCCCTCCCAGATGTCGATGCCCCTCGTTTGGACGTCGAGAGCGTGAGAGCCAACGAACCCGACGACCGCCCAGTTCAGGGCCGAACCGACACCGAGCAGGAGGCCGCCGATCGCGACCGCCAGGAAACCCGCGAGCCGTAGCGGGGACGGACGAGACAGATCCATCTTCGGTTCGGGTTCGCTCACCATCGCGGCAGTCTGCCATCTGTGAATGGGCCGAGGAAGCACCGGTCGCGCTATCGCCTACGATTCCGACATGTCGTTCGAACCCCGCGAGTACGCACGGAACTTCTTCACGAATTGGTCCGAATCCGACCTACCGCTGTTCAGGAGGCTCGGCGTGACCGCACGTAACCGCGTGAAAGCGCTCCGCCACGGGTGCTGTGGGAACCACGGCCAACCTGGCTGCTGACGCCTCCCTCGGGACCCCGGTCGGGGTCCTCACTCCCACTCGGAGGATGACTAGCTCGGGCCCGGTTCCCATGCGGTGACTTCGATCGCGACCGCTTCGCCGACCTCCATGGTGCTCGACGTGCCGCCGAGGTCGGGCGTGCGGACCTTCCCGTCCTCGAGCACCTTGTCTACGGCCCACTGGAGGTTGTCGGCGGCTGCCTGTTCGCCGATGTGGCGCAGGAGCATCGCGCCCGACAGGATCATCGCGATCGGGTTCGCCAGCCCCTGTCCGGCGATGTCCGGTGCGCTGCCGTGCACCGGTTCGAAGACGGCGTACTCCCATCCGATGTTGGCTCCGGGGATGAGCCCGAGCCCTCCGACGAGCCCCGCGCACAGATCCGACAAGATGTCGCCGTAGAGGTTCGGCAGCAGCAGCACGTCGAAGTTCCCG
Source organism: Actinomycetota bacterium (assembly GCA_030774035.1). Taxonomy (GTDB): domain Bacteria; phylum Actinomycetota; class UBA4738; order UBA4738; family HRBIN12; genus JALYLM01. The sequence goes on from JALYLV010000011.1 coordinate 56,892, forward strand.
GGGTCTCGCGCCAAGCGGCTGGTGAGATGGTCGATCTGGATCGCTTCGAACGCGACGTCGCCTCGGGCTCCGGGATCTTCTTCAGCGGTCCGCAGGAACAGACCATCGGAGTAGCGCATCACGTTGGCTTTGTGACCGACAGTGACCTTGCGCCGCCCGTTCGCCTTGGCATATTCGAACGCGAAGCGAACGATCCGCCGCGTGCCGCTCACGCTGATCGGCTTGACCGTTATCCCGGCGTCCTCCCGCAGCTCGAACCCTCCGAGCGCGCGCAATTCTTCGCCCAGAGCCGCCGCTTCGCGCGATCCGCGTTCGTATTCGATGCCTCGATACAGGTCTTCCGTATTCTCGCGGATGACGACGAGGTCCACGCGAGGGTGGCGGATCTGCACGCCGGGCAGCGCCCGCGCCGGTCGCACCGCAGCGAACAGGTCGAGGTCTTGGCGAAGCGCGACGTTGACGCTTCGGAAGCCGGACCCGACGGGAGTCGTGATGGGCCCCTTGATCGCGACACGGCTGGAGCGGATCGCGTCGAGGGTCTCTTGGGGCATCAGCTCGCCACCGGCATCGAGCGCGGCGATCCCGGCTTGTCGCTCGATCCATTCGATGCCGATGTCGGCTGCGTCGAGCACCAGGCGCGCGGCTTCGGCCACCTCCGGCCCGATCCCGTCGCCGGGGATGAGCGTTACCATGTGCGCCACGCGGGAGACCTTATCGAACGAACCGAACCGTCCCGCCGCACGTAGTACCGAGGTCCGGCGACGAGGGGGTTGCGATCGTGCGTATCCGTAGTGGCTCGGCTATCTCAGCGATCCTGTCGCTCGTGTTCGTGGCATCGATGGTCACCCCCGCGCGGGCCGCGACCGTGACGGTCGTGGACTTCTCGTTCTCGCCCGGCCACGTCAAGGTCGCGCAGGGCGGGTCGGTCAGCTGGGACAACGGCGGTACCCACACGCACACGTCCACCTACAACGGGGCGCTCGCGCTGTGGAACACGGGCAACATCGCCCCGGGAACGACCTCGAACTCAGTTACCTTACGGGCGGCCGGCACGTACCCGTACCACTGCACGATCCACACCCAGATGACTGGCTCAGTCAAGGTTCCGATCAAGGTGTCGGTATCGGGCGGCACGGCCACCATCACGCTCGCGTCCGCGACCCAGTCGGCGTTCAGCTACGACGTGCAGAAGATGGTCGGCTCAGGTTCCTGGACTTCCTGGAAGACCGGGGTCACCACCCGAATGGTGACGTTCAGCGGTTCGGCCGGCACGTATTCGTTCCGCTCACGCCTTCACCGGGATTCCAACGACACGACGAGCAAATGGTCGCCGTCGAAAACGATCACGATCTCGTAGGACGGGACGACCGCAGCCAGCCTGCCGCTCAGAAGCGATCGAACAAGATCGCGCGCTTCACTTCCTGGATCGCTTTCGTGACCTCGATGCCACGCGGGCACGCCTCGGTGCAGTTGAAGGTCGTGCGGCAACGGAAGACTCCGGTCTTCTCCGAGAGGATCTTCAGGCGCTCACGCGCACCTTCGTCACGTGAGTCGAAGATGAACCGATGGGCGTTCACGATCGCCGCGGGCCCGACGTATCCGTCGTCGCCCCAGAAGATCGGACATGAGGTCGTGCATGCCGCGCACAGGATGCATTTCGTCGTGTCGTCGTAGCGCGCTCGTTCCTCTTGCGACTGGAAGCGCTCCTTGTCCGGCTCGCCTTCGTCGTTGACGAGATACGGGAGGATCGACTTGTACCCCTCCATGAACGGGTCCATGTCGACGATGAGGTCCTTCAGTACCGACAGGCCGCGGATCGGCTCCACCGTCACCCGCGGGGCGACGTCCTTGACGAGCACCTTGCACGCGAGCTTGTTCCGGCCGTCGATCAACATCGCGTCGGAGCCGCAGATCCCGTGCGCGCACGATCGCCGCAGCGCGAGCGTGCCGTCGTGGTACCACTTCACCTCGTGCAGCGCATCGAGCAGCCGGTCGAGCGGTTCCATCCGAACGGTGAACTCGTCCCACCAGCTGTCCTGGGAGACCTCCGGATTGAACCTCCGGATCTTGAGCGTCAGCGAGACCTTGCCGGAGTCGCCCACCTCGCGTGTGTCCGAATCCTGGAGCACGTCGGCGGCGGTCGCCATCAGTACTTCCTCTCCATCGGGATGTAGGGACCCATCTTCACGGGCTTGTAGTCGAGCGCGATCGAGCCGTCCTCGCGACGCGTCGCCAGCGAGTGTTTCAGCCAGTTCGCGTCGTCGCGCAGCGGATGGTCCTCCCGGAAGTGCCCGCCCCGGCTCTCGGTCCTCGCTCTTGCGGCATGGACCAGGGTCTCCGCGCAATCCAGCAGGAAGCCGAGCTCGACGGTTTCCATCAGGTCGGTGTTGTAGACCCCGCCCTTGTCGCCTGCGCCCACCCGCTCGTAGCGCTCGCGAAGGTTCACCAGAATGTCCTGCATCTTTGCCAGGCTCTCGTCGGTGCGGACCACGCAGGCGAGTTCGAACATGTTGTCCTGCAGCTCCTTGCGGATGTCTGCCGAGTTCTCGCCACGCTCGCGCTGGAGGATCCCGTTCAACATCTTGAGCGTTCGTGCCGTTGCGTCGGCCGGGAGGGGGGATAGATCAACCTGTTTCGCGTACTCGGCCATGTGCACGCCGCCGCGACGACCGAACACGATGATGTCTAGCAGTGAGTTCGTGCCGAGGCGGTTCGCGCCGTGCACCGATACGCACGCGCATTCCCCCGCCGCGTAGACACCCGGAACCGGCGTCTCCTCCGGACCGACGACGACCCTTGCGTCGACGTCGGTGGGGATGCCGCCCATCGCGTAGTGCGCGGTGGGCTGGATCGGCACCATCTCCTTCGTCGGTTCGACCTGGAGATAGACGCGCGCGAACTCGGTGATGTCGGGAAGCTTCTCCTCGATCACGGCGGCGGGCAGGTGCGTGAGGTCGAGGTAGACGTAGTCGCCGTCGGGCCCGGCGCCGCGACCCTCTCTGATCTCTTGATAGATCGCGCGACTCACCATGTCTCGCGGCGCGAGGTCCTTGATCGTCGGCGCGTACCGCTCCATGAACCGTTCCCCGTCCTTGTTCCGCAAGATGGCGCCCTCGCCGCGCGCCGCCTCGCTCAACAGGACGCCGAGCTTGTACAGACCCGTCGGGTGGAACTGGAACATCTCCATGTCCTCGAGGGGCAGCCCGGCCCGGAACACGACCGCGGGTCCGTCACCGGTCAGCGCGTGCGCGTTCGAGGTGACGCGGAACATCCGTCCGTACCCACCGGTCGCGAACAAGACCGACTTCGCGCGGAAGATGTGGAGCTCACCGGTCGCCAGCTCGTAGGCGACGATGCCCGCGCAGCGCCCGTCTTCCAGCAGCAGGTCGAGGCAGTAGAGCTCGTTGAAGAACCGCACGTCGCGCTTCACGCACTGCTGGTAGAGGGTCTGCAGGATCACGTGTCCGGTGCGGTCGGCCGCGTAGCAGGCGCGCATCACCGGGCCTTCGCCGTGGTTCCGCGTGTGCCCGCCGAACCGGCGTTGGTCGATCTTCCCGTCCAGTGTGCGGTTGAACGGCAGGCCCCAGTGTTCGAGCTCGTAGATCGCGTCGACGGCCTCTTCCGTCATGAGCTGCGCCGCCGGTTGATCGACCAGGTAGTCGCCACCCTTCACGGTGTCGAAGGCGTGCCACTCCGGGTAGTCCTCCTCGACGTTCGCCAGGGCGGCGCACACGCCTCCCTGTGCCGCGCCCGTATGTGACCGCGTCGGATACAGCTTCGAGATCACGGCGGTCCGCACGTGGGTGGAGGCTTCGATCGCCGCGCGCAGGCCCGCCCCGCCCCCGCCGATGACCACCGCGTCGTAGGTGTGGGTCGTCGTCATCGGCTACATCGCCCCCGGCCACTTCGATGCGTCGAACGTGAACACGACGACCGTGCCCACGACGAAGAGCCCGAAGCCGAGCGTGTAGAAGAACATGTTGATCGCGAAGCGCGCGCCCGGTCGCGGCACGTAGTCGAGTGTGATGTTCCGCAGGCCGTTGATCCCGTGGACCAGGGCGAGCACGAGCATCGCCCAGTCCCACGCGCGCCAGAACGGGCTCCCCCAGCGCACCGCGACGAACGCGAAGTTCACGCGGCCGACCCCGTCGCCCACCGCGTGCATGATGACGACGTGCCCGACGGCCAGCACCAGCAGCACGATCCCCGAGATGCGCATGAACAACCAGGTCCAGAGCTCGAACCCCCCGACGGGTCGCTCGCGCCCCAGGCGATAGTCGGGATCGCGGCGCGACGGCGGGGGAGTGGAGCTGCGAGGTTCGGTCGCGGTCGCCACGTCAGTTCTTCGTCAGCAGGTGGATGATCTGGCGGCCCATGATCCACGTGATCGGGATCATGCTCGCGATGAACGCACCGGCCGTGGCCAGCGAGAGCAGTTGGATGTGGCGAACCATCCGCGGGAAGAAGTCGATCAGCATGATCTTCACGCCGTTGAACGAGTGATAGAGCACCATCGCGACGAGTCCGAGCTCGAGCAGCCGAACGAAGGGGTTCTCGTAGACGCTGACGACGCGGTTATAGGCCTCGGGTCCCCAGCCGACGACCGCGGTGTCCACCACGTGGGCAAACAGGAAGAGGATGATGCCGACCCCGGTGACGCGATGGAGCACCCAGGACCATTGGCCCGGATGGCCCCGATAGACGGACCCGTAGTCGCTCTTGGTCTTGCGCGTTCTCGTCGCCATGGGCGGCTGCAGCCTACCGAACAGCCCACGAGATCCACCAACCGAGCGGTCTAAGAAGCGGCTCCTGGCTTGCTGCGTCCCGTCCGGAACCCTCGCCTCGGTTGAACAGCTATCGGAGCCAACAGCGCCTCGCGGACATCAACGCGCCCGCCACCGTCGTTAACCTTTGCCTGGATCCGATCCAGCCAGCCGCTGGTTGGAGCGTTCGCGAGGTAGAACGGGAACGCGACAGCCAACCCCACGATGTACGACCAAGGGCTTCCTGAGATGAAGACGACGGTGAAACCGAACAAGATGATGCTCAGGATCAAGCCCTGGCGCAGCGAGAAGTAGCCACGGACATATTCACCAAGTTGAGTGGGCCGCTCAGCAGCGATCGACCCGAACCGGAAGCTACGACTGAGCACGAATATCCCTGGAATGGGCAGGATGAGGAGGAGCCAGCCCCACATCGCGCTTTGGGGATGTTCGGCTTCTAGGAACGGCACCACTGGAATCATGATGAGGAAGAAGGGGAGTTGGCTTAGCCAGGCTGTTCTCATGAAGAGCAGGATTGGTGGTTTCCTTCTTTGGAGCAGCGTCAGGCCGATGATCGGCAGGAACGCCCTCCGAGGAACACACTGCGAAACGCCCTCGCCCAGGAAACTCCGTATCCGAGGTGGGCTGGCTCAAGACATCCGGACGGCGACCATGACGCCGTCTCTTGTGGGGACGATGGTCGAGATGTAGCGCTCGTCGTCGGCGATCAGCTGGTTGTGCTCGCGGATCGCGTCGGTGACACGATCGGGAGGCTCGCCGTCGGCGGGAACTCGGCCGCTCCAGAGAACGTTGTCGCAGATGTAGAGGCCGCCGAGGCGGATCCGCTCGCACGCCTCGCGCCACGCTTCCGGGTACCCGCCTTTGTCGATGTCGTTGTAGATGATGTCGAACTCTCCATCGAGAGACCGCAGCGTCGAGACCGCGTCGCCCACATGGAACCGCACGCATCCAGCCAGCCCGACTCGGCCGAGGCCGTCCATCGCCTTCTTCTCGTTCTCCGGGTCGCCGTCAGTCAGGTGCAGCTCGCCGTCGGGTCCGACGACTCGTGCGAACCAGTAGCCGCTGTAGCCGAAGCCCGATCCGAGCTCGATGATCCGGCGCGCCTTGACCGCTCGGGCGAGCACCTCGAGCGTGACCCCGACGTTCCGACCGACGATCGGGAAGTCTCGCGCCTCAGCTTCCGCTTCCATCTCGAGTAGCACGGGTTCGTCGAAGCGCGCGAGCCGCTCGCGCATGTACGCATCGATCCGCGGGTCGACGATGTCCACGGCCCGACCCTATCGTGAGCAGCCGAACCGCGCCGCTGCCGCGCCTGCCAGCGTTAGGCTGAACCGGAGATGACTACGGACGAGCGACGCACCGATTCCGGGATCGAGCTTCAACCCGTCTACACGGCCGACGATCTCGTCGAGCGCGGGTTCAACTACGAGCGCGATCTCGGGACGCCGGGCGAGCCGCCGTTCACGCGGGGCGTCTACCCGTCGATGTACCGCGGACGCCTCTGGACGATGCGCCAGTACGCGGGGATGGCCACAGCCGACGAGACCAACGAGCGCTTCCGCTACCTGCTCGACCACGGACAGACGGGCCTGAGTGTCGCCTTCGACCTCCCGACGCAGATGGGCTACGACTCGGATCATCCCCGCGCCGAGGGCGAGGTCGGCAAAACCGGAGTGGCGATCGACTCGGTCGAGGACATGAAGCGCCTCTTCGACCAGATCCCGCTCGACCGAGTCTCCACCTCGATGACGATCAACTCGACCGCGGCGATCCTGCTGCTGCTCTACGAGCTGGTCGCAGAGGAGCACGGCATCGCCAGCGACGCGATCAGCGGCACCGTCCAGAACGATCTGCTGAAGGAGTACGCGGCGCGCGGCACGTACATCTATCCACCGAAACCCTCGATGCGCATCATCACCGATCTCTTCGCCTACTGCGGCGAGCGCATCCCGAAATGGAACACGATCTCGATCAGTGGCTATCACATGCGCGAAGCGGGCGCGACCGCGGCGCAGGAGATCGCGTTCACGTTGGCGGACGGGATCGCCTACGTACAGGCCGCGATCGACGCCGGCCTCGCCGTCGACGATTTCGCGCCGCGCCTCTCCTTCTTCTTCGCCTGCCACATGAACTTCTTCGAGGAGGTCGCGAAGTTCCGCGCCGCCCGCCGCATGTGGGGCCGGATCATGACCGAGCGCTTCGGCGCGAGGGACCCGCGCAGCGCGATGCTGCGGTTCCACACGCAGACCGGCGGAGCGACGCTCACGGCGCGGCAGCCGCAGAACAACATCGTGCGCACGACGCTCGAGGCGTTGTCGGCGGTTCTGGGTGGCACGCAGTCGTTGCACACGAACGCGTTCGACGAGGCGCTCGCCCTGCCGACCGAGCACAGCGCGACGATCGCGCTCCGAACCCAACAAGTCATCGGCTACGAGACCGGCGTGACGAACACCGCCGATCCGCTCGGGGGCTCCTACTTCGTGGAAGCCCTGACAGACGACCTCGAGCGTCTCGCCACGGCGTACATCGAGAAGGTCGACGGCATGGGTGGCGCGGTCGAGGCGATCGAGCAGGGGTTCTATCAGGACGAGATCCACGAGGCCGCCTACCGGATCCAGCAGGGGATCGAGAGCGGAGAGCGCGTCGTCGTCGGTGTCAACCGGTTCATCGAGGCCGAGGACAAGCGGGTCGAGCTGCAACAGATCTCAGAAGACGAGGTTGCCCGCCAGATCGCTCGTGTGCGCGAGCTCCGCGCAACGCGTGACCAGCCAGCGGTCGAGAAGTCGCTCGCTGCCGTGGCCGACATCGCGAGAGGAAGCGACAACCTGTTGCCCCCGATGAAAGAGGCGCTACGGGCGCGTGCCACCCTCGGTGAGGTCTCCGATGCGCTCCGCGACATATTCGGCGAGTATCGCCCTAGCCACTAGTCCGTTCAAGACTAGAGGATAGATAGCCCGTTCCTGGATCTGTTGCGCCATGCTCTTGCTCATGCGTATGGACGCCGATGAATGAGGGATGATGGGCGAGGGCAGATGTTCCGTTATCTGATCAGGGCGTTCGTAGCGCTCGGACTGTTCGCATCCGTGACGTGCACGGGCGATCGACGCGTGCCAGCGGCTGACAACACTAGCCAAATACCGGAAGTGTGCAGCGGATTCAATGATGGAGCCGACTGGGAAGCGCTCTGTGACTTCCTCGGTCACCAGGATTTGAGTCTGTCTGAACTTGTCCGGATCCACGACCCGATCTACCTGCCGGAGGTGCCACCTCGCTTCCAGTGGCTCAGTGGCGGCTCTCAGTGACAGCGGGACCACGGCAGCGCTCGCCTACACGTCCGGTATCGAGGTCACGTTCACGTCTCACCCCTACCACGGGCCGGACGCCCCTCCCTTCTCCCAGGCGTCCGCCGCAGCGAATTATCGGCGCCTTGCCGCTCAAGCGGGCGGCGGGATGTTCGTCGACTCGATCCTCGGGATACCTGCTCGGGTGATAGCGCAGAGCATCAGGGGCGGTCCTGGTTCGGTCTACTTCGCGCTCGGGACGACTGATGAGAACGTTGAACTCGTCTCAGTGATTGGGCGGTATTCGGCGGCCGAGCTCGAGGTAGTGGCGTCCTCCATCATCGCCCAATGGAAGCAGACTCATCCGTCGGCGGGAAATCGGAAACATCTACCCGTTCGCGCGCCGTGACGGCATGGATGTTGGACCGCCCGATCCAGACGGCAAGGACGGAAGCGGGCGGCGGTAGCGGATCTCTTGAACCGTTGCTCCCAAGACCTCCGTGGTTTGCTCGGCTCCGTCTGACTTCCACTCCGCCGCCTCATAGAAGCGGCATGCCCGATGGTTGCCAGGCAATACCCAGAGGACGGCGTCTCGATAACCGAGCCTGGTGAGCTCAGCCTCCACCGTTTCGAGAAGCTTTCGTCCGTGACCGCTTCCCCAACTGTCGGGGTGGATGTTGATCGAGTAGAGCTCGCCCGTTGATGGATCCGAAGAGGGGGCCCAGTGCAGCGAAGCCCACGACGCCGTCCTCACCCTCGACCACGAGCACTGGCCTTGATTCATCTTTCAGGGCGTTCGACCACAAGCCCTCCCGATCCTCGGAGGAGAGTTCATCGAGGTAGTCGTCGGGCATCAGGCCGCGATATGCCCCTGCCATGCCCGGACGTGGACCCGACCATAGCGGGCGTGTCGTCGATCGTTGCTCGACGGACCGTCGCCATCCACCAACGATACGGGCAGCGAACAAGACCCGCATCCCCCAGCTGAGAGGGTCGGGTTAGTCGGCACGCCAATGGTCCGAGCGACAGGGATTGGCTTCACGTCCGGGTGGTCAGGATCCACGCTGCGTGAACGGCAGCAGTGAGACCGGCGGCAGCGAGAACGACCGCAACCACCCGTAATCCCGGCCGACGCCAGGCGGCGACGGCTGCGGCTAGACACGCAGCTCCAACCGCGATCTCGATGACCGAAGTCAGCCACGAAGGCACCCGCAGACCCTAACCATCTCAACCCTTCGGGTAGGCTTCAGCGCCGATGGACGTTGCAGTGATCGGGGGAACGGGGGAGGAAGGCTTCGGCCTGGCGCTTCGCCTCGGTCGAGCCGGGCACCACGTGATCATCGGTTCTCGCTCAGCCGAGAAAGGGGCCGGCGCGGCGCATCAAGCGACTGAGCTTCTCGGCGCCGGATCCTCCATCGGCGGGACGACGAACGAAGAAGCGGCATCCTCCGCTGAGGTCGTCGCGGTCACGGTTCCCTTCGCGGGCCAGGCGGATATCTATCGCGCGATCAAGTCGTCGATCCCGCCGGGCACGATCGTTCTCGATGCGACGAGCCCGCTCGCGACCGCGGTCGGGGGGAAGGCGTGGCAGGTCGTGCGCCCTTGGCACGGCTCGGCCGCCGAGCAAGCGAAAGCGATCCTCACGCAGGGCGTTCGCATGGTGGCCGGGTTCCACACGATCGCGGGCGATGCGTTGCAGAACCTCGAGGTTCCTCTCGAGAGCGACGTTCTCGTCTGCGGTGACGACGCGGAGGCCAAAGCAGTCATCGGGTCGCTCGTGGAGGGCATCCCGAACCTGCGATGGGTGGACTGCGGAGCGCTCTCGATGGCGCGCATCGCCGAGACGATGACCGCGCTCCTCGTGTCGGTGAACCGCACCTACAGGGTCCGGGATGCGGGTTTCAGGATCGTCGGTCGCGACGAGTGGGGATCACCCTCGCCCTCGTCGTAACGGGTCTTAGTCGATGACGGCGAGCGTCTGGCCGGTATCGACGACCTGACCGGCGCGGATCGGCAGGTCGCTCACCTCGCCGTCCAGCGTCGAAGCGATGTGGTTCTCCATCTTCATGGCCTCGAGGATGCAGACGACTTCACCGGCGCGGATCTCCTGACCCTTCTCCACCAGGACCTTCAAGATCGTGCCCTGCATCGGCGCGCGGATCTCGCCGTGGATGTGCTCGCCGTGGTGCGGGCCGTGCGCCGACGGCGGCTTCGGCGCCACGTCTCGCCGTTCGTCGAAGACCCGAACCGGGACGCGACGACCGTCGATCTCCACGAGGATGTCGGCCGGGCGCGCAGCGACCTGCGTCGCCGGCGGGGGGCCCAGGTGAGCTTGCGCCGGCAGATTCACATCGATCAGTGCACGCTCGAGCCAGGTCGTCGTGTGCGTCGAGGCTTGGAACTGCTTCGACTCGAGGATCCACCGGTGCATCGAGATGGTGGTCGGGACCCCTTCGACGCTGAATTCGCCAAGCGCGCGAAGCATGCGCAGTCGCGCCCTCTCGCGGTCTTCGCCCGAGACGACCAGCTTCGCGAACATCGAGTCGTAGTCGGAAGGGATCTCCCGTCCCTGCGTTACCGCAGAGTCGACACGCACGAACGGCCCGCCGGGCTCCTGGTACCGCGAGAGCCGCCCCGGTCCTGGCAGGAAGTTGCGCCCTGGGTCCTCGGCGTTGATGCGGCACTGCATCGCGGCGCCCCGAGGCTTCGGGTCGATGTGGTCGATCCGCTCGCCGAGCGCCACCGCGATCTGGAGCGCGACCAGGTCGACGCCGGTCACCATCTCGGTGACGGTGTGCTCCACCTGGAGTCTCGTGTTCATCTCGAGGAAGTAGAACGAACCGTCTTCGTCGACGATGCACTCGACCGTGCCGGCGCTGACGTAGTTGGTCGCCTCGGCCAGAGCGATAGCGGCCTCCGCGAACTTCGTGCGCATCGCGTCGTCCATGACCGGCGACGGCGTCTCTTCGATCAGCTTCTGATGCCTCCGCTGGACCGAGCAGTCGCGCTCGCCGAAGAACACGACGTTGCCCCACGTGTCGCCGACGATCTGCGCCTCCACGTGGCGGGCTCGGTCGACGTAGCGCTCCAAGAACACCTCGGGTCGCCCGAAGTACGACTGCGACTCCCGGGCCGCGCGTTTCAGCGCCTCTTCGAGGTGACCCATGTCGCGCACGACGTGGATGCCTTTCCCACCGCCCCCGAATGCCGCCTTGACGAGCAATGGGAAGCCGATCCGCTCCGCCTGCGCCTTCGCGCCGCGAAGATCGACGGGCTCGGACGTCCCGGGGACGACGGGCACGCCCGCTGCGTCGGCGGCTCGCCGCGCTGCCGATTTGTCGGCCATCGTCTCGATCGCCCTGGCGCTCGGTCCCACGAAGGTGGATCCGGACTCCTCGACCGCTTGAGCGAATTGCGCTCGCTCCGCCAGGAAGCCGTAGCCGGGATGGATCAGCGTCGCCTTGGACCTGCGCGCCGCCTCCATGACGGCGGGGATCGAGAGGTAGGAGTCCGACGCGAGCGCAGGGCCGATCCGATACGCGCTGTCGGCCATCTCGACGTGGAGGGCGTCGCGGTCCGCATCGGAGTAGACGGCGACGGTCGGGATCCCGAGCTCGCGACAGGTGCGGATGATCCGCACCGCGATCTCGCCCCGATTCGCGATCAACACCTTGGGTTTCGTCGGCACGACCGCGACACGATAGTCGATGGAACCGCCGGTACGGAGACGCGGGGGCGGAGTTGTCCTGGTCGTGGCGCCAGGGTACGGTCCGCCCTATGGCATTCCCGCGGAAGCTCCTGGTGCCGGGGGAGGACCTCGTCCTCGAGCTTCGGCCCCACCCAGCCGCCCTCGCCGGCGCAGCTCTCGTCACGTTGGTGTCGGTGGTGCTCGGAGCATGGCTGGCCGCGAAGGCGAACGGCGTTCTCAGCTGGATCGTGATCGCGGCGGTGCTCATCGTCCTGGTCTGGTACCCGGTTCGCAGGCTGGTCGCATGGCTCACGACGATCTTCGTAGTGTCGACCCAGCGGGTGATCCATCGGCAGGGGTGGATCGCGCGCCGTTCCATGGAGATCCCCCTGGACAAGATCAACGACGTCCGCTTCGAGCAGAGCATCATCGAGCGCCTGATCGGGGCGGGCACGCTGATCATCCAGTCGGCGAGCGAGGCCGGTCGCAACGAGTTCGAACACATCCGTCATCCCGAAGACGTGCAGCGAACGATCTATGAGGTGACGCAGCGAGACAAGCAGCCCACACAGATGTCCGCGCCCGCAACCCCCGCCGCACCGATGTCGCCTGCGGGACAGCGTCGGATGGCGCCCCAGGTGACGACCGAGCTCGAGCGCCTCGCCGACCTTCGGGCCCGAGGGGTCCTGACCGAGGACGAGTTCCAGGCGCAGAAGGCGCGCATCCTCGGGCAGTCGTAGCGTCTAGCTATGTCGATCGGCCAGCTCGATCACGTGTACTACTGGGTCCGCGACATGGACGCTGCCGTCGCCTTCTACCGCGACGTCGTCGGGCTCGCGCTCCGCCGCTGTGACGGCGCTGAATGGGCTGAGTTCGATGCCCCTCCGGTGATGCTCGCGTTGCACGGTGGGGGAGAGCAGGCGTCGGCCAGCGGGACCGTGGTGTTCCGTGTCGACGATCTCGACGGATCGAAATGGGCTCTGGAGCAGCGAGGAGCAGTTTTCGACGAGTACGTCGGCGAGGTCGAGGGGTTCGCGCGGTTCGCGACGTTCCGCGATCCCGACGGGAACCCGGTTCAGATCATCGAGTACCGCAGGTAGGACGGGTCGGTCGCGGGCCGTTCATCGGCGACCCCTATGCTCTGCCGGTGAGTTCTGAGAACTGCCCGCGCTGCGGGGAACCGCTTCCCGAGCGGGCCCGGTTCTGCCCGAACTGTGGTGCGCCGGTAACGATCCCCGCTGCCGCCGAACGAAGGATGGTCACCGTCGTGTTCGTCGACCTGGCCGACTCGACCGAGCTCGCGCGCATGCTGGATCCGGAACGGTTCCGGGAGGTGCTCGCGGCCTTCCACGGGATGGTGACCGAGGAGATCACGGCCCTGGGAGGGCGAGCGGAGGGGTTCATCGGCGACGCGGTGCTCGGGGTCTTCGGCGTCCCGGTGGTCCACGATGACGACGCCGTGCGCGGGATCAGCGCGGCACTCCACGTGGTCGAACGTGCCGGGCCGCTGGGTCAGCGGGTGGGACTTCCCGTGCCGATGCGGGTCCGTGTTGGCGTGAACACCGGACCGGTCGCCGTCGGCGCCGCCAGCGATCGCAACCTCGTGATCGGCGCCGAAGTGAACGTCGGCGCTCGCTTGCAGCAAGGGGCCGCTCCCGGTGAGGTCCTGGTCGGCGCGACGGCGCATCAACTCGCACTCGGAGGTATCGAGTTCGGAAAGATGCGCCGGATCGTTGCCAAGGGTGTGGGGGAGGAGGTGCTGGCATGGCCGGCCCTCCGCATGGCTCCCACGTCCTCGCGCAGATCGATCTCGCTCGTCGATCGAGGTCGCGAGCTGGCGTTGCTTGCCGGCACATTCGAACGGGTGCGCGAGCGCGAGCGCGCGCACCTGGTAACACTGCTGGGGGAGCCGGGCATCGGCAAGACCCGGGTGGTCGAGGAGTTCGTGGCGCGTCTCCCCGACAACGTGCGAGTGCTCGCAGGGCGCTCGAGCCCCTTCGAGGAAGAGGTCACGTTCTCGCCGCTCGCACAGATGGTCTTCAGGGTGATCGGGGAAGAGCGCGGCGCCCCCGATGAGGAGCTCTTCGGGAGGCTGCGCGACGCGGTCAGCGGATGGGTGACGCCCGATGAGGTCGACCGGGCAGCCCGCCGGATCGGGTTCGTCCTTGGACTGGGGGAGGAAGGCAGCGACGAGAACCGCTACCACGCCGCCGAGGTGCGCAGCGGCGTGTTGGCGATGCTCGTGGGGCTGGTCGGTGCCGGGCCGGTTGTACTGATCTTCGAAGACCTCCACGCGGCGGACCCCATCCTGCTCGACCTGATCCAGGAGCTCGTGAAGGAGGCGCGCCGGCTGCCGCTGATGGTCGTGTGCGTGGCGAGATGGGGGTTCTTGGAGGACCGGCCGATCTGGGCCGGCGGGATCCCCGATGCGGTGACCTTGTGGGTCGAGCCGCTCGATCCGGCTCAGGCGGCCGAGCTCGCGATGGCTGCGGGGGACCTGTCGGATGAAGACGCCGCGCGCGTGGCCGAACATGCAGGAGGGAACCCGTACTTCATCGTCGAGATCGCAGGGATGCTGCGTCGGGAAGACCGCAAGCCTCCGGTGGGAGGGCCCGCGCCCAGCGCGCGTCTGTTGCCGGCGACGGTGCAGGCCGTGATCGCGGCGAGGATCGACCTGCTGTCGCCTGCGGCCAGGGAGCTCGTCCGCCGCGCCGCCGTGTTCCCCCTCGGTCGGTTCGACCTGGAGGAGCTCGCCGTCATCGTGGAGCCGCGCAAGGAGCTCCTGGCCGAGGCGGAGGCCGAAGAGATCCTCGCGTCGCAGGATGACGAACCGAACACGTGGCGGTTCCGGAGCGACGTGCTTCGTGATGTCGCGTACGAGAGCCTCGCGAAGCGCGAACGGCAGCGGCTCCACCTGCGCGTCGCGAACAAGCTGTCCGAGCCCGACACCCTTGACCGCTTTCCGCGAACCATCGCGTTCCATCTCGAACACGCAGCCCTTGCGGCTCTCGACCTCGATCCCCTGGACCGAACGTTGGCGGAGCGGGCGGTCGACGCGCTCGCGCGGGCCGGCGACATCGCTCGACGCAGGATCGAATCGCGCGCAGCCGCCGATCTGTGCGAACGGGCATTGGCGCTCGCCGGTCGGGAGGAAACGTGGGCCGAGCGAGAGGCATGGATCTTGACGATGCTCGGGGAAGCCCGGTATTGGCTCGGTGAGTTCGATCCGGCCGAGGAAGCCTTGCGCAAGGCCTTGACCATCGCCGGCGATACGGACGACCGGGTCGAGGCGTATGCATCCCGGTTCCTCGCGGATATCACGCTGACCGTTCGCGGGGACGGCGACCTCGCCTCCGCGCTATTCGACCGGTCCCTGGCCGCCGCGCGCCGACTGGGTGAGTCGCACGGGCTCGCTCGCACGTTGCTGATGGCGGCTTGGGTGCCCTACTGGCGCAACGATCTCGGACAAGCAGACGCGATGTTGCGCGAAGCGCTCGAGGTCGCTCGGGCGGGCGTCGGTCGCGACGCCTGGGCCGAGTCTCGTGCTCTCTCGGGTCTCGCGACCGTGACCGCACCGGTGGGGGACGAGGCGGCGGTTCTCGCGCTGGCGCTCGAGGCTCTCGACGTCGGTGAGGCGGCCGGCCAGGCGTTCACCGCAGCCATCGCTCACGGCACCGTCGCCGCCTCGCTCCGCCGTCAGCTCCGGCTGGACGAGGCGCTCGAGCACGGTGACGTCGCCGTTCGCACGTTGCGGGAGCTCGGCGCTCGCTGGGAGTTGGCGAGCGTGCTCGGCGACCGGGGGGCAGTGCACCGGCTTGCGGGTCGATTCGACGATGCGGAACGCGATCTGCGCGAAGCCTTCCTCCTGTGTCGTGACCTGAACGAGCGGGCTCTGGTGGCGTGGACGGCCGCGGAGCTCGCGCGCGTCTTGGCGATGCGCGGGGATATCGCGGGAGCGCGCGCCGTGCTCACCGACCCGACGGTTCGCCTGAGCGAGGGGGAGCCGGGATCGACCACGGCCGTGCTCACGGCCGAGGCCGTCCTGGCCCTCGCCGAGGGTGACCGCGACGTGGCGAGATCGAAGTCCGTCGCTTCGATCGAAGTGGAATCGGGCGAACGGGGTTCGCCGAACGGACTCGCCGCGCAGATCTGGTGGACGGCCCGACTGTTCGATGATCAGACCGCCGGCGGCAGCGAGCGCGTCGATGCGGCACGGGAGCTACTGGAACGCCACGGATGGCGAGAATCCCTGCATGAGCCGGACCTGGTTGCTCACCTCGGCGAATGATCCGGCGAGGATGGTTGCATCCAGAGCCCTGCGGGGGGAGCCTTCCGGAACCGCTACCTTCGCCCGGGTTGCCATGTTCGGGCCGGATGGGGTAGGGATAGAGGCCCTTATGTCGAGAACGCCCGCGCGCTTCCCCATAGCGTTCCGTTCGGCAGCCCTGATCCTGGTGCTTGTCGTGGTTTCGCTTGCGACCGGGCCGACGGGCGCCGGTGCCGCTCCCAGCTCGCAGCAGGTACAAGACGCGAAGGCCCGGGTGGCTCAGCTGTTGGGCGAGCTCAAAGACATGAAGGCCAAGCTGGACGCCATCGACCAGGATCTCGCCGCGGCGACCGCGGAGGTCGACCGGCAGAAAACAGCGCTCGACAAGATCACCGCCGACCTGCTTGGCGTGCAAGCTGAGCTCCGGAGGACCCAGGCCCACTACGAGGGCATCGTCGCGCAACTGAACTCGCGCGCCGCTGAGGCGTTCATGAACGGCCCGGCGTCGAACCTCGACTTCATCCTCGGCGCTTCGTCGCTTCCCGAGATGTCCGACCGGATCGAGTTCGCGAGCGCGGTCGCGCAGAGCGATGCCGATCTCGCCCAGGAAGTGGCCAACACGCGGAACCAGCTCCAGGCACAGCAGTCACATCTGACCCAGCTCCAGGCAGAACAGACGCAGGCGGTCGCTTCCGCGCAGGCCGCACAACAGAAGGTCTACGCCTACTTCCAGACCGAGAAGAGTCTCGTCGCCGGGATGGCGGCGAAGACCGCGGAGGCCGAGAAGACCGCGCAGCAGCTGTCGAAGCAGCGCCAGGCCTACCTCGTGCAGCTCGCGAGTCAGGACACCTACGGTGGCGGACACACCGACATCCCGATGCCTCCAGGCTGGGACAAGGTCTTTCAGCGCTGTCCGGTCGATGGACCGCGAAGCTTCTCGGACGGCTTCGGGGCTCCCCGGTACGCGGGCGGCTTCCACCTTCACGCCGGCGTCGACATCCTGTCTCCCACCGGGACGCCGATCGTTGCTCCCTTCGACGGCACGGCCGCCAAGACCTACAACACGCTCGGCGGTAACTCGGAATACGTGTATGGGAAGGTCGGATACGTGTACAACGCCCATCTGTCGGCGTACTCCTCGAACTCCACGGGCTTCGTGCACGCGGGCGACGTGATCGGCTACGTCGGCGACACCGGGGATGCGATCGGCACGCCGCACGACCACTTCGAGTTCCATCCGAACGTGATCCCGGGGGCCTGGCCCGCCAGCGCCTACGGGTACTCCGTGATCGGAACGGCCATCAACCCGTATCCGATGCTCGTCGCCGCCTGCGGCTGACGAACCTCACTCCGGCCGGCGCGACCGCAGGAGCAGCCCTACTCCCACGAGCACTACGCAGATCGCGCCGACGATGAAGGCGACCGCGAGCGTTCGCGACGAGTTGGAGCCGGATCCTTGCGCTGGTGTCGGGCTGTGCGATGAGAGCTCCCCTGCCACCTGAGTGAAGCCGAGGTCGGGGATCGCGCCCTCGGTCTGTTGCGTCGCGAGCGAATCGGATCCGCTGCGAAGCGTCCACGTCTGCCCGTCGATCGACGAGTAGAGGGCGTGGTGGGTCGACTGCAGGTTCAGCGTGACCGGATACAGCAGGACGACGTCGATCGGTTGGTCGAGGTGATGGACCTTCGTTCCCGAGGGTCGGTACGCCGCTTCGATCCGGTACGCGTTGCCGAACGACGAGAGGTCGTCGCCGGGTGGGGCGAGCGTTCCCGGATCGACGGGCGTCACGGTGACCTCAACCGAGCGATCGCCCGGATGTGCGGCGATCGCGCCGCTGGGCACGTTGATCGTGGCCTGGTTGTCCGACGTCACGAGGACCTTCGGGAGAACACCGTTCGCCTCGAGCGCGAGCGAGAACACTCCGCTGCTCGGTTTCACGTTCGTGGCGGCGAGGTCCGGAGGAGGGTTCACCCAGCGGTACGGCTGGGCGGGTCCGATGCCGTCCAAAAGGGGCCCTCGAGCGAGCGGCGAGAGCCTCCCTGAGATCGCCGCGAGCATCGCGTAGGTGGCCACCACGACCGATCCGATCGCGACGGCACGGCGGCGATCCCTTCGGACGGTGCCGCCTCGTTCGCGATCCTTCACCCCGAGGTCCACGGATCGATGTTGAGCGTCTCGATCGGGTGGGTGGCGAGCTGCGGCGGCCAGACGATCGCGGCCTTGCCGGGCGCGATCCACTGCCAGATGACGCTGCCGGCCTCGATGTTGTCGCCGGCCATCTGCGTGCCCGGAGCCCCGAAACGCAGCCCGCTGCCGTTCGGCAGGCTGCCCATCGGTAGGTCGACGGCGCGCGCCGCCGCCGAGATCGCTCGTGGACTCGCGTCCGTCGCGGCCGGCATCACCTGCGTGAACAGGGCCCAGGCTCCGGAGAACCCGGCCAGTGCCGGTGCGCTCATGTACCCGCCGTGCTGCTTCTCGTATTCCTCGTCTGCTTCTTTCAGCAGCGCCGCCGCGTCGGGGGAGAGACCGACGGGGTCGAGCGACCATCCCGAGGGCTTATCCGAGGCGAACAGGCCAACCGCGTCGGCGCCGAGCGTGTCGCCGAACTGGGGCATGCAGTAGCTCGACGACGTGCCGATGTTCGCGAGGAGCGGCACGTGCTGCGAGACGAGCGCCCGCCGAAGGGCGATCCCGTCCTGGAGGTAGGCCGAGACGAACAGAACGTCGGGCTTCACATGCGCGATCTTCCGCGCGAGCGTGTTCATGTCGGCGGTGCGGAAGTCGTACCCGAAGGAGCCGACGTTACGCAGGCCGAGCGATGTGAGCTCGCCGGTCGCGCCGGCAGCGACGGATCGCCCGTAGACGTCGTCGACATATGAAACGGCGAACCGGAGGGTGTGCGGAGCGCGGTGCAGTCTCGGGGCGAGCTCCTTCGTCACGAAGTCGATCGCGCTGCGGCCGAGCGTGGCGCCGGTGGGCGGCACCCGGAATGTGAGCTTCCCTTTCGCGGCCGCGGCGGGGATCATGCCCACCGCCCCCGTCTCCCAGAACAACATGCCGCGCGCCGCGGTAGCCGTGGATGCGGGTCCCGAGATGGTGCTTCCGTAGCTGCCGAGCACGACCTGCACACCGTCGGTGTGGAGTTGCTCGACGGCGGCGGCAGCGGCATCGGACCCCGCGACGTCGAGCGGGCGGACCTGGATCTGGTGGCCGTTCACCCCACCTGCCGCGTTCACCATCTGTTCGGCGAGCAGCACGCCATCGAACTCGTCCGTCCCTCCCATGCCTTGCGCGCCGGAGATCGGATAGATCGCTCCGATAACGATCGGGGAGGGGGCAGCGGCACCGCGGGTGCATGCGGAACCAATGAGCATAAGACAGAGGAGCATTCCAACGCACCGCTTCATCGAACGATCACCGCCAGGATGTTGGCCGCAGCATGCGTCGCCGCGGGTACGGTCCAGTTGCCTGAGGCCCACCGTTGCCACGACAGGAGCAGGCCGGCGCCCAGGTCAACAGGCATCGCCGTGAGCCCGTAGAACGGAAGATGGATCGCCGCGAACAGCGCGGCCGAGCCGAGGACGGCCACGACAGCACCGTAACGCGCGAGCCACCCGTACGTCGCGCGACGGAAGAGCGCCTCTTCCGCCACGCCGGCCAGCAACGAGAGCGGAAGCGCCCACGTCGCGAAGGTAACGCGCGGCGGCCGACCAGCGAACAACGTCGCCAATCCGACCGCCCCCAAGCCGAGCATGAGCGCAGTTGACGGTCGCAGCCGTGGCAGTTCCGCCGGGATCGGCACCAGCAGCGACGCCGCCAAGACGGCCGCAAGGATGCACGCTATCGCGACTGCGCGACCGTCGCCGGGCAAGGTCAAGACCTGCGCTCGGTACAAGAGAGCCACGAGGCCGATCCCGACGAGAACACCAGCCGAGCCGCGGGCATGCGCTGTCTGACTGATCGTCGATTGTTCGGACCTCATGCTTTCACCTGGAACGAGACGGCGGCGATCACTCGCGGATCGAACGGCGCGTGATCGTTCGCGACGAACTCCACCTTCAGCAGGTGCTGGCCGGGCGTGACTGGGATCGTCTGTTCCAATGCGGCCGTCATCGTGACGAGCTGGTCGTCGAGGATCACATGCAGATGTCCCTGGTCGGGAACGATGTTCGTGATGTTCGACGGCTGAACCACCTTCGCGCCCTTCAGGCTGATCTTCAGCGTCAGCGTCGTGCCGTGGATCACCTGCCCGTTTGCCGGCGAGAGGATCGAGAGGTGCGCCGTGCTAGCCGGACGTGGGCTCGTAGCCACCGAGGTGGAGGTGGACGTCGAGCCGCCGGACGATCCGCCGCTCCCGCAGGCGGCCAGGACGGAAATCATCACCGCGGCGACCGCCATCGTGATCGAGATCGGGCTCCGGCTCCGGTTGCGCATCGTGGGTAGGTGCTCCTATCCGCTCGTGGGGCCGATCGTTTGGTCGAACGACGCTAGCAGCGATCGGCCGTCCTTCGTCGTCGCCGATAGGTCGAAGCGCCAGCCGCCCGCCGTGAGCGTCACCGAGGCCACGAAGTGTCCAGCGCTGAATCGGGTCGACGACAAGGGCTGGGGTATTCCCTGGGGAGCGATGGCCGTCATCGTCACCGAAGCCAGTGGCAGCTCCTTCCCGGCTGCGTCGAAGGCGGTCAGGTGCAGCTGGTTCGGGCCGGTTGCGCCCGGGTCGTTGTACGCCTGGATCTGGTCGCCGCCGGGCAGCGCGATCGAGTAGATGTCGGGCTCGCCCGCCTGGCGCGCCACCGTGACCACCTCCGGTGGTGGCGACGTCGTGAGGCTCAGCGGGATCTGAACACCTCCGGTGTCGGTTTGCAGCGTGACCGTCACGTCCCATGTCCCCTGGATCGAGAGCTGCGTGCCCTCGCCTACCCACGTGCCGGCCGAACCCGGCCTCAGATCGAGGGAGCTCGTTCCGACGCCCGGCCTGCCGACCGGCTGGAACTGCAGGGTGACACCGACGGCCTGCACCGGCAGACCCGAGTCGAATCCGGTAGGCGTCAGCTGGTAGGTGTTCCGCCCCGGGGCGCCGGGTGCGACCACGAGCTTCACCTTCACCGTGGTTGCGACGTCGGAGCCGTTGGCGACGATCTCGCTGATCCTTGCCGGATTGCTCGACGCCTGCGGTCGCGGGGCCAGCCCCGTCAGCACGCCGGTCAACGCGAACACGCCGATCGCGGCGACGACCTCGAGTGAGATCACCCGGACGAACGGGCTCGAGCTGTGAGCCAAGCGGGGGATCGAGCGGAACCGGTTCACCGCCCCGAGCGCGATAAGCACGGCCGCTACGAGCACCTTGATCGCGAGGGTGGTGCCGTAGGACGTCGAGAAGGTATGCACGATCTCGTGCACGCCCATCAGCGAGATGGCGCGAACAGCGCCGCTCACGATGACGACGGCCAACCCGGCCGCGGCGATCGTCGAGTAGCAACGGATCGCATCGATCGGAGCAGGTTTAGCGGCCGCGCGGCGCGCCCGGACGATCAGCAGCACGGGCACGAAGCCACCGACCCACGCACCGACCGCTAAGAAGTGGAGCCACTGCACTCCGACCTGCACCCACGCGGAGCCCGCGGCGGCGGCATGGCCTCCTATCGCGCGCACAAGCATCGCCGTCGCCGCACTCATCCCCGCCGCAGCGAGCGTGGCCCGCGAATCTCGGAGCGCGGCGATGACCGCGGCCGCCGCTGCGAGAGCTGTGACCCCGAGCAGCCAGACATAGGCGTGACCGGCCGACGACGAAACGAGTGTCGACAACGACACACCGACGGTCGCGCGTTCGGCGAACAACATCGAGACGGCGCCGACCAGAGACAGGACGCCGGCTGTGATGAGCAGCGCCCGCCGGGAGGCGATCTCCCCGCCGAACGCCCAGAGCCCGATCACGGCCGCCCCGACCAGGATCGACAGACCCACGTACAGGAGCACTTTCCCGACGACCGAGAGCACCGACGGCTCCGGTGTCGCCGCCGGAGGAAGTCGAGACGAGACGGTTCCGGGCGCAACGCCCACACCGAACGCGAACGCGCCCGTCGTAACGTGACCGTCCACCTGAGAAACTACTCGCCAGCTCACCGTGTATACGCCATCGGGCAGGCCGAGCTTCATCGCGATCCGCAGCTCTTTCGACCCTCCGGCAACGCTCGCAACGGAGCCGGACTCGACCGACGCTCCGGCGGTATCGAATACGTGAACGACCGACAGCTTCGGGTCCGGTGTTTCAGTGAACGTCATCGTGACTGACGCCGGCGCCGACTTCAGCTGTGCGCCGTCTGCAGGGTCCGACGACACGAGTGCCGCGTGGGCCCAGGCCGGTGGGGCGAGCGCACCGAGCGTGCCGAGCGCAGCGGTCCAGATGAGCGCAACCGCGACGACCCGCTTCACGGCGCCACCTGCGTGAACGTCACCGTCGCCGTGACGCGCGGATCGAAGGGCCCGTGATCGGCCGCAACGAACTCCGCTTCCAGTGTGTGGGGGCCCGGACTCACATCGGGCAGGAACTGCACGAGGCCGTATGTCATCGACTCGAGCTTCCCGTCGAGCGATAGGTGGATGTGCCCTGTGTCCGGCGTGAGCCGTGTCGAGGCAGCATCGACGATCGTGCCGCCGGCGAGGGTCATCACCACCTCGAGCTGGTTCCCGCTGGTCCGCTCGCCGGTCGTCGGCTGCGCGATCTCGATCGTGGCGGTCGAGCGAGGCCGGGCTCCCGTGGCCGGGGTCGGCGCCGAAGGCTTGCCGCTCGCTCCCCAGATCAGCTGTGGCAAGAAGCCGGCCAGCAGGGCCAGCGCGACGGCGACCCCGAGCAGCGAGTACGCGACGCGGAGAGGCATCCGAGGGAATCCCTTGCTCTTGACCCGGGACCATCCGGCCCATCCGACCCAGATCCCCCCGAAGAGGAGGAAGATCGAGAGCGTCTCGGGCGCGCCGCCGGCGTGTGCGAGCACCTACGGGCTCTTCCTCGCGCGGACGATGGCACCGATCGCTGCGATCGCCCCGACGGCGCCGAGCAGCACGCCGATCAGCCCAACGGTCCGCGCCCTCGTCGCAGCAGCGTTCGCCGAATCAGCGCTCGCCTGCAGCCGGGCCGCCTGCGCGGTCATCAGCGTGTAGAGCTGTTGGCTGGACGGCGCGGTGACCTTGGGGAACGAGGCCACACCAGGGTCCTGTACCGCGTCGAACGTGCTCGTTGAGGACGTCTCCGTCCAGTTGACATTCGTCCCGTCCACCGTTCCCGATACGTGGAACGTGTACTTGCCCGGCTGCGAGGCGATGAACCAGGCGCGGTAGTCCCCGGGCGTCCCGTCGCCGCCGACCTCGAAGTTCGGCACGATCGGGAAGTCCGCGGTCTGCGAGCTGTACGAAACAGTGACCTTCAGCGTGTCGGTCAGATCAGCCACGGGCTCGCCGTTGCGTTCGATCCCCAGGAACACGCTGTTCGGCTGTCCCGCGTATGCGGGCTCGGTCCCGAATCCCATCTCGATGTGCACCGGGCCGAAGTCCTTCTCGACATGAGCCGACGCGCTCGATGCCATCGTCAGCGTGAACGCGCTCGTGAACGCCAGGGCGGTGAGCACGCGAACCGCGTGGTGCTTCATGAAGTTCCCTCCTGATCGTCGGCTGGCGGGCACGTCCCGTCATCCGGACGTGCTTCGTCGTCAGCGCGGGGGAGGGGGAGCGCGGCCGAGGGCCGCGATCAGAGCGACGCGCGCCGGCTCGTACGCCCGGACGCGCACGACCTCGGCATCGGCACCTGCATGGAGCCGGGGTGCGCGCGCGAGAAGCTCCGCCGCGACGTCAGCCGTTCTGAGCAGCCAAAGGATCACAGCGGCGCCGAGCCCGGCGAGCACGATCTGCACGAGGATGCCGAGCGGGATCAGCGCTCCGTGCGCGAGCTCACCGAAAGGGGAACCGCTCGCCAACCGTTCGACAACCTCCATGGCGAGGAACGCACCGACCTGGAACCCGGCAAGGCGTCGGCTGAGCGCGCCGAACGTCGGCGCGCCCCGCTCGTTCGACGAGAGCCGCTTGAGGAAGAGGAGTGCGAACGCCGCCAACGTAACGTCGAGCGCGAGCTGGCTCGCGACGCCGAGATACGCGTGGCCCGTTCGGGTCAGGAGGCTTGCGCGGGCCTCAGCCGACGGATCCACCAGGATGTACGTGAACCAGTGTCCTAGAACGACACACCCTGACGCGACCCCGAGGACGATCCCGCGGCCCGGCCGACGTGCGGTCATGTCCCCGATTGTAGGCTGACCACCGACATCGGCGAGGGAGGACCCGTGGAACCGCAGGATGTACGGCACGTTGGGGTCGTCGGCTGCGGCGTCATGGGCTCCGGCATCGTCGAGATCGTGGCCCGATCGGGCGCCGAGGTCGTGTTCATCGAGAACAACGAGGAGCTCGTCGCGAACGGCCGGGCCCTGCTCGAGCGCTCGATCGGCAAAGCCGTCGAACGCGGCAAGCTCGCCGCACCCGATGCCAAGGCCGCGCTCGATCGAGTCCGGGGCGACGTCGATCTCGGAGCGCTCGACGGGTCGGATCTGGTGATCGAAGCAGCGACCGAGAACGTCGAGGCGAAACTCGCCGTCTTCCGCCGTCTCGGCGAGGTCACGCGCCCCGAAGCCGTGCTGGCGTCGAACACTTCGTCGATCCCGATCGTGGAGCTCGCGGTCGCGAGCGGTCGGCCCGACAAGGTGGTTGGGATGCACTTCTTCAACCCCCCGCCGGTGATGCCGCTGTTAGAGCTCATCCCGGCGCTCACCACCTCGAACGAGACCTTGGCGCTCGTGCGTGCGTACGGCACGGATGTCCTCGGCAAGACGTGCGTCCTTGCGAGGGACGAAGCGGGCTTCATCGTGAACCGCCTCCTCATCCCGTATCTGAACGACGCGATCCGACTGCTGGAGAACCGATCTGCCACGCGAGAGGACATCGATGCCGCGGTCCACCTGGGGCTCGCGCACCCATTGGGGCCGCTGGCGTTGAGCGACCTCATCGGCCTCGATACGACCCTGGCGATCGGGGAAGTCCTCTTCGATGAGTTCGGCGACCCCAGGTATGCTCCGCCGCCATTGCTTCAGCGCATGGTCGCGGCGGGCAAGCTCGGCCGCAAGAGCCGCGCCGGCTTCTACGACTACTGAGGCTCGAGTCGACTAACGCGTGCGTTTCGCTCGGTCGACCAGACCGATCGCGTAGCCCACCATCTTCGCGGTGTCGATCCACGCCATCAGCGCGGGGACGACGACGACCGCTGCTGCACGCTCGCGCGGTTCGGCCGTCAACTGGAGCGCGCGACGCACCGGGGTGCGCGCATACCCGAAACCCCCGATCACTGCTGCGGCTTTCGGCCACCGGCTGCGTGAGCTTATCGCCGCGATGAGTCCCGCATACACTCCGAAGCGGAGCGCGTGGCGTTCCGGATACAGACCGGCTTGGGCATCGCCTCTCGCGTAGCGGAAGTATTGCTTCCACGTCGATCGCAGCCCTGGCCGCAGTCGCCAACGCACGACCGCATCCGGCGCGAACCGCATGTCGAGTCGCATCTCGCGCCAACGGTGGTCGACCCACATGTCCTCGCCGATGTCGAGCCAATCCGGGTAGCCGCCGACGGCCTCGATCGCTTGTCGCCGGTAGGCGACGGAACGCGTGCTCGGCATGAAGGTCGTTCCGTCGATCTCGGCCGCGTCGAGAGGCAGATTCACCGCTGCGAGACATTCATGGAAGAAGCCGTCGGTCAGCGGGAGGTAGAACCCCATCGCGACGTCGGCTCCCTCGTCGATCGGGCGAAGCAACCGTTCGAGCCACTCCGGATCGAGCACACAGTCGGCGTCGGTCACGGCGATCACGTCGTGGGCGGTGTTGGCGATCGCGACGTTGCGCCCGCGGGAGATGTTCGCCCCCGGTTCCTCCACCACGGTCACCCCTTCGGCTCGCCGAAGGAGATCGACGGTTCCGTCGATCGAGCCGCCGTCGACGATCACGATCTCATCGGGCGATCGTGTCTGCGCGGCAAGCGATCCGAGGAACTCCTCGATGTGCTCAGCCCCGTCCTTCACGGTGGCGATCAGCGAGACCTTCACGCGGCTCCCATCACGAGTCGATAGACCTCGATGGTAGCCCGCGCCGTCGCCTCCCACGAGAACGTCGCCGCTCGTTCGAGCCCGCGGCGACCGAGTTGTTCAGCGAACGCGCGGTCGGTCAACAATCGCTCGAGGCCTGAGGCGATCGACGCTTCGTCCGTCGGCTCCACGACGAGTGCGGCGCCGGCGGCCACCTCGGGAAGCGACGACGTGTTCGAGGTGAGTGTGGGAACACCCCGCGCGAACGCCTCAACGACGGGAAGCCCGAACCCTTCGTACAGGGACGGATACGCGAAAGCATCGGCGGATCGGTAGAGCGCATCGAGATCTTCGGGCGGCAAGGATCCCGTCCGAACGATCCGCCCCGGCCCGTCCGTTGCCAGCTCGTGGAAGAGCTCGTCGGTTCCCCATCCATTCGGGCCGGCAAGGACGAGTGCATGCGGAAGTCCAGTCGTTGCCACCATCCGCCGGTATGCGCGCACGAGTCGCACCTGGTTCTTCCGGGGCTCCAGCGTTCCGACGTTCAGCACGAAGGGGACCGGCACACGGAGGCGCGCGAGGGCGTCGGCAGGGTCAGGACTTGTCGCAACCGAGGCGGCAAGAGGGATGACGTGGATCCTGTCGGGGTCGGCGCCCGCGCTGATCAGATCGTCCGCTGTGCTTCGCGAGGGCACGAGCAGCGCGTCTGCGCGCCGCACGGCCGCGCGCACCCCGGCGCGATAGAGCCACCGCCAACGCCTGGTGAACGCCTCAGGGAATCGTTGGAACGTGAGGTCATGCACCGTCACCACCAGGCGCTGACCCGCTCGGACCGGTGGCACGGCCGCGTGATTCGTCGCATGGACGACGTCGGCATCGGCCAGTGCCGCAGGAAGCGCAGGCCGGCCGAAGAGATCCCACGACGGATAGAGCGTGCGGATCGAACCCGGCACCTCGACGGCGGGGTACCAAGCACGCCCCTTGGGGGGCGTGTGCCAGCTTGAGTGGAACGGCACGACCTCGACGTTCTCGGCGTCGAAGAGGACGCCTCCAAGCTCACGGACGTACGTACCGATCCCGCCCGGCGTCGCGAACCACAGCTGGTCGATTTGGAACGCGACCTTCATCTCGACGCCTCGACGCACTCGCAGCCATTCGGGCCGACCGTCGCAGCGTGCTCGGTTCTCGGCTCCAGGTCGAGTCGATCACCCGACGCGAGTTCCACGTCGCCGTTTCGCGTGTGGAAGACGATCGACCCGGAGAGGCAGAAGAGGACCTTGTGGAAGTCGTGCGAATGCCATCCGTAGTGGTCGTTGGCACCGTTGCTCCACGATCGCGGCGCCGATGCGTGTTCGGAGGCGAACGCAGCGAGCGCGTCGCTTCGGCTTGCCCCGTAAGGCGTCCGCGAGGCGCCCATCGATCAGGCTTCGATGTGCAGGGTCTCGCGCGCTCGATCGAGATCCTCACGGGCAACCCAGATGGCCCCTGAGGTCCGGTGGGGGTCGGTCCCGTCGAAGATCTCCATATGGACGTCCATCCCGGTCGCAGCCAGCGTCTGTGCCTGGGCATCGAGCTCGACGAGCCGGCCCGAGGAAACCTCCACGAACCCGTCGCCATCCGGCCGGCCATCGGGCCAGATGCTGTCGTTCTCCACCTCCGATGGCTCAACCTCGATGTCGTCCACCAAACTGGGATCGCCGGTGAAGTCCACGAGGATGGCTTGCGCGGCGGCGAGGTTGGCGTTGTGGATGATGATCTCGACGCCGTCTTCCGGTGTGGGATCGCCCATCTTTGCCCCGACCCCCTCAGCCTCCAGGGCAGCGATGAAATCCCGAGCGTCCTCTCTTGCGATGATCGCGAGCTTGACCCCTACGGGGTGTTCCTCCTGCCAAAACAGGTCGCCGTCCCCTGCTTCGTCTTCTTCGGCTGGTGTCGCGACGTCGCGGCGGTGGAACACCGTGATCGCACCCTGCGGCTCCTCTTCGCCTTCGGTTCCGTCGAAGTCGTCGGGATCCTCGTTCGCCGCCTGCGCATCGGGACCAGCAACGAGCAAGGTGCCATCGAGAGGACAGACCGACACGCCCGGCCCGTACTCGGTCAGGCACTGCGGACAATGGGTGACGCGTTCCGGAGCCGGCATCTCGGGCCCGACCCTATCGGACGTCGCTGCGGCCGTGAAGCGATGCGACACCTGTGCGGGCGAACGGTGCCTGCTGGCGATGCCACGGTTCCCGTGCGTACCGCCTTACTTGCAGCTTCCCCATCCCCGTCGCTTCGAGACGCCCTTGCAGGACCCACGGGTTCGGCTTCGGGCTCTCTTGCACGAAGTAGCGCTCGAGCGCGGTGAGGATCGCGCGCTCCTCCTCGGGCGTCAGGCCCTCGGGAAGCTCCATGGCGCGCCCGTCGTCCATCGCGTCGCCTAGAGGGGGATGTTGCCGTGCTTGCGCGCGGGCACGGACTCGCGCTTGGTCGAGAGCATCCGCATCGCCTTGATCAGCCGAGGCCGTGTCTGCGCGGGCTCGATCACGTCGTCGATGAAACCGCGCTCCGCCGCCGCGTACGGGGTTGAGAACTTCTTCCGGTATTCGTCGATCAGCTCCGCGCGCTTCTTCACCGGATCGGCCGCCTTCTCGATCTCCTTGCGGAACACGACGTTGACGGCGCCTTCGGCTCCCATGACCGCGATCTCGGCGGTTGGCCACGCCAGCGAAACGTCGGCGCGCAGGTGCTTCGAGTTCATGACCAGGTACGCGCCGCCATAGGCCTTCCGGGTGATCACGGTCATGCGCGGCACGGTCGCCTCGGCGTATGCATACAGGAGCTTCGCGCCGTGGCGGATGATCCCGTTGTACTCCTGCGCGGCGCCCGGCAGGAATCCCGGCACGTCCACGAACGTGAGGATAGGGATGTTGAATGCATCGCAGAACCGAACGAACCGTGAGGCCTTCTCGCTTGCGTTGATGTCGAGCGTTCCGGCCAGGACCTTGGGCTGGTTGCCGATCACGCCGACCGTCCGTCCGTCCAGGCGCGCGAGGCCGATCACCAGGTTCATCGCCCAGATCGGGAACACCTCGAGGAACTCGCCGTCGTCGACGACGCGGCGGATCACTTCGTGCATGTCATACGGCTCTTTCGCGGAATCCGGAACGATGTGGGTGAGCCCGTCGTCGAGCCGGTCCGGGTCGTCCGTGGCCGCATAGGCGGGCGGGTCCTCCAAGTTGTTCGAGGGCAAGAAGCTCAACAGGTAACGCACGCGCTGGAGGGTGTCCTCGTCGTCCTCGCCCACGAACGACGACACGCCGGACTTCGCCGCGTGCGTCATCGCGCCACCGAGTTCCTCGAACGAGACCTCCTCGCCCGTGACCGTCTTGATGACGTCGGGACCGGTGATGAACATGTGCGAGGTCTCTTTCACCATGAAGGTGAAGTCGGTGATCGCGGGGGAGTAGACGGCGCCGCCGGCGCACGGTCCCATGATCACGCTGATCTGTGGGATCACGCCGCTGGCTCGGACGTTCCGCTCGAAGATGTATCCGTACCCCGCGAGCGATGCGGGACCTTCCTGGATCCTCGCGCCGCCCGAGTCGTTGATCGCGACGAACGGCGCTCCCGTCTGGATCGCGAGGTCCATGACTTTGCAGACCTTCTGAGCGTGGACCTCGCCCATCGAGCCGCCGAAGACGGAGAAGTCCTGGCTCGCCACGAAGACCTTGCGACCGTCGATCGACCCGTAGCCCGTGATGACGCCGTCTCCGGCGGGCCGCTTCCGGTCGAGCCCGAAATCGTAGGAGCGGTGAACCGCGAACGGGTCGGTCTCGACGAAGGAGCCCTTGTCCATGAGGATGTCGAGGCGTTCCCGCGCGGTGAGCTTGCCCCGATCGTGCTGTTTCCTGGCGGCGTCGCGGCCGCCTGGGCTGAGCGCGGCGCGCTTCTTCCGCCTGAGCTCCTCGATCCGTTCTTCGACGGTGACGGTCTTTTCAGCGACGGGCGTGCTCTTGTCTGTGGTTGCCATGATCGGGGGAGTCTAGCCCGCGATGGCCGCCACAACCCGAAGCCCGCCGCGGCCGGCCCGGATCAACATCCGATCCCCGCCCAGGGCCCCCAGCCGCTCGCGTGCACCATCCGCATCGTGACGATGGCGTTGCTCCGCCCGTTCAATGCATCGTCCGAGAGCTTCCACCGTGGTCGAGTCCATGTATCGAACCTTGAGGGCCATGCACTCGCCTGGTGCTGATAGAGGCCGAGATATTTCCCTGTCCGTGAGCTGGCCGTGGGGTCGAGGCCGCTCTCGCGCCGGGCGATGCAGATGGCCTTCGTCGCGCCGCCCCGAACCGGCCACACTCCCGCAGCGCAGGTGATCAGTCGTTTCATGTGGTGTTCCACGCTCTCACCCGTTCGCCTGGCGAGGTGGCACGGACCGGGACCGCGACCGAGGTCGGGTCTTGTCCCGGGCGCGACTCCGAGTGCCCGATCTGGCAGGCACAGCAGCGCGACGACGATGGATGCCGTCGCGATCGCGGTTGTGGCACGTGAGGCTCGGTGCATCGTCACCCCTTGAGCACAGCGCTGCCCGGCTCGATGAAGCTGGGGATGTGAGCCGGGTCAGGCTCGCGGATCACCGTAGCAGTTGGTCGAACCCTCGGCTCAGATGTCGACGCGGCCACCGGCGCGCCAATACACGCCGTGATCGCGCTCGAGGAAGCCGCTGTCCACGAGATATCGGCGGAGCGCCGCGTGATCGTTGAAGAATCGCGCGACGATCGCGTTGACCTCCTTCTCATCGTAGTGAACGCCGGGGTCGAACTCGATCGCGATCCGCTCGAGGACGATTCGACGCTTGGATTCTTTGGCCGGTATCTCAACGAGTCGTCCGTCGCGGAAGAAGGCGCGGAGCACCGCCTCTTCGTCGTCGTCGGCCGCACCTAACGCGAGTCCAGCGCTCCGCGGGGGTCCGACCTGTTCCGCGGCCCAACGGAGGGTCTCGGTGTCGAGCCGGTACGTCGCGCGGTCATCCCCGGCTCGTACGATCCCGTTCGCGCTCAGCCTATTGAGATGCTTACGGACGCGCGGCACCGAGATATCGAGCGACGCCGCCAGGTCGCGAGCACGCATCGGCGATCGGGCCAACGCGCCGGCGATCGAGAGCCGCTCTGGATCTGCCAGCGCCCGCAGGATCTCGTCCGGGCTCCCAGGCATGTCGGCGCAGATACCTACCATGCAACTTGTGGAACTGACCGACCCGCAACGACGAACCCATGAGCAGCTGATCGGCACGGGCTCGCGCCCGGCATTCCCGTCCGATCTGTCGCAGCGTCTGCGAGATCGGATCGAGGAAGCGGTGCGCGGGCTGGAGCTGCCGGATCCGCTGTGGCTCGGGAAGGAGAAGCTGAACGACCACGGCCGATGCGAGGGCAAGTTCGCGTCCATCATCCAGGGGGAAGGCCCGCCGTTCGAGCACAACGCGAAGAGCGCGGCCGGTGTCCTTCTGCACAAGGCGATCGAAGTCGAGGTCGGCAGCCGGGACGGGCTCGACCCGCACAGCATCGGAGTCATCGCGGCCGACCGGCTCCGCGAGCAGGAGCCTCGGTTCGACGAATACTGGCGTGAGCTCGGGTCAGCCGAACAGGACGACATCCTGATGGAGGTCGTGCGCAGGGTGACCCTGTTCCAGGCGTCGTTCCCGCCGCTGAAGGAGCTGCGGCGAGAGCTGGCGCCGATCAGCGAGTTGCGCATGAAGGCCGAGTTGCTCGGCGGCGACCTCGTGCTTTCAGGACAGATCGACCTGGTGCTCGGGATGCCACTGAAGGCGGAGCCCAACCGTGCAGCGCGGATCGCGATCGACCTGAAGACCGGCGGCGCCTATCCCGAGTACCCCGAGGACATGCGCTTCTACGCACTGCTCATGACGCTTCGATTCGGGGTTCCGCCGTACCGCGCCGCGTCGCTCTTCCTCGAAAGCGGCGAGTGGCAAGCCGAAGACGTCACCGTGGCGACGCTGCACCACGCGGCCGACCGGGTGATCGAGGCGGCTCGTGCGGCGGGCAGGCTCCTCAAGGGCGGCGAGCCGCAGCTGACGCCGGGCCACTACTGCGGGTGGTGTCCGCGCGCGGCCGTGTGCCCGGTTGCTGAGCTCGCGCCTGTCTGATCGCGATTGCCGCGCTCGAGCGTGGACCACTAGGGTTCGGGCACCGGATCGCGTTCGAAGAGGGTGAGAAGCATGGCCAAGGATCTGTACGAGATCGGTGAGTTGCCGCCGATCGGCGAAGTCCCCGCGAAGATGCACGCGCAGCTCGTGCGCCCTGATCGCTTCGGCGAGCCCGAGAAGGCGATCCAGGACGAGCTGATCGACGTTCCCGAGATCGGGCTCACCGATGCCCTCGTTATGGTCATGGCCGCGGGCGTGAACTTCAACAACGTGTGGGCCGCGCGCGGCGTGCCCGTCGACGTGACGAAGACACAGGCGCGATGGGGCGAGCCGACCGACTTCCACATCGTGGGCTCGGACGCCTCGGGCATCGTGTACGCGGTCGGGTCCGACGTCACGAACGTGGCCGTGGGCGACCGAGTGATCGTCCATGCCGGGCAGTGGGATCCCGACGACCCGAAGGTGCTCGCCGGCGGCGATCCCGGCCTTGCGGAGTCGTTCCGCGTCTGGGGCTACGACACGTGTTGGGGCTCCTTCGCGCAGTTCAGCAAGGTCCAGGCGCATCAATGTCTGCCGAAGACAGATCACCTGACGTGGGAGGAAGCCGCGGCCCCCACCCTCACGGGCTCGACCGCCTACCGCATGCTCTTCGGTTGGCCTCCGAATACGGTGCAGCCCGGGGATGTCGTGCTCGTGTGGGGTGGCTCTGGCGGCCTCGGATCGCTCGCGATCCAGCTCGTGAAGCACGCCGGGGGTCGCGCGGTCGCGGTCGTCTCCTCCGACGAGAAGGGCGAATACGCCAAGTCGCTCGGTGCCGTCGGCTTCGTGAACAGAAAGCGGTTCTCGCACTGGGGCGTGCCGCCGGCATGGGACTCGCCGGAGTGGAAGGACTGGCTCTCAGGAGCGAAGGACTTCGGCAAGGCGGTTTGGGAGGCGGTTGGGGAGAAGAAGAGCCCACGCATCGTGTTCGAACATCCTGGACAGGACACGATCCCGACGTCGAACTTCGTCTGTGACCGTGGCGGCATGATCGTGATCTGTGCCGGCACGACCGGCTACGACACGATGATCGACGTGCGCTACCTCTGGTACATGCAGAAGCGCTACCAAGGGTCGCACCTGTTCAACGACGATCAAGCCGCGGCGTTCAACCAGCTCGTGATCGACGGGATCGTGGAGACCACCCTCGGGCATACGTACGCCTATGAGGAGTCCGGCCTCGTCCACCAACTGATGGCCGACGGCAAGCTTCCCGAAGGCAACGTCGCGGTGCTCATCAACGCACCGACGACCGGCCTGAAGGATCTGCCCTAGTCGTTCACCTGGACGAGCTCGATCAACACGCCGTCCATCGACTTCGGGTGGACGAACGCGATCGTCGTTCCGCGCGAACCGGGACGCCCGTGTTCGTCGATCAGACGAACCCCTTGTGCGCGCAGGTGATCGAGAGCTTCCTTGAGATCATCGACGCGATACGCGACGTGATGCAGACCGGGTCCACGCCTCGCGAGGAAGGCTCCAACCGGGGTGTCGGGTCCGAGTGAGCCGAGCAGTTGGATGAACGAGGGTCCGGCGGCGAAGAGCACTTCCTCGACACCCTGGTCCTCGACGCGCTCGCGGTGTGCAACATCGACGCCGAGGGTTCGCCGATAGCGCTCGACGGCCGCATCCAGATCCTCGACGGCGATGCCGACGTGGTCGACCTGCGTGAGTCCAATGCTCACGCGTTCTTCCGATGATCGGGTTGCATGCGAGCCATCAGGTCCCATGCGTCGGAGACGTGGTAGGCGGGCAGGGAGAGCGCTTGTGCGACCGCCGCCACACCCTGAGCGCGCAGGTCCGCCTCGAGCTTGGCCCGTGGGACCTTCGACTTGGCTAGCACATAGAACTCCACGAGCTCCAGGAACTGAGGGAGCGAGGGGACGAGAGCACCGCGTTCGTAGGCATACAGCGTTTGAAGGGATGCCGAACATCCGTCCTCCGCAGCGGCTTCGGCGGACCTGTACCCGGCTGCCTTGCGCAGGTCGCGCAGCATCGCCCCGACCGTTTCACGGTCCTCTGCACTCACCGCTGGATGCTTCTTCCGGGCCATCGGGCAACCTTATCGGTCGGCTGCAACCGCCGCCCCGCCCCCGTTCTCGGCACTTCGTCGGCTGGACGAATGCCGGTCCGCCAGGGTCTGTTCGGTCCTTTCCGCGCTGGCCAAACGGCGGATGTTCAGGACGAGCCATCGGGTGTAGCTTCGCCGTTACTAGAGGTGCAGGTGTCGTCGAACCCGGGGAGCCGCTCGTGAGCCAGAAGGACAACGCAACTTCCGCAGCTCTCCTGGACAGCTCCGCCGCGTTGCGGACCGGCGCCGCCGATATGCAGAAGCAACAAGCTCGAACGAAGTTCAAGCGCATCGTCCGCGGCATCGTCGTTCTCGGTCTGCTCGACCTCTACCTGTGGCACCGGTTCGCCACGAGCAACTCGTTCCGTCTCCCGTCGTTCCCGGACGGGTTCTGGTTGATCTATGCACCCCCGCTGCTGCTCGTCGCCGTCGTGCTGCTGATGGTGTCGATGCCGCTCATGAACGGGCGCTCCCCGCACGTCACCGTCTACCCCGAGCAGGTCGAGGTGGGACTCACCGAGATCAAGGGCCTCGACACGCAGGTCGACGAGGTCGTGCGAACCCTGGACGTGTTCCTCGGGTACCGGGCGTTCCGAGACGAGCTCGGTGGAACGCCCCGGCGCGGCATGCTTTTCGAAGGCCCTCCCGGCACCGGCAAGACCTATCTCGCGAAAGCGATGTCGAAGCAGGCGGGCGTGCCGTTCCTGTTCATCTCGGCACCCGCGCTCCAGTCGATGTGGCAGGGCATGACGGCCTATCGCATCCGTTCGTTCTTCAAGGCTCTCCGTAAGGCGGCGCGCAAGCAAGGAGGCGCGATCGGTTTCATCGAGGAGATCGATGCGATCGGCCAGAACCGTGGAGCAGTGAACTCGTCGACGCCGGCGTTTGGAGATCTTTCGCGGACGGTCTCGAGCTTCATGGGCGGCGGCGACGGTGGCGCGATGGTGAACGAATTGTTGATCCAGATGCAGTCGTTCGATCAGCCGCCGATACGCGACCGGATCCGCGGCAAGTTCGTCGGCTGGGTGAACAGCTATCTGCCGGCCGAGCGTCAGTTCAAGTCGATGAAGTCTCGCTACAACAACATCCTGCTGATCGCCGCGACCAACCGCGCCGACTCGCTCGACCCGGCCCTCCTGCGTCCCGGCCGTTTCGACCGCCGCCTGTACTTCGACGTGCCGACGAAAGCCGAGCGCGAGGATCTCATCACGTTCTTCCTCGATCGCAAGAAACACCACAGCCAGCTCGACGACCTACAGGTTCGTGATCGCCTGGCGCACGAGACGTTCGGGTACACGCCGGTCATGATCGAGCATCTCTTCGACGAATCGTTGTTAGTCGCCTTGCGAGACGGCCGCCGAGAGATGAACTACGACGACGTGATCGATGCGAAGTACACCGAAGAGATCGGCATCAAGCAAGCTGTCGTCTATTCGGCCAACGACCGTGAGGCCGTTGCTGCCCACGAGGCAGGGCACGCGACCGTTGCCTACTTCCTCGGGAAGGACCGGCGCCTCGACGTCCTCTCGATCATCAAGCGTCGCGGATCCTTGGGTCTGCTCGCGCACGGCGACGCGGAGGAGCGGTTCACCCGTACGCGCTCCGAGATCGAGGCCGCTGTCGCGATCGCGCTTGGAGGCCTCGTCGCCGAGGAGATGTGTTTCGGAGAGAGCGGGACCGGCCCTGCCAACGACCTCGCCCACGCCACTGACCTGGCGGTGAAGATGGTCGGCGCGTTCGGCATGGCCGGATCGCTGATCTCCTACGACGCCTCTTCGCAGGGCGCCCTCAACAGCGGCAACCTCGTATCGAAGGTGCTTGCGGACAGAGACGGGAAGCAGCGGGTCGAGGACATCTTGACGGCACAGAAGGAGAAGGTCCGCGCTGTGCTCGAGGAGAACAGGGACGTTCACGCAGCTTTGCGCGACGCGCTGATCGAGCAGGATGAGCTCGTCGGCGAGGACATCGTTGCGGTGATCGAGAAGGCTCTGGCGGCTCGGAACGGGTAGACGTTCTTAAGGGGCTGTCGCGCGGCGGCGCGGGCGGGGCGGATAGCTCCGGGCAGCGCTTCCCTCGCTCGCTTCGCATCGCTCAGTCCAGATGCTGCCCTCCGCTATCCGC